>NZ_CP071057.1:1737500-2337500 GCF_017161425.1 Marinicauda algicola | reverse complement strand
CGGTGAAACGCGCGTTGGGCTCTCCGCGGCCGGCTCCTGCTCGCTGCTATCGCACGCCGTGCTCACGACGCCAAAGGTGCGGTGCGTCTTGTCGACCGTGTATTGCAGCCGGCCGTAGCCGCAGGCGGGACAGTCACCCGCGTCGATCCCGGCGTGACGTGCCAGCGCGGCGAGGAGCTGCTCGACGTGAGCGAGCTGGCGTTCCATGCGCGACAGCCGGTCGCGCAGGGTTTCCGCCTCTGTCTCGGGCCGCATGGGGGGCGACAGGCTCATGGTTAACGAGCTTCGCGCATGCGCGCGCCCGCAGGCAAGCATAATTCTATCAGTCAGGACCTGCGCTCATGTGCGCGCTGGCCCGCACGGCCCGGCCCGGCTATGTAGACCTCATGAGCGACACCGAGACAAACCCGCCCGGCGACACCACCTCCTTCGGCTTCAGGCAGGTGCCCCGCGAGGAGAAGCAATCCCTCGTGCGCTCCGTGTTCGACCGCTCGGCGCGGCGCTACGACCTGATGAACGACGTGATGAGCCTCGGCATCCACCGGGTGTGGAAGGACATCACGATCACCCGGGCCAATCCGCGCCCCGGCGAGGTGCTCGTCGATGTCGCCGGCGGAACGGGCGATCTCGCGCGCGCCTTCCTGGACCGGGCCGAGACGGTGCGCCGGCGCGCCGGCGGTCCGCCCGCCCGGGCCGTCGTCGCCGACATCAATTTCGAGATGATGCGTTCGGGACTGAGGCGCGGGGATCGCGAGGACCTCGCCTGGGTCTGCGCCAACGCGGAAATGCTGCCCTTCGAGGACCGCTCGGCCGACTGCGTGATGATCGGCTTCGGCATCCGCAACGTCACCGACCGCGCCGCGGCGCTGAAGCAGATGCACCGCGTGCTCAAGCCCGGCGGGCGCTTCCTCTGCCTGGAATTCTCCCGGCCCACCACGCGCGCCCTCGCGCGCCTCTACGACGCCTGGTCGTTCAACGCGATTCCCGCGCTCGGTCAGCTCATCGCGAAGGACCGCGACAGCTACCAGTATCTCGTCGAATCCATCCGCCGCTTTCCCCACCAGCAGGCCTTCCGGCAAGAGGTCGAGGCCGCCGGCTTCGCCAATGTCTCCGTCACCGACCTCTCCGGCGGCATCGCGGCCCTGCACATGGGGTGGAAGCTCTAGAAGAGTCTCCTGCGAGATTGTCGAAGCGGACCGCTCCCGCGCGTCGTAATATGAGGCCGGCGGAACATCCGCGCCGGCGCGGACGGCAGCCAAGGAGACGCGCGATGAAGTTCGCATTCCTGCTCTACGAGGCGGAAGACGCCTGGGCCGGTTTGAGCGAGGCCGAGCGGAGGGAGGTGATCGGCGAGCACATGGCCTATGTCGAGGCGCTCGCAAGGGCCGGTGCGATGGTCGCCGGCGAGCCGCTCTCGCCTTCGCACACGGCCCGCACGCTGAAGGCCGGGCGCGTCGAGGACGGCCCCTATGCCGACACGAAGGAGCAACTCGGCGGCTTCTACGTCATCGAGGCGGACACCATGGACGCCGCCCTCGACTGGGCGCGGCGCTGCCCGGCGGCGCAGTACGGGACGATCGAGGTGCGTCCCGTGCCCGACTATGGCGGATGAACTCGCCACAAGCTGCGAGGCGCGGGCGGCGGCCGAGCTAGCCGCCCGCACGGCCTATGGCCGCCTGCTCGCCAGCCTCGCCCGGCGCACGCGCGACATTGCCGCCGCCGAGGATGCGCTTGCCGATGCCTTCGCCCGCGCGCTGGAGCGCTGGCCGGACGACGGCGTGCCGGACCGGCCCGAGGCCTGGCTGCTGACCGCGGCGCGCCGGCGCCTGATCGATGCCGGCCGGCGCGAGAAGACGCGGGACGCCGCGACAGGCGAGCTGGTGTCCCTCCTCGATCCCGCCCGGCCCGACCGGCCGCTCCCGGACGACCGGCTGAGGCTGATGTTCGTGTGTGCCCACCCGGCCATCGATCCCGCCATCCGCACGCCCTTGATGCTGCAGACCGTGCTCGGCCTCGACGCGGCGCGCATCGCGCAGGCTTTCCTGGTGAGTCCGGCGGCGATGGGTCAGCGCCTGTCGCGCGCCAAGCGCAAGATCAAGGACGCGGGAATCGCCTTCGACATGCCCGAACCGGAAGAGGCGGCGGACCGCCTCGCCGCGGTGCTCGACGCGGTCTACGCCGCCTACACCGACGGCTGGGCCGATTACGGCGCCGGGCCGGAGGGCCTGGCCGGCGAGGCTCTGTTCCTGGCGGGCCTCGTCGCCGAGTTCCTCCAGGGCGAAGCCGAGGCGCACGGCCTGCTCGCCCTCTTGAGATACTGTCAGTCGCGCCACCGTGCCCGGCGCGGGCTGGACGGCGGTTTCGTGCCGCTCGCGGAGCAGGACACCGCGCTCTGGGACCATCGTCTGATCGCGCAGGCCGAGGCCGGGCTCCGGCGCGCGCTGGCGCTCGGCCCGCCCGGACGCTTCTCGCTGGAAGCGGCCATCCAGTCGGTCCATGCCGCACGGGCGGTGACCGGGCGCACCGACTGGACGGCGCTCGCGCGGCTCTACGATGGCCTGATCGCGCAAGGGGCGGGGCTCGGGGCGCACATCGCGCGCGCCTGCGTGCAGGGGGAGATCGCCGGGCCGGCCGCCGCGCTCGCCGGTCTCGACGCGCTCGAGACGAGCGCCGGCAAGGCGCTGGCGGGCCACCAGCCCTTCCATGCCGCGCGTGCGCACTGGCTGGCGCAGGCCGGGCAGCCCGGACCCGCGCGCGAGGCCTATGGCCGGGCGCTCGCCCTCACGGCGGACCCGGCCGTGCGCGACTGGCTGCAGGCGCGCTGCGCGGCGCTTTGATGCAGGTGCTTTCCTGCCGCGCCCCCCTCGCCAAGCCGGAGCGGGCGCCCTAAACCTTCCGCGATGTTTCGCACGCTTGGACATATCGGCCGGCTGGGCCGCGCCGCGTGGACGCTCGCGCGTCACGACGCGATCTTTCCACGCGAATACCAGGAGAGCCTGCCCGCCCCCGCGCGCGTCCTGGGGCGCGTCGCGCGCCTGGTGGCGATCCGCGATCGAGCCTCCAACCCCGGCGAGCGCCTGGCGCGCGCGCTGGAAGAGCTGGGCCCCTCCTATGTGAAGTTCGGCCAGGTGCTGGCCACGCGCGCCGACGTGATCGGGGCCGAGTTCGCGCGCGGGCTCGCCCGGCTGCAGGACAAGATGGCGCCGTTTCCCGACGGCGAGGCGCGCGCCATCTTCGAGCGCGAGCTTTCCGTCCCGATCGCGCAGGAGTTCGCCGAGTTCGGCCCGGCCGTGGCCGCAGCCTCCATCGCCCAGGTCCACCGGGCGGTGACGAAGGACGGGCGCACGCTGGCAGTGAAGATCCTGCGTCCCGACGTGGAGAAGCGCATCGCGCGCGACATCGCCGCGCTGCGCCTGGGCGCCCGCCTCGCCGAAGGCCTGTTCCCGAAATCGAAGCGCCTCGAGCCGAAGGCCTTCGTGGAGACCGTGGCGCGCTCGCTCACGCTCGAACTCGACCTGCGCCTGGAGGCGGCTTCGGCCAGCGAGCTGAAGGAGGCCGCGGCGGCGGCGCAGAACTTCTTCATCCCCGAGGTGGACTGGCGCTACACGACGAAGCGGGTGCTCGCCACCGACTGGATCGAGGCCATCCCGCTCACCGATACCGCCCGCATCCAGGCGGCGGGCATCGATCCGCTGAAGCTGTCGGCCGACATCACCGACGCCTTCCTGGCGACCGCGCTCGACCGCGGCGTGTTCCACGCCGACATGCATGCCGGCAATCTCTTCGTCACGCCCGAGGGCCGGCTGTGGGCCGTCGATTTCGGCATCATGGGCCGGCTCGAAGCGGCCGAGCGGCGCTATCTCGCCCTCATCCTGCACGGCTTCCTGGTGAAGGACTACGACGCGGCCGCCGAAGCCCATTTCATGGCCGGCTACGTGCCGGAGCGCCATTCGAAGGCCGACTTCGCGAGCGCGCTGCGCGCCGTCGCCGAGCCGATCTTCGGCAAGACGGCGAGCGAGGTGCCGATGAGCCGCGTCCTGATGCAGCTCTTCGAGATCACCGACCTGTTCGACATGCATCTCCAGCCCCAGCTCGTCCTGCTGCAGAAGACGATGGTGCAGGCCGAGGGCGTGTGCCGGTCGCTGTCGGACGAGCACAATATGTGGAAGGCCTCCGCTCCGGCGGTCGAGCGCTTCATGAAGCGCGAGCTCGGCCCGGAAGGGATCGCGCGCGACGTGATCGAGGATCTCCGCCGCCTGCGCGAGAGCTTCCGCAAGCTGCCCGAGACCCTGGAAAACCTCACCGAGGCCGCCGCGCGCCTGAAGGAGCATCCGCTGCGCGAACCCGCCCGGAAGCGCCGCGGCGTGCCCGGCTGGGTCTTCGGCGCGGTGCTGGGCGCGGCGGCCGGGGCGGGCGCGCTCTGGGCGGTCCTGGCGCTGGCTTGACGCACGCAAGCGCACGTGCGCTCGCGCCGGCTCGAAGTGACGTCCTGCCGGTTTCCGGCTAGGAAGGCGAAGGACTTCGTCGGATCAGGAACGGCCCATGGCGCAACAACGCATCCTTCTCATCATCGGCGGCGGCATTGCCGCCTACAAGTCGCTGGAGCTGATCCGCGAGCTGAAGCGGCGCGCGATCGCCACGCGCGCCATCCTCACCGAGGCGGGCAAGCAGTTCGTCACCCCGATGAGCGTCGCCGCGCTGTCCGGCGACAAGGTCTATGACGACCTCTTCTCGCTGACCGACGAGGCGGAGATGGGCCATATCGAGCTGTCGCGTTCGGCCGATCTGGTGGTGGTCTGCCCGGCGACGGCCAATCTGATGGCCAAGGCGGCCCACGGCATCTGCGACGATCTCGCCACCACCGCGCTGCTGGCGACCGACAAGCCGGTGGTGATGGCCCCGGCGATGAATGTGCGCATGTGGCAGCACCCGGCGACGCAGGCCAATCTTGAGACGCTGAAGAGCCGCGGCGTGACGATCGTCGACCCCGACGAGGGCGAGATGGCCTGCGGGGAGTTCGGCCCCGGCCGGCTCGCCGAGCCGGTGCGCATCGCCGACGTCGTCGCGGACGCGCTGCGGCCATGAGCCTGCCCCTTCAAGGCCGCCACGCGGTGGTGACGGCCGGGCCGACGCTGGAGGCGATCGATCCGGTGCGCTTCCTGTCCAACCGCTCCTCGGGCAAGCAGGGCTATGCGATCGCGAGCGCTCTCGCGCGCGCCGGGGCGCGCGTGACGCTGGTCTCCGGCCCGACCGCGCTGCCCCATCCCGAAGGCGTGCACACCGTCCCGGTGGAAAGCGCGCGCGAGATGCTCGCCGCGGTGGAGGCCGCGCTTCCTGCCGACATCTTCGTCGCCGTCGCCGCGGTCGCCGACTGGCGCCCGGCCGCGGTGTCGGAACGCAAGCTGAAGGGTGAGAAGGCCGCCACGAAGACGCTCGAACTCGTCGAGAACCCCGATATCCTCAGGACCATCGCCTCGCTGGAGACCGGCCGGCCGCGCCTGGTCGTCGGCTTCGCCGCGGAGACCCACGATGTCGAGGCCGAGGCGATCGCCAAGCGCGCGCGCAAGGGCTGCGACTGGATTCTCGCCAACGACGTGTCCGGCGACGTGATGGGCGGGGACGCCAACGCGGCCCTGCTGATCACCGGCGAGGGGACCGAGATCTGGGAGCGTGCGCCGAAATCCGAGATCGCCGAGCGCCTCGCCGCGCGGATCGCGGATTTGTTTTCGGGAACGGCTTCGGTCTAGGCTCGTTTCATCGAGCACGCGGGGAGGCCCGAGGCGCCTGACCCCGCGTGGAGCGAGAAGAGAGACGTTTTGCCATGAAGCTGTTTTCTGCCAGCGCGGCGGCCCTGCTGGCGGCCGCCGGCCTGTCCGCGGCCGCGAACGCGCAGTGCTACGCGGTCTCCGCCGAGGGCGACCCGGAACTGCTGGAGGGCTATACCCTGGCCGAGGAAACCGCGAGGGAAGGCCTGATGCCGCCTCCGCCGGTTCCCGAGACCGCCAGCGGCGTCCTGTGCGTGCGCGATACGGTCGTGCCGGACGCGAACGATTTCGAGATCCTGCGCCACGGCATGCCGCTCTACATCCGGTCGGGCGAGGGCGAGGAGGTCACGGTGCTTGCGCTCGGCTACCGGGACGGAAATTACGTGGTGCAGCTGCCCCAGGGCGAGATCACCGAGGAGGAGCGCGCCGAGATCGTCGCGGCTCTGGAAGGCTTCAACGCGGGCGAGGCGGCGCTCAATGCCTATCTCGAGGCCCAGGCCCAGGGCGAGACGCCGCAATAGGGCGCTGGACGGGCAGGCCCGGCCGCTCGCCGGGGAAGCTGGAGCAGGGCGCTTCTATCCGAGGCGATCCTGCTCTAGGAACGGGGCTCCCGTTTCCGTCTGAACCCGGTGTCCGCCATGCCCGTTTCCGTCAAGATCAAGGCCCTGCCCCATTTCGAGGGGCTGGAGCTGCCCCGCTACCAGACCTCCGGCTCGGCCGGCATGGACCTGCCGGCCGCCTTGCCGGAGGACGCGCCGGTCGTCCTGCAGCCGGGACAGTGGCAGCTGATCCCGGTCGGTCTCGCCATCGCGCTGCCCGAAGGCTACGAGGCGCAGGTGCGCCCGCGCTCCGGCCTGGCGGCGAAGTTCGGCATTTCCTGCGTCAACACGCCGGGCACGATCGACGCGGACTATCGCGGCGAGATCCGTGTCAACCTGATCAATCACGGCCGCGAGCCCTTCACCGTCAAGCGCGGCGAGCGCATCGCCCAGATGATCATCGCGCCGGTCACCCAGGCGGTGTGGGAACCAGTCGAGACCCTGGACGAGACCGAGCGCGGCGAAGGCGGGTTCGGGAGTACGGGCCGCTAGCCCAGCAGCCCCTTGGGCAGCGGGTCGCAATAGCTTCTCACGTCGAAGATGCGCTCGTCGGTGATGAGGTCGCTGGGCGCGAGGCCGCGGGAAAGCTCGAGGCCCTCGATCGAGCGCGCGCGGGAGAGCGCCACATAGGCCTGGCCGTGCGCGAAGAGGCGGCCGGGCAGGTCGAGATAGACCTTGTCCAGCGTCAGCCCCTGCGCCTTGTGGATCGTCATCGCCCAGGCCAGGCGCAGCGGATACTGCTCGAACGCGCCGACGGTCTCCTTCTTCAGCGTTTCCGCGCTGGCGTCGGCGGTGTAGCGGAAGCGCTCCCACTTGACCGGTTCGACGGTGTGGGTCTCCCCGTTCACATGCACCTTCACCCCGTCGGCTGAGAAGGCGACGACCTCGCCGAGCGAGCCGTTGACCCAGCGCCCGGCCGGATCGTTGCGGATCAGCATGACGCGCGCGCCGGGTTTCAGGACCAGCGGCTCGTCGGTAGGCCTCACGCGCTCCTCGAACTCGCCCTCCACCTTGCCCGGTAGCAGGCGCGGCTCGCCGACGAGGGCGTCGAGCCGTGCCGAGTTGATCCGCGCGGCGGCCGCATTGGTGGGGGTGAGCACGACATGGGTCTCGCTGGCTTCCAGCGCCGAGCGTCCGGTGACGCGCTCGTTCAGACGCCGGCCCTGATCGCGCCTTATCTCGCCCTCGCGGATCGCGTTGAGGATCTCGACGAAGTCGGGATCGGACTGGCGATAGACGGTCTCGAGCTCGATCAGGGTGAAGCCGGCATCGCGGAAGACGGGCGTGTGGAAGAAGAAGGGCCCGCCATAGGCCATCTCCAGATAGGCCGCCTCCTCGCCCTGCACGACGGGAGGAAGCTGGGCGAGATCGCCGACGAGCACCATCTGCACCCCGCCGAACGGGGCCGACGAATTGCGGTTCATCCTGAGCGCGGCGTCGATCGCCCACATCATGTCGGAGCGCACCATGGAGATCTCGTCGATGACGAGGACCTCGAGCGCCTTGATGGCGCGCGCATTCCTCAGGCGCTTCACGTCGGCGGGCTCGATGAGGCGCGGCGGCAGGCGGAAGAAGGAATGCAGGGTCTGCCCGCCCGCATGCATGGCCGCGACGCCCGTCGGCGCGAGCACGGCCGCCTTCGATCCCAGGCGCTTCAGAAGCGCGCGCGTCAGCGTCGTCTTGCCCGTTCCCGCCCGGCCGGTGAGGAAGACGTTCGTGCCGCTCGACACGATGTGCTCGACGAGGCGGGCCTGGTCCGGCGAGAGATGGGGCGAGAGCGGGGCGTTCACGTCGGCAGGACATCCAGCTGCGGAAAGGGTGAAGACTGGCCCGTTTCGCGCCTCTGCACCACATCCCGCAGACATGTGGCTCGCGCGCAGCGGGCGCAGCGACTAGAAACAGCGATGAACCGAGGGAGGCCCGCCATCGCGATCGACACGCAGCGCCACGCCCGCCACATCCTCCTGAAGGAGATCGGCGGGCCCGGACAGCAGCGCCTCTCGAAGGCCTCCGTCCTGCTGGTCGGGGCGGGCGGGCTCGGCTCGCCGGCCGCGCTCTATCTCGCCGCGGCGGGGATCGGACGGCTCAGGATCGTCGATCCCGACACCGTCAGCCTCGACAATCTGCAGCGCCAGATCCTCTACCGCACCGGCGATGTCGGCGCGCCGAAGGCGGCCAAGGCTGCCGAGGCGCTGACCGGACTCGATCCTGCCGTGCGCGTCGAGCCGGTCGAGGGCCGCGCCGACGCCGGGACCCTGCCCGGGTTTCTGGACGGCATGGATCTCGTGCTCGACGGCTGCGACGACTTCGCCACCCGCTTCGCGGTCAACGACGCCGCGGTGAAGGCGCGCGTGCCGCTGGTCTCCGGCGCGGTGGGGCGCTGGAGCGGCCAGCTCGGCGTGTTCGCGCCGCATCTCGGGGCGGACCTGCCCTGCTATCGCTGCCTGGTGCCGGAGATCCCGCCCGGGGCCGAGCGCTGTGCGGAAGTGGGGATCGTCGGGGCGCTGACCGGCGCGATCGGGTCCCTGATGGCGCTGGAAGCGATCAAGCTGATCGCCCGCGCCGGAACCCCGCTGCTCGGCCGGCTGCACATCCAGGACACGCTGAAGGCCGAGGCCCGCGTCGTGCGCGTGGCGAAGGATCCGGCCTGCCCGGTGTGCGCCGGGCCCTAGGAGGGCGGCTCTTCCTCGCCGCGGCGCTGGCGCCGGCGCGTGACGCGGTCCATCAGGATCGCGGCGAGCGAGACCCCGAGCATGAGGCCGGCGAGCGTGCCGTAGGTCCAGCTGCCGACCCACAGCGAGACCGGTGCGATCGCGACGATCCCGATCGCCAGGCCGGCCGCGAGCGCGTTGATCCGCGCCCGGCGTCCGGCAGCCTCGCCGTCTCCGGCCATCACCGCCTCTTCTTCAGCACCTTCTTCTCGCCCCGGCGCGCCATGAACAGCACGCCGGCGAAGGCCAGTGCGAAGGCAACGCCGACCGCGGCGCCTCCGATCCAGCTGTTCATCAGGATCGCGAACAGGGCGCCGAGCAGGACGGCGATCCCGACCAGCATCACGATGACGCGGGGCGGGGGGAGGGTGGATTTATTGTGTTTCACCGGTGATGTCCCGATACAGCGTCCAGACCATGCGTTCGGTGGTGATGAAACCCCAGTTCCAGTCCGCATGGAAGTCCGCCAGCGGGTTTTCGTCCTGGATCGCCTGCAGATCGAGGCCCTGCGCGACCAGCGCTTCGACGCGTGCGCGCGCCTCGCTCAGCATGGCGATGCTGGCTTCCAGGTCCGCCTTGGTGGAGAGCGGGCCGTGCCCGGCGATCACCACCGTGTCCGGCCCGGCGAGATCGGCGATCATCTGCATGCCCGCGATGAAGCCGCCGACCGTGCCGCCATTGTCGAGATCGATGAAGGGGTACAGGCCGGAGAACAGGAGGTCGCCGGCATGGATCACGTCGGCCTCCTCGAAATGCACGAAGAGATCGCCGTCGGTGTGCGCGGCCGGGGCGTGGTGGAAGCGCGCGGTCACGCCGTTCATCGTGACGAAGTCGCCGTGATCGAGATTGACGCTGGGCAGGTAGGCGCCAGACAGCGGCTCGGGCGTGCGCCCGACGAGTTCGACCCGAACCGGCTCGACCAGGCGCGGGCGCACGTTGGCGTGGGCCATGATCACCGCGCCGCGCCCGGCGAAATACGCGTTGCCGAGCACGTGATCGCCGTGCAGGTGGGTGTTGAGGACGAGATCGACCTCGCGCCCGCCGGAAACCTCCTTCTGGGCCGCGTCGATGAGTGGGGCGAGGTCTTCCATCTGGGTGTCGATCATGAACACCCCGTCCTCCCCGACGAGCAGGCCGACATTGCCCGCCCGGCCGGTCGACAGCTCGTATATCCCGTGGCCGAGATCGGTCGTGGTGACCGCGGCTTCCTCCTGGGCGAGGGCGGTGGGCAGGGCGAACGAAAGGGCGAAGGCTGAGGCGAGGATGCGCATGGGCGGTTCCCTGAGAAGCGGCTGGCCTGGACCGGATATGGAACGGGCGCGGGCGCGCGTCCAGCCGGGCGGAGTCACTGCGGCGTCAGGATGACGTCCCTGGGGATCGGCACATCCTCGCGCTCGGGCTCGTCGTCCTCCATCCACCAGGGCCGCGGCGGGGGCGGCGGTTCGGGCGGGGGAATGTGGCGGCGCAGGAAGCCGGTCACGTGGAACAGCATCGTGGCGAACAGGTCGCGGTCCTCGAAGTGGTGCCCGCCGGCATTGGCGATGAAGGTGACGTCCTTCCCAGCGGCCAGCAAGGCCGCTTCCATGGCCTCGCTCTGCGCGTAGGCGACTACGCGGTCCTCCCGCCCGTGCAGGAGCAGGACCGGCACGCCGATTTCGCCAGCGCGCAGGGCCGGCGAATGGGCCGCCAGGCGCTGCGCGTCGCGTTCGGGGTGGCCGACCGCCCGGTGAAGATAGTCGAGCGCGGCCTCGTTCTCGGCCTCGGCTTCCGTGACGAGCGCGAACAGGTCGCTGACGCCTGCCGCGGAGATGGCGCAGCGGTACAGATCCGTTTCGCGGATGGGTCCCATGAGGGCGGAATAGCCGCCGAAGCTGAAGCCGAAGATGCAGACCTTGTCGCGGTCGGCGAGAGAGTCGGCGAGCACGGCGCGGACACCGTCGGTGATGTCGTCCTGGATGCGTCCGCCCCATTCTGCGTATCCGGCCTGGGCGAACGCCTCGCCGAAACCGTAGGAGCCGCGGAACTGGGGCTGGAAAACCATGTATCCCTCGGCCGCCAGCAGCTGGGCGACCGGGTCGAAGCCGTAACTGTCGCGCCGCTCCGGCCCGCCATGCGGCAGGACGACCAGCGGGGGGAGCGCCCCGTGGCTCTCCACGGGCACGGTCAGGTAGCCGAACAGCGCGGTCCCGTCGCGCGCGGTGTAGGGGTATATTTCCACCGCAGCCAGATCGCGCCGCACCAGCTGCGGCAGAGCCGGGCCGATCGGGGTCACCGCCGATTCGGCGAGCCGGTAGAGATAGAAGGCGGAAGGCTGCTCGGGGCTGCTCACATTGAGCAGGACGCGGCCGCCGGCGACCTGCAGCGGCTCGATCAGCATGTCCTCGCCGAAGAACGCCTGCAGGCCCGACAGATGGCGCGCCAGCTCGCCGTCCTCGACATGGATGCGGGGCCGCGTGTCCTCGTAGCGCACGTAGAGCGGGCGCATGGAGAACGGGTCGACGTGCACAGCCGCGATGTCGACGTCGCGATCGACGAAGACCGGGCCGACCAGGTCTTCCAGCCCGAAGGAGTAGCGGAACAGTCCCATCGTCCCGGTCTGCGGCGAGCGGGCATAGACCAGCGCCTCGTCGAAGGCCTCCGCGCGGGCGACCCATTCGTACTCGTTCTGCAGCTGGCCGAACTGGCTGAGGCTGAAGCGCTCCACATTGCGCCAGAGATGGCCGTCGGCGGCGCGGACGAGGACGTCGATGCTTCCGAACCGCGCCGAGGCGTCCAGGCGCATGACGGCGTCGCCGCGTCGGTTGGTGAACCAGGCGAGCGTCCGGCTACGCCCCGCCTCGGCACGGCGCACATCCCCGGTGTAGACATTGACCCGGTAGAGATCGAGGGTGCCGGCGCGCCGGCTGCGCGCGGGCATCAGGATGTGCTCGCGATCGCCGGGCAGGAAGTCGGTGATCTGGTCCAGATTGGCGTTCAGCGTGGTGTCGAACCGGCTCTGGGCGAGCAGCTGGACCGGGTTGGAGCCGTCGCGGTCGAGCGCGATCACCTGGGTGCGCTCTATCCTGTCGACCAGGTAGATCATTCCGTCGCGGAACTCGATCGCGAAGCCGTCCTCCACCCTGGCGATATAGGCGACGCTGATGAGGATGCGCTCATCGTTCGCCCACCCGGCCCAGCGCACGTCGAGCCCGTCCAGAGGGATGGCCAGCGTCGCCGGCGCGTCGGGATCGGCCAGGTCGGAGACCACCAGCTGCCGGGCATCCCCGGATTCGCCCGGTTGTGGCTGACGCAGATAGAGAAGATACCGGCCGCTCGGGGACAGCTGCGGCTGATCGATGGCGGGCGGCGCGAAAAGGTCGGCGAGCGTCGGCGGGCTGACGGGCATCGCCCGGTCCTGCGCCGCATGGGCGAGGCCTGCGCAGAGCAGACCCAGGCCCGCCAGCAGGATACGAAACACGCCGCGCCTCCAGATCGCTCTCGTGACAGGAGAGTTTGATGCGATCGCGCTCCGGGAGGCAAGCACAAATTGCCCCGCTCGGCGGCCATGCGGCTTAACGCGCGATTCACCCTGGCGATGGGAGGATCGGCCCATGCGACTCATCGCCCCGCTTCTTGCCCTTGCCGGGTTGATTGCCGCCACCGCGCCGGCGATGGCGCAGGGCTGCGACACCCATTCCGGCCTGCCCGTGCCGCGTTTCGTCTCGCTGAAGTTCGAGAGCGTGAACGGGCGGGCCGGGCCCTCGCTCGGCCATCCGATCGTGTGGGAATACGTGCGCGCCGGCCTGCCGCTGGAAGTGGTCGCCGAGACCGCGGACTGGCGGCGCGTGCGCGATCCCGACGGGGAGGAGACCTGGATGCATCGCCGGGTTCTGTCCGGGCGGCGCTCCGTGCGCCTTCTCGAAGCGGCCGTGCTGCGCGCGCGACCCGAGCCGGATGCGGTGATCGAGGCCGAGGCCGAGCCCGGGGCGGTGCTCTGGCTCGAACGCTGCCGGGCCGGCTGGTGCCGGCTGGAGGCGGACGGGCGGCGCGGCTGGGTCCCGGCCGCGAGTCTGTGGGGAGTCTACGCGCCCGAACGCGATCCGCGCAGCGCCCGCCCGGAGGATCCCTGCCGGCGCGCGCCAGGCGCCGGAGACGGTCCGGTCACGGCGGAGGCGGCCGAGTGACGCGCCCGCTGCGCCGTGCGGGGTGAACCGCGGCGCTTTCCTCGCCCTCCATCCCACGATAGACAGAAACCCGGCCCGGCGCGCCCGCGTTCGAAACCATGGCGCGCGGCAAGAATCGAGGACACCAGCGTTTTGACCCAGTTTGAACCGAAGAACAGCTATGATTACGACGAACTCATAGCCTGCGGACATGGCGAATTGTTCGGCCCCGGCAATGCCCAGCTGCCCTTGCCGCCCATGCTCATGTTCGATCGAATCAACGAGATCACGAAGGAAGGCGGCGCGCACGGCAAGGGCCATATCGTCGCCGAACTGGACGTGAAGCCCGATCTCTGGTTCTTCAGATGTCATTTCGAGGGCGACCCGGTGATGCCGGGCTGCCTCGGCCTCGACGCGATGTGGCAGCTCGTCGGCTTCTTCCTCGGCTGGTCGGGTGCGCCCGGCAAGGGCCGCGCGCTCGGTGTCGGCGAGGTGAAGTTCACCGGCCAGGTGCCGCCCGAGGTCAGCTGCGTGCGCTACGTCATCGATCTGAAGCGGGTGATCATGCGCAGGCTTGTTCTGGGCATCGCCGATGGCCACGTGGAAGCGGACGGGCAGGTGATCTATACCGCGAAGGATCTTCGCGTGGGTCTGTTCCGGCCCGAGGAAATGGGTAGACCGGGAGCTGCTGAATGAGGCGTGTCGTCGTCACCGGAATCGGGATCGTCTCGGCCATCGGCGAGAACGCCGATGCGGTCGCCGGGAGTCTGAAGGCTGGCAGGTCGGGGATCGTCAAGGCGCAGGAATACGCCGATCTCGGCTTTCGCTGCCAGGTCCACGCAAAGCCATCGGTGAATCCGGCCGAGCATGTCGACAAGCGGGCCTACCGCTTCATGGGCGAGGGCTCGGGCTGGTGCTACATGTCGATGGAGCAGGCCATCGCCGATGCCGGCCTCGAGGAGTCCGAGGTCTCCCACGAGCGCACCGGCCTCATCGTCGGCACCGGCGGGCCCTCCACCGAGGCGATCGTCAAGGCCGCCGACATCACCCGCGAGAAGGGCCCCAAGCGCATCGGGCCGTTCGCCGTGCCCAAGGCGATGTGCTCGACCGCCTCGGCGACGCTCGCCACCCCGTTCAGGATCAAGGGCGTGAACTATTCGATCAGCTCGGCCTGCACGACGTCGCTGCACTGCATGGGCGCGGCCGCCGAGCAGATCGCCTGGGGCAAGCAGGACATCGTCTTCGCCGGCGGGGGCGAGGAGCTCGAATGGTCGCTGTCCAACCTGTTCGACGCCATGGGCGCGATGAGCACCCAGTACAACGACACCCCGCAGAAGGCCTCCCGGCCCTTCGACAGGAATCGCGACGGCTTCGTGATCGCCGGCGGGGCCGGCATCGTGGTGCTGGAGGAATACGAGCGGGCGAAGGCGCGCGGCGCGAAGATCTACGCCGAGATCCTCGGGTACGGCGCGACCAGCGACGGCTACGACATGGTTGCCCCGTCCGGCGAGGGCGCGGCGCGCTCGATGAAGCTCGCGCTCGAAGAGGCCAGGGGCCGCAGGATCGACTACATCAACCCGCACGCGACCGCGACCCCGGTCGGGGATGTCGCCGAGGCGCGCGCCATCCGCGAGGTGTTCGGCAAGGACGATGTCCCGCTGATTTCCGGCACCAAGTCGATGACCGGCCACTGCCTCGGCGGGGCCGGCGTGCAGGAGGCGATCTACTGCCTCCTCATGATGCGCGACGGCTTCGTCGCCCCGTCCATCAATATCGACGAGATCGATCCGGAGATCGGCGACCTGCCGATCGTGCGCGAGACGAAGGAGCAGGCGGTCGATACCGTGCTGTCCAACTCCTTCGGCTTCGGCGGCACGAACGGCACGATCATCATGGGCCGGCCGGACTAGATCCGGTCGGCCGCTTCGCCCCCGCTTCCGCCGGGGCGAAGCGGCCATAGGCGCAGTCTTCGCGTGCGATCGGAACTCTTCATGGCCTCGATGCTTGCGCGCCTCCATATTGAGAAGTATTCTCATGTGCAAGTATGAAGGGGGCCGCCATGAAAGCTGCGCTGGAGACGATTTCCGGGCCCGCGCGTTCCGCCCGTCCGCGCATGCCGCTCGCGGCCTGCAAGACCGCGAGCTATGCCCTCACCCACCTCGTCGTGGCGATGGGCGTGGCGTACGCGCTGACGGGCAGCTGGAAGGCGGCGCTCGCCATCGGCCTGATCGAGCCGGCGGTCCAGACCGTGGCCTATACGTTTCACGAGAAGGGCTGGGCGAAGTGGGCACGCGCCCCCGCGGCCGGAGCCGTCCCGGCCTGCGGCCGTTCCCGCAGCGCGGCCTAATCGTCCGACCCGGTATCCGCTCCGCGGCAGAAGTCCGACCGGCCATAGGCCTGCGCCAGGCCGCGGGCCATCAGCCAGGCGCCGAGATCCTCGCCGCCGCTTTCGAGCCGCGCCACGACCCGGCCTGCGAAACTTCCCAGCTCCACCTCGTAGAGCGAGACCGCGCGGCCGGGCGGCAGCAGATCGCGCACAGTCCGCGCCGCCTCCTGGCCGAGCGCGCGTTCGGCCTCGCAGTCCGGGCGCCGGGTCTCGGGCGCGTCGACGCCGGCCAGGCGCACGCGCGTCTCCACGCTGTGACCCGGCCAGATGAAGGCGCGCACGGCGATCGTGTCGGCGTCGATCACCTCCACGACCTCGGCCGGGATGGGTCCGGGCAGCGGACCAACCACAGATAGCGATAGCGCCGTACCGCACGCGATATATGACCAGACACCGAACATTTGACCATAATAGGAAAATGATCCGCGCTAGGGAAGCCGCTTCACGCCGCCGGGCGCAACGGCGCCCTCACCAGCCGATCGGGCCGGAGGGGGATGGGGAATGCGATCGCTTCAGTGACCGCCGTGATGGCCGCCATGGCCGCTGCGGATCCGGACGGAGGCGTGCGCGCTCGCCTGGGCGCTCGCCGAGGCGGTCGCCGTGGCGCTGGACTGCACGATCACCGTGCCGCCGCCATGGGCGATGAGGATCGGCGCGGTCCCGCCTCCGACCCCGCCCTCGAGCGTGGCGAGCGAGACGGCGTCCAGCGTGATGGCGTCGCCGGCGCGCACGCGGTGGGACCCGCGCCCGTGCCGCGCCTCGTGCAGGCGCACGCGCGTACAGTCGCCCTCGGAAGCCCCGGCGTGCGGGACGATCTCCACCCGGCAGGGCCGCTCCGGCTCGGGGGGCGGTGCGGGCTCGGGCGCCCGCGGACCAGGCGCGCGGTCCGGCTCGTAGAGCACGACGCGGCAGCGCCCTCCGGCCAGGGCCGGTGTCGCCGGCTCGGCAATGCGCACGTGCGGACAGACCGGGACGCCCGCCTGGGCGGGTCCGGAAAGCGACAGCAGGAGGGCGAGCGCCGTGATCATGGGGCCAAGGCTAGCACGCGCCCGGGCGCGGAGTCCCGGCCGCGTCGCCGAACCGTCTCGTTTCGGGACGTCGGCGTGACGTTTGCGCATCGCCCCACCGCAGGCGCTTGGCCTAGAAATCGTAGGCGATGCCTTTCTTCTCCCAGTCCCCGAAGCGGGTGGGCTCCGGCCCCTTCGGGCCGTTGATCTCGGCGGCGGGCGTCTCGGCCTCCTGCGTCCCGCGGCGCTCTTCGGCCTCCTTCAGGGCACGCTCTGCCGCCGCGCGCACCCGCTTCTCGTAAAGGCCGTCGGAAACCGGCTTCGGGCTGGACTGCGTCATCTTGCGGGCCTTTTCCTGCTCACCCATCTAATTAGTCGCTGAACAGGGACCGGCAAAGGGCCGGCACCGGACCAGAGTCACGGAAAAACCCCAGATGACCGGCAACGGCCTTCGCACCTTCATCCTCCTCGCCGCCCTGACGGGACTGTTCATGGGCGTCGGCTATCTCGTCGGCGGCCCCGCCGGGGCGGCGATCGCGCTCGCCCTCGCCGCGGCGATGAACGCCTTCGCCTACTGGAATGCCGACAGGATCGTCCTGCGCATGTACAACGCGCACGAGGTCACCCCGGACGAACGCGATCCCGCGCTGCTGCAGTACGCCAGGGATGTCGTGGCGCTCGCGGACGGGGCCGGCCTGCCGCGCCCGCGCATCTATGTCATCGACAGCCCACAGCCCAACGCCTTCGCCACCGGGCGCAGTCCGGAGCGTGCCGCCGTGGCCGCGACGACCGGGCTCCTGCGCACGCTCAACCGCCAGGAGGTGATGGGCGTGATGGCCCACGAGCTCGCCCACGTCAGGAATCGCGACACGCTGACGATGACGGTGACCGCCACGATCGCCGGCGCGATCGGCTTCCTTGCGAACTTCGCGCTGTTCTTCGGCGGCGGGCGCGAGCGCGGCGGCATGATCGCCGGCCTGCTGATCGCCATCCTCGCGCCGATCGCGGCCGGCCTGGTGCAGATGGCGATCTCCCGCGCGCGCGAATACGATGCGGACAGGGCCGGCGCCGAGATCGCCGGCAATCCGCTCTGGCTCGCGAGCGCGCTGGAGAAGATCGAGCGTCACGCCCGCGGCAGCGTCAACGAACAGGCCGAACGCAATCCCGCGACCGCGCACATGTTCATCATCAACCCGCTGTCGGGCCAGGGCGCGGACAATCTGTTCTCCACCCATCCCTCGACCGCCAACCGCATCGCGCGCCTGCGCCAGATGGCCGGCGCCGCGCCAACGCCGAGCGCCGGGCCCTGGGGCCATCACGGTCCGTGGGGTGGCGGGCTCGACGGCGAGTCCGGCGACGTGCCCGGCCGCAGCCATGGCGGACCGTGGGGCTGAGGGATCGATTCCGGCGCCGCGGAGATTAGTCTCGGCGAAGACCTGCCGCCTTACGGGAGCCTGCCATGTTCGCCCAGCTCGCCGAGAGCCTGCCCGCCATCCTCGCCTTCCTGTCGATCGGGGGCGGGATCGCGACCATGATCTTCTTCGCCGCGATCGTCACCCCGACCGCCTTCCAGACGCTGGGCGAGGACCAGGCCGGCCCGTTCGTGCGCGCGCTCTTCCCGCTCTACTACCTGTTCTTCCTCATCCTCGCCGCGCTGGCGACGCTGTTCACCCTGCTCGCCGGCGCGGAGATCGCCGCCATCCTGCTCGCCGTGGTGACCGGCGGCTTCGCGTACGGACGCTTCCTGCTTATGCCGGAGATCGAGCGCGCGCGCGAGGCCGGCGAGGTCGAGCGGCGTAGGCGCCTCCACCGGCGCTCGGTGCTGATCAACACCATCCAGCTCGCCGGCTTCCTCGTCGCCCTCCTGCTGCTGGCCGGCCGGGTCTAGCCGGCGGCGCGAAGGGCGCTGGAAGATGCGAGCGGAGTCTGGCCGAGGCCCGCAGGCGGCGGGCGGGCATGCTCGCTTACCGGTCGTTTACCGGTCTTCGCGCAATGGTCGACATACTAGTCTGATCGCCACCGGTCCCTTGCATGAATGTCCCGGCGCTGTGCCTGTCCCTTGCTCTCGTCACGCTGACCGGCGTGCCGGCTGTGGGTGCGCTGACGAGCGCGCCGCGGGAGGGCCAGGCTGCGATCGTGTTTCCGCCGGGCTGGGCCCGCGGCGAGGTGGCGCGCGCCACCGCCGAGGCGGGCACAGCCCTCGTTCGCTTCGGCAGCCTGCCGAACATCGCCATCGTCGACCTCGGCCGCGACGATACGGCGCGCCTGCGCGAGGCCGGGGCACTTCTGGTGCTCGACCCCCTCATTCTCGGTGGCTGCCTCGCTGGCGGCCCCCTATCTCCAGGAGACGTGTGATGACCCGACTTCAGCGCGTTCAGGCCCAGGCGTCCAAGGTCCTGCTCATCGTGCTCGCAGCCGGCCTGCCGGCCTATCTGGCCATCTCCGCCTTCGCGGCGCCGGACAAGCTGATCGCGGGCGGGGTTCTGCTGGGCGTGCTCGCGGGGCTTGCGCTCGCGGCATGGAAAAGCGCGCCGGATTCTGTAGCGACGCGCGCGACGATCGCGATCGCGCTGATGGGCCTGCCGGCGGTGCTCACCTTCATGATGAGCGGCAAGGCCTGGCAGATCGACATGCACATGACTTTCTTCGCCGCGCTCGCCATGGTCACGCTGCTGTGCGACTGGCGCGCCCTGCTGGCTGCGGCTGCCGCGACGGCGGCCCATCACCTGGCGCTGAACTTCCTCCTGCCCTGGGCGGTGTTTCCGGCGGGAGGCGATTTCGCCCGCGTGGTCCTGCACGCGGTGATCGTCATTGGCCAGACCGCGGCCCTGATCTGGCTCGCCAACCGGATCGCCTCCGCCTTCGCCGAAGCGGAAGACGCCATCGTCACCGCCGAGGCCGCGAACGATCAGGCGCGATCGCTCATGGAATCGGACAAGGCGCGCCAGGCCGAGCTCGATGCCGCCCGCGCCGAGGCCGAGGCCGCGACCCGGGCCTTCGAGGCGGGGGTGCGGGCCGTGCTCGACGACGTCAATGCAGCGTCGGCGCGCATGGACGAACTCTCGGCGCGCCTGCGCGAGGATGCCGACGCCACGCGCGAGGGCGCGGACGGCTCGGCGAAGCTGGCCGCCGAGACGACCGGTCACGTCCAGTCCGTCGCCTCCGCCGCACAGGAACTCGCCGCCTCCATCGCGGAGGTCTCGCGCACGCTGGAAGGGGCCGACGACATCTCCCGGCGCGCCGCCGAGGAGGCCGGCAGGGCCGGGGTCTCCATGCAGGACCTCAACCAGGCCGCGCGCGAGATCGAGGACATCGCCAAGCTGGTCGCCGACATCGCCGAGCAGACGAACCTGCTCGCCCTCAACGCCACGATCGAGGCCGCCCGGGCCGGCGAGGCCGGCAAGGGCTTCGCCGTGGTGGCGAGCGAGGTCAAGGCGCTCGCCGACCAGACGGCCAAGGCCACGGGCAACATCTCGGCCAAGATCGAGGCGGTCTGCGCGGCGGCCGACGGGGCCAGCGCGGCCCTCTCGCGCATCGGGGAGACCATCCAGGAGGTGCGCCAGGCTTCGGGCAGTGCGCGCGACAGCTTCGCCGAACAGTCCGGCGCGACCGACGAGATCGCCCGGCTGGCCAGCGATGCGGCCGGCTCGACGAGCAAGGTCCGCGAGCGCGCATCCGAGGTGACGGCCGCTGCGGGGCGGACGGCCCATGCCTCGCAGGAATTCGGCGACGCGTCCGCGCGCCTGCGTCAGGCGGCCGGCAAGCTCGGCGCCGAACTCGAGCGATTCACGCGGCGCGCCGGGGCTGCCTGACGGGTCAGCTGGCTGCGCGGCGTTGGTCGGGCTTGTGGATTTCCATCAGCGTGCCGAGCGGCATCGCCTTGCCGAAGAGCCAGCCCTGCAGCCGCGCCGCCCCGAGCTTGCGGGCGAGCGCGGCCTGGTTCTCGGTCTCGATGCGCTCCACTGCCGTGGACAGGCCGAGCACCTCGACCAGCTTGAAGCTGGCGCGCGCGACGTCGAAGGCAGTGCGCGTCTTCATCGCATTGTCGATCAGGGTGACCTCGAACTTGACCTGGTCGCAGGGCAGGCGCTGGAGATACTCTAGCCCGCATGCGCCGGAACCGAAATCGTCCAGGGCGACCTTGCAGCCGAACCCGCGCAGCCGGGTTAGCAGCTTGGCGGCCAGGTCGAAATTCCCGATGCGCGCGCTCTCGGTGACCTCGAAGGACAGGCGGCGCCGGTCGATGCGGGTACGTTCGACCCGGGTGATGATCTGGCCGGCCGCGTCCATGTCAGAAAGGGTCGTGCCGGACAGGTTGACGGCGATGGGAGGGCGTCTCTCGCCGTTCTCCAGGAATTCGATCGCGAATTCTAGCATGGACAGGTCGAGGTCGCGCGCCATGCCGAACTGCTCGGCGAGCAGCACCCCGGGTTCGAAGACCCGGCCGCCCGGCAGGCGGGCGAGAAGCTCGTAGCCGGCTTCCTCTCCGGTGACGGCATCGACGAGCACCTGGGCGTGCGGCTCGATCCGCCTGCCGCGGATCACTGCCGACAGGCTGGACAGCCGGCGGTGGCGCTGCTCGGCGATCGATCGGGCGGCCGCCGCCAGCGTGCCTGCCTCGGGCATCTTGCCGGTTTCGTCGATCATGTCCGCGATGGCCTGCAGGGCGGCGACGACCTGGTCGCCGGCAAGCTCGGGATCGTCGGCAAGCATGCAGGTCTTCACCGAATCCCGCGACAGGCCGGCATGATCGCAGATATCTCCGACGGCCGAGCCGAGCTGGACCACCCCGGCCTCGCTCTCGCAGGCGGCCAGCACGACGCGGTCGGCGGTCAGCCCGCCCGCCTCTTCGAGCGCCGCGGCGCGGGCAAGCGTGTCGAGGCTTGAAAAGAACGCCGTCAGCTCCGGCTCGCCGTTCGGAGCGTCGGCCAGATGGACCAGGGCGTAGGAAAGCGGCGCGCGCGCCTTGCGGCGCTTCTCCACCAGGGCAGGCAGTGCGCTCCCTAGCCGGCGCTTTTCGTGCGCGATATCGGGAAGCCTGTCGGCAAGCTCGATCGCCCAGCCGATGGTGTCGCTGTCCTTCAGCCGCCAGCCCGAGAGGCGCACCGGCTTGCCGCCAAGCTCCAGCATGACAGGTCCGAGACGCCTATCCTCGGCCGCTCCAGCCAGCACGAGCTCGACCGCCTGGCGGCGGTTCAGCGGGAACAGGCCCGAAAGCGGCTTTCCGGGGCTAGCAGAGCCCTTCGGCGCGAGGCTCGTGGCGCCGGATGCAAAGGTGATCGCCCCCTGTGCGTCTGTCTCGATGAGAAGGTCGGCGGCGGCGAAGGCGAAGGTCACAAAGCGGGCGAGCATGGGGACTTCACCTTTCTTCGGAGCGGGGCCGGGAGTGATCGGAATACAACCTTGGGCGAAATTGCTTAGTGTTTGCTGAAGGCGCCGGAGAATATCTCCATACGCGCGAAAAACCCCGCCCGGCGCCCGGGCGGGGTCGGTGGTCGCGGAGGGATGGGGTTCAGCCGCGGCCGGGGCCGGTGAGGTCGCGATGGCTCGGGCGCGGTTCGTCGATGAGCTCGGCGAGCAGGCTCTTCACGCGGCTCTCCAGCTTGTCGATCGGCTCGTTGACCACGTTCGCCGGCTCCTCGGCGATGATCTTGCCCTTCAGCTTGTCGGAATACTCCTCGCGGGCCTCGCCGAGCGCCTTGTCGGCGGCGATGAGGAGGATGTGATCGAACGTGTCCTTGCGCGCTTCCTCGTTGAGCCGCTCGATCATGCGGTCGACGAAGCGGCGCTTCTCCATCTCGTGCCGGTCGGTCTGCTGTACCGAGGAGCGGCCGTGGGCGAGGCCTTCGCCGAGATTCATGTTGCCCTTCGAGCCCGAGCCGGCGTCCTGGAGGCGGCCGGGCGCGTCCGTGGTCTGCTCGCGGTCGGGCGGGTTGTCGTTGTCGTGCTTGGAGACGAGCTGCAGGTCGGGCGCGTCGTAGAACCCCTTGTTCTCCAGAAACAGGGCCTTGCCGCCGTCGAAGGCGACCACCCACAGCTTGTCGTCGGGCATCGGACGCATGAACTTCCCTCCCGGATTGGATCATCGGAAAAAGCACTCATCAGGCAAACCCTTGCCCGTTCGTGCCGGTTCCATGGCAGGCGCGGCCCCGGCGCAGACGAAAAGGCCCGGACCGCTCTCGAAGCGGTCCGGGCCTTCCTCGCGTCTGAGGGCGGGCCGAAGGGCCGGCCCGCGTCGGGGACGCTAGATCAGCGTGCGGAGGCGATCAACCCGGGCCTCAGCTGGCCGGGGTGATCGGCGCGAAGGTCGCCGTGCAGGCATCGGCGAGGCGCCATTGGCCGTCGACCTGGACGAAGCGGCAGGCGGCATGGTCGATCGCCGGCGTGCCGAGCTCGGGGCCGGGCTGCTCGGGATTCTGCAGCGCCTCGAAGCGCCCGGCCGGGAAGACGTAGGCGATCTTCTCGTCCCGCGTGATCTCCGCGTCGTAGACGCAGAGCGGCGGGCGCATCAGCACGGTGCGCACCGAGCGGTCGCCCATGCGTTCGCCGAAGACCTGCGCCTCCAGCGCCGGATCGAGTTCGCGCAGGCGCTGCGCGGTCGCGGCGGCCCCCGGCGCCATCGCGTCGGCGAGCGCGGCCTCGTTGTGGGCCACGATATGGCCGAAGAGCTGGCGCTCGGCCTCGCTGGCGGGCCGGCAGGAGGGCTCGGGCGTGGTGGTGCAGGCGCTGGCCAGCAGGCCGGAGGCGAGGATGAAGAAGGCGGTGCGGCGCATGTCGGGTCCTCGGGCAGGTAAGCGGTGAACGAACCCTGCCCGATCGCGCGCGCCAGGCCAAGCGGGCAAAGGCGGAATTGCTTAACCGCACCCTCCGGCCATCTGGTCGATCCAGGCCGCGACCAGCGCCACGCCCTCGGTGTCGGCGAGCGCGCGGCCGAGTTCGGGCATCATGATGTCGGCCCGGTCGCTTTCCATGCGGTGGACGAGGATGGAGGCGTGGGCATCGCCCGGCACGATCGAGTAGAGCCGCCCCCCCGTGCCGCGCCCGGCCGCGATGGGCGGCTTGCACAGGCCGAGATTCGGCCCGACCGGCTCCCAGGGTTCCAGGAACAGGCCCGAGGTGTCGGCCGGCCCGGTGCGCGAGTGGCAGTGGGCGCAATTGACGTCGAGATAGCCGCGCGCGGCCGGCTCGACCATGGCCGGAAGCGGCATCTCGCCGTTCCAGGCGAGGTTCGACGGCGCCTCGTCCGCCGCCGGACCGCCTTCGAGCAGGCCGAGTTCGCGCCAGCGCTCGAGCTGGTTGGCGCGGGTGCCCGCATAGTCGAAATCGCGGTTGAGATGGCGCGCCTTCGGTCCGATCGGCCGGATCCCGCCCTCGGCGGTGTCGGTCTCGTGGCAGTTCGCGCACTGGTTCACGTTCGGCACGAGATAGGAGAAGGCCTCGCGCGCGCCGGACGCGTCCACCAGGGTCAGATCGATGAAGTCTCCCGTGCGCGAGAGCCGCGCGCTGCGCTGGGCCTCGTCCCAGACATAGGCCGCAGCGTCCCAGCCGCTCTCGCGGTGGACCAGGACGCGGGTCTCGATCAGGCGCACCCCGGACAGATCGAGCGCGCTCCCGTCGAAATGCAGCATCGCCTCGCGCGTCCTGACCACCTCGTCGAACCCGCCTTCGCCGGCGGGGTAGTAGAAGGTCTTCGTGATCACCGTGCCGACCGGGAAGGCGAACGCCTCGCGCGCGTCGTAGGCCGCCGGCCCCGCGCCCTCGGGAATCCAGACGGTGCGCAGCTTCAGCGCATAGTCGGAGAACAGGGCGGTGTTGAGGTCGTACGCCGTCACGCCCTCGCCCAGGACGAGGCGGCCGCCGGACACCGCGACCTGGCCCCAGCTCTCCAGCGCGGCGGGCATCTCGCCGGCATGGAAGACGGGTTCGGGCGGGGCCGTCTCGCCCCGGCACGCCGCGAGCGCGAGGCCCGCGGCGGCGGCGAGGGCGAGGCGTGCGATCACCGGTCCAGCTCCACCTCGGGCAGCGGCTCCAGCGTGCAGTCGAGCGTCACGATGCGCGGATCGGCATAGTCGTTCGGCCCGTCCATGTTGAGCACCGCCTCGCCGGGCGCGCAGATCCTCAGCTCGGCCGGGAGCTCCCCGTCGACCGTCTTCTCCGGATCGACCCAGCCGTCCCAGATGACGTTCGGAAACGCGCCCAGCGGGCCGGCGACGGCGAGCTTGAGCGCCTGCAGTTCGAGCCCGTCGGGATTGTTGCCCCCGCCCTCATAGCTGTTGGAGTGCACGTGGATGGCTTCCGGCCAAGGATCGAAGTCCTCGCTCACCCCGAGCTCGGAGAAGCCGGCGGTGAACAGCGAGGAGATGATGACGTGGCCGGTGCGGTTGTCGGCGAGCCGGTTGCCGAAGATCTCCACCGCGTCGTTGGAATTGATGATGATGCCGGTGCCGGCCGGCACGCTCGCCACCGGCGTGCCCTCATGGCCGAAATTGCCGGTATTGTTCTCGAACACGTCGTTGTCGTAGACGCGCGTGCCCGATCCCGGGCGCGGCAGGTTGGGCATGTTGAAGACCAGGATGCCGCCGGTATTGTTGGTCGCGACGTTGCCGTACACGTCGGCATGGTTCGAGTTCTCGATCTCGATCCCGGCGACATTGTATTCTACGCGGTTGTTGCGCACGACGATGCGGTCGGACTGGCCGACATAGATGCCCGCGTCCGAGGCGCCGATCACCACCGAATCCTCGACCAGCACGTCGGTGGACTGCACCGGATAGAGCCCGTAGGCGCCGTTCTCGGTGGAGGGCCCGTTGGTCCATTCCACGCGCACGCCGCGGATCGTGACATTGTCGCCGTCGGTGACCTTCACCGCATCGCCGATCGTGTCCTCGATGGCGAGGTTCTCCAGCGTGAAATTGTCCGCGCCCGAGACCAGGAGGCCTTCCGCGCCCTGGCGCTGCTCGGCGAAGGAGAGCACGGTCTCGTCCATCCCCGCGCCTCGGATCGTGACGTCGTCGACGGTCAGCGACAGTCCGCGCTCGATCACGAAGAGGCCGGCCGGGATCTCGATCACGTCGCCCGGCTCGGCATCGAGCAGGGCCGCCATCAGGGTTTCCTGATACGCCCGGTCCGCGCCCGACACGTCGCGGGTCTGGTCCTCGCCGCCGCAGGCGGCCAGGAGAAGGACGGACAGCGCCGCCCCGGTCTTCACAGCGTTCATGACGCCTCCTCCCTGTCCCCGTTTCGCGGTTTCACGAACCGCGTTCACGGGGCGAGGGTAAGGCGCGCGGGGTCGCGCTGTCGAGTGCCTACTCCCCGGTCAGGGCGAACAGGGCGTAGAAGACGAGCGGAACCGACAGCATGGCGGCGGCCATCGGCACGATCATGCCGAACACGGCCGTGGCAAGGCCGAGCGCGAGGCCGAGATTGAGCACCAGGAGCGGGATGCCGCGATGCGGGTCGCGCCGGGCTTCCCTCAGCATCCAGCCGAGCACCGGGACGGCGAGCAGGCCGTGCCCCAGGCCCCGCATCGCCTGGTGCAGCAGATGGGCGAGGTCGAGGCGCGGCAGCGACAGGCTCGGTGCGCGCGAGAGATGTTCGAGCAGCGCCGCGATCGCGAGGCCGCCGGCCAGGGTTGCGAGGGCCGCGCCGGCCCCTTCGCCCGCCCGCCACAGCAGCGCGCTCGCGCCGATCGCGAGCACGCCGGTGGCGGCCGGCATGGCACGCATCAGCCAGCGCGCAGGCTTCCAGTCGGGCACGATCTCGCCGGGCCGCCCGGCGATCGAGTTGGCCACGTAGGCCAGGCCGGCGATGTAGTGATAGGCCGCGAGCGGCAGGGAGATCGCGAGCAGGGCGGTCACGACGGGCACGTCGAGTCCGGGTTTCGGTCCGGGGAAGGCGAGGTAGAAGCCGGCCCACAGCGCGAAGGGCGCCAGCATGAACAGGCCGATGATGTAGGGCAGGAAACGCATGGGGAGGACGCTTTTGTTATTGTTGCGCCGGGGATCTTCCCGGCGCGCCTTATGTCCTCGCGCGGGCGCGCGTGCGCAACCGCGCTACGCTGCGGCATGCGCGCACCCACTCCGACTAGGGATATTGCGCGGCCCGCTCAGGCGGGCTTGCGGCCGGGCAGCATGGCCATGACCTTAACCCGCTGCTCCTCGGTCGCTTCGTCGAGGGCCTTGAGCAGACCCTGCGCGGCCGGGCCGGAAATGTTCTTCAGGCCGACCGCGGCCGGGGGATGGACCCAGCCGCCTTCCGGCGCGAAGCCGTCGAAGAAGAAGCCGAGCGGAACGCCGAGCACTGCCGCGAGCTCGTAGAGTCTCGAGGCCGGGATGCGGTTCGCCCCGCGCTCGTATTTCTGGACCTGCTGGAAGGTCACGCCCACGGCCTCGCCCATGGCGCTCTGCGACAGGCCGGCGAGCTTGCGCGCCTGGCGCAGCCGCTCGCCGATGTGCACATCGAGCGCGGAAGCCGAACGCGGGGTATCGCGTTCGTCGTAACGGGGCGTGTCGGTCATGTGGCAGGTCCGCAAGTCACAAATTGAAAGGAAGCCGGCCCCTGCGAGCAGGAGCCGGAGCGGGAATGCGCGCATACTTGACAGTTCGCTGTCCGGATTCAACGAGAAAATTCCACCACCGCTCCGGGTAAAATCCTGCCGCGGGCAAAGCTCTGGCGCGATCTCGCGCGAGGCGTGCGCCGGCGTCCGCCCGGACCGGCTTGCGGCCGGGGAACCTAGTGCGCCTGGCCCCAGGTCTTCGCCGCCTTGGCCTCGACATCGAGCGGGACGGAAAGTTCCAGCGCCGGCCGGGCCGCCTCGCCCATCACGCCCTGGACGAGCGGGATGAGGTCCTCGGCCTCGTCCTCGGGACATTCGAAGACCAGCTCGTCGTGGACCTGAAGCAGCATCTTCGCCTTCAGGCCCTTTTCCGCGAGCGCCTCGTCCATCCTGATCATCGCGCGGCGGATGATGTCGGCGGCACTGCCCTGGATCGGCGCGTTGATCGCCTGGCGCTCGGCGAACTGGCGCGCGCTCGGGTTCTTGTCCTTGATGCCGGGTATGTGGATGCGCCGGCCGAACAGGGTCTCGACATAGCCGGAGAAGGCGCAGCGCGCCTTCATCTCCTCCATGTAGTCCTGGATGCCCGGGAACTTCTCGAAATAGGCCTCGATATACTGGCGTGCCTCGTCGCGCCCGATCCCGAGATTCGCCGCCAGCCCGAAGGCGGAGATGCCGTAGATGATGCCGAAATTGATCGCCTTGGCCTTGCGGCGCGTGGCCGGATCCATGTCCTCCATCGCCACCCCGAACATTTCCGACGCCGTCATGGCGTGGATGTCCTTGCCCGCCTTGAACGCCTCCTTCAGCGCGTCGATGCCGGCGATGTGGGCGAGCAGGCGCAATTCGATCTGGGAATAGTCCGCGGCGACGAGGACATGGCCCTCCTCGGCGATGAAGGCCTCGCGGATCTTGCGGCCCTCCTCGGTGCGGATCGGGATGTTCTGCAGGTTGGGTTCGGAGGAGGACAGGCGCCCGGTCGACGTCGCCGCGAGCGAGAAACTGGTGTGCACGCGGCCGGTGTCCGGGTTGATCGCCTCCTTCAGCGCGTCCGAGTAGGTCGATTTCAGCTTGGCGAACTGGCGCCAGCGCAGCAGCGCCTGCGGCAGGTCATGGCCTTCGGCGGCGAGCTGTTCGAGCACGCTGGCATCGGTCGACCAGGCCCCGCCCTTGGTCTTCTTGCCGCCGGGCAGCTCCATCTGGCCGAACAGGATCTCGCCGATCTGCTTGGGGCTGCCGAGATTGAACCGCGTGCCGGCCAGCTTGTGGGCCTCCTCCTCGCTCTCGGCCATCTTCTGGGCAAAGTCCGAGGACAGGCGCGACAGCTGGGCGACGTCGACCTTGATGCCGGCCAGTTCCATCTTCGCCAGCACGCCCGGCATGGGCCGCTCCAGCGTCTCGTAGACCTGCGTGAGCTTGCGCGCGGACAGGGAGGGCTTCAGGATCTCGTGCAGGCGCAGCGTGACGTCGGCATCCTCGGCCGCGTACTCGGTCGCGGGTGCGAGCGCGCACTGGGCGAAGCTCCTCTGGCTCTTGCCCGTGCCGCACACCTCCTTGAACGAGATGCAGCGATGCTCGAGCAGCATCTCGGCGAGCTCGTCCATGCCGTGATTGTGCAGACCGGACTCCTGCACGTAGGACAGCAGCATGGTGTCGTCATAGGGACGCACATCGATGCCGTAGCGGCTGAGCACGGCGAGATCGTACTTGAAGTTCTGGCCGATCTTCAGAACCGCCTCGTCCTCCAGCAGGCGCTTCAGCCGCCCGATCGCGTCGTCGAAATCGATCTGCTGCGGCCTGCCGCCGCCATCGGCGAGATCGCCGCCCACGTGTGCGAGCGGAATGTAGCAGGCCTCGTTCGGCGCGACGGCGAGGGAAACGCCCACGAGGCCGGCGCGCGTCGCGGACAGGGCGTCGGTCTCGGTGTCCACGGCGACGACGCGTGCCTGCTTCGCCTTCGCGATCCAGGCTTCGAGCGCCTCGATCGTCTGGACGGTCTCGTATTTCGACCGGTCGATCTCCGCGGTCGCATCGCCGGTGGTGTCGGCAGGCCCGGCGCCCAGGGCTTCCTCGACGCGCCGGGTGAGCGTGCGGAACTCCATCGACTTCAGGAAGGCGAGCAGCTTGCCCGCTTCGGGATCGCGCGTGCCGAACGCCTCCATTCCGGGCAGGCCCTCGACATCGTCCTTCAGCGTGACCAGCCGCTTGGAGATGCGCGCATTGTCCGCGTTCTCGATCAGCTTCTCGCGGCGCTTGGGCTGCTTGATCTCCCCGGCGCGTTCGAGAAGGGTTTCCAGATCACCGTATTCCTCGATCAGCTGGGCGGCGGTCTTCACCCCGATGCCGGGCACGCCGGGCACGTTGTCGACGCTGTCGCCGGCGAGCGCCTGCACGTCGATGACCCGGTCGGGATAGACGCCGAACTTCTCCTTTACCTCCTCCGGCCCGAAGCGCTTGGACTTCATCGGGTCGAGCATCGTCACCTGGCCGTTGACGAGCTGCATCAGGTCCTTGTCCGAGCTCGCCAGCGTCACCTTGGCGCCCGCCTCGACGGCGCGCCGCGCATAGGTCGCCATGATGTCGTCGGCCTCGTAGCCCTCGATCTCGATGCAGGGCAGGTCGAAGGCCATGGTGGCCTCGCGGATCAGCGCAAACTGCGGCACGAGATCTTCGGGCGGCTCGGGCCGGTGGGCCTTGTACTGGTCGTAGATCTCGTTCCTGAAGGTCTTGGCCGAATAGTCGAAGATGACGGCCAGATGCGTCGGCTCGTCCTCGCCCTTGAGGTCCTCCAGCAGCTTCCACAGCATGTTGCAGAAGCCCTGCACCGCGCCCACCGGCGTGCCGTCCGAGCGCGTCAGCGGCGGCAGGGCGTGATAGGCGCGGAAGATATAGCCCGACCCGTCGACGAGATAGAGATGGGAGGTGTCGTCGAGCGGACGTTTGACGGCCATGGGGAAGTCCTTCGGGCAGGCGGAAAGGGTCGAGCCGCAAGGTAGGCGCGCGCGGCGCGGGGGGCAATCGGGCGGGGTGTGGAGGGGGAGGCGCGGAGCCGCGGTGTCCCCGGGCTCAAGCGGGTGAGGCGGCCCGGATTCCGACCACTTCGCAGCTCGGGCCGCAGGCCTTTCCGGTGCGCTCGCACGAGCAGGTTGCCTCTGGCTTCATCGGTCCGAGAAGGAGCCCGCCAGGATCGACCGCCCCAGTCCCGCATCGCGACCGGGTCCAGCAAGGTGGGCGGGCGGGATTGGACGGCGAAGACCGCCTCGTCGAGCTGACGGGCTAGCCCCCGTAAACCCAAGGCCCCACCACGCTTGCGACCACCGCGATGAGCGGCGCGGCGACGAGGTTGATGCGAAAGCCCGCCTTGATCATCTGGTTCATGCTCACCTCGCCGCTGGCATAGACGATGGCGTTCGGCGCGGTCGCGACGGGCAGCATGAAGGCGCAGCTGGCCGCCAGGGCCACCGGCACGATGAGCAGCTCGGCCGGTACCCCGGCCTCCGTTGCCAGTGCGGCAAGCACCGGCAGGAAGGCGGAGACGGTGGCCACATTGCTCGTCAACTCGGTCAGGAAGACCACGATCACGGCGAGGATCAGCACCACGAGCGGCAGGGGCAGGCCGGCGACGATGGCAAGATGGGCGCCGAGCCATTCGGCGAGCCCGCTGGTTTCGATCGCCGCGGCAAGGCTCAGGCCCCCGCCGAACAGGATCACCACGCCCCAGGGCAGGCGCGCGGTACCCTCCCAGTCCATCAGCGCCTCGCCGCGCTTGGCCGTGCCCGACGGCACGAGGAACATCGCCAGGGCCCCGGCCATAGCGATCTGCATGTTGGAGACGCCGAGCGTGATCGGCAGGGCGAGCGCCTCGGACAGCGCGGCGAGCAGCGGGTTCCAGACATATTGCTGGCCCATCCACAGCACGGCGACGGCCGAGAAGACGAGCGCGACGCGCACTTCCGGCCGGCTCATGGGCCCGAGCGCCTTCAGCTCGGCGACCACCGCCTCGTGGCCGGCCTCGCTCGCGATGCGGCTCTCCACCTTGAAGGCGGATTTCGTCAGCAGGAGCCAGGCCGCGGGGATGACGAGCGCGGCGGCGGGAACGCCGACCGCCATCCAGTCGATGAAGCCTATGGTGCGCCCGAAGCTGTTCTCCAGAAAGCCGATGCCGATGAGGTTGGTCGGCGTGCCCACGGGCGTCGCCATCCCCCCGATCGAAGCCGAATAGGCGATGCCGAGCGCCAGGGCCGGGGCGAACATCTTCGCGTTCACGCCCTCCTTCTGCACGGCCTCGGCAACCTTGAGGGCGATGGGGATCATCATCAGCGTCGTCGCCGTGTTGGAGATCCACATCGACAGCAGCGCGGCGGCGACCATGAATCCGAGGATCATGGCGCTGGGCCGCGAGCCGAAGGCGGCCACCACGTTGAGCGCGATGCGCGCGTGCAGGTTCCAGCGCTCGATCGCCAGCGCCACGATGAAGCCGCCGAGCAGCAGCATGACGATCGGGCTCGCGAACGGGCTCGCCGCCTGGCTCGCGCTGGCGATGCCGAGAAAGGGAAAGAGCGCGAGCGGGATCAGCGCGGTCGCCGCGATCGGGATCGCCTCGGTCGCCCACCAGGCCGCCATCAGCAGGGCGATGGAGGCCAGGAGCCAGGCCTCGCGCGAAAGCCCATCGGGCACCGGGATCAGCTGGACGACGAGCGCCAGGGCAAGCCCTGCGAAGAACCCGATCCGCTTCGACGTCCACCCGGCCATGCGCACCCTCCCGTCCGGTCTGCCGGGCGGGAGTTAAGAGGGGTTCGAGCGCTCAGGCAAGAAAACTCGGGCGGGGCTCACCGCTCGTCGGCGGGCCCGCCCTCGAGCACGAAGCGGCGGTCGCAATAGCCGCATTCCACGAAGCCCTCGTCGCCGAGCTCGTAATAGACCCGCGGATGGCCGAGCGCGCCGCCGCCGCCGTCGCACATCACGCGGTGGTCCTTGACGTAGATCACTTCCGGCGGCGGAAAGCCGGTCTCGCCGGCGGCCTGCGCGCGCTGCTGAACGATCGGATCGGAAGGCTGCTTGGGCATGGAAGGGCCGGTGTCCCTGATCTTGCGGAAGTCTGGCGGCGGACCGTCGAACGGTCCGGCGCCGGGCCATGGACGCGGCGCGGAACGCCGCCTAAGTTCGCCCCCGTGATTAGGTCGCGCGCGCCGCGCCGTCAACGCGTCCGCGCCGTCCGCCCGCCTCCTGGTCCCGCTTCACAGGCCCCTGCTTCATGATCGACACCGCGCCCGACTATGCCCTCGAGGCCTACGGCCTTCAGAAAACCTATGCCGGGACGAAGTCGAGCCCGCCCAAGCATGCCCTGAAGGGCGTCGACCTGAAGATCCCGCGCGGGTCGATCTTCGGCCTCCTGGGTCCCAACGGGGCGGGCAAGTCGACCTTCATCAACATCTTCGCCGGCCTGGTGAACAAGTCGGGCGGCACGGGAAAGATCTGGGGCATCGACATCGACCGCCAGCCGCGCCAGGCGCGCGCCGCGATCGGCATCGTGCCGCAGGAAATCAACATGGACGTGTTCTTCACCCCCTACGAGACGCTGGAGCTGATGGCCGGCTTCTACGGGGTTCCGAAGTCCGAGCGCCGCACCGAGGAGATCCTCGAGGCGGTGGGCCTCTCCGACAAGCGCGACGCCTATGTGCGCATGCTGTCGGGCGGCATGAAGCGGCGCCTGCTGGTCGCCAAGGCGCTGGTCCACAACCCGCCCGTCCTGGTGCTCGACGAGCCGACCGCCGGGGTCGATATCGAGCTCAGGCGCCAGCTCTGGGAGTATGTCGTCGAGCTCAACCAGGCCGGCACGACCATCGTGCTGACCACGCACTATCTGGAGGAAGCCCAGGAGCTGTGCGACGAGATCGCCATCGTCAACGAGGGCGAGGTGGTGGCCTGCGAGCCGAAGGAGCAGCTCCTCAAACGCCTCGACCGCAAGACCCTCGTCATCGAGGCGGTCGAGCCGCTCACCGAGATCCCGGAGCAATTTCGCGATATTGCCGGCACGCAGGTGTCGATCCGCGGCGGCGCGCTCGCCATAACCTACAAGTTCGGCGAGGTCTCCGTCGCCGAGCTGATCGAACGCTTCCGCGCCACCGGTAACCGGATCAACGATCTTCGGACCGAGGAACCCGATCTCGAAGACGTCTTCCTGTCGCTGACCTACGGCACGGCGAAGGGCGCGGCCTGAGCCGCCTTGTTTTCGCCCCCTGAAGCGCGCAGGCTCGTGTCCATGAGACGCTTCTTCCGACGCCTGGGCGCGCTCGCCCTGTCCGGCCTCGCCTTCGCGGTGGCGCTGTTCCTGATCCTGCAGCTCAACCCCGCCTCGACGACGGGCTGGGTGGTGTATGGCGTGCTGCTGGCGATCGCGATCGTGGGCACGCTGCTGATCTACCGCCATCTCATGGGTTCCGATTTCGGCCCCGCCTATCCCGACGCCGACGCCGGCGAGGGCTACGCCCCCGGCATCCTCGTCGGCGCGGGCGGGCAGCGCCGGCGCAGGCGCGAGGAAGAGGAAGACATCGACACCGGCATCGCGCGCGGCGAGGAGGTCGACGGCGATATCGACGATCCGGGCCAGCTGATCTGAAATTTGCGTGCCGCGCCAACGCCCTGCCCGGAGGCAGGGAGGAGCGCTCGTTACACTTCCCGCTCCAAATGTTGTGATATCACAACAAATAGATTGACATGAACATCGTTTCGTCGCATGTCAAAGCCAGCCACCGCGCGGGTGCGGCGGCGTGATCCGGCAGTCGCCATCGCGGCGATTGCCGGCAGCGGACGGATGGGCATGAGCGAGACCCTGTACAACCGGCTGCCCGTGCTACGCGCCGAGCGGGGCCTGTCGCGGAAGGATCTCGCGCAGGCGCTGGGCGTGAACTACCAGACGATCGGCTATCTCGAGCGCGGGGACTACAACCCGTCCCTCGAGCTGGCGCTGAAGATCGCCGGGTATTTCGACGTGCCGGTCGAGGCGATCTTCTCGCTCACCCCGTTCCCGTCCCTGTTCGCATCGGGAGACCGGTCATGAGTTTCTATGTGCGTTCCAGGACGGGCGGGTTGCGCTCGTCCGGCCTGCTTCGCCTGACCACGACGCTCGCGCTCGCGGCCTATCCGGCCGGGGGCGTCCTGATGATCGCCGGTCCGGCCTCGGGCCTGTCCGAAGCGGCGAGCAGCCTGGGCGGCTACGCGCTCATCGCGCTGTCGCTTCTGTGTTTCGCCCTCATCGCCCCGTCCTACTTCCAGCGCATTGCGGGCGAGGAAACGCGCCTGCTCGACGAGCGCGAACTCGATCTCAGGCGGCGCGCCTACGCCTTCGCCTATCAGGCCTTCACCGTGCTCGCCCTGCTCGGCGTGATCTATCTCGCGATCGCCACGGACACTCACCCCGGCCGCCGGATCGAGCTCTGGACGCCGCACGCATACGAGCACTGGAACACGATCTTCTGGGGGGTGATGCTCTACGCCTTCGTCCTGCCGACCGCCTGGCTCAGCTGGGCCGCCCCCGCGCCGATCGGCGAGGACGAGGACTAGCCCTGCGGCAGGCCCGCCAGCACGGCGCGCACCTGTCCGACATAGTCCTCACCGCGTGCATAGGGGGCGATCTCCTCGACCAGCGCCTCGGCGGCGATCGCCTCCCCGGCGGCCCTGAGCGCCGCGCGCTCGGCGCGGAAGGCCTCGAAGTCGGGATGGGTGTTGAGAAGCTCGCCATAGCCCGACACCGAGGCCGACAGGGTGGCAAAGCCGTCCGGCCCGCCGCCGCGCCCGAACAGGGCGTTGCGCTCCAGCACCGCCTCGCTCGATCCCCAGCCGGTCGCGAGGGCGGCCTGCGCGGCGGCGAGGCGCGGCGGGATCACGTCGGCGCGCACCAGCAGGCCTTCGAGATCGCCGTAGCGCCCGCCATAGGCGCGCGCCAGCGTGTCTCGGCGGGCCTGCTCGGGCAGGGAGAAGCTGCGCCCCTCGGCCTCCCACTGGATCATGCGGCGGATGACGGCGCGGTCCTCCAGGATGCGGGCGTTCTCCGCCTCCATCAGGGCGATGACGAGCGGCGCGAAGAGGTCGCGGCGGCTCGCCGCGTCGAGCTCCGCCCAGTCCGCGGGCAGGGTGGCGAGCCGCAGCCCAGTCCCGTCCTCGGCGCGCGCGAGCGCCTGGCGCAGCTCGGCGAGGCTGGCGGGCTCCACTATGGTTTCCTCCCGCTCGAGCAGGCCGGCGCCGATATACATCGCCGCCGCCGCCGCGGCGAGGCCGCCCGCCGCGATGCCGAACCCGCGCAGCGCCTGCAGGCGCGGACGCGGCGCGCGCGGCGGGGCGATCCGGAACAGGCGCGTGACCGGCCCCGCCGTCCAGCCCTGGATGACGAGCGAGGCGAGCACCACGGCGAAGGCGGCGGAGAAGTAGAGATTGGCGTTCCCCACCCCCGCGATCACCGGCACCGAGCCGAGAAAGATCGGCACCGCGCCCCTCAGGCCCATCCAGGCGATGAAGCCCTTCTCGTTGGCCCGGAAGGACTCCGGTATCAGGCAGATCAGGACCGCGACCGGGCGCGCGATGAAGATCAGGACCAGGGCGAGGATCAGCGCGGGCAGGGCGACCGAGACGGCGTGGGAGGGCACCACCAGCAGGCCCAGCATGAGGAACAGCCCGATCTGGGCGAGCCAGGCGAGCCCGTCGGAAAAGCGCTCCGTGGCGCGCTTGGCCGCCCCCTCGCTGACCGCGCCGAGCGAGACCCCGGCGAGATAGGCGGCGAGGAAGCCCGACGCCTCGAGACTCTGGGCGAGCGCGAACAGGAAGACCCCGGCCGTGACCGAGAAGATCGGGTAGAGGCTCTCGGGCAGGTGCACCCGGCGTTCGGCGAGCGCGATCGCCTGCCCGCCGAACCAGCCGATCAGCCCGCCCGCGGCAAGCGCCCAGACGACCGATACGCCGAGCAGGGCGAGGTTCGGCTCGCCTTCGCGCGCGAGCACTTCCACGCAAGCCGTTACGAGGATCACCGCGACCGGGTCGTTGAAGCCGGATTCGGCCTCCAGCGTGGTCGCCACGCGCGGCCGGGCGTGCATCTCGCGCCCGGCGATGAGGGCGAGCACGGCGGCCGCGTCGGTGGAGGACACGATCGCGCCCATCAGCAGGGCCTCCACCCATCCCAGATCGAACAGCACGCGCGCCGCGCCAGCCGTGATCCCTGCCGTCAGCACTACCCCGATCGTCGCCAGCGACAGGGCGGGACGTAAGACGAGCTTCAGGCTCCTCAGCCGCGTGCCGAGCCCGCCGTCGAACAGGATGAGCGCGAGCGCCAGCGAGCCGAACAGCCAGGCCTGGTCGTGGGCGTGGAAATCCACCCCGCCCGGTCCCTCCACCCCGGCGAGCATGCCGATGGAGAGGAACACCAGCAGAAGCGGCGCCCCGGCGCGGCTCGTCGCCGCCGCACCGGCGACGGCGAGCAGCACCAGCCCGGCGGCGGCCAGCAATATCAGTTCGGCATTGTCCATGGCGGCCGCACTATGGCCGGCTGCGTCCCGCCGCTCCAGCCCGTCCGCTCAGCCGGGCGCCGCCGGGGGGCGTGCGCCGCTTTGCTGCCGCCGGACCGAATGCGGTGATTGAACACCGGCGCGCGCGCCTGTAAGAGGACCGGTACGGCACTGCACCCGTAGCTCAGCTGGATAGAGCGCTGCCCTCCGAAGGCAGAGGTCAGAGGTTCGAATCCTCTCGGGTGCGCCACGTTTCTCGCTTGTGAAGCGCTGCCCTGTCCTGCTGGCCCGAGGCAATGATGCATCCCGCATTGCTCGCCGTCCTCCCCTCGCTTCTCGCGCTCGCACCGGCCGTGCCGGCGCACGGAACCCTCGAGATCGAGGCGAGATACGCGGCCACGGTATGGGCGATCCCGGTGGGCAGGGTGGACCTCACAGCCGAACTCGGCGCGGACGCCTATGCCGCGCGCTCGGTGTCCGAGGCCGCAGGCCTGGCCGCGCTGTTCACCGATGTGCGCATCGAATCCGAGGTCGAGGGCGAGATCGCCGGGGGGCGCGCGAAGCCCGCACGCTATGCGCACGACGAGTATACCGGCCGCAAGCACAGGCGCATCGACATGAGCTTCGAGGGCGGGGTGGCGCGTTCGGTGGCCAGCCCGGACTTCTCCAACTGGGGCGAGCCGCCGGCGAGCGAGACCGACCGGGCCGGCGCGATCGACCCCATGACCGCGGTCCTGTTGCTGTCGCAGTCCATGACCGGCAGGCAGGAATGTTCCGGCCGCCTGCCGGTGTTCGACGGCCGGTTGCGCTACGATCTCGATCTGCGCCCGCGCGGGCGCGAGCAGATCCGGACCCGCGCCTGGCAGGGCGAGGCGATCGTGTGCGACGCGTTCTACGAGCCGATTTCCGGATATACCGACGAGCAGCGTCCCGATCCCGGCGATCTTCGCCATCCGCTCACCTTGTGGCTGGCGCCCATGGAAGGCGGTCATCACCTCCCGGTGCGGGTGCAGACGCGGGCCGGCTTCGGCGTCCATATCGAGCTGAGATCGCTCGACATCGCCCCGCGCCAGTGAGGTCCGCGTGCGCGTGCAGCGCCGGTGCGTCGCCCTGCGCACCGGGCGGAACCGGCCCCTGCCGGCGCTGAACCTTGTCCTTCTGATGGCCGGCTTCACGCGATCACGACACTGTGGCCGGCCGTGACCGCCCGGTGAGCGAACGTGTCTGGTGTTCGAGCGTTTCCTGTTGGCAAGGTCGGTCCCGCGGGCATGAGGCCCGCACCCGCTTTCCAACAGGAGCCAATCCCATGACTGTCCGCAATATCCTTCCCGTCGCCGGCGCCGCCGCGATGACCGCCGCCTTCTTCGCCCCCGCCGCGATGGCCGCGCCCAACCCGCAGCTCAGCCTGAACGACGGCGCGCCGCAGAGCGTCCAGCAGAGGTTCGCCACCTGGATGGCCGGCGAGGACGTCGAGGGCGAGCTGGAGAAGTGCTACGGCGTCGCGCTCGCCGGCGAGAACGACTGCGCCGCCGGCCCCGGCACGAGCTGCGAAGGCACCTCCACGGTCGACTTCCAGGGCAATGCCTGGTCGCTCGTGCCCGCCGGCACCTGCGAATACATCCAGACCCCGGAAGGCCCGGCCTCGACCGAGGCGCTCGACCGCAACCTGCCGGCCTGAGGCCGCTCGCGCCGCCCCCGGAGGCCGCAACCCATGTCCGTCCCCATGTTCGCCACGGCCGGCATCGCGCTGAAGCCGGAGCATTTCCGCGACGTCCACGAGCGGGGACCGGACATGGACGGCCTCTGGGTGGAGGTGCATGCGGAGAACTACATGGTCGAGGGCGGGCCGCGCCTGGCCTGGCTGCGCGTCATCGCCGAGCAGACCCCCGTCAGCCTGCACGGGGTGGGGCTGTCCCTCGCCGGACCGGGCCGGGTGGACGAGGATCATCTCGCGCGCTGGCGGCGCCTCGTCGACCGCGTTCCGGCGGCCCTCGTCTCCGAACATCTCGCCTGGTCGGTCGCCGACGGGCAGTACTTCGCCGATCTCCTGCCCGTCGTGCTCGACGGGACCTCGCTCGCCCGGGTGCGCGAGAATGTCGAGCGCTTCCAGGACGCGATCGGGCGCACCGTCCTCATCGAGAACCCGGCCCACTACGTGCCGCTGCGGGCCGAGATACCCGAAACCGATTTTCTTTCCGAGCTGTGCCGGACGACGGGGTGCGGCCTGCTGCTCGATCTCAACAACCTCGCCGTTGGCGAGTTCAATATCGGCCGCGATGCGCGAGGCTATATCGAGGCCCTGCCGAGGGATATCGTCGGGGAGATTCACCTTGCCGGAGCCGCGCCGGATAGCGCGCGCGAGGATCTTCTGATCGACTCTCACAACCGGCCGGTCGCCGACCCGGTCTGGGAGCTGCTGGACGCCGCGCTCGAGCGCTTCGGGCCGGTTCCCGTGCTGATCGAGCGCGACGCGAACCTGCCGCCCTTCGAGGAGCTCGCCGCGGAACGCGAGCGGGCCCATGCCGCGATCATCGCCGCGCAGGCGAGACGGGAGAGGCTCGATGAGCCGGTCGGCTGAATTTCCCGGCGCGCTGCGCCGCGCGCTTCAAGGCGATCTCGAAGCGGCGGCAGCCTATCTCGACCGCAGCGAGGATCGCGACCGCTATGCGGTCTACGCCAACAATCGGGCCGTCGCGCTCGCCGACACGCTCTCGCGCGCCTTCCCCGCCGTGCTCACCCTCGTCGGGCGCAGGTTCTTCCGCGCGGTGGCGATCGAGTTCGCCAACACCCATCCTCCCGAAAACCCGGTGCTCGCGCTCTACGGCGCGCGCTTTGCCGATTTCCTCGCCGGCTTCCCGCCGCTCGCCAGGCTCGCCTATGTCGCGGACGTCGCCCGGCTCGACCGGGCCTGGAGCGAGGCCCATTTCGCGAGCGATGCCGGGCTCTACGACCCTGCGCCCGCGCCGGACGAACCGCTCGTCCTGTCGCCGCGCGCGCGCCTGCTCACGCTCTCCTGGCCGGTGCACGATCTCTGGCAGGCGAGCCGGCAGAAGCTCGCCCCGCCGAGCGACCAGCTCGAACCGAACGCCCAGCACGCGCTCGTCTGGCGTGGAGCGGAGGGCATGGAGAGCGAAATCCTGACCCCGGCTGAATTCGAGGCCTTGGCTCGCCCGCCCTGCGGCGCGCCGGCCGGAACCGCAATTCTCTTCCCCTTCATCACACGCGGCGCCCTCATCGCGCAGGGCCGCACAGGACCGGAGACTGTTCGATGATCGCTCGCCTTCGTGACACCTATGCCAGCCTTGCCGGAGCGGCTGCCTGGCTTCAGCCGCTCGCCCTTCTTGCCGTGCGCCTCGTCGCGGCGCGGGTGTTCTGGAATTCCGGGCTCGGCAAGGTGGAGACGTTCAGGCTGCTCGGGATCCGGATCCCGACCTTCGACTTCCAGCAATCGACCTTCTACCTGTTCAAGCACGAGTTCTTCCCCGGCCTGCCGAAAGGCGTCACGGACGTGCTCGCGGTCATGGCGGGTCTCGGCGAGCTGACCCTGCCCTTGCTCGTCGCCTTCGGCTTGCTGGCCCGCCTCGGCGCGCTGGGGCTTCTGGCGATGACGGCCGTCATCCAGATCTTCGTCTTCCCCGGCGAGTGGTGGAGCGTGCATGCCTGGTGGGCGGTCACGCTCCTGACGATCCTCGCCTTCGGCCCGGGTGCGATCTCGATCGACCGCCTGACCGGGCTGGAGCCGAAGCCCGCCTAGGCCCTTGCGGCATGGGGCGAATCCCCGGCCGGAAAATCCGGCCGGGGCCGTCCCGATCACCGGTCTGCCGGCCTACTGCCCCGCCTGGCTCAGCGCGGCGAGTTCCCTGAGCTGGGTGGAGGCGATCGCGACCTTGGACAGGGTCCACGGACCGGAGGCGGAGATTTCCTCGATCGCCGCATCGGCGCGGTCGACCTCGTGCTCGTTCTCGGTCTGCCAGGCATCCACCACGCCTTGCGCCCAGGCCTTGTCGGGGCTCTCCACGCCGGCCTCGAGCTGGCCGCCGGCCTTGCGCGCGTGGGCGATCATCGCCTCCACGATGGCCTGGTGGCTGGCATAGAGGTCCTCGATCAGGCGCCGCATGGCGAGACGGTCCCAGTGCAGGGTGGAGGAAAGCTGGCTGCCCACGCCCCTGAGCTTGTCGAAGCTGAAGCGCGCGCCGACGGCATGATAGAGCCGCGCCACCGCCTCCAGCGGCCAGTCCTCGGCGATGGCGAGGTCGACCACGTCGGAGGAGGAGGTCAGCGGGCGCAGGCGCGCCACGTCCATGGCGAGATCCTCCGGCGCGCCGGCGGCGACATAGCTCTGATAGCGCGTCTTCACGCCCTGCTTCTCGTGGTCGGAGATGATGTCGGCGACCCAGGTCTTCAGCTGGTCGACGCCGGGCTGGTAGGCGGCGATCACCTCGTCGATCCCCACCGATTCCTGGCCGCGCCCGCGCCGGGCGAGCCAGTAGGTCTGGCGGCGCATCAGCCGGATGACCTCGTCGTGCAGCGAGAGCTGCACGCCCGCCGGGGCCTTGTTGTCCAGCGCGTTGATGCGGTCGATATAGTCCTTGAAGCGGAAGATGTGCCGGCCCGCCTCGAAGGCGCGCGCGATGGCGTCGACCTCCGCGCCCGTGGATTCCATCGCCCGGTAGACGAAGGTCGGCCCGCCGAGATTGACCATGTCGTTGGACAGGCGCGTGGCGATGATCTCCCGCTTCAGCCGGTGGCCCTGCATCGCCTCGGAGAAGTCCTTCAGCTGGCGCGGGAAGTATTCCACGAGCGTGTGCCGGAAATGGCTGTCGTCGGGCACGCTGGAGGCCACCAGCCGGTCGAACAGGGAAAGCTTGGCGTAGGACAGCAGGATGGCGATCTCCGGCCGGGTGAGGCCGGTCGCCTGCTCCTTGAGCTGGCGGATCTGTTCCGGCAGCGGCAGGCCTTCCACCCGCCGGTCGAGGCGTCCGGCCTTCTCCAGGCGCTCCATCATGCGCTCGTGCGCATCGAGGTCGTCCTCGGCATGGGACTGCGCGATGGTGAGGGCGAGCGTCTGGTCGTAATTGTGCTGCAGCACGTGGCGCGCGACATCGTCGGTCATGCGTTCGAGCAGCGTGTTGCGGTCCTCCAGGCTCATCGAGCCCTCGCGCACCATCGGGTTCAGCAGGATCTTGATGTTGACCTCGTGGTCGGAGCTGTCCACGCCGGCCGAGTTGTCGACGAAGTCGGCATTGCAGCGCCCGCCCTTGCGGGAGAACTCGATGCGCCCGGCCTGGGTGACGCCGAGATTGGCGCCCTCGCCGAACACGGCCGCCTTCACGTCCTGGGCATCGACGCGCAGCGCGTCGTTCGCCTTGTCGCCGACCTCCCAGTTCTGCTCGTGGCTGGCCTTGATGTAGGTGCCGATGCCGCCGAACCAGATCAGCTCCACCTTCATCTTCAGCAGCGCGGAGATCAGCTCGGTCGGGGAGACGGACTTCTCCTTCAGCCCGGTCAGCTTCTTGATCTCGTCGGTCAGCGTGATCGACTTGGCCGCGCGCGAGAACACGCCGCCGCCCTTGGAGATCAGGCTGGTATCGTAGTCCTGCCAGCTCGAACGGGGCAGCTGGAACAGGCGCTCGCGCTCGATCCAGGTGCGCTCGGGATCGGCCGGATCGGGATCGATGAAGATGTCGCGATGGTCGAAGGCGGCGACCAGCTTGATGTGGCGCGACAGCAGCATGCCGTTGCCGAACACGTCGCCGGACATGTCGCCGATGCCGAGCACGGTGAAGTCCTCGGTCTGGATGTCCTTGCCCATCTCGCGGAAATGGCGCTGGACGGAGACCCAGGCGCCCTTCGCGGTGATGCCCATCTTCTTGTGGTCGTAGCCGGCCGAACCGCCCGAGGCGAAGGCGTCGCCGAGCCAGAAATCGTACTCGTTCACGGCCAAGGAGTTGGCGGTGTCGGAGAAGGTGGCCGTGCCCTTGTCGGCGGCGACGACGAGATAGGGGTCCTCGTCGTCCCAGCACACGACGTCCTGCGGGCGCCGGACCTGGTCGTCGACGATGTTGTCGGTGATGTCGAGAAGCCCGCGCAGGAAGGTCTTGTAGGCCTCCTTTCCTTCCGCGAACCAGGCCTCGCGGTCGCCGGTGCGCGGCAGCTGCTTGGGATAGAAGCCGCCCTTGGAGCCGACCGGCACGATGACCGCGTTCTTGACCTGCTGCGCCTTGACCAGGCCCAGCACCTCGGTGCGGAAGTCCTCGCGCCGGTCCGACCAGCGAAGCCCGCCGCGCGCCACGGGACCGAAGCGGATATGCACCCCTTCCACCCGCGGGCTCCACACGAAGATCTCGCGGTAGGGCTTGGGATCGGGCAGCTCGCGGATGTTCTGGCTCGCGATCTTCAGCGAGATCCAGGGCTTGGGAGCGCCGTCCGCGCCGCGCTGGTAGAAATTCGTGCGCAGCGTCGCTTCGAGCAGCTTCAGCATGCGCCGCAGCGCCTTGTCGTGGTCGAGGCTGGAGACGTCCTCCAGCGCCTTGCGCACCGACTTGGCGATCTCCTTGGCCTTCTCCTCGCGGGCCTTCAGGTCGAGATCGAGTTCGGGATCGAACCGGGTCTCGGCATAGTCCAGAAGCTGGCGCGCGATCGTGTTGTGGACGGTCAGCGCCTCTTCCTGCAGGCCCTGGGAGGGGTCGAGCCCGGTCTGCTGGCGGTAGCGCGCCACGGTGCGCAGGAAGGCGGCCTCCCGCCAGGTGATGCCGATCGACAGGATGAGGCGGTTGAAGCCGTCATCCTCGGCGCGCCCGTCGAGCACGGCGAGCAGCGCATCCTCGAGCAGGCCCGCCACGCCGGCGACGTCCTCTACCGGCCCGAACTCGGAGCGCATCTCGAACTCATGCACCCAGACCGTCTCGGGAAGGCCTTCCGGCGACTTGCGGCGCACCGCGTGGCCGGCTTCGGCCTCGACATGGACGCCGAGATTCTCCAGCACCGGCAGGACCGAGGACAGCGAGAGCGGTTCGCCGAGCTTGTAGAGCTTGACGCGCACCTGGCTGTGGCTGTCGCCGTTCGCGCGGTAGGCGCGCGCGCCGGTGTGCGCCTCCGGGGAGAGGTGCTCCATGCGCTCGATGTCGGACAGCGCCTCGCCGGGCGAATAGCGCTCGCGATAGCCCGCGGAATAGCCGTCGAGATAGCGCTTGACCGCGAGGCGGATCGGCTCGTGGGCGTGATCCCAGGCGGCCGCTTCCAGCTCGTCCTCCCAGGTGCGCGTGAGCGCGGCGATGTCGCGCTCGAGTTCGGTCGGATCGGGCTCGGGATGCTGGAACGGGTTCAGCCCGATGATGAAGTGCACGCGCGCGAGCGGCCCGTCGCCGAAATTGGGATAGAAGGCCGACAGCCGTCCGTCGAAGGCCTGGCGCAGGAGGTCGCCGGCCTGCTCGCGGACCTTCGAGTTGTAGCGGTCGCGCGGCACGTAGAGCAGGCAGGACACGAAGCGGTCGAACTGGTCGCGGCGCAGGAAGAGCTTGGTACGCGGCCGGTCGTAGAGATGCAGGATGCCGAGCGAGATCTGCAGCAGGTCCTCCTCGGAGGTCTGGAAGAGCTCGTCGCGCGGATAGTTCTCGACGATGTTCTGCAGCTTCTTCGCCGAGTGGCTGCCGGGCGCCTTGGCGGCCTTCTCCAGCACGCGGCGAACCTTGCGCCGGATGAGGGGCACCTCGCGCGCCATCTGATCGTAGGCCTCGGCGGTGAACAGGCCGACGAAGCGCGTCTCGCCGACGACGATCCCGTCCTCGCGGTAGCGCTTGACCCCGACATAATCCATGTAGACGCGCCGGTGGACGCGGCTCTTCAGGTTGGCCTTGGCGACGATCACCGGGGAGGGCGCCCGCAGGAAGCTCTCCACCGCCTCGCTGATCTGGGAGGGCTCGGCGGACTTTCTGAGCACGTGCACGTCGGGATCGCGCAGCACGCCGCGCCCGGTCTCGGTGAGCACGATGGGCTCGCGCGAACGCAGCCGCCCCTCCTCGTCGACGTCGAACTCGAAGGCGCGGCAGCCCAGGAAGGCGAAATGGTTGTCGCGAAGCCAGGCGAGGAAATCGAGCGCCTCCTCGACCTCTTCCTTCGGGGCCTTGGTGTTGGCCGACTTCAGGTGCTCGATGGCCTCGTCCATCTGGGCGCGCATGTCGGCCCAGTCCTCGACGGCGGCGCGCACGTCGGAAAGCGTCTCGCGCACGCCCTCTTCCAGGGCGCTGCGCCCGATATCGTCGAGCGGCTCGAGATGGACCTGGATCATGGATTCCGCGATCACGCGCCCGCCGGAGGTGACGCGTCTGCCGTCCTCGTCGCGCCGGACCTGCACGACCGGGTGGAACATGGCCCGCACGTCGAGGCCTTGGGCGGAGATCTCGCCCATCACCGAGTCCACGAGGAAGGGCCGGTCGCGGCTGATCACCTCGAGCACGTCGCGCCCGAGCGAGGTGCCCGAGGCGTCCATGGCCGGATGGACGCGCACCAGGATCTTGTCGGACGGACGCTCGCTCGCGAACGACCAGAAGCCCTCGGCGATCGACAGGCATTCGTGCAGGTCGATGCCCTCGAGGTCCTCGGCCAGCGCATCGCCCCAGATCTGGGTGAGGAAGCTCTCCGCCTCCGGTCCCGGCTCGCCGAAGGCGGCCTTCCAGCGCTTCTTCGCCTCGCCGAGAAAGGCCTCCCGCTCATAGGCGTGCGCGACGCTGACGACGGCATTCATGGAGAAATTTCCCTATGGATATGGATACCGGCGCATGAAAGCCCGGCCAAGGTTACGGATTTGGCGCGCAGCCTAGCGCTCTCGGCGATGCTTTCAAGCGGCGCGTCAGACGCTGGACCGGGCCCGTGCAGCTGTGGTTCGCTAGGCCCAACGCACGACGAGACGAAGGAGATCATCCATGCCCCACGCCCTCATCACCGGTGCCAATCGCGGCCTCGGCCTCGGCCACACCCGCGCCCTGCTGGAGCGCGGCTGGACGGTGCACGCCGCGGTGCGTGACCCCGGCGGCGCCGATGCGCTGAAGGACCTTGCCGAAGGCGGCCACGACGGCGAGCTGAAGCTCCACGCCTACGATGCCCGGGAGAGCGATGCGGCGGACAGGCTCGCGAGGGAGATCGCCGAGCCGCTCGACATCCTGTTCGCCAATGCCGGGGTGATGGGTCCCGACGCGCAGGGGTTCGGCGAGGTGGAGTACGAGGGCTTTCTCGACACGATGCGGGTCAATGTGATGGGCCCGCTCGCGCTGGCGCAGGCCTTCGCGGACCAGGTCGCGAGATCAACCCTGAAGGTGATCGCCCTGCAGTCGAGCCGCATGGGTTCGATCGAGGACAATGATTCCGGCGGGCGCTACGCCTACCGCGCCTCGAAGGCGGCCCTGAACATGGTCGGCAAGTCGCTGAGCCTCGACCTGAAGGACAAGGGCGTCATCGTGCTCGTCCTGCATCCCGGCTGGGTGCGCACCGACATGGGCGGGCCGAAGGGTCTGCTGACGGTGGAGGAGAGCGTGGAAGGCGAACTCGACCTCATTGCCCGGGCCAACCCGGCGATGAGCGGCCGCTTCTTCCACGTCAATGGCGAGGATCTGCCCTGGTAGCCCTGCGCCGGACGGCAAAACGCCCCGCGCGGGGGGGTGCGCGGGGCGTTCGCTATCGGGCGGCGCCGCCGGACGGGGACAGGAGGGTCCGGCGGCGCCTGACAGGTCTCATTGGCAGGCTGGGGGGACGCACAATCAAGACCTGTCTTTCCGGGTTGAACGGCTCTTGCCGAATCCGTTCATCCAATCATGTAGAGCCCGCCGGGCCCGGTGCAAGCGGCCACCACTGCAGCGGAGACCAGAATTGCAGCCGCTAGGGCGAGCGAGAAAAAGCGCGTCATCGTCGCAAGGCTCCTGACCGTCCTGCCGGCTCCCGTATCGTCGGGCCGGTCTTGTCGTTGTCCGAGCCAGCTATATGGGGCGTGTCCGGCTTTTCGCCAGACACGCCCGTTCAACTGGTCGTGAAGAGTGTGTTTCCGGGACGGAAACGGCGGCAGCTCAGGGAGCGAAATCGACCGGTTCGACAACGATCTGGCTCGTGCGGACCGGCTCGCCGCGCATGAACGCGGCCATCACCGCGCCGACCTCGGGCGAGCTCATGAACAGGTTGTGCCCGGCATTGACGACCGTCACCTGCGTCACGTCGGTCAGACCCGCCACCGCCTCCGCCTGGCCCTCCGGATAGGTGCGCCCGTCGAGCGTCCCGGTCAGAAGCAGGACCGGCACATCGCTTACCGGACCGTCGCGGAAGTCTTCGCCGAGATCGAGGCCGGGAATGGTGCCGGCAATCTGCGGCATCGGGAAGTTGAGCCAGAGGCCGACGAGGCTTGCTTCGGCCTGGGCCTCGACCAAGGCGAGCCGCCCGGGGCTGATCCCGGAGGCCAGATCCATGGCGGTGGGCATGGCCCGAAGCTCGATCGGCTCGCCCGGCTCGACGAAGCGGGCGAGCAGGCTGGTGACCAGCGCGGTATCCCCGGCGTCGAGCGAGGCATAGACCATCAGCAGCACGCGGGCATTCTGCGGGTCGTTGATCAGGGCGCTCGTCATGCGCTGCATCGTGCTGCGCTGCAGGAGGAAGGGCGCGGACGATCCGTCCTCCTGCGGCAGCTGGAGCAGGACCGGCTCGGTCTCGAGCCGGGCGTGCACGCGGGTCATCATCGCCGCGATGTCGGGATAGGCGGCCCTGGCCCCGGGCTGGGCGTCGACCGCGGCCTGCAGTCTCGCGAAATAGGCATCGGTGCGCGCGGGCAGCTTGACGGTCTGGTCGAGGCCCTCGGCGCTGGCCACGATCACGCGCTCGATCCGCTCGTCGATCGCGTCCAGCGCGGCGAAGGCCAGATGGCTGCCGTAGGAAATGCCCCACAGGCTGATCCTCTCCGCACCGAGGTGAACGCGCAGCGCATCGAGGTCGGCGACGCTTTGCGCCGTCGTGTAGCCGCGTATGTCGATGCCCTGGCTCTGCCAGAAGCCGGCACACTCGCGCACGGCGGCGCGGTAGGCCTCGGCGATCTCGCCGTCGCTGTGCGGCTCGTCCTCGCGCAGCCGGACGCTGGAGCGGCACTCCGCCGTGTGGTCGGACTCCCCCGTGCCGCGCTGGTCGAACGCGATCACGTCGCCATGCTCGCGCATCGCCATGAACAGGGGAAAGCGCGGCCCGCGCGCCGTGTCGATCCCCGAGCCCCCGGGTCCGCCGGCGAGATAGACGATCGGTGCGCCGGGCTCCTCTCCGGTCGCGCGGAAGCAGACATAGCCGAGTTCGATCGTGCGGCTGTCCGGCGCGCCCCGGAATTCGGGGACCTCGAGCCGGCCGCGCCAGGCCGCGACGCTCTCGCCGCTGTCGGCGGTGAAGGTGATCGGCTCCTGGCCGCACTCGGCGCGCGCGCCGGGTGCGGCCGCGGCGGTCAGGAGCACGGCGCCGGCGATGAAGGCGGGAATCTGCATGGGCAAGTCCTTTCCTGTGTCCGGCAGGCAGTCTCGGCGCGCAACCGGGCACGGCGCGAGTGACAATCGACGAGCGGTAGGCTTTCCTCCATCGGCGGGTGAGCGGACGAGCGGCGATCGGTGTAGGGTGATGCGATGAGACGTTTCCTGCCTGTCGCCCTTCTCGCCGCCCTGCTGGCCGCGGCCGTGGCCGCACACGCGCAGGCCCAGGACTTCTTCTGGCCGCAGTGGCATGAGACCCGCGTCTGCCCGGCCGCGTCCGGCGAGCACGAGCCGCCCGCCTTCGACGCGCCGGAGTGTCGCGACATCGCCCTGTTCGACGTCGACCCCCAGGACGAGCTGCTCTGGGTTCGCGTGCCGGTCCGGCTCGGTCCGGCGGCTCCGGCACCGGCCGGTGTCTATGTCTCGGCGCGCGCAGCGAGCGCGGTCTGGCTCAACGGCGCGTATCTCGGCGCCAACGGCCGGCCCGCCGCGCATGCCGGCGAGGAGCGGCCGGGCGTCATGGATCTGGTCCTCTACGCCCCGCCCGACCTGCTGGAGGAGGGCGAGAACACGGTCGTTCTGCTGATGTCGGCCCATCGCGGCTTCGTGCACCTGGGCAATCCCGTCCACCTCGTCGGGATCGGGACCTATGGCGACCCGGCAGGCACCCGGCTGCAGGCCTACTGGCCGGCCCTGCTGACCTTCGGCGCGCTGTTCGCCGGCGCCGTCTATTTCGCCGCCGCTGCGCTGCGCGGATCGGCCGCGGTGGGGTCGGGCGCGCTCGCGCTCGCGGCGGCGGCGGCCTGCGCACAGCTGGTCGCGGAGGTCCTGCGCGGGCTATGGGCCTATCCCTATCCGGTGCACGATCTGCGCCTCGTGGCCATCGTCGCCCTCGCCGCCCTGTCGGGTTCGGCGCTGTCCCTGTTCGCCTGGGCCCAGGCCTTCCGGCGCGGCTACGCGCTGGTCTTCGCCGCTTCGCTCGCGCTGGCTTCGGGCGCGGCGCTCGCGGTGGGCAGCTTCGACCTGAAGGCGGTGATCGCCCTGCTCGGACCGATCGTGTTCGCCGTCGGCGCGCTCAGCGTCGCGGCCGTGCGGGGCCAGCGTCACGCGCTCGCCCCGCTGGGCCTGCTCGCCCTTTTCGCCGCGGTCGTGCTGGTCGCTCCGGGCCAGTTCCTCGATCGCTATTTCTACCTGATGATGGCCGGGCTGCTCTTCGCCCTGTTCGCGCGCCAGGCCCTCATGCTCGCCGAGGAGACGCGACGCCGCCGCGAGGAGCAGGGCCGGGCCCTCAGGCTCGAACAGGCCCTCGCCCGGGCGCGCGAGCGCAGCGCGCCGACCCGCCTCCCGGTGTCGGGCGCCGGCCGGATCGACCTCGTCGAGGCCGAGCGAATCGTGCGCTGTCAGGCGGCGGGCGATTATGTCGAACTGCACCTGGACTCGGGCGCCTGCCTTCTGCACGACGGCACGCTCGGCGCGCTCGAGGCGGAGCTTCCCGAGACCTTCCTGCGCGTGCACCGCTCGCACATCGTCAATACCGGCCACATCGCGGCGCTGGAGCGCGATCCGTCCGGCGTCGGCGAGCTGGTGCTGGAGACCGGCGCGCGCGTCCCGGTTAGCCGGCGCATCCTGCCACGCGTGCGCGGCGCGCTGAGGGGCGTACGCCCCGACGGCGCCTGAAACCTGGTGTCCTGGAGGAGGGAAGACCGGAGCGGGCATCGCGCTCCAGAATTCGATACGGGGACGGGGGATTGGCCAGCGGCCGATCGGCCCTGAGCCAATAGGAGGCAAGCGCTTCTGAGGGTATTGGCGAGATCGCGTGCAGGAGCCTTCGACAAGATAGTTTCCCCTGGATAGGAGCAACTCCCATGTCGCCTACCCTTTGGTCCGCCTTATCGCTCGCGCTGGCAGGTCAGCCGACAGGTGATGAAGGCCCACAACTTCCTGAGCGGCTTCGATGCGAAATCTTGAACGGCTATGCATCGCCTGCGGTGATATCGTTCGCTGATGACCTGGTTGGGTGGCACCTCTTCATCCTGACTGAAGAGAGATCGATTTTCTTGACCGAGCAGGAAAGCGCGCCGGTCGAAGGCGACGTGTGGGTCAGTGACTTCCTCTATTCACCGCCGAACCCCGGCTCAAGCCGCCACTATTTTTACGAATTGCAGACCGGGTGGCCACAGCAATTCAGGCCTTTTGTATTTGAAATGGTCCTCGACCCTACGCCGAATCCCATGACCTTCTCGGCCTATTCTTCCGGGATCGGCGGGATGATCACTGGGACTTGCCAATCGGGTTAAGCCCGGCGGTGCCATCTGACTGACGCGATGACGACATGGTTCGGCCTTCCTTCGCGGCGACAAGCGCGGGGGAAGCAACCGGACTTTCAGGTCATGTCACCGGCAACCGCGACATTGGTTCTCGCTCTCGGCTTCGGGCCGGAAAGCTTTGCCGAGCCGTTTGAAGCCCCTTACGAGTACGCCCGCACGTTCGCCGAGTGCGCCGTGCTTCACGAGATGCGCGCCGAGACCGTGACCGGCGATGCAGTTCAGCGCGCGCAAGCCTATGCCCGGGCAAGCGATCTTCTCGCGCAGATGTTTGCCAACCAGGCGATCCATGATCCCGCGCAGCAAGAGGAAATGCTCGCGCGCTGGCGCGAACAGGCTATGGAGCGCTTCCGCTCTCCCGCAGGCCCTGCCTATCGCGCACAGGCCATGGAGACCTGTGGCGAGCTTATTGCTTGGCAAGAACAGTTCTTTGGCTATGCGGAAATCTATCTCGACAGCCTCGAATGAGGCGGCGAGACTCGTTCTCTGCGCGTACACCTCATTGAGCTCTTGAAGCCGCATTTTCAAAGCGGAGCCCCGAGCGCGCGGGAAAGCATACTTCCGCACGAAGGGAGGAGTTCCCTGCCATCCGGCGTCCCGAGCACTCCGAAAGGGGGGCTGGCCGGCCTCAGACAGATTTGCGGGTAGCGATGTGGGCAGGCGACAGTGCCGCCTCGGGCAAGCGCCTTACAATCCAATTCATTAAGAGAGAAGACTGGAGCGGGCGATGAGATTCGAACTCACGACCCTCACCTTGGCAAGGTGATGCTCTACCCCTGAGCTACGCCCGCTCGATGCGTCTTCGGGGCCCGGCCTCGCCGGGGAGGCGCGGTATATCGCCCATCGTGATCGCTTTGGCAAGCCTTCGCAAGGGCGGATTCCTGCAGTTTGTTCAGCTGGCTTGCAGGCGCGCGCGCGAGCGGGCAGGAAAGGGGCATGACCGCCGAAACCGCCCTGCCCAGGCCGCCCGCCCCGCCCGTCGACCGCGCGGGCCTGCTCGCCTTTCTCGACGCGCTGGGCATCGCGCACACCACGGTGGATCACCCGCCGGTCTTCACCGTGGCGGAAAGCGAGCAGATCAAGGCGGAGCTCCCCGGCGGGCACACCAAGAACCTGTTTCTCAAGGACAAGAAGGACAATCTCGTCCTCGTCTCGGCCCTGCACTCCACCGAGGTCGACCTCAAGACCCTGCACCGGCCGCTGGGCTGCGGGCGGTTCTCCTTCGGCAAGGCGGAGCTGCTGGAAGAGGCGCTCGGCGTGACGCCCGGCTCGGTGACCGCGTTCGCGCTGGTCAACGATCCGGACAGGCGCGTGCGCTTCGTGCTCGACGCCGCGCTGATGGCGCACGATATCGTCAACTTTCACCCGATGAGGAACGATGCGACGACCGCGATCTCGCGCGCCGGTCTGGTCAGGTTCCTGCGCGCGCTGGGGCGCGAGCCGGAAATCATGGACCTCACCGGCGGCGAACGCGGTTGACGTCACACGCACGCTTGCAACCGCACGCGCCCGACGCCAACTAGGCGGCAAGTTTCAGACCCACGAGGCAAGGAAGAGCACCATGTCCATTCTCGGTCCCGACGGCCGCCCGCAAGCGGCCGCGCCGTCCGCGCCTCAGCCCGCCCGCGAGGGCGCGACCTCCTCCCCGGCCGGCGAGCTGATCAGGGAGGGCACCGACCAGAGCTTCATGAAGGATGTCGTCGAGCCCTCGCGCGAGGTGCCGGTGCTGGTCGATTTCTGGGCGCCCTGGTGCGGGCCCTGCCGCCAGCTGACCCCCGTGCTGGAAAGCGCGGTGAGGAAGGCCGCCGGCGCGGTGAGGCTCGTCAAGATCAATATCGACGAAAACCCCGGCATCGCCGGACAGCTGCGCATCCAGTCGATCCCGGCCGTGATCGCCTTCCAGAACGGCCAGCCGGTCGACGGCTTCATGGGCGCCCTTCCCGAGAGCCAGATCCGCGACTTCATCGCCCGCCTGGCCGGCGATGTCGACAGCGGCGAGGTCGAGGCCCTCGTCGAGCGCGCGGAGGCCGCGATGGCCGAGGGCGATGCCGGCGGCGCGGCGCAGGACTTCGCGGCCGCCCTGCAGAAGGACCCTGAGAACGCGCGCGCGGTCGCCGGGCTCGCCCGCGTGCATCTGGCGGCCGGCGACGCGGACCGCGCGAAGGAGATCCTGGATTCGGTGCCGGAGACGAAGAAGTCCGACCCCGCGATCGCCGGCGTGCGCGCCGCGATGGAACTCTCCTCCGAAGTGGAGGGCAGCGGCGATCTCGCCGCCCTCCAGGCCGAGGTCGCACGACAGCCCGGCGATGCGGGCGCGCGCCTGGAACTTGGCCGGGCCCTGATCGCGTCGGGCGACCTGTCCGGCGCGGCCGACCAGCTGCTGGAGAGCATCCGCATCGACCGCGACCATGAGGAGGGTGCGGCGCGCCAGCTCCTGCTCAAGGTGTTCGACGCGGCGGGCCCGGCGTCCGAGCTCGCGAAGTCCGGCCGGCGCAGGCTGTCCTCGATCCTGTTCAGCTGAAGGCCGGCCGCAGCCGCGCCGCTCGCCGCGAGCGCCGGGCCGGCCTAGATTCGCGGCGGACGCAGCCTGAAGAAGGACCGCCATGAACGAGGCCCTCCGGCCCCCCGAGGAATTGCCGCTCTTCCCGATCCGGGGCTGCATCCTCCTGCCCGGCGAGCACCTGCCGCTGAACGTGTTCGAGCCGCGCTATCTCAACATGGTCGACGACGCCGTGGCCGCGCACGGATTTCTTGGCATCGTGCAGCCGCGCCGGGACGGCCCGCGCGACAGACCGCGCCTCGAGGCCGTGGGCTGCGCCGGCCGCATCGCCAGCCACGCCGAGACCGAAGACGGGCGCTATCTCATCGTGCTCGAGGGCGTGGCGCGCTTCGCGCTCGCCGCGGAGATCGACCGGCCCACGCCCTACCGGCTCGCCCGGGCCGACTATGCGCCCTTCGCCGGCGATCTCGCGGCGCCGGCGGGGCAGGCGGGGATCGCGCGCGAGGATTTCCTCGCCCTGCTGCAGCGCTTCTTCGCCCATGCCGGCCTCGAGGCCGACTGGGAGTCCCTTTCCGGCGCGCCGCTGACCCGCATCGCGGACAAGGTGGCCATGGCCGCCCCGTTCGACGCGGCGGCCAAGCAGGCCCTCCTGGAGGCGCCCGACCCGGTCGCCCGCCTGCGCACCCTGTCGGCGATGATGAGCCTGGCGCTCGACACCTCCGGCGGTCATCCCGGCGCCTGACGGCTTGGCGCGCCCGCGATGAAGGCGTAAGACAAACCCCATGAGCACCGATACCGAAAAACCGGCCCGGCCGCGCATCAGCGAGGTCGATCCCAAGCTTCTCGAAATCCTCGTCTGCCCGGTCACGCGCGGGCGGCTCGAATACGACCGCGAGGCGAACGAGCTGATCTCGAGATCGGCCGGCCTGGCCTATCCGATCCGCGAGGGCGTGCCGATCATGCTGCCCGAGGAAGCGCGCGAACTGGGCGATTGAGCATGGCTCGGCCCTGGCCCACCCGCCTCGCCTTCAGGAGTTCCGACCGGGCCCTGCACGCCACGTTCGACGACGGCGTCACCGTGCGCGTGCCCTACGAGCTCCTGCGCGTGGAAAGCCCGTCCGCCGAGGTGCAGGGCCACGCCCCCGACCAGAAGAAGCTCGTCACCGGCAAGGAACAGGTCGAGGTCACGCAGGCCGAGCCCGTGGGCCGCTACGCGGTGCGCCTGACCTTCTCCGACGGCCACAATTCGGGGATCTTCTCCTTCGACCTCATCCGCGAGCTCGGCGAGAATGCCGGCGAGCTGATGGCGGAATACCGCGCGAAGGTGGCGCAGGCGAAGATGGGGCGGGGGTAGGCGGGGCGGGCGTGAACTTTGCCCGCGGGGCTGTCGCTTCGCACGGACGGGTTCGCGCTGATTCTAGGGACGGGACGAGGAAACAGGTGTTTGTCCGGTGCTTCGAGCGCAGCGCCTGGCGGTTCAGGTCCCCGTCCGCATCCCAGCAATGGCTGATCTACCCTTCCGCCGAGCCGTCCCCCCACCAGCTGCTCCCGAAATACCGGGTCGCCAGCCGGCCCGTGTATTCCTGGTAGTAATAATGCCCGATCACCCCGTGGGTCGACAGCGACACCGTCGTCATCCGGTCCAGCGCGTCGCTCATTAGCCGAGGACCAAATGACCTGCGGGCTCTCGCACTGGATGGAGGAGAGCCGAAGATCACTTCACCACTGCGCCATCATTTTGATGATAGAATTCTTTCCACATCCAGGAAAGAATTCGCCTCATCAATAGCTATTTTGAATAACCTGTTTAGGTCCGATTTGCCGACCATAATTTTGAATTCTTGAAGGGAAAGTGGCGGTTCGTGCGGGACGATATACATGGATTGACCAAACCTATGAATCTTAAACGTTCTCCCAGTGTGGTCAAACACGAGATGGGGATAATCCGTAAACCAATATTCGACGTAATTCAGAATTCCTTCCTTGGATTCATATGCGGTGACATCGCCAGGAATCCGATCACCAATGCTATCGTTTAGAAACCACATTAGAATCGATCCCACCAGCTTTGGTCACCTTCTTTCCTTTCCCACGGCCGATGCCGGCCAATCCCTTGGCCGCTTCTCGGAATCCCGTCCGGACCAAGCTCACCTCTTCGATGATAGTGAGGCCATCTGCCATATGCATGCCCGGTGCGATTACCTGTGAGAGCAATGCGAAACCCGCTGGCGACCTGTCGAAAATTGGGGACCCACACCATTTTATGCCTAACCAGGGGCGGGTGACGCATCCTCGTGCGAACCCCCGTCCCGCGCAAGTTGATTTCGACAGCCTTCCGGACCGGCGCGGTATCGAGACATCCGGCCGAACCCGGAAATGGGTGTGTGTCCCCGTTTTCCGGAATAGTTCGATCTCGTTGCACCGTGACGGAGCCATCTGTGTTCTCCGTTCTGTGGTGGTGCTCCGTAGTCCGGATTATATCGTGAGCCTGCTCCCCCGTCGGGTCCGTCGCATTGAGCGGATCATTCCCGACATAGGCCTCTGTGAGTCAGGCTAGGCTCAGTCATCCCGTAAGCACGACGCCGACCGAACGGCAGCATCAGGAGCGCCCACCCGACCGGTCGGTTGGAATCAAAACAATGGTGGCGGTCAGATGAACAACGGCAACAACCAACGCGCCATATAGGGCTCGCAACCAGTTTTCCTGTACATATTGAATCATACTATCCACCCCTCCTGTCAAAAGCGAAACAAGCCCGCCAAGAACCGCGAAAATACCGATCAACTTGATCGCGAATATGATGGATCGGAGCCTATTTTTTAGAAGTATCGATGCGCTCATTGATTGAAATCCGACGGAAGGCAGCCCTCGGTGATCCGCTCCATGCCTTGATTAATACTTGCGCCGAGACGATCCGCAGGGGAAAATTGGGGACCCACACCATTTTATGCCTAACCAGGGGCGGGTGACGCATCCTCGTGCGAACCCCCGTCCCGCGCAAGTTGATTTCGACAGCCTTCCGGACCGGCGCGGTACCGAGACATCCGGCCGAACCCGGAAATGGGTGTGTGTCCCCGTTTTCCCGGGCGTGGAAGAAATTGACGTCCGGCCAGTAGATGCGCGTGCGATTACCGTTGAGGTCGTACTCGTAACGCATCTTGCCGGTCACCCCGGCGTGGCCCATGTCCTCCATGATCAGCCGGCCGCTGGTGTCATAGCTATTGAGCACGTACCAGATCGATCCGGCCGTGTCGCGGCAGCGCGTCGGATTGGCGGAGTCGACCGGCGTGCCCGCCGGCCATACTCCCGAACAGGTCTTCGCCCCGGAAATTGAGATGTTTCCCCAGATATTCCCAAGCTATTTGCGTCTCGAGCCCGGCGACGGTTAGGCCGGTGAGGGCGAGATAGTCCGCTTTTGCCGCTGCGATAGTGCAGCATGCCCACGAGGGTCCAATAGTGCCAGCACAGCGTATGTCCCTCTACCGCTCTCTAATCACGGCGTGAAAGGATTCACCCACCACGAAATGGCGACTACCTCCTGGTCCACAACCGCCAGACAGACCGAGGCTTTTCGCCATGAGTCATCGTAAAATTGATACCCATTGTAGCGATCTCGCTCAACGTAGGAGCATCGAACTTCCTCGCCATACGTCACCAGATTGAATCCCTTTTGCTGCAGTATTTGAAGTGCCTCATCAAATGAAGTGCCTATTTTGATCCCGAATTTCTTGCCTGATTCCCTGCTGCCTTCACTATTCAATCCGACCGCCGCCCGATTTAGCGCGTCGCTAAGGAAAATTGCAATAACTGCCAAGGCTGCGGCGGCAATAGTAAACAAGGCAATCTTCATTGGTTGTTCTCCGGTATCCTGTCCTCGTATTCGGCGCCGGGCGGGTTCGAATTAGGTGGTAGAGCTTGTTGGACATTCGGATTCGCCCGGTTGGCAACTGCCATTGCTGCCGAATTACTGTTGGCTCCATCGCTTCGATCATTCGGCACCATATCGTATTCGACCGGTCCCGGCTGCTCGATAGTTCCGAGTGTGGTGTCGACTGCTCTACCCGATGCGATTACCGCCTCATCTGAGGCATCAATCTGAGCGAAGGTAATTCCGGCATCTGCGGCAGCATCCGCTCCATCTCGAATGGCATTGAAAGCTGCTACGTCGTCCTCGTTGGTCCCGGTGGCCTGATTGCGACTTGCAGAATGGGAGACCAACTGTCCGTCTCTCATTTGGTCGGGGCCGTAGGAAAATCGTGCGACAACATCCCCCATCGGGCCGTCGGTAACTACCACGAACATATGGTCGCGGCCTGTATTGACGCCTAGGACGATAACTGGGCGCGAGACCAGATATGACTCTTCCCCCGTCGGATCCGTCGCATTGAGCGGATCGTTGCCGACATAGGTATAGAGGTTCATCTGATCCGCATACAGCACCGGGTCGGTCTCCAGGAACCTTCCGTGTTCGGGATCGTAATAGCGGGCGCGGTAGTTGTAGAGCCCGGTCTCCGCGTCGTAATAGCGCCCGGTATAGCGGTAGGGATTGCCGCTGGCGTTGAGCGGCTCCTCGATGCCGAACGGGGTGTAGACATACCGGTCGGTGACCGTGCCGGTCTCGTCGGCCATGCCGATCACGTGGCCGAGCCGGTTGGGGATGTAGTAGTGCAGCGCCGGCGAGGGACACGCCCCCGTGCCCGAGCTCGCGTAGGTGACCATCGCGATGCGGTCGTCCACCCCGGCGCCGGGGATGTAGCGGCGCAGCAGGCGCAGGTCCGGCCAGGCGTATTCGGCGACCGCCATGTCCCCGGCATAGGCCACGGCCATGCCCGCCCCGCCCGAGGCGAAGTCCTTCTTGCGCCGCCGGCCCTCCGCGTCGTACTCGTAGCTCACGCTCATGCCGGTCCGGCTCGCGGCGACGAGCCGGTTGTCGCTGTCGTGCGGGGTGGACAGGCCGTCATAGCCCGTCCGGTTGCCGTTGGCGTCATGGCTGAGCCCCGCCCCGCCCACGCTGACATACTGGTCGAGCGCGTTGGCGGTGCCGTAGGAGACGCTGAGCGCGCTTTGCGCCTGCAAGCGTAGATTCCTAAAAATTAATTGACTGTTTGACTGACGCCCAGGTAAAAGCGACCGAAACAATTTACATTTACTTCTTGAAGATAGCCATCAATGTTGTCTAATTCATCATGAACAAATAATTTACCTGGTTCAACGGATGATAATGTTAAATTAATTTCTGCAAATTCACTCTGTAGCGCCGTGATGTGCTCTTCCCACGAGGAATCCGCATACTCAGCATAATAAGAAACGAAATCACCAACATTGTTCAAATTTGACGCGCAATCTCGAATTGCATACCTATATGTCCATTTTTGACGAACGCCGACAGGTCGAATTCGTTCTGCAACAGGAAAATAGTAGAATCCATCGATAAAATTTATTTTATTTCCAAATATGTCCCAAAATTTTTCTATTGGCGAAATCTCTTGCATCGAGCGGAAAATGCGATAATCACTTGGGGACATTTTGATATAAATTCCATTGGAAATGAATTCTCCGCCTGTGCGAGGATATGTCTCACAATAAATCAAGTCACCGATCGAACTATCGCAATAAATCCAATACGATTGCTGTAATAAGTTCCCGAGGTTCCGAGATCCCTTTGGAACTCCCTCTGGTCGCAAGGGAAAGATATTCCCTATGATCGCGGCGGCGATAACTGCGGATAATATGAGAACGAATATCGCTGATCGATATTTCATCTCTAGCCCCAGGTTATTGCCCAGTCCGGAGCACGCCGATAACGCTCATTGTCCAATTTTCGGTCCCTCGTCCCCGGCCGCGTTCCCGGATCGCGTCGGGGGCAGCTTTCCACGTCGCGCGCCACCCCGGTGACCCGGTGCCCCAGGCTTCTCACCTGGTCTTCTAGATCGAGCGCGATCAGGAAATCGTCCTCCACGATGAGAATGTCGAGTTTCATTCGTCTTCATGGGGCGTACGAATGATCACCGAATATCCAGGCCCCCTGTCCTTCGTGGTCATCGTCGCTCCGAGCTGCTCGACGAGGCCTTCGATTATGCGCGTTCCCAGGCCAGGCGGTGCATCGACGGCCTTTCCCGGGCCGTTGTCGGCGACTTCGAGCAGCAGCTCGTCTCCATCCAGAAACGTTCTCACCTCGACGAGGCTCTCGCCGGTTTCGCTCAGGCCGTATTTCAGGGAGTTGGACACCAGCTCGTTCGTCAGCAGCGCCAGGGGTATCGCCTTGTCCGCGGACAGGCGCACTTGCGCCGGGTCGCACAGGATCCTGGCGCGCGCCGCGGCGACGTCACCCGCTGCGAGCATCTCGCACAGCTCGCGGAGATAGCTGCCGAACTGCACGCTCGCGACCTCGTTCGAGCGGTAGAGCATTTCGTGAACGGAGGTGACGGCGCCGACCCGCGCGGCTGCCCGTTTCAGCTGTTCGCGCGCGGCCTCGTCACCTGCCCGGCGCGCATCGATGTTGAGGATGCTGGAAACGAGTTGAAGGGAGTTCTTGATGCGGTGATTGACCTCGGCAAGAAGCATCTCCTTCTCGGCCAGCAGGCGGTCACGTTCGTCGACAGCCTGCGCCAGTTTCTCCTCGCGGCGTTTGGTCGGCGTGATGTCCATGCTCACGAGGAGGAAGCGGGGCAGCGCATCGCGATGGTCGCGCGCCAGCTCCCCCTGGGAGGAGAGCCATCGCACGCTGCCGTCTTGCTGCACCACGCGATGGGTGAAGGAAACGGGCGTGTGATCGGCCTTCTTCTCGGCCGCCTTGAATGCCGTTCGTAAGGTTTTCAGGTCGTCGGCGGGGATCGGTGCGAAGCACTCGTCCGCACTGAGCGTCCCCTCCCGCTCCGGCAAACCCTGCATCACGGAAAAGGCGCGGGAGACGTATGCCGTCTCGGTGCGCGGATCGTATTCCCAGAACGCGAGGCCCTGGAGTTTCTGGGCCGAGCGCAGGCGGATCGCCTGGTCCCGCTTCTGCAATACCTCGGACGTGACGTCTTCGACATGATGGAGCAGGGCGACGAGCTTGCCGTCCCGGATGACCGGGGCGTTGACCGGTTTCCAGTAGCGTTCCTCGAACCCTTCGCCATCATCGCCCGGCACCGGAATATCGTATTTCTGAACGGCCATTGCGTGTGGCCGGCCGGTCTTGCGCACGGCTTCGAGGGAGCGGCGCAGATTGCGCACACCGTCGGCGGCACTGTCATTCGGATTGTCGGGAAAGGCCTCGAACAGACCCGTCCCGACGATCCTGTCCCGACTGGTTCGCGTGAGTTCAAGATAGCGCTCGTTCACATCGACGATGACGAAGTCCAGGTCGAGGAGCAGATAGCCATGCGGGGCGGCTTCGAAAGCCGCATCGCGAAGACCGTTACCGCAGTTCGGCAAGTCGGGGCGGGGCATCGATCGCTCTCCTGTGCAGGCGCGGCCATTGAAGCAGACATTCGACCGGGCCGGGCCGGCAATTTCAGTAGACCGCCCGGTTTCGTGACCCGATCCCTGCAAGTCACAGCGCCGCGAACTTCTCCCCCGCCTGCTCCGGCATCGTAGAGTCGGGCCTGCCGTCACGGCGCCGGGGCCTGTCCGGGCGCGTTCGAACAGGGGGAGTCCCATCTCTCGCGCCGGCTGCCTGCCCGCCCGATCCTCCCAGCTCTCTCACGGGCCCGGAGCGTCCGGATTCCGGACAATCAAGGGGATGGGAAGGACGGCAGTCGTAGTAGGAGTCGATTTCGGCGATTTTCGACCGGGGGATAAGTGCGCGCACGGCGCGCGGGCGGGCCGGGGCCTACGCCACGCCTTCGCCATCGGCATCGGCCTCGCTCTCCGCCTCCGGCTCCAGACGGTGTTCGGGTGCGAGATCGGCCATGAGCGCCTGTATTTCCTGGAGCTTCTGCGCGCTTTCGGGCATCGCGGCTTCCCTGCGTCCCATCTCCGAGGACAGGAGCCGCATGGCCCGCGCCTGGGCGTCGCTCATGCAGCGTCCCTGCGGCAGCATGCCCTGCGCGGCGAGCTTCAGGAGGGCGCCGGCGCGGCTGAGGGCCGGCTGGGGCGAGGCGGCGATCTTCTCGATGATGCCGCTGGCTTCCAGGACCTTCAGGCCGAGCGCGTCGAACGCCTCGGCCATTTCGCCCTTGTCGGCCTGCGGGAAGGTTCCCGCCAGCGCGCGGGTCTGCAGGCGGGAAAGCCGGGCGAGGCGTTCCAGCGGCTGGCCCGGACCCCGGCAGAACCAGACCTCGCAGGCATTGCCGGCGAGCTTGGCGCGCACATAGCTCGCGAGCTTCTTCTTGTTCATCTCCCCGACGAGATTGTCCTCCATGGAGAGCAGGCGGGCGAGTTCGTCGGCCGGGGTCTCGGCGCCCTTCAGCGCCTCCTCGATCGCTTCGGGCGCGAGCAGGCGGGCCGAGCGATGGGTGAACGCCTCGACCAGCGCGTCGGGATGCAGGTTCGGGCCCGAGGCCGCGATCAGGCGCATGGCGAGCGCACGCGCGAGCGCGATCTCCTCCATCACGCTCTTTGGCTTGAACCGCTTCGGGCTCCGCAGCGCGGTCAGGATGCGCGCGGCGATCTCCCCGTGCGTCGCGGGCAGGCCCTTCGCCTTGAACTTCGCCGCCAGGCGCCTGGCGCTGTCGGGGGCGGCGGCCAGGTCCTCCGCAGTGGGGCGGCCCTCGTAGATCGTCGTCAGGCGCACGACCTCCTCGCCGGGGTCCTTCGGCTCGCCGAGTACGGCGCGCATCGCGCGCTCGAAGGAGAGCAGCTCGGCGAGGAAGGCGTCCGCCTGGGCCTCGGCGAACTTCGCCGCTTCCGGGTCGGCGGGCATGTCGTCGAGCATGTCCAGCAGCCGCTCGGCCTTGGCCGGCATGCCCGAGCATTCGGCGAGTTCCTCGGCGATCGCGGTGCGAAGGCGCTTTTCCGCGCTGCCTTCGGCGACGATTTTCTCGGCCAGCGCGGCGAAACTCGCGGCCTTCGGCGTCTTCGCCTTGCGCGAGGCCTCGCGGCGGGCCTGGTCGATCCCCTTCTGCACCAGCTCGGTCAGGAGGCGCACATAGGCGTGCACGGAGGCATCGGTGTTCTGCGCGCGCGCCACGGCGATCTTCTGGATGGCGTGCTGCAGGTCGGTGTCGCTGGAATCCAGCTTCTCGATCATGTCCGGCCGGTAGAGCAGCTCCATCGGGCAGATCTGGTGGCGTTCCAGCCACGGCCCGAGCACGCGGCGCGTGGTCTCGCGCGCGGCGGGACCGGCGAGATCGGCGGGCGTCAGGCAGGGCAGGGTGGCCTGGCCGGTCTTCTCGCGGACCTCCTCGAACTTCTCCGGGCCGGAGTGGAAGATCGTCACCGAGCGGAAGGTGCGCGTCGCCTCGTCGAAATCCTCGCGCGTGACGCGAACCGACGCGGACGGGTGCAGCGCCCTCAGCTGCTCGGCGATGGCGAGCGCGTCCTCGCGGCGCTCGCGCGCATCGGACAGCGCCCAGCCGGCCTTCTTGTGCTTCTTGAAGAACACCTCGAAATGGGTGTCTCGACCGGCCATGCTCCACCCCCGGAGACAATCAGAGCGCGGCGAGCATGACCGGGCTTGCTTAACCGGCAGTCAACGCGGACTTTGCGGCGCGCGAAACGCCCGATAAGGTCTCGAGCCGAACAGCCTGCCTGACGCGGAGCCGCCATGACCACCATCGCCCTGGTCGACGACGACGAGAACATCCTGACCTCGGTCTCCATCTTCCTGGAGGGCGAGGGCTACAACGTGCGCACCTTCACCGACGGGGCCGCCGCCCTGTCGGCGCTGAGCGACAACCCGCCCGATCTGGCCATATTCGACATCAAGATGCCGCGCATGGACGGGCTGGAGCTTCTGCGCCGGGTGCGCCAGAGCTCGAACATGCCGGTGATCTTCCTGACCTCGAAGAACGAGGAATTCGACCAGGCGCTCGGCCTCGATCTCGGCGCGGACGACTACATCACCAAGCCGTTCTCCCACCAGCTCCTGGCCAAGCGGGTCAAGGCGGTGCTGCGCCGGGCGCAGCCGGAGTCGGCAGCCGGGGGCGCGGCCGCGGAGGGCGACCAGAAGACCATCACGCGCGGCTCGCTCACCCTCGACCCAAACCGCCACGCCTGCATGTGGAACGACAGGCCGGTGCGCCTGACCGTGACGGAATTCCTCATCCTGCAGTCCCTCGCCAGCCGGCCCGGATACGTCAAGAGCCGCGACAATCTGATGGACGCGGCCTATGACGACCAGGTCTATGTCGACGACCGCACCATCGACAGCCACATCAAGCGGATCCGGAAGAAGTTCCGCCAGGTCGACGACACCTTCGATGCGATCGAGACCCTGTATGGCGTCGGATACCGATACAAGGAATCCTGACCGGATCGGCGCGCTTCTTCGCCGTTCGCTCGCGGAACTCCGCGCGCTCGTCACCTCGCGCATCTTCCGGCGCATCTTCCTGCTGCACATGCTGGCGCTGGTCTGGCTGGTGGCCGGCATCTTCCTGATTGCCGAGAACCGGCGCGGCCTGGTGCAGGCGAAGATGGATTCGCTGTCCGCTCAGGCGGGCCTGATCGCCAACCTGCTGGTGGAGACCGCGGTGGAAGCCGCACCCGAGCCCCGGCTCGACCGGGAGGCGGCGCGCGAGGTCCTCAGGCGCCTGTCGCGCATCTACGTGCCCGAGGAAACCCGCGCGCTGATCTATGACCATGAGGCCCAGCTCATCGCCGACAGCCGGCTCATCGCCGGTGCCGTGGGGGTGGAGGAGCTGCCCCCACCCGGCGAGGCGGGGCTGGGCGAGGCCGCTGGCGGGCTGGTTCAGGCGATGTGGTCCGGCATCCAGAACGTCGCCCGCGACGAGTCCGAGCGCGAGGCACTGCGGCGCAGCGCGCTCGACGAGGCGCGTCTGGCGATGCAGGAGGGGCGCGCCGTGCGCGGCGTGCGCCGCGGCCCCTCGGGCGAGCTCATCGTCTCGGTCACCCTGCCGATCCAGCCGATCCAGGCCGTGGTCGGGGCGGTGACCTTCGAGTCGTTCGATCTCGACGCGCTGATCGCCGCAGAGCGCCGGGCCATCCTGCCCTATATCGGGTTCGCGGCCCTCGTCACCTTCCTCTCCGCGCTCGGGCTGACGGTGTACATCGCCTGGCCGATCCGGCGCCTTGCCGACAAGGCCAGGGAGGTGCGCCTCGCCGGCGGGCGACGTGTCCCGATCCCCCGCCTGGCGAACCGGAAGGACGAGATCGGCCATCTCGGGCGCGCCTTCGCCGACATGACGACGGCGCTCTACGACCGGCTCGACGCGATCGAGAGCTTCGCCGCCGACGTCAGCCACGAGATCAAGAACCCGCTGACCTCGATCCGCTCCGCCGCCGAGGTGCTGCCCAAGGCCCCCGACGCAGAGCGCCGCGACAAGCTCATCCGGGTCATCCAGCACGACGTGAAGCGGCTCGACCGCCTGGTCACGGACATCTCGAACGCCTCCCGCCTGGACGCCGAACTCGCGCGCGACGACCTCGCCCTGATCGATCTCGACCGCTTCCTGCGCGATCTGATCCGCGGCTACGACCCCGAGCGGACCGGTGCGCGCGGGGTTCGCGTCAGGGTCGAGGGCGAGCCTTCCCCGGTGCTGGTTCACGCCCACGAGGGCCCGATCGGCCGCGTCTTCCTCAACCTCGTCGACAACGCGATCACCTTCTCGCCGGAGGGCGGGGAGGTGCGCGTGCGCATCGAGCGCGCCCCGCTCGGCCGCGGCACGGCGGCGACGCGCCCGCCGGTGCGCGTGAGCGTCGAGGACGAGGGACCCGGCATCCCGCCGGACAATCTGGAGACCATCTTCCAGCGCTTCTACACCCAGCGCCCGCAAGGCTCGGCCTTCGGCAGCCATTCCGGCCTCGGCCTGTCGATCTGCCGGCAGATCGTCGATGCCCACGGCGGGCGCATCTGGGCGGAGAACCGGCGCGGGCGCGGCGGCGGAGTGGCAGGGGCACGCTTCGTGGTCGAATTGCCGCGCGCCGGACGCTGATGCACTGCAACATGAACCGACTTCAGGGCTAGCCCCGGCGCGTCATTGCCGCTTAGATGGCGAGCTTGAGCGAATTCAACAGGGACTGCAGCCCCCTCCATGATCGGTATCGTCGTCGTCACCCACGGCCATCTCGCCGACGAACTCGTGGCCGCCACCGAGCACGTGGTCGGCCCGCTTGATGCGTGCAGCGCCATATCGATCGGTCCGGACGACGACATGGAGAAGCGACGCGAGGACATCCGGGCCGTGGTCGACGAGGCCGATCAGGGCGAGGGTGTCGTCATCCTCACCGACATGTTCGGCGGCACCCCTTCCAATCTCTCGATATCGCTCCTGGAAAAGAACCGGGTGGAGGTCATCGCCGGGGCGAACCTGCCGATGATGATCAAGCTCGCCGAGGCGCGCGCGGACACGCCGCTGAAGGAACTCGCCGAGGCCGCCGCCGAGGCCGGCAGGCGTTATATCGCTGTCGCCTCCGCGATCCTGGACGGCAACGGGTGAGCGCGAAGAAGACCGTGACCGTGTGCAACCGGCGCGGGCTGCATGCCCGGGCGGCGGCGAAATTCGTCGCCGCGGCCCGGCGCCATTCCGCGCGCGTCACCGTCGAGCGCGACGGCGAACGCGTCCCTGGAAGCTCGATCATGGACCTGCTGATGCTCGCCGCCGGCCCCGGCACCCAGCTCGTCATCGAGGCGGAGGGTGAGGAGGCCGAAAGCGCCGTGGAAGACCTCGCGAGCCTGGTGAGCTCGGGGTTCGAGGAAGAGGACTAGGCTCGGCTGCCTTCCGCGTTCCGTGCGGTCTCGCCGGCGAGACGCCCGCCCACGGTCAGCTGCGTGCGGGCTCCTCGGCATCGGTCGTGGCCGTTTCGCTGTCTTCGCCCTCGCTCGGCCGCGGCATCGGCGGGGGAGGAGGCAGGGAGATGTCGCGCGCCGCGTAGCGCGGATCCTCGCCGCCTGCCGGCTTTTCGGCGATCTCGTCTCGCAGGTCTTCCGCGTCGCCGCCTTCGGCCGTGACCCCGTCCGCGTCCCCGGGCTCGGCGAGGGCCGGCTCGCCGGCCTCCACCCGCGCAACGAAACCATCGGGCCGGCCGGTCTCGTCGTCCTCGGCGGCCTCGCCTTCGGGCACTTCGACACGGTCCTGCGCGGCCTGCGTCCCGCTCGCGGACTCGGCGGCCGCCTCGCTTCCCGCTTCGCTCTCGCTGTCCGCGGTCATTGCCTCGTCTTCGCCTCGCGCCGCCGGACGTTTCAGGGCGCCCGTTTCGCGTGCCGCCCTCTCGGCCGCGGCGGCCGCCGCGGCGGTCGCGCTGGCGTGCCCGGCCGGTTGCGTGTCCTCGCCGCGAGCCTCCGGCTCGCCGCCCGGCTGCGCCCCGGCATCGGTCTCCGCCGTCTCTGAGTCGAGTGTGAGCGTGTCTGCGCCGGCATGCGCGCTCGCGCCGGCCGGGGCGACCATTTCCTCGGGCGGATGGCGCAACAGGTGGTCGGCGAGGCGCGCGATGCGCTGCTCCAGCCGCCAGACGTCGCGTGCGCGGTTGATGGCACCGCCGATCAGGAACAGGAGCGTCACCCCGGCGAGCGCCAGCAGGGCAGGCAGCGCGGCCTGCTGAGGTCCGGCGAGCCCGATCGCCCCGACGCCGATCGCGCCGATGAGAAGGGGAAGCCACAGCAGCCGCCAGGACCGCGCCGCGAAGGCGATGACCGCGCCGAGTGCGACCGCGCCGGCGAACACGAGGGTGAGGCCGTGGCCGGCCAGGGCCGGCACCGCACCCTCGATCCCCGCCGCGAGCGGGCCGGCCGTCCCGGACAGGCGCCAGGCGGCGAGGTCGGGCATGGCCGAAGCCGTGAGCGCGAACACGTCGAAGGCGGGCAGGGCCGACAGGCTCGCCGGAAACAGCTCGACAAGGAAGGCGCGAAGCGCCGGCCAGAGTACGACCGCCATCGCGGCCAGCAGGGCCAGCATCGAGGCGAGCCAGTTGAGATTGCGCGCCACGCCGGCCTTGGCCAGCACGGCGCTCGCCTCCGGCTGCGTCCGCGTCCAGCTGCTTTCCGAATAGTTGATCACCGCGACGGGACGCGACTTGCGCGCCGGGCCGGGCTGGACCCGAAGCACCGCGGCGAGATCGCCCGGGGCGAGCGCGAACCTGGATTCGGAGAGCCGCACCGCGTGGCGCGCGCCGTCCACATCCTGGATCCGGCGCTCGTCGGCGCGCGCGCGCGGATCGGACCCCACCACCTGGCCGGGCGCCGCATAGAAGTCGACGGTCTTCCGGCCGAAACCCTGGCTCGCGTGAGCCGTCGGCAGATTCGCCATGATCGTATTCCCCTCATCGCACCCGGCCGGGTCTGCCCTGCGCCGCGCGCCGCCCCCCGGCCGCGCGGCCGCAATCCCGGTCCGCTTTCGCAACGCTCGAGCCGCGCCGGTGTCTCCCGGCGGCACACGAAGATCGTTACCGGATCGTTTATACAAGAAGGATACCGGATTCAGAAACCACCAAGTCCGATGGTGCAGGATTTTCATCCAACCTTCACGAATCCGTCGTTGCCGGACGCCGTTTGCGGGATGGAGGGCGAGTCGTTATACACCGCCTCGCTCATTCCCCGGCAGGCCTTCCCCGGCCGCCGCCACCGCATGCGAAACAAAAAGGCACATCCATGACCCTTCTGCACGACGCCGCGTCGAAGAACGACAATTACGTCAAGGACATCTCCCTGGCCAAGTGGGGCCGCATCGAAATGGAGATGGCCGAGATCGAGATGCCGGGCCTGATGGCGCTGCGCGACGAGTACAAGGGCAAGAAGCCGCTCGCGGGCGCGCGCATCGCCGGCTCGCTGCACATGACGATCCAGACCGCGGTGCTGATCGAGACGCTGGTCGAGCTCGGCGCCGAAGTGCGCTGGGCCTCGTGCAACATCTTCTCCACGCAGGACCACGCTGCCGCCGCGATCGCCGAGCGCAAGATCCCGGTCTTCGCCTACAAGGGCGAGACGCTGAAGGAATACTGGGAGTTTGCCGACGCCATCTTCCACTGGCCGAACGGCGAGACCGCCAACATGATCCTCGACGACGGCGGGGACGCCACCATGTATCTCCAGCTCGGCACCCGTGCGGAGGAGGACCCCTCCGTGCTCGGCGAGCCGAAGTCGGAGGAGGAGAAGTTCCTGTTCGACACGATCCGGCGCCGCATCAAGGCCTCGCCGGGCTGGTTCGCCAAGGCCAAGGGCGCGATCAGGGGCGTGTCGGAAGAGACCACCACCGGCGTCATGCGCCTCTATCAGATGGCCAAGCGCGGCGAGCTCGCCTTCCCGGCGATCAACGTCAACGACTCCGTTACCAAGTCGAAGTTCGACAACCGCTATGGCTGCCGCGAGAGCCTGGTGGACGCGATCCGTCGCGGCACCGACGTGATGATGGCCGGCAAGACCGCCGTGGTGTGTGGCTACGGTGACGTCGGCAAGGGCTCGGCGGAATCCCTGGCCCAGGCCGGCTGCCGCGTCTCGGTCACCGAGATCGACCCGATCTGCGCCCTGCAGGCCTGCATGGACGGCTTCGCCGTTGTGCGCCTGGAAGACGTGATCGGCGAGGTGGACATCGTCGTGACCGCCACCGGCAACAAGGACGTCGTCACCGTCGACCACATGCGCTCGATGAAGAACATGGCGATCGTCTGCAATATCGGCCATTTCGACAACGAGATTCAGGTCGAGGCGCTCAGAAACTTCCAGTGGACGAACGTGAAGCCGCAGGTCGATCTCGTGGAATTCCCCGAGGGCCACAAGATCATCCTGCTGTCCGAAGGTCGCCTGGTGAATCTCGGCAACGCCAACGGTCACCCGAGCTTCGTGATGAGCTCCTCCTTCACCAACCAGGTGCTCGCCCAGATCGAGCTCTGGACCAAGGGCGATCAGTACAAGAACGACGTCTATATCCTGCCCAAGCACCTGGACGAGAAGGTCGCCGCCCTGCACCTGCCCAAGCTCGGCGCGAAGCTGACCGAGCTGACCCCGGAGCAGTCCGACTATATCGGCGTCGAATCCAAGGGCCCGTTCAAGGCCGAGCACTACCGCTACTAGGAGCGAAGCTCCGAAGCGAAACGGGAAACCCCGCCGGTTCCGTGCCGGCGGGGTTCTTGTTTCGGCGTACACCGCTTGCGTGGCGCTCCGTCCCGCGCCAGTTTCGGCCCCATGCGCTTGCTCTTCCTCTTCGCCCCGCTCCTGCTTTCCGCCTGCGCCGCGGTCGACAGCGTCAACCCGCTCGCCGATCCGCGCGAGCGCGGCCCGTTCGTCGCGCGCTCGGACTTTCCCAATCCGCCCAATGTCGGCGCAGCGGCCTCGGGCGAGGGGTGCCGGGGCGAGCCGCTGCAGGCGGTCGCCGCGCCGATGCCGGACTATCCCGCCCGGGGCTGGAGCCGCGGCCTGCAGGGCTGGTCGATCGTCGAATTCGACGTGGAGGAGAGCGGCGATGTGGCGAATGTCCGCGTCGCGCGCGGCGTGCCCGGCGGCAGCTTCGACCGTGAGGCCGCGGAGGCCGTCGAGGACTGGCGCTTCCGCCCGCTCTCGCAGGGCGCCTACCTGACCGGCTGTGTCGTCCTGTTCGAATTCCGCATGGGCGAGGTGACGGTGCGCTGACCCGGCGCGGCCTGCGGCCGGCCTTATGCGGAGATTGGCACTCGACAGGGCGCCGCTCGGATGGGAGTGTTGTCGAATGAAGAGGTTCGTGACAGCGCTGGCGGGCACTTGCGTCATCGCCGCAGCAGCGCCGGGCGCGGCCGCTGATCCGGTCTCCTGCGAGACGGCGCGCGAGGACGGGCTGGCTTCGGCAGCCGATTTCGCCCCGCATGCACTGCCTGCCGCGATCTGGCGCATGGCCTATCACGGCGACAACGACTACCGGGCCGCGGTCGAGGTGCGATACCGGGTCGATGCGGACGGGCGGGTGCGCGATCTCGAGTTTCTGGGCTTTTCCGGGGCACCGCGTTCCCATCACCGTCATCTGAGACAAGCCAGCCGCCGCGCCGTGCGGGACTGGCGTTTCGACCTGGACAGGGTCACGAACGGCCGGCCGGTGGCAGCCTGCGAGGATGTCATCGTCTACGCCTACGACCATCCCCATCCGCGCTAGCGGCAGGCGAGTTCGTTACCCCGTCGCCAGATGATTCACCATCCGGTAAAGTTCTGATTCGTGAATCGGAAGCGCCCCGGCGCCACGATCCGGGCCGCGGCGCGTCTGCGCGGCGGGGGCGGAACAGGGAAAGTCTCCATGGCGGTCGCCGAGCCGGTCCAGCTCGCCACCTATATCGTCACGGCAGGCGCGGTCGCGTTTGCCGTCGCCGCCGCGCTGTGGGCCTTCCGGCTGACGACCGGCGTGCGCCGCGTCCAGGGCCAGTGGCGCCGCCGCGTCGCCTGGCTGGAGGACCGTCTGGCTCAGGCCGACAGCGTGTTCGGCGCCCATCCCGGCCTCGTCATCGTCTGGGAGACCCCGCCCGATCCGACCGCCGCCGAGTGGGCACGCCCGAAGGTCTATGGCTCGCCGACCGCGCTGGCCGCCATGCTCAAGTTCGCCGATCTCGGCGCCCCGGGCGGGGCCAATCCGGCCGCCGCCCTGCTCGACGGGCTCGGCGATCTCGAGGCGCGCTCGGCGGGCGGCGAGGACACCACGCTGCGCCAGCGCATGACCGCGCTGATGGAAACCGGCCAGGCCTTCTCGTTGACCATCGCCGGGCCGTCCGGGCGGTTCATCGAGGCCGACGGGCGCGCGGCCGGGGCCCAGCTCGTGCTCTGGCTCACCGACGCGACGATCCGCGGCCTCGAGGAATCCGGCGCGCGCGGGCGTCTGGAGGAGGCGCGCCGGGTCGTCTCCGAGGATCCGCTCGCCTTCCTGGACATGCTGGGCCGCGCGCCCTACCCGGCCTTCCGCCTGAGTTCGGCGGGCCGACTGGAATGGGTGAATGCCGCCTATGTCGAGGCGGTCGGCGCGGAGAACGCGCAGGCGGTCCTGTCCGGCCAGGTCTTCCTCGACGCCGCGATCAAGGAGCAGGCGCGCGAAGCGCTGCGCTCCGGGCAGCCGCGCCGCTCGGTGAAGGCGGCGGTCCTGCACGCCCAGCGCCGGGTGATGGAGCTCGCGCTCTTCCCCGTGTCCGGCGGGGTCGCGGGCCTGGCGCTCGACGTCACCGAGGGCGAGGAGGCCAAGGCCCAGCTGGAACGCCTGTCCGAGGCCCATGACGAGACCCTCGACCACATGGCCGAGGCGGTGGCGATCTTCGACCGGTCGCGAAAGCTCAGCTTCTACAACCGCGCCTTCGCCCAGCTCTTCCGTCTCGAGGAGGCGACGCTCAACGAGCGGCCCTCCCACGGCGCGCTGCTCGACCAGCTGCGCGAGAAGCGCCTCCTGCCCGAGCAGGCCGACTATGTCGCCTGGAAGGAAGCCGAACTCTCACAGTACGAGAACCCGCCGACCGCCGAGACCCCGGACGAGCTCTGGCCGCTGCCCGACGGGCGCACGCTGCGCGTCGCGCGCCAGCGCCACCCGTCCGGCGGGCTGCTCTTCATTTTCGAGGACATGACCGACCAGCTGACCCTGCAGGCGCAGTACAAGACGCTGCTCAAGGTCCAGCGCGCCACGCTCGACAAGCTGAACGAGGCGGTCGCGGTGTTCGGGTCGGACGGCAGGCTGAAGCTCTCCAACGCCGCCTTCGCGCGGGTCTGGAAGCTCGATCCGGAAACCCTGGAGAACGCGCCCTTCGAGGAGGTCGCCGACGCCTGCCATCCGCTGCATCCCGATCCGGAAGCCTGGAGCGCGCTCAAGGCCCGCATCACCGATCCCGGGCCGGATGCGCGCAAGGCCACGACCGGCGAGATCAGGCGCTCGGACGGCACGGTGCTGACCTGGCTGTCACGCCCGCTGCCCGACGGGGCGACCCTGATCGCCTGGGACGACATCACCGACAGCCGGCGCATCGAGGCGGCACTGCGCGACAAGGCCGAGGCACTGGAGGCGTCCGAGCGCATCAAGACCGAGTTCGTCAAGCACGTCTCCTACCAGCTGCGAACCCCGCTCACCACGATCGGGGGCTATGCCGATCTCATCGCATCCGGGCTCGCCGGCGAGCTCAACGAGGCCCAGCAGAGCCATCTGGGTGCGATCCAGACCGCCTCGAGCCAGCTTGCCAAGCTGATCGACGACATCCTCGACATCGCCGCCATCGATGCCGGCCAGCTCGAGCTCGAACTCGGCGACGTGCGGCTCGGAGAGCTCACCCGCGAGGCGAGCGAGCTGATCGCGAGCCGGGCCGAGCACGAAGGGGTCAGGCTGAGGCTCGAGACCGAGGGCGATGCCGGGGCGATCCGCGCCGATGCCAACCGCATCAAGCAGGTCCTCTACAATCTCATCACCAACGCGATCGATCACGTCGATGCCGGCGGCACCGTGGAGATCGGCGCCGAGGTGGAGGGCAGCGAGGCGCGCCTGTGGGTCGCCGACGACGGGCGCGGCATCGCGCCGGAGCGCCAGGCGAAGATCTTCGAGCGCTTCGAGCGCGGCGAGGGCGGCGGGGCCGGGCTCGGCCTCGCCCTCGTCAACGACATCGTGCGCCTGCACGGCGGCTGGGTGGAGCTGGAAAGCGAGCCCGGCGAGGGCACGCGCGTGACCTGCCACCTTCCGGTGACCGCCGCCATCGAGCACTCCGCCCCGGAGCTGGCGCTGAAGGGCGGCCGCAAGGCCTGAGCGCTTGCCGGCCCGGCGTGCGTGTGGCTTTCTGCCGCCATGATCAGAGCTCTTCTCTCCACCGCGCTCCTCGCCGCGACGACCGCCGCCTCCGCCCAGGAAGGCTTCGACCCGCTCGACACCTCCCGCCTGCTGCGCGCGGAGACGCGTGCGGCGGCCGCAAACGCGGATATCGAGGCGGCAAGGCGGACCAATGCCGCCGCGCTCGCCCTGCAGCCCGGCCAGCCCGGCCTTCTGTCCAACGCCGTGATCCTGGCCGGCATGGCCGGCGACGCGGAGGGCCGGATCGCCGCGCTCGAAGCGATCGCACGCGCCGGGCTGGTCTTCGACCTCGACGCGCTGGACGCGCTCGATGCCTTGCGCGCGGCCGCGCCGGACCGGATGGAGGCGGTCGCCGCGCGCCTGTCCGCCAATGGCGCGCCGAAGGGCGGGGCCGAACGCCTCGCGACGATCGCGCTTCCCGATGCGCTGATCGAGGCGCTGGAGATCGATATCGAGACCGAGCGGCTGTTTCTCGGCGGGGTCGCGGAACGGGCGATCTGGGTGGTCGAGCACGGCAGCCAGGAGCCGCGCCTCTTCGCCGATGCGGGCGACGGGCTCCGCTCGGTCTTCGGGCTCGCCGTGGATTCGCGCAATCGCCTGCTCTACGCCACGACCGGCACCGTGCCCCAGACGCCGCTCGGCGAGGGCGAGGCTCCCGATACCGCGCTTCTCGCATTCGACCTGGTCACCGGCGATCTCATGGTGCGCCACGAGATCGAGGGGGCCGGGCAGCTGTCCGGCCTCACCGTGCGCGACGGCATCGTCTATGTCGGCGACAGCGGGGCGGACCGCGTCTATCGCCTGACCGGCCCGCTCGCCGATCTGGAAATCCTCGCAGAGGATACCCGTTTCGCCTCGCTCCAGGGCGTCGTCGCGGCTGCCGGCTCGGTCTGGGTCGCGGACTACGCGCTCGGCCTGTGGCGCATCGATCCCGGCACGGGTGAAGCGCGCCTGGCGCGCACGCCGGCCTCGGGGGAAAGCCTGGTCGGGCTCGACGCGCTGGCCGTCGGCCCCGACGGGGCGATCTACGCCGTGCGCAACGGCGCGGCGCCGATGGGTGTCCTTCGCATCACGCTCGATGGCGAGGGGCGTCTCGCCGACGCCGAGCCGGTGCTGACCTCCCATGCCGCTTTCGGCGCGCATGGCGAGCCGACGAGCCTTCAAATCGCCGACGGGCGCGCCTTCCTGCTCGCCAATGCCCAGTGGGCGCTGTTTCCCGAGGACGGGTCCGCACCCGAGGCCGCGCGCGAGCCGGCCGTCGTGCTGACCTGGCCGGTGGAGTGAGCTGCGCCGGCCGCTGCAGGGTTAATGGGCATTTACGACCTTTGAAGACTCTTCGCGCAGTGTTCTCGCGATGAGCCAGCGTCCCGCCTCCGCCCCGAGTCCCGAGCGTCCGCGCGCGAGCTTGTTCGCGCGCCTGCGCACGCTCGCCACGGGGCTTGCCATGACCGGCCTCGGCGCCTTCCTGCTGGTCGCCGCGCTCAGCCATCATCCGCTCGATCCGAGCCTCAATGTCGCCTCCGGGGAGCCGGTGAGAAATCTCGCCGGGCCGCGGGGCGCCGTCGCGGCCGATCTCCTGCTGCAGAGCTTCGGCTGGGCCGGACTCGGGCTCGCCCTGATCCTGGCCGGCTGGGGGCTGATCCTCGTCGTCGCCGGCCCGCGCGGACGCCCGGGCACGGTGATCGTGTTCCGCATCCTGTGCGCCGTGATCGGGGTGTCGGGCTTCGCCGCGGCGCTGTCCTCCCTGCCGATGCCGCTGAACTGGCCCTTCGCGGCCGGGCTCGGCGGGGTGTGGGGCGACCGGCTCGCCTTCGCCGCAGCCGGCGCGCTCGCCGCGCTCTCGGTTCCGGCGAGCCTTGCCGTCGCCGGGGCGATCGGTCTCGTCGCCGCAGTGCTCGGCACGGTGTTCTGCTTCGGCCTGACCGCGCGCGATCTCGCGAGCGCGCGCGACAGCGCGGAGCTCGCCTGGGTGACGGCCCGGGTTTGGATCGACCAGATCGCCGGGCGCATCCCGCGTCCCTGGCGGCGCGACGAGCGCGAGATCGTCACCGCACCCGTGCGCGACGGACGCGCCGAGACCGCGCCGGCCTTCCTGAAGGGCGAGAGACCGTCGCGCCGCGAGCGGGCGAGGGCGCGCAAGGAGCCGCCCGCGCCCTCGGACCGCATCGCGCCGAGCGTCAAGGTCGCGCCGAAGAAGGCGCCCAAGCCGTCCGGCCGCGAGGCGCGCGAGGCCCAGGGCGCGCTGCCCTTCGCGGAGGCGGAAGGCTTCAGGCTGCCCCGGCTCGATCTCCTGAAGCCCGCCCAGCCGCGCGCCGAGATGGCCGATTCCGATGCGCTCGCGCAGAACGCGGAACTGCTGGAATCCGTGCTGTCCGACTTCGGCGTGAAGGGCGAGATCACGCAGGTCCGCCCCGGCCCGGTGGTGACGCTGTACGAGCTCGAGCCCGCGCCCGGCGTGAAGACCAGCCGCGTGATCAACCTGGCCGACGACATCGCGCGCTCGATGGCGGCCGTCGCCTGTCGCGTCGCGGTCGTGCCGGGCCGCAACGCGATCGGCGTCGAGCTGCCCAACCAGCACCGCGAGACGGTCTATCTGCGCGCGCTCCTGTCCTCGACCGGGTTCGAGAAGGCCAAGGCCGAACTGCCGCTCACCCTGGGCGAGACGATCGGGGGCGAGCCCTTCTTCGCCGATCTCGCGCGCATGCCGCACCTGCTGATCGCCGGGACCACCGGCTCGGGCAAGTCTGTCGGGATCAACGCCATGATCCTGTCGCTGCTCTACCGCCACGCCCCGGCCGACTGCCGCTTCATCATGATCGACCCCAAGATGCTGGAGCTGTCGGTCTATGACGGCATCCCGCACCTGCTTTCCCCGGTCGTGACCGACCCGAAGAAGGCCGTCGCGGCGCTGAAATGGACCGTGCGCGAGATGGAGTCGCGCTATCTGAAGATGTCCAAGGTCGGCGTGCGCAACATGGACGGCTTCAACGACAAGGCCAGGAAGGCCCGCGAAGCCGGCGAGATGCTCGAGCGCACCGTGCAGACCGGCTTCGACCGGGAGAGCGGGGAACCGGTCTACGAGACCGAGACCATCGAGCCGGTCCACATGCCCTATATCGTCGTGGTGATCGACGAGATGGCCGACCTGATGATGGTCGCCGGCAAGGAGATCGAGGGCGCGGTCCAGCGCCTGGCCCAGATGGCGCGCGCGGCCGGGATCCACCTCATCATGGCCACCCAGCGCCCCAGCGTCGACGTCATCACCGGCACGATCAAGGCGAACTTCCCGACGCGGATTTCCTACCAGGTCACTTCCAAGATCGACAGCCGCACAATCCTCGGCGAGCAGGGCGCCGAGCAGCTGCTCGGCATGGGCGATCTTCTCTACATGGCCGGGGGCGGGCGCATCCGCCGCCTGCACGGCCCCTTCGTCACCGACCGCGAGGTGGAGGAGGTCGCGAACTTCCTCAAGAAGCAGGGCACGCCGGACTATCTCGACGAGGTCACCCAGGACAGCGACGAGGACGGCGGGGACGGCGATCTCTTCGGCTCGGAGGGCGGCTCGGGCGACGATCTGTTCGACCAGGCCGTCGCCGTCGTCGCGCGCGACCGCAAGGCCTCGACGAGCTATATCCAGCGCCGCCTGCAGATCGGCTACAACCGCGCCGCCAGCCTCATCGAGCGCATGGAGGACGAGGGCATGATCGGGCCCTCCGACCATGCCGGCAAGCGCGAGATCTTCCTGCCCGAGCGCGAGGACGTCTAGGACAACCCTCCCTCTGCCCGGCGAGAGACCGCGGCTCACACGATCGTGAGCCCCTTCGCCCGGCACCGGCGCTAACCTCGCGGCGATCGACAACCCGGGAGGCTCCCCATGCGTACCCTTCTCGCCCTTGCTGCCGCCGCGACGCTCGCCGCACCCGCCACCGCTCAGGTCTTCGGCTTCGAGCGGGTCTGGAAGACGGGCGGCTTCGCCAATCCGGAGTCGGTGCTCTACGTGCCCGGGCTGGACGCCTTCCTGGTCTCGAGCATCAACGAGGGCGTGCCGCTGGACGAGGACGGGGACGGCTTCATCTCGCTGCTCTCGCTCGAGGGCGACATCGTGACCTCGCGCTTTGCCGAGGGGCTCGACGGGCCGAAGGGCATGGCCGCGACCGGCGACCGGCTCTACGTCTCCGACATAAACGATCTCGTGGAGATCGATCTCGCGACCGGCGAGGTTCTCGCCCGCTACGCCGTGGAGGGCGCGCAATTCCTCAACGACGTGACGATCGGCCCGGACGGCACGGTGCTCGTCTCCGATTCCCGGACCGGGCGGATCCATGCGCTCGAGGGCGGGGCGATGACCGTCTGGATGGAGGGCGAGCCGCTGGCGCGCGGGCTCAACGGGCTGATGGCCGAGGACGATCGCCTGCTCGCCCTGGTCGGCGACGTGCTCTGGGCGATCGATTGGCAGACGCGCGAGGCGAGCGAGGTCGCCAACGGCTTCGGCGGCGGGGACGGCCTCGTGCCGGACGGGCGCGGCGGCTACGTGCTGACCCAGTGGCCGGGCCGCATCTTCCATCTCGACGCCGAAGGCGAAGTCACCGTGATCTCCGACACCCGCCTGATGGGCATCAACTCGGCCGATCCGGGCTACGCGCCGCAGGCCGGCCTGTTCGCGATCCCGACCTTCTTCGACAATGGCGTGCTGGCCTTCCGGTGGGCGCAGTAGCGCAGCCGGGCGAAAGGAACCTCCCTCCGCCTCGATGAGGAGGGCGGGAAGGGTTCGGGACCTCTCGGATCAGCCGCGCGGGCCGGCCCGCCAGCCCTTCACCACCTCCGCCACCCGGTCCGCCAGCCGCGCGAGCCCGTCCGCGTCGAGCCGGTCGGTGTCCAGCGTCGCCAGGAATTCCCCCCCGATCCGCGCGCGCGACCTCGCGTAGGCGGGGTCGTAATGGGTTTCCATGAGGCCGCGGGCGAGATCGGCAAACCGGCCCTGCCCGGCGAGGGCCCGCCACTCCTCGATCATCGCCCCGCCCACGAGGGGCTTGAGCGCCGTCAGGCAGGCCTCGAGACGTTCCGGGTTGGACAGCAGTTCGGGATAGGCGGCGACGAGATGGTCGGCGCGCGCCTGCGGCGGGGCGCTGATCTCGATGCGCGGGGCCGCCTCCATCGCCTTCCAGAGCACGGGCGGGACCGAGCGCAGGCCGACCTTGCTGGATTCCGCCTCGATCACCACCGGTCTCGCGGTGTCGAGCCGGGACAGCGCGTGCCACAGCCGGCTCTCGAAGCCCTTCTGGCTCGGCTGGGCGTCGAGGCCGAGCCCGCCGAAGATCGAGCCGCGATGGCAGGCGATCGCCTCCAGATCGAGCGCCTGGACCCCTCTCTCCTCGAGCAGCGGCAGGAGGGCCGTCTTGCCCGTGCCGGTATTGCCGTCCAGGAGGATGACGGGCGGCAGCTCCATGCCCTCGTAGAGGGCGTGCTGGACATGGGCGCGATAGGTCTTGTAGCCGCCCTTCAGCGTCGTTGCCGGCCAGCCGACCTGCGTCATGATCAGCGCCATCGAGCCCGAGCGCTGCCCGCCGCGCCAGCAATAGATCAGCGGCGAATAGCCGGCCGGCTTGTCGGCGAGCGCGGTTTCGAGATGGCCCGCGATGTTCTTCGCCACCAGCGCCGCGCCGAGCCGGCGCGCCTCGAAACGCGAGACCTGCTTGTAGATCGTGCCGACCCGTGCGCGCTCCTCGTCGTCGAGGACGGGCAGGTTGACGGCGCCGGGCACGTGATCCTCCTCGAACTCGGCCGGGCTCCTGACATCGATGATGTCGTCGAACCGGCCGAGGACGGATTTGTCGAACTGATCGACGGGATCGCGCACGTGGGGTCTCTAGCCCTCCACCGGCTCGATGCGAAGCCGGATGGTCTCGCCGCCGATCTCCACCGTGCGCGTCGGCTCCAGGGCCGAATCGCGCGCGATCGAGGTGGCGAGCGCCTCGGTCTTCAGGAAGGCGTTGTGCGCCTCGATCACCTCGGCCCACTTGTCCGAGGCGTCGTAGGAAATCGCGATGCGCCGGGAGAGGTCGAGATCCATCTCCTTGCGCGCCGTCTGGATCTCCCGGTTGAGGTCGCGCGCGAGGCCCTCGCGCTCCTGGTCCTCGTCCACCGAGATGTCGAGCACGATGGCGCCGGTACCCGCGAACGGCTCCGCCGCGCTGCCCTCGGGCGTCACCACGCGCATCTCGAACTCGTCGGCGGCGAGCGTCTCGCCGGCGACCGTGGCGGTGCCGTCGTCGTTGAGCGTGAAATCGCCCTGCCTGGAGGCGGCCATCACCTCCTTCATCTTCGCACCGAGGCGCCTGCCGATGCGCGGATCGACCTTCAGCTCGAGCGAGCCGTGGGCTTCCAGGTCGGTGGACAGGCGCACGTCGCGCACATTGATCTCGTCGGCGATGAGATCGGTGAAGGGCGCCATGTTTTCCGCGTCGGCATGCACGAGCGTCATCGATTTCAGCGGCAGGCGCACGCGCAGGCGGTAGCGCTCGCGCACGGCCAGCGCCGCCGAGCAGGCCGAGCGCACGAGGTCCATGGAGCGCACGAGATCGTGATGCTGCGGGAACTCGCCGGCCTCCGGCCACAGGGCGAGATGGACCGAGCGCTCGCCGGTCAGGGACTTGTAGAGCTTCTCCGCCACGATCGGCATCAGCGGGGCCATGATCTTCGAGGTCTGCACCAGCACGGTGTAGAGCGTGTCGAAGGCGGCATCGCGCGTGGCGCGCTCGCTCGTGCCCCAGAAGCGGGCGCGGGAGCGGCGGATATACCAGTTGGTCAGCGCATCGAAGAAGCTGGAGGCCTCGGCATGGGCGCGCGGGATGTCGAAGGCGTCGAGCGCGCTGGAGACCGACTCGGCGAGCTCGCCGGTCTTGGTCAGGATATAGCGGTCGAGCGCCTCTTGCGCGTCGTCGATCAGGCGGGGCCTGCGCTCTTCCAGATTGGCGTAGAGCGAGAAGAAGGAATAGGCGTTCAGGAAGGGCTGGATCGCCTCGCGCCCGACGCTCGCGATCTCGCGCGCCTCCTTCGGCACCAGCAGGTTGCCGCCCTGCAGCACCGGGGAGGAGCACAGGAACCAGCGCATGATGTCGGAACCGTACTGGTCGAAGAATTCCAGCGGGTCGGGATAGTTGCGCAGGCGCTTGGAGAGCTTCTGCTTGTTCTCGTCGAGCACCACGCCGTGGCAGATCGCGTTCTTGAACGGGGGCTGGTCGAAGATGAGGGTGGACAGCACCATCAGCGTGTAGAACCAGCCGCGCGTCTGGGCGACGTACTCGACGATGAAGTCGGCGGGGAAATTGTTCTCGAACCAGTCCTTGTTCTCGAACGGGTAGTGGACCTGGGCGAACGGCATGGAGCCGGAATCGAACCAGACGTCGAACACCTCCTCCACGCGGCGCATGGCCGACCTGCCGGTCGGGTCGTCCGGGTTGGGACGGGTCAGCTCGTCGATGAAGGGGCGGTGCAGGTCGGTGACCTTCACCCCGAAATCCCTCTCCAGCTCCTCGATCGAGCCGTAGACATCCACGCGCGGATAGTCCGGATCGTCGCTGACCCAGACCGGGATCGGCGTGCCCCAGAAGCGCGAGCGCGAGATGTTCCAGTCCTGCGCGTTGGCGAGCCAGTTGCCGAAGATGCCGTGCTTGACGTGGTCCGGCTCCCAGTTGATCTGCTCGTTGAGCTCGACCATGCGCTCGCGGAAGTCCGACACGCGCACATACCAGCTCTCCACCGCCTTGTAGATCAGCGGCTCGTCGGTGCGCCAGCAATGGGGATAGTTGTGGTCGTAGGTGTCGTGGCGGAAGAGTTTCCCCTCTTCCTTCAGGCGCGCGATGATCGGCTTGTTGGCGTCGAAGACCAGCATGCCCTCGAAGTCGGAGATTTCGCTGGTGTACCGGCCCGCCGCGTCGACCGGTACCACGACGCCGATGCCCGCCTCGCGGCAGGCCTTCAGGTCGTCTTCCCCGAAGCCGGGGGCGAGGTGGACGATGCCGGTGCCGTCCTCGTCGGTGACGAACTCGGCGAGAAGGACCTGGTGGGCCTCCTCGAACCGGCCCTTGAAGTAGTCGAAGGGCGGCTCGTAGCGAAGGCCCTTCAGCTCGCTGCCCTTGACCGTGCCGGTCTGCTCGAAGCCTTCGAGCTGCTTCTTGTACTTCTCGATCGCGTTGACCGAGAGGATGACGCGCTCGCCTTCCTTTTCCATCACCGCATAGGTGATCGTCTCGCCGGCCGCGGCCGCGAGGTTGGAGGGCAGCGTCCAGGGCGTCGTCGTCCAGATCAGGATGTTCGCGCCGGAGAGATCTCCCTGGCCCTGCGCGATCCTGAACCCCACCGTGACCGCCGGGTCGGTACGGTTGCGGTAGGAATTGTCGAGCCGGGTCTCGAAGTTGGAAAGCGGGCTTTCCACCGCCCAGCTATAGGGCACGACGCGGTAGTCCTTGTAGACCAGCCCCTTGTCCCAGAGCTGCTTGAAGCCCCACAGGCAGCTTTCCATGAAGGTCAGGTCGAGCGTCTTGTAGTCGTTCTCGAAATCGACCCAGCGCGCGGCGCGGGTGACGTATTCCTCCCACTCGGCGGCGTATTTCATCACGCCTTCGCGCGCGGCGGCGTTGAACTTGCCGATCCCCATCTCGGTGATCGCCTTGCGCCCGGAAATGCCGAGTTCCTTCTCCGCGGCGAGCTCGGCGGGAAGCCCGTGCGTGTCCCAGCCGAAGCGGCGCTCCACGCGCTTGCCCTTCATGGTCTGGTAGCGCGGGATGATGTCCTTGGCGAAGCCGGTCAGCAAGTGGCCGTAGTGGGGCAGCCCGTTGGCGAAGGGCGGGCCGTCGTAGAAGACGAACTGGTCCTCCTCCGGGCGCTCTTCGATCGAGGCCTTGAAGGTGTCGTCCGCTTTCCAGAAGTCCAGGATCTCGCGGTCGATCGCGGGCAGGTTCACCGGCGTTTCCAGCGGCGGGAAATGGGGTTTGCCTTGCGAGGACGATCCGCTCATCGGACGGGCTCTCTCTTCTGTGAAGGGCCGGCCGCCCGGCAGGGGCTCGCCGGGCGGCATGAACGCCAGTGATTATTGATGCGGACGCGCGATTGCAAGGCTGAGGCCCCGCAGACGAAAACAGCCGCCCCGGCAGGCCGGAGCGGCTGTCTTCACCCGGGGGCAAGCGGGGCGCCTAGCTCAGGCGCTCGACCATCTCGCTTTCCATCTTCTCGTGGGTGGCTTCCACGCTCGCCTTCGGTCCCGGCGTGATCAGGGAGACCACGACGACCGACAGCATGCAGGCGATGAAGCCGGGCACGATCTCGTACATCACCGGCGACAGGCCGAGCACATAGACCCACAAGAGCACCGTCACCGCGCCGACCACCATGCCGGCCAGCGCGCCCCAGCGCGTCATGCGCTTCCAGAACAGCGACAGGATGACGATCGGGCCGAAGGCCGCGCCGAACCCGGCCCAGGCATTGGAGACCAGCTCCAGCACGTTGGAGTCCGGATTGTAGGCGAGCGCGATCGCGACGGCGGCCACGGCCACCACGGCGATGCGCCCGATCGTGACCAGCTCGGTCTCGCTCGCATTGCGGCGCAGGAAGATCTTGTAGAAGTCCTCGGTCAGCGAGCTCGACGACACCAGCAGCTGGGAGGAGATGGTCGACATGATCGCGGCCAGGATCGCCGCCAGCAGGAAGCCGCCGACATACGGGTTGAACAGGAGATCGCTCGACAGGACGATGAAGATGGTTTCGGGATCTTCCAGCGGGATGCCGCGCTGGGTCACGTAGGCGAGGCCCACGAGCCCGGTCGCCAGCGCGCCGACGATGGTCACGAACATCCAGCTCATGCCGATATTGCGCGCCGCGGCGACGTCCTTGACCGAGCGGATCGCCATGAAGCGCACGATGATGTGGGGCTGGCCGAAATAGCCGAGCCCCCAGCTCATCGCCGAGATGATGCCGACGAGGCCGACCCCGCCGAAGAGGTTCAGCATGGTCGGGTCGATCTCGTTCAGCGTGGTCTTGAGCTCGCTCACCCCGCCGACGCCGGTCAGGGCGACCAGCGGTACCATCACGAGGGCGACGAACATGATGCAGCCCTGCACGAAGTCGGTCATGGACACCGCCATAAAGCCCCCGAGCAGGGTGTAGAGCACGACCACGCCCGCCGTCACGTAGAGGCCGATGCGGTAATCGAGGCCGAAGGCGGAATCGAACAGCTTGCCGCCCGCCACCACCCCGGACGAGGTGTAGAGGGTGAAGAAGACCACGATCACGATCGAGGAGATGACGCGCAGGAGCCGCGTCCTGTCCTCGAAGCGCTTCTCGAAATATTCCGGGATCGTGATCGCGTCGTGGGCCACCTCGGTATAGACCCGCAGGCGCGGGGCCACGACGAGATAGTTGGTCAGCGCGCCGAGCAGCAGGCCGAAGGCGATCCAGCTCGCCGAGAGCCCGGAGACGTACATCGCGCCGGGAAGGCCGAGCAGCATCCAGCCGGACATGTCCGAGGCCCCTGCCGAGAGCGAGGTGACCGCCGGTCCGAGCTTGCGCCCGCCCAGGAGATAACCCGATGAATCGCTTGTGGATTCCTTGAATCCGTAAAGACCGATCGCGATCATCACGACAAAATAGGCGGCGAGCGAAACGCCCGTTCCGAATTCCATCTCACTGTCCGTATCTGCTTCAGCACAAAGGGCGAAGGCCGGCGCTTCCGGCCGGGGGCCGGGCGCGCGAAGAAGGGCGCGGAACAAAAACAACGCACCTGCCCCGGATGCCGGATCGAACCGGGGTTCAGGCGCGCGAAACCGGGCCGCTTGTCCCGCAAGGGCCGCGCGCAAGCCAACACGCGGCGCGGCGAAGGTCAAGGCCGGGGGTGGGAAAACCGCGCGCCGGGGGAAACATGGATGAATCGTGACATTTTTGTCATTGCGCTCGGATGCGATGTGTTCAAACAATAGGGTATCGGCCGCATAACCCTGCGGCTTCAAGGGAGGGTGTCATGTCACAATCGTTCTGCAGCGGCAGAAGCCTTCGCCGGGCCCTGCTCAACAGTGTCGTCCCGGTCGCGGTGCTTGTCTCCGGTGCGGCCTACGCCCAGCAGGAGGATCCGGCAACACCCGTGTCCGATGCAGCCGAGGCGGACGTTCAGGGTAGCCCGGGCGACCGCATCGTCGTCACCGGCTCGCGCATCGCGCGCAATCCGAACGTGGTCGCGCCCGTTCCGGTGCAGTCGGTCGATGCCGAGGACATCACCCTGTCCGGCGACGTCAATATCGTCGATGTGGTCAACGACCTGCCCGCACTGATCGGTTCGAGCAACACCGCGGACAATGCCGGGTCGCAAGGCCTGCTCGGCGCCGCGACGCTGAATCTGCGCAATCTCGGCACCAACCGGACGCTGACCCTGATCGACGGGCGTCGGCACGTGCCGGGCGTGGCCGGAACGGCTGCCGTGGACGTCAACACGATTCCCGCAGCGCTCGTGCAGCGCGTCGAGGTTCTCACCGGGGGTGCCTCCGCGGTCTACGGCGCGGACGCGGTGACCGGCGTGGTCAACTTCATCCTGCGTGACGATTTCGACGGCGCCGACCTTCGCGCCCAGTACAACGTCGCCGATGACGGCGACGCGGCGACCTATTATGCCTCGGGCACGCTCGGGCGCAATTTCGATTCCGATCGCGGCAATGTCACCTTCAACGTGACATACGAGAAGCGCGACAATCTCCAGCAGGGCGACCGCGAGCACGTTCGAGGTGATCGCGTCGGCACCGACTGGCCTCACCCTAATCTTTTCATCCAGCAGGCCGATATCGACCAGTATGGCCTGGACCAGCTTCTGCTCGGCGACGATGTCGCCTTCTACTGCGATCCCGGCGACACGACGCTGGGCGCGGGCAAGGATGCGCTGTGCTCGCGGGCGGACAACTCGCCGGGCCGCCTGGTCGGTCCGTTTCCCCGCTTCAACCTGTCGAGCTACGGCTCGCTGATCGGGGTCGACTTCTACGGCTTCGAATTCCTGGCCTACTATCCCGGTACGCCGACGACGGACATTTTCGGCAGCAGCTATCCGGGAATCGACCTGGGCGGCGATGGCCTGATCTTCGATCTCAACAATAACGGGATCGAGGACTGTCTCGAGACGGTCAACGGCACAATCCTGCAGCGTTTCGGCGGGTTCGCGGGCTGCCACGTCAGCCGCGCGCCCGGCTCGATCGACGTCTTCCAGGACGGGCTGATCGCCGGGTCGCAGAACGCGTTCGGAGGAGACGGCACCTATACCGGCCGCGATGCGATAGACATCCTTCCGTCCGACGAGCGCGTCACGCTGCACTTCACTTCGAACTATGAATTCACGCCGAATCTGCGCTGGTTCGTCGAGGCGAAATACTCCAGCTCGGAAACCATCAATAACGGCACGCAGGGCGTACAGGCCTTCTTCGACTCCCACGTGATCGAGTGGGACAACCCGTTCATCCCGATGCCGCTTCGCAATGCCATCACCACCTTCGTGAACGACAATCCGGGCATCTTCGTGCTCGAGGACGTGAACATCCTGCTGGGCCGCGACGTCACCGACATGGGGCCGGCGATCACCTTCTCAGACCGCGAGGTCTTCCGGATCGTCACCGGTTTCGAGGGCCAGATCGGGCAGTCCGCGTTCGACTACGAGGTCTATGCCAACTACGGCGAGACCCAGGCCGATACCCGTACCACCGGCAACATCCTGATCGATCGCTACTATGCCGCTGCCGACGTGGTCCTCGACGGGTCGGGCAATCCGGTCTGCCGGTCCGAACTCGACCCCACGGCCACGCCGAGCGGCTCGTTCCTGCGCAGCGCCGGGCCGTTCCGCGGCTTCCTGACCTTCACTCCGGGAACCGGGCTGTGCCAGCCGCTGAACCTGTTCGGTGTCGGCGCGCCGAGCCAGGAGGCGATCGACTTCGTGACCACCGATCTCAACCGCCAGCGTACGATCACCCAGACCGTGCTCAGCGGCGTGATCGTGGGCGACAGTTCGGACCTCTTCTCCTTGCCGGCCGGCCCGGTCGGGCTCGCCTTCGGGCTGGAGTACCGCGAGGAGGAGAGCGAGTTCTACGCCGACCCGCTCGAACGGCCTCGGCCGGACCCGCTCGGCATCGTGCCGGCCTTCACGCCGCTCTTCGCGGTCGATGCGCCGGTGGACAACACGTTCGGCAGCTTCGACGTGACCGAGATCTTCGGCGAGTTCTCCGCGCCGCTGCTCGCGGGCAAGCCCTTCGCCGAGGAACTGACCCTCGAGGGCGCCTATCGCTATTCGGAATATTCCACGCTCGGCGGAACCGAGAGCTGGAATACCCGTCTCAGCTGGGCGCCGCATCAGGACCTGCGCTTCCGCGGGACGCTCTCGCAGACGGTTCGCGCGCCGAACATCAACGAGCTGTTCTCGCCGCTCCAGGCGACGACCGCCCGGCCTACCGATCCGTGCGATGCGGGTGAGATCAACAACGGAACGTCCAACCGGCCCGCCAACTGCGCCGCGGACGGCATTCCGTCGGGGTTCACCGATCCGCTGACCGCGCGCATCTCCGGCTTCACCGGCGGCAACCCGAATCTCGATGTCGAAACGGCCGATACCCGAACGATCGGCTTCGTGTTCCAGCCCTCCTTCCTCGAAGGGCTGACATTCACGCTCGACTATTATGACATCGAGATCGAGGACGCGATCGCCGCTCCCGGGCTCCAGCAGATCGTCAACGCCTGCTACGACGCGACGACCTTCCCGAACCAGTTCTGCGACCTGTTCTCGCGTGATCGCGATCCCGCCTCGCCGACCTTCCTGGGCTTCGAGACGTTCACCACGACGCAGCTCAACTTCGCCTCGGTCCAGACGAGCGGGTTCGACTACGAGGTCGTCTGGACCTTCGAGCTCGGCGACGTGTTCGCGCCGCTCGATCCCTATGGCAGCCTGGCCCTGAGCGTCGTGGGCAATCACACCGAGAAGCTCGAGCGCTTCGAGGACCCCACGGACGCGACCATCGTGAACGATCTCCTCTACGAGAACGGTCAGCCCGCCGATGTCGTCAATCTCGGCGCGCGCTGGGTGTGGGGCGATCTGACGATCAACTGGCAGTCCCGCTACTATGGCGAGTTCCTGGAGATCACGCCGCGTCTCGAGATCGAGAATGTCGACAATTTCGAGAATGCCTGGACCGGCGAGATCTGGCGCCACGACATCTCGGGCTCCTACACCATCGACGATCGCGTGCAGGTCTATGGCGGTGTGAACAACGTGTTCGAGGAAGACCCGATCCTGACCTCGGTGTCCTATCCGGTCGGGGTTATCGGTCGGGAGATCTTCGTAGGCGTCAACGTCGCCTACTGAGTTCCCCGTTCAGCGCTCTCGAAGCCGGGGCCGTCAGGCCCCGGCTTTTTCCTGCGCGAACGGTGTTCCGGCCTGCGCTTCCAGCTCGTCTTCCAGGAAGTCGGCGAGGCGGCGTGCGCTGGCGCTGGCGTCGGCGGCGGTGACCAGCACGATCTCGGTGTCGTCCAGCAGGGGCAGCGTCTCGCCATGGTCCGTGGCGAGGTCGGGCGGGGCCATGTCGCGGGGCAGCACCGTGATGCCGAGCCCGGCGCGCACCGCGGCCAGCGATCCGGCGAGCGATCCGCAGACATAGGCCGCCCGCGGCCGGCGCCCGGCGCGGTAGAGCGCGTCGAATGCGCGCTTGCGGTAGACGCAGGGCTCGGGATTGACCACCAGCGGCACGGCCTCGCCGGCCGGGCAGAGCGCGCCGGGATCGCGCCCGACCCAAACGAGCGGCTCGCGCCAGACGCGGTGGCCCTCCAGCGTCGCGGCCGGCTCGCGCTTGATGAGCGCGACGTCCAGCCGGCCCGCCCGGAAGCGGTCGACGAGGCTCAGCGTGAGATCGCATTCCACCTCCAGCTGGACCTTGGGATAGGCCCTGGCGAAGCGGGCGAGCGCGCCGGGCAGGTGGGAGGTGGCGAAGTCCTCCGGCGTGCCCAGGCGCACCACTCCGGAAATGTCCGGATCGCGGAAGGCCGCCAGCGTCTCCTCCTGCAGCGCGAGCAGGCGGGTGGCGTAGACGTTCAGCCGCTCGCCGGCCGGTGTCAGCGTCACCCGGCGCGCGCTGCGCCGGAACAGGCGCTCGCCCAGCCGCTCCTCCAGCCGCCGGATCTGCAGCGAGATCGCCGACTGGCTGCGGAACAGGGTCTCGCCGGCACGCGTGAAGCTCCCCGACCGGGCCACGGCGGCGAAGGCGCGCAGGCAGTCGGGATCGAGGCTGTCGCTCATGGATGAGTTTTTCTCATTAAAAGGTCGATGACTATCAATTTTCAACATTTCAGGCGCTCGGGCAATGTCCGCGGCGATCCGTCGACAGCAAGGGAGTTGCTCCAGAGATGAACGTCCAGACCAAGACCGATGCCGCCTCGTCCGGTTCCGTGAAGCCCGTCCCGATCACCGTGGCCTATGGCGACGGCATCGGCCCGGAGATCATGGAGGCGAGCCTGCGCATCCTGGAGGCTGCAGGCGCGGCCATCGCGCCGGAAACCATCGAGATCGGGGAGTCGGTCTATCTGAAGGGCAATTCGGCCGGGATCGAGCCGGAAAGCTGGGAGTCCCTGCGCCAGACGGGCGTGTTCTACAAGGCCCCGATCACCACGCCCCAGGGCGGGGGCTACAAGTCGCTCAACGTGACGGTCAGGAAGTCGCTGGGCATGTTCGCCAACGTGCGCCCGTGCGCGGCCATGCACCCCTTCATCGCCACCAAGCATCCCGGCATGGACGTGGTGATCGTGCGCGAGAACGAGGAAGACCTCTATGCCGGCATCGAGCACCGCCAGACCGACGAGGTCTATCAGTGCCTGAAGCTGTTCTCGCGTCCGGGCACCGAGCGCATCGTGCGCTACGCGTTCGAATACGCCCGCGCGAACGGGCGCAAGAAGGTCACCTGCTTCTCCAAGGACAATATCATGAAGCTGACCGACGGCCTGTTCCACAAGGTCTTCGACGAGGTGGCCAGGGACTATCCGGACCTCGAGAACGAGCACTGGATCATCGATATCGGCGCGGCCAAGCTCGCCGCCAACCCGAACCAGTTCGACGTCATCGTGATGGCCAACCTGTATGGCGACATCCTGTCCGACGTCGCCGCCGAGATCACCGGCTCGGTGGGCCTCGGCAGTTCCGCCAATATCGGCGAGTACTGCTCCATGTTCGAGGCCATCCACGGCTCCGCCCCGCGCCGCGCCGGCCAGAACGTCGCCAACCCGACCGGGCTGCTGCTCGCGGGCGTGCAGATGATGGTCCATATCGGCCAGCCCGAAGTCGCCGAGAAGGTCCACAATGCCTGGCTAAAGACGATCGAGGACGGCATCCACACCTACGACATCTTCAACGAGGAGACCTCCACGCGCAAAGTCTCGACCAGCGCGTTCGCCGACGCGGTGATCGAGCGTCTCGGCCAGCGCCCCTCCACCCTGCCGGCCCAGACCTACGAGAAGGACAAGAAGGGACCGGCGGTGCCGCTGGCCGTGCGTCCGAGGCCGCAGAAGAAGGACCTCGTGGGCATCGACGTCTTCGTCCACTGGGCCGGCCAGGACCCGGACGAGCTCGCCGGGAAGCTCAAGGCGGTCGATTATCCCGATTACCTGGAACTGAAGATGATCACCAACCGGGGCACCAAGGTCTGGCCGTCCGGTCAGCCGGAAACCTTCAAGACCGATCACTGGCGCTGCCGCTACATGTTCGCCGAGACCGGCAACCGGGGCATGGTCGCCGAGCTGATCACGCGCCTGGCCCGCGCCGGGATCGACTTCATCAAGACCGAGCATCTGTACAATTTCGACGGAGAGCCCGGCTACTCGCTCGGCCAGGGCCAGTAATGGGGGCAGCGCCGGTCCATCCCTGGACGGGCCGGCGCGTCCTCGTGGCCACGATGCACGGCAAGGGCGCGGCGATCCTGCCCGCCCTTGCCGGCATCGGACTTGCGGCGGAAGTCCTCGAGCTGGACACCGACCGGTTCGGGACCTTCACCGGCGAGGTGGAGCGGACCGGATCCATGCTGGAGGCGGCGCGGGCGAAGGCGCGGGCGGCCCTGGACATCGCCGCGGCCCGGGGCGCGATCGCGATCGCCAGCGAAGGGGCGTTCGGACCCGATCCCGTGCTCGGCTTCCTGCCCTGCGCGCGCGAGCTGCTCCTGGTGATCGACGCGGCGTCGGGGCGCGAGATCGTCCAGGCGCGCAGATCGCTCGAGACCAATTTCGCGAGCCTGGACTGGCCGGCGGACGAGGCGCGGCTGGAGGCCTTCCTGTCGCGGGCGAGGTTTCCCGGCCATGCACTCATCGTCGCCCACGCCGACGGGCGCTTCACGAAAGGGATTGCCGGACGCGCCGGCCTGTCGGAGGCTCTCGACCCGGGACACCGGCCGGTGCGGGTGGAGACCGACATGCGCGCGCACATGAACCCGACGCGCATGGGCGAGATCGCCGCGCTCGCGCGCACGCTTGCCGGGGCGCTCGCCACGCCCTGTCCGGCCTGCGGGGAGCCGGGCTTCGGATTCGAGCGCGCGCTTGCCGGGCTCGCCTGCATCGATTGCGGGACGCCGACCGGGCTCGCGCGGGCCGAACTCCTGCGCTGCAGTGCCTGCGGGCACGAGGCCGAGCGCGCGCGGCGCGATGCCAGGACCCATGCCGAACCGGGCGAATGCCCGGCCTGCAATCCGTGAGGGAGCCGACATGACCGACGAGGCCGGGACCATGGAGCGGGCCATCGGCGCCTACGCCCGGCGCTGGCGCGAGCGGCCCGGGCGCGCCCGCCCGCTCTCGCGCCACCTCGCGCAGCTCGAGGCGGAGGCGATCTACATCATGCGCGAGGTCGCCGCCGAGTTTCAGCGCCCGGTCATGCTCTACTCGATCGGCAAGGACTCCACGGTGATGCTGCATCTGGCGATGAAGGCGTTCTGGCCGTCCTTGCCGCCCTTTCCCTTCCTGCACATCGACTCGCTGTGGGAATTCGCCGCCATGGGCGCGTTCCGCGACGCGCTGGCCGGCAAGCTCGGACTCGACATGCGCGTGCACGTCAACGAGGAGGGGCGAGCCAAGGGAATCGATCCGTTCCGGCACGGCTCGGCCCTGCACACCCAGGTGATGCGCACCGACGCCCTGCTGCAGGCGCTCGACGCCGGCAGGTTCGACGCGGCCTTCGGCGGCGGGCGGCGCGACGAGGAGAAGTCGCGCGCCAAGGAGCGCGTCTTCTCCTTCCGCAACGCCCATCACGGCTGGGACCCGCGCAACCAGCGCCCGGAACTGTGGCGCACCTACAATACGCGCGTGAAGCCGGGCGAGAGCATTCGCGTCTTCCCGCTGTCGAACTGGACCGAGCTCGACATCTGGCAGTACATCCTGGAAGAGGACATCCCGATCGTGCCGCTCTATCTCGCGGACCGGCGCCCGGTGGTCGAGCGCGACGGCACGCTGCTGATGGTCGATGACGACCGCTTCCCGCTGAACGGCGAGACGCCCCGCATGGAGCAGGTGCGCTTCCGCACGCTCGGCTGCTATCCGCTGACCGGTGCGGTGCGCTCGGAGGCGAGGAGCGTGGAGGACATTGTGATGGAGATGCTCACCGCGCGCAGCTCGGAACGGGCCGGGCGCCTGATCGATCACGACGAGGCCGGCTCGATGGAGAAGAAGAAGCGCGAGGGCTATTTCTGAACGCGCACGGGACCGGGCGCGGCCGCATGCGGCGCCCGCCTCCCCCGTCTCACGCCGTCTCAGCGCTCGATGTGGATCTCCACCACCGCGCCCTCTTCCCCGGAGAAGCTGACGACGGGAACGCGCTCGTCGGCGTCCCCGGTCACGCGCACCGGCCGGGCGACATCCATCTGCCCGGCGTGCAGGCGGATCTCCGCCTGGCCGCGGAAGCCGGGATCGAGATAGAGCGTGTACTCGCCCGAACGGCGCAGGCGGATGCGCGCCACGCCTTCCGAATTGGTGCGCGTCCACAGCACGATCTCGTGGCCGGCCTCATTGAGTTCCAGCGTCACCGGCACCCCGTCGACGGGCTGCACGCCGTGCGCCGGAGCGGTGAAGGCAAGGCTCGCGGCGAAAAGCGCCGGTGCGAGAAGACGGCGCATGTCAGTTCTCGCGCGCCGGGCGCCAGCGCTGCGGCGCGCCGGGATGCAGGGTGGCGTCCTGGCCGCCCCCGCTCAGCGCGGCGACCGGCCGGCCCTCGTAGCCGTGACCGCCGGAAGCGGGCGCGGAACTGGACTGGTAGCCTTCCTGCCCGTGCCGGCTGAAATCGATCTCGGCACATTCCACGCGCTGCCACTCATAGCGCTCGGGCGCGACGAGTTCGTAGCGCTCCAGCACGTCGGTGCGCTCCTCGACATAGCGCGCGCGCACCTCGGCCGGGTGCAGGACCGTGCGGTACTCGTAGCTGGCGTACTGGGCCGGGATCGGCACTTCCTCGACCGTGGCGGGGTGGCGCAGCACCTCGCGCTCGATCGTCTGGTAGCGCGCCTCGACCGGCACCTCGCGCACCTGCGCGGGCTCGGCGACGATGCTGCGCGTGATCGTGCGGTACTCGGCCGGTTCCTCGATCAGGCACCAGACCTCGCCGGTTTCCGGATCGTGGCGGTAGGAGCGCGCGCCCTCGACATAGCCGCGCCGCCACACCAGGCGCGCCTCGCGCACCAGCACGCGCTCGCTCACCGTCTCGTGGCGGGCCGGCTCGATCTCGTAGCGCGAATAGGCCGGCTGCACCTGGACGCGCTCGGTGACGGTCTCGTAGACCGGCTCGGTGACGCGGTAGCGCATCGCCGCCTCGCGCGAGACGTATTGCTGGCTGCGCGTATCCAGCACCGGCTCGACGACATGGCTGTCCACCCGGCGGCCATTGACCCAGATCTCGTAGCTCTCGTAGCCGTCGGCGACGACCACGGTCTCGCGGATCGTGTTGTACTGCGCGTCGTGATGGACGCGGCTGTAGCACTGGCCGGCCTCGGCATGGCTCGGCGGTTCGGACGGGAAGGCCGCGCGCTGCTGCGCGAAAGCCTGTCCGGTGAGGGCGAGCGCCAGCGCGCTGCCCGAAAGCAGGATAGTCCTTGGCATTTCAAAGCCCCCTCAGACTGCCAAAGGACTTGGGAGCGTAAGAGCAAATCCCGGCCGCGCAAGCAAAATCGCCGATGACCGCTTCGCAATACCGGCCGGGTGTGCCCGGCGTGCGCCGGTTCCGGCAGCCCGGCACTTGCGGGGTCTGCCTGCGCCGCCCGCGTCCTTCGAGGAGGCGGAGGCCTGCGCGGGCCTTCCGGCACGCCTTTCGCATGTTCGAAGCTGCGTACACGGACTGTCCCGGTCCGGCGCATCGGGAGGCGGTCATGCTCGACCTGATTTCCGCCGACGGCCGTATCGACCACCCCCTCCAGGCGGCCGGCTTCGTCCTCGTGGCCGTTCTCGCCGCGGCGAGCCTTGCCGTCGCCGGCCTGAACGCCCTTGCACGCGACCCGGCCCGCACGACGCGCGAGTTCGCGCGGCCCGAGGCGGCCTTCACCCTGGCGATGCTGGTCCTGGCCGTGCTGCAGATCGGCCATGCCCGCGGCGTGCCCAACCTGTTCCTGTTCCGCCCGGAGGTCGGGGATGGCGGGCTCGTCGAGCACCTGACCGTAGCCCTGATGCTGCTGCCTCTGGGGTTTCTCGCCTGGCGCCTCGCCGCGCGCCGGGCCGGGCGCATCCGCCTGCCGGTCGCGCTCGCTGCGGCGGCGGCCGGGTTCGTGCTCGCCGGCGAGGAGATCAGCTGGGGCCAGCACTGGCTCGGCTACGTGCCCCCGGAAGTGGTGCGCGAGACCAACCTGCAGGAGGAGTTCAACCTGCACAATTACATCGCGCCGACCACGATGGAGGCGATCTATTTCGCTGCCGCGCTTGCCCTGCTCGCGCTCTCGGCCAATCTCGACGCGCTCGTCAGGAGCCCGGTGCGCGCGCGCAGCCTGCTCGCCCTGAAGGCCCTGGTCGCGCTCGGGGCCGTGCTGATGGCCCACCATGTCTTCCAGGAGGTCGCCGAGCTCGCCGTCATCCTCGCCGCGGCGTGGATCTATGCCGGGCTCGACCGGGGCGCGCTCACCCTCCGATCGCGCCCGCTCGCCGGCCTCGCCCTGCGCCCGGCCTGAGCGCGCCGCGCCCGCTCGGTTTCGAACCGGGCCGGACACGGAGCCGAGGCCGGACCGGAACGGCAGGTGCGGATTCACGTTTTCCCGTCGAAGCACCCACCGGGCGGTGCGCAACCATCGACTGGGTAGACCATGAAGACGCGAGTGTTTCATCCGACCGCGGTTCTCGGCGTTCTCGCTGCAGGTGCCGCCCTTTCGCTCGGCGCGGCGGCGCACGCCCAGGACGGGCCGCTCACGCCGCCCGTCCAGCCACAGCCGCCGGAGGTGGCCGACTACCCGGCACCGGACGGCCTTCGGGACGAAGACGGCGATCGCGGGCGCAGATACCAGCCCTTCAATCCCTTCCTCGATGCCTGCGAGGCCGATCGCTGCCTGGCGGTGACGATCAGCGAGGAGGCGGCTGCGTCGGACGAGTTTCTCGGCTGGATGACCGACAGGGCGGTCGAGCACGTCATGGCCGTCGCGACGGCGGACTATGTCGACTGGATGCGCTCGGCGACCGGCAACAATCCGTTCCTCGTGACGGCGATCTATGACAACGGGACGCTCGTCAGCTCGAACGCGACCGCCATGGATCATCCCTGGCTCGGCCCGGATCGGGCCGAAGGGCGCTGGGCCGTCGGCCCGGTCTCGGGGCCGTTCCTGGAGGATGTGCTCTCCTCGGCGGCGCGCGCAGACGGACCCGAGGCGGCGGAGCTGCAGAGCCCGGGCGTTCCCGACTATGCGCCGGGGCCCGCCCGTGCCGGACCGCGAACGCAGGGCGCGCGCTACCCCGACGGCATCACCGCCCTGGAACTCGATCTCGCCGCCTTCGAGGATGCCACCCCGCCCGAGCGGCTCGGCGACGCCTTCGTCTGCTGCGGGCCGCATGAACAGCTGCCCGCCAGCCCGGCGGGCGAGTCCGGCCTCACCGCCGGGCAGGCGCCCTTCATCGGGGGCGGCTCCGTGGCTCTCGACGGGCGCATCGCGGTGGTCGGCGTGGTGGCCGCGACGCCGCGGGCGGTGCGCGGCGCGCAGCCGGTGATCGAGCCGCCCAACCTGCCGGTCGCGGCCGATATGCAGTCCTTCGCGCTGGTCTTCGCGCTGGAGCCGGCGGGCCGCTGAGAGCGGGCGAGTCCAGCCGGCATGGCGGTCTGGCGCGGCCGGCACGCAGGAGATGACGGCGGCGCTTCAGCCGGACGGGACCGGCGCGCTGCAGCGGAGCGGTGCGGAGCCCGAAGGACGAGGGGCCGTGCTGACCGGGGCGGCTTTGTCGAACATCGTTCGCTTGCGCGGCGCGCGCCCGAGCCCCTAACCTTGCCGGAGCATCATGCGGGGGAGGGCTCATGCGCACGTCTCACATCATCACCCTTGCGGCCGGCGGACTTCTCGTGGGCGGCATCGGCGCGGCCTTCGCGCTCGGGCTGCGGCTCGCCCCGCTGGAAGGGCGCAGCTTCGATCGCGATGCCGCGGTCGCGGCGGCGGGCGCCTATTCGGCCGAGATCGCGCGCGACGCCTGGGGCGTGCCGCGGGTGATCGGCGAGACCGATGCCGACGCGGCCTTCGGCCTCGCCTTCGCCCATGCCGAAGACGATTTCGAGACCATACAGGGCTCGCTGCGGGCCGGGCTCGGCGCGCACATGCTGGCGCGCAACGAGGAGGAGGCGAAGACGAGCTATCTCGTCCAGCTCCTGAAGATCCGCGAGGACGTGGCCGAGCGCTACGAAACCGATCTCTCGCCGGGAACGCGCGCCTTCGCCGAGGGCTATGCCGCCGGTCTCAATCTCTACGCGGCGCGGCATCCGCACGAGATCGTCGAGCGCGATCTCTTCCCGGTCACCGGCGAGGACGTCATCGCCCTGTCGGCCTTCTTCAGCCCGCTCTTCTACGGTTTCGGCGAGGCGGTCGGCGGGATCATGGCCCCCGAGGTGGAGCGCGATCCCTCGCGCGGGCAGGAACTGCAGGTCTATCTGCAGGACGGCCCGGACACCGAGCTCGGCTCGAACGCCATCGCGGTCGCCCCGCACCGCTCGGCGGACGGCGCCACGCGCCTCGTCGTCAATTCCCACCAGCCGACCGAGGGCGCACTCGCCTGGTACGAGGCCCAGGTGGTCAGCGACGAGGGGCTCAATTTCGCCGGCGGCCTGTTTCCCGGCTCGCCGGCCCTGCATCTCGGCACCAATCCCGATCTCGGCTTCGCCGCGACGGTCAATTATCCCGACCTCATCGACGTCTACCGGCTCGAGCTGACCGGGGACGGCGAGGCCTATGTCCTGGACGGCGAGGCCCGCGCCTTCGAGCGCGCCACGGCGACGATGACGGTGCGTCTCTGGGGCCCGTTCGCCTGGCGGGTCACGCGTCCTCTGGAATGGTCGGTTCACGGGCCGGTCTTCCGCACGGCGCACGGCACCTATGCGCTGCGCTACGCGACCATGGGCGACATCCGCTTCGGCGAGCAGGCCTACCGCATGATGCGCGCCCGGAGCGTGGCCGAGTTCGAGGCGGCGCTGGAGATGGGCGCGATGGGCAATACCAACCGCATCGCCGCCGACCGCGAGGGCCGCATCGCGCGCTACTATCTCGCCCGCATGCCCGACCGGCCGGCTGTCCCCGGGCTCGACTGGCGCGGTATACTGCCCGGCGACCGCTCCGATCTCGTCTGGCAGGATTTCGCGCCGCTGTCGGCCCTGCCGCACATGGTCGATCCCGCCGCCGGCTACGTGCTGGAGTCCAACCACTCCCCCTTCGCGGTCACGCTGACGCAGGAGGACCCCGACGCGGAGGACTATCCGCCGCAGTTCGGCATCGAGACGGTGATGACCAACCGCGCCCTGCGCGCCACCGGACTCTTCGCCGACGACGGCGACGGGCTGACGAGCCGGGAGGAGCTACTCGGCGTGAAGTACGACGACCGCTACGACCGCGAGAGCGAGGCCGCCGCCCTGCGCCAGGCGATCCTCGACCATCCCTGGAGCGATCCGCTCCACCAGGAGGCCGCGCGCATCGCGGCGGGCTGGGATCTCGGGGCCCAGGCGGAGAACCGCGGCGCGGCCATCGTGCTGCTGTGCTGGTATCTCAAGGAGGGCGATGTCCTCGAGGACGTGCCGAACAGCCTCCCGCGGGCCGCCGAATGGCTGATGACCCATCACGGCCGTCTCGATCCCGAGTGGGGCGAGGTCAACCGGCTCGTGCGCGGCGAGGTCTCCCTGCCGCTCGACGGCGGCCCCGATACGCTGCGTGCGGTCTACGGGCGTCCGGCAGAGGACGGGACTCTCCATATGGTCGCCGGGGATGGCCTGACCATGGTCGTGGAATGGTCGGACAGCGGCGAACAGTCGGTGTTCGCCGTCCACCAGTACGGCTCCAGCAACCGGCCCGGCACCGGGCACTTCACGAGCCAGATGCAGATGTTCGCCGAGGAGGACTTCCGGCCCGTGCCCATGAGCGAGGCCGGGATCCGCGCCGCCGCCGTGCGGGTCTACCGGCCGGGGGAGTAGCGGCCGGCGATCCGTCTGGCCTTCGCTCTCGTATTGTGCCCTGCCAGCTGCTAATCAGCGTCGAGGTCACGGGAAGGACATGGGCATGAGCGACGCCGGCAATTCCGCGAGCGATTCCGCCGGGCAGGGCGCGAAGACGCTCGGCCAGGGCTCGAAGCTGATCGTCGATGTCGGCCCGGCCGCGGTCTTCATGCTGACCTACAATCTCGCCAAGCCGTTCACGGACGCGGCGATCTACTGGGCGACGGGCATCTTCATGGCCGCGACCGCGCTCGCCGTGATCTGGGCGGTGTTCGTGCAAAAGCGCACCCCGCCCATGCTGATCGTGACCTTCGTCATCGTCACCGCCTTCGGCGCCATGACGATCTACTTCCAGAACCCGGTCTTCGCCTACGTCAAGCCGACGATCATCAACCTGATCTTCGCCTTCGCGATCCTCGTCAGCTACTCGCTCGGCTTCAATGTCTGGCGCTACCTGTTCGGCACGATCTACCAGATGCCCGAGCGCGCCTGGTTCATCCTGGCGGTACGCTGGGCGCTGTTCTTCATGGTGCTCGCCGGGACCAACGAACTGCTCTGGCGCCATATCGGCGACCCCGCAGTCCCCGAGACCCTGCGCTGGTTCGACACCTTCTCGATCAGCGAGACCTTCTGGGCGAATTTCCGCTTCTGGGGCACGTACGCCATGTTCGCGATCTTCGTCGCGCTGAACATTCCCATCACGCTGAAATACGCCAGCGAACCGGACGAGGGGGGCGATGGCGAGGCGAGCCAGGCCGCCGAATAGGCGTCAGCTGCGCCCGCTCGGTATCGCGTCGAGCAGTTTCTCCGTCGGTCGGCCGATCGCCGCCTTGGTCTCGGATACGAGGATCGGGCGCTCGATCAGGCGCGGCTCCTCGATCATGGCCTCGATCAGGGCGCCGGCAGCGGTCACGTCGGCGAGGCCCTGCGCCTTGTAGGCGGCTTCCTTGGTGCGCATCATCCCGCGCGGGCTGTCCAGGCGCAGCTTGTCGACGACCGCTTCCAGTTCGCCCTTCGTCGGCACGTCCGTCATGTACTCGCGCACCTCGGGGTGAATGCCCTTCTCGCGCAGGAAGGCGAGGCCCTCGCGCGATTTCGAGCAGCGCGGATTGTGCCAGTAAGTCAAAGTCATCGTTCACTCCGTCCTGTCTTGCGCCATCGCGAGGATAGCCCGGGCGGCGTCGAGATGCAGGCGTTCGACCATGCGGCCGTCCAGGGCAATCGCTCCGCGCCCGTCATGTTCCGGGTCCTCGAAGGCGGCGACCACCTTGCTGGCCCAGTCGACCTCGTCCTTGCTCGGCGAGAAGGCGCGATTGGCCGCTTCGACCTGGGAGGGGTGGATCAGCGACTTGCCGTCGAAACCGAGCGCCTTGCCGGCACGGGCCTCGAACTCGAACCCGGCCCTGTCGGTGAAGTCGTTGTAGACGCCGTCGACCGCGATGAGGCCGTAGGCGCGGGCGGCCAGCACGATCTGGGCGAGATGGGGACGCAGGGCGCGGCGCTCCTCGTCCAGCCGGCAGCGCAGCATCGCGGCGAGGTCGTTCGTGCCGGCAAGCAGGGCCTCCAACCCGACATCGGCGGCGATCTCCCCGATCAGGCGCAGGTTCAGGATCGCGGTCGGGGTCTCGATCATCGCCCAGACCGGGCCTTGATAGCCGGCGGCATCGAGGGCGGCGCGCACCTTCAGGAGCGTCTCGGCCCGGTTCGCCTTGGCGACGACCACGGCGTCGGGCTTCGCCTTCGCCGCAACCGCGCAGTCCCCGGAGAAGAAGTCGGTGCGCACGCCGTTGACGCGCAGCAGGGTGCGCATGCCGGCCTCGCGCCAGGCCGCGACCGCGGCGGGCGCGGACTGGCGCGCCTGCGCCTTGGCGTCCTCGGCGACGGCATCCTCGAGATCGAGGATCAGCGCGTCGGCGCCGAGCGTCGCGGCCTTCTCGATGGCACGCGGCTTGTCGGCCGGCACGAACAGGACGGAACGGTGCGGAGCGGGGGATCGATTCTCGTCAGCCATGACCAAACTGATTACAAGACAATCATGAGCTTGCACACCGGCGGTACAGTCATTCTCTTCACCTCGCTCGTGGCCGGAAGCCGCGTCGGCGGGGGCGTGGCCGCGAGCGTGCTGGCGCGTCGCGGCCGCACGCCCGAGCATGTCCCGACGGTGATCTTCGGGCGCCACCCCGGCCATGGCGCGCCGGGCGGAGGCGCGGTGCCGGACGCGGTGTTCGAGGGCGCGCTCGACGGGCTCGTGGCGCACGGCTCCCATGGCGGAGCGGCGGCGATCCTGACGGGCTATTTCGCGAGCCCGGCCCAGGTCGAGGCGGCGGCCAGCTTCGTCGATGCAGCGCGCGCGGCGAACCCGGGCGTCTTCGTCCTCGTCGACCCGATCTGCGGGGACGGCACGCCGGACGGGTCGGCCGACGGGCTCTACGTGAAGGCCGAAACTGCCGCGGCGGTCAGGAGCCTGCTCGTCCCGCGCGCCGACCTCGTCACGCCGAACGCCTACGAACTCTCCTTCCTGACCGGACGCGCGATCGCCGGGCCGCAGGACGCCGCCGAGGCGGTACGCAGCCTCGCGGTGCCCGCGCTCGTGACCTCCGTCCCCGGCACGCCGGGCGCGCTCGGCGTGCTTGCCGTGACCGGCGGCGAGGCCTGGATCACCGAGACGGGGCGGCTCGAACGCGTACCGCACGGCACCGGGGACCTGTTCGCCGCTCTGGCGCTCGCCGAGGCGCTGGACGGCGCCGATCTCAAGGCGGTCACCCGCATCGCGACGCAGCGCACCCGCGCCGCGATCCGCGCGACGCTGGAGGCCGGGGCGCGCGATCTGGTGCTGGCCGCGAGCGAGGCGGACGCTCTCGAGCCCGTGAGCCTGAGACGCCTCGGCGCGCAGAGGCCGGCCTGGGTCATGGGGCTCGACGGCTGCCCGGCCGGATGGGCCGGCGTGCTCATCGACCTCAACGGCATCGAGCCGCCGCGCCTCGTCGTCCACGACAGCTTCCGCGCCGCACTGGCGGCGGGCGAGCGCGCCCACGTCATTGCCGTGGACATGCCCATCGGCTTCGAGGACGCGCCCTCCGGCAAGGGTGGCCGGGCGTGCGAGCGCCTCGCCCGGATGCGGTTGGGGCCGCGGCGCGCCTCGGTCTTCGCCTCGCCCCTGCGCCCGGCGCTGGCGGCCTCGAGCTACGAGGAGGCGCTCGCGCTCAACCGCGCCGCCGGCGGGCCGGGGCTTTCCAGGCAGACCTGGAACATCATGGGCAGGATGGCCGAGATCGACGCCGCGATGGGCCCCGCGCTGGAGGGGTGCGTGCACGAGGTCCATCCCGAACTCGTCTTCGCCGAACTTGCCGGCGCGCCCATGGCCCATGCCAAGCGCACCCGCGAAGGGCGCGCCGAGCGCCTCGCCGTGCTCGCCGTGCACGGCCTGCCCGCGGGCCTGTTCGATCCGCACCCCTTCCGGCGCAAGGAGGTGGCGCCCGACGATCTCCTCGACGCGGGCGCCTGTGCGCTGAGCGCGGTGCGCATCGCGGAGGGCCGGGCCCTGTGCCTGCCCGAAGATCCCCCACGCGACGCGAGAGGCTTGCGCATGGCGATTTTCGCCTGAGCGCTTGCGCCGCCCGGCGCGCGAGGCTAGTTCCGGGCCCATGAGCATCGACATCAAAGGTGAGGTCGCGGACGGGTTCGGCGCAGTCGCCGACGCGTTCGCGAAGAATTTCGAGGAAACCGACGAGCTCGGTGCGAACTTCGCCCTGGTGAAGGACGGCGAGGTCCTCGTCGACATCCATGCCGGCTTCGCGGATCGCAGGAAGAGCCGGGAATGGAGTGCGGACACGATCGTGCCGGTTTTCTCCACCGGCAAGGCGATCACCGCGCTCGTCATGGCCTGGCTCGTCGATCGGGGCCGCATCGCCTACCACACCCCGATCGCCGAGGTGTGGGAGGATTTCGGCCAGCACGGCAAGGGCGGCGTGACGCTGGCGCAGGCGCTTTCCCACCAGGCGGGCGTGCCGGGCATCACGAGCGAGATGGACCCGGCCGACTGGTTCGACCGCGAGACCATGGAGAAACGCGTCGCCGCGCAGGAGCCGCTCTGGGAGCCGGGCGAGGGCTCGGGCTATCACCCCATCACCTTCGGCGTGATCGCCGACGCCGTGGCGCGCCGGGTGGACGAGAAGGGCCGCTCGGTGGGAGAGATCCTGAAGGAGACCATCGCCGGTCCGCGCGGCATCGACTTCATGATCGGGGTGCCGGAAAGCGAGCACGAGCGCGCCGCCGAGCACGTCCTGCCGCCCAGGCCTCCGCGTCTGGGATCGATCAACGAGGCCAAGACCGCCGCCTTCCTCAAGCCCTGGTCCTCGCCCGGCCGGCGCGGCACCGCCGCCTGGCGCTCGGCCGAGCTGCCCGCCGCCAACGGTCACGGCACCGCCGGGGCGCTGGCGAATCTGATGAGCGCGTTCGCCAGCAGGGGAGAGCTGATGGGCGAGGACTTCATCTCGCCGGGCACGATCGTGCGGGCGATGGAGGAACAGACCTCTGGCCAGGACCGCGTCCTGCCCTTCGATCTCGCCTATGGCTGCGGGGTGATGATCAACCGCGACAGCGGCCATTACGGGCCCGAGCCCAGGGCCGTCGGCCATTACGGCTTCGGCGGCTCCTGCGCCTTCGCCGATCCGGTGCGCGGTGTCTCGGGCGCCTACGTGATGAACCGCCAGCGCGAGGTGCTGGTCGGGGACGCGCGCGCCATGCGCCTCATCGAGGCAGCGTACCGCTGCCTCTAGGACATGAAAAAGGCGCGCTCCCTCGCGGGACCGCGCCCTTTTCGTGATTTCGTCAGACCGGGGCGGGCTCTGCCCATCCGGTCCTGCATGCGAGGCTTAGTCGGCCAGCTGCAGGTTGACGGCCTTCGGACCCTTGCCGCGCTTGTCCGGCTCGGTTTCGAAGGACACGCGCTGGCCGTCAGCCAGGCCCGGCAGGCCGGCGGACTGGACCGCGGTGATGTGAACGAAGACGTCCTTGCCGCCGTCGTCCGGCGTGATGAAGCCGAAGCCCTTCTGGGTGTTGAAGAACTTCACGGTTCCGGTAGTCATTGTCGGGAGCCTTTCCCCAGTCACGCCGCGTCCGGCGCATAGCAAATAGACCGCCCGGCGTCCCGGTCGCGGCGAACGGACTTGCATGTCGGGGAAAGCTGAAGGTGCTGGCGTGCTGCCACTTCGTGTAGTCCAGTATTTCCGCCGGGCCTAACTTATAGTCTCGGCCGCCCGTACGCGCCGGACTATGCCCGAAACCCGCCCTGCCGACAAGCAAAATGCGTCAGGGAGAGACCGCAGGAGGAGGACCGGTCATGAGCCAGCGAAGCCGCGAGCGCCTCCGGCGCATGCGCGACCGCCGGGCCCGCGATGCGCGCACCGAGAGCGTGGAGGGCGCGATCAAGCTCGCCGGTTTCGGCGCAGCGATCCTGGTCTTCGTCGCGGTTGCGGTCGGCTTTCGCGGCGGGGAGGCGGGCGACGGCCTCGCGGCCCGTTTCGAGCGCCTCGTCCCGCTGCTCGAGCCCGCCCTGTTCGGGATGACGCGCCTGGAACTCGCCATGCTCGCGATCGCCGGCTTGCTCGTCGCGCTCTTCCTCTGGCGCCGGTTCAGGGATTGAGCTGCCAGATCGAATAGCTCAGCGCCAGCGCGAAGCCGAGCCAGAGCACCAGCGGCAGGAAGAGCAGGGCGGCATTGCGGTTGGCCCGCCAGATCGCGACGAAGGCCGCGATCGACAGCGCGAATGCCCCCACGGTGACGTAGAAGCCGTTCGCCACGCTGCGCTCGCCGAAATACAGCCAGGTCCAGGCGATATTGACGAGGTACTGGGCGAGGATCAGGGCCTGGGCGGGACTTCGCGTCTCGAGATGGCCCGCCCGGTCCACGAGCCAGAGGCTCACCGCCATCAGCGCGAACAGCGCGATCCAGACCGCGCCGATCACAGGGCCGGCCGGCGCCCAGGCCGGATTGTCCAGGCTCGCCGCCCACTCGGCCGCGCCGGTGGTGAAGATCCAGGCGTTCAGCGCCAGCGCCAGGCCGGGAAAGACCACGAGATACGCCAGCAGGCGCATCGGTCCGGCTCTGGGCTTGCGGAACAGGTCGGCCAAGTGTCTCTCATGGTCAGCGGGCGGGCGATGGTTTCGCGAGTCTGCCACGGCTCTGCGGGCGAAAGTGTGACAGCCTGCGTGTCCGGGTGCAAATGCCGCGCGGCGAGGTTTCGTGAATTCTTCGTCACTCGACAGGGGCCGCGCCACCGGGCTATGGCCCGCTTCGCCAGGCCGAGGAGCGCGCGACTGCCATGATTTCCGGACCCGTCATCGAAACCGCCCGGCTGCGCCTGCGCGTGCCGGAGGAGCGTGACTTCCCCCATTTCGTCTCGCTGATGAGCGACGAGGTCGCGGCCCGCCATATCGGCGGGGTGCAGAGCGCCCCCATGACCTGGCGCAGTCTCGCCGCGCTGGTCGGTCACTGGCATTTTCGAGGCTACGGCTTCTTCACCGTCGAGGAGCGCGAGACCGGCGCCTGGGTCGGCCGGGTCGGACCCTGGTATCCTCATGGCTGGAGCCAGCCCGAGGTCGGCTGGTCGATCCTGCGCGATCACTGGGGCAGGGGCTACGGGCCGGAAGCGGCCGCCGCCTCGCTGGACTTTGCCTTCGACACGCTCGGCTGGGACGAGGTGATACACCTGATCGCCGCCGAGAACGTCAATTCCCAGGCTGTCGCGCGCAAGCTCGGCTCGCGCGATACCGGCCGCGACGAGGAGGTCGCCGGCTTCGGCATGATCGTCGACGTCTGGGGCCAGACTAAAGCGGAGTGGGCGCAGAACCGCAAGCGCTTCGCCTAGAACCAGCCGGCCTCGCGCAGCTTCGGGTAATAGGTCCGGCTCACCGGCGCCTCGATCCCGCCTTCGAGGGTCAGCGTGGCGCGTCCGTCGCCCTTCCTCACCTGCCGCACGGCGTCCCTGGCGACCCACCAGGAGCGATGGGTCTGTGCCCCGTCCAGCGCCTCGGCTGCCGCGATGGCGTCCGACAGGCGCATCAGGATCAGCGCATCGCCGCGCCCGGTGTGGACGCGCAGGTAATGATCCTCGCTCTGCAGCGCCAGGATCGGCGCGTTGCGCAGATTGAGCGGCAGCTTGTCGGTCAGCGCCGGGGAGGCGCGCGGCGAGGCGCCGGGGCCGGCCGCCGGCGGGCGGGCGCGCAGCCGGTCGGTGACATAGCCGACACCCGTCGCGAAGGCGGAGATTACGAGCACGAAGAAGAAGGTCAGCGGCAGGCCGCGCCAGTCGAGCCGGCCGTCGAACCAGGCATTGATCGCCATCACCGCGACGGTCACCGGGACGGAGACCGCGACCGCGGCGAGCGCGTAATGCGTCCAGAGCGGCCAGTCCGGCTTCCAGCAGGCGATGAGATTGCCCGAATTCCAGCCGAACAGCCCGCCGAGGGCCATGAGGCCCGTCCAGTAGATCCAGACCGCCGGCCAGCCCAGCGCGCCGGTATCGTAGGGACCCAGGATCGCCAGAAAGGTACCCAGCCCCAACACCGCGAGGGCCGGCTCGCCGGCGGCTTTGATCAGGCGGCGCACTCTCATCGCGTCTTCCCGGCACCCTCCGTTGGCGAAGCGCGAACGGAAGGGTTACCGCCGTTCGCGACGAGGTCCAGTCCCCTGACGCAAATCGGCTGTTCGCGGGCGCCGTGTGGCGGCATCTCACCGGACGCGGCTCGATGCGCCGCGAAAGGAGGAACCCGACATGCGAAACAGCCTGAAGACGCTTGCCGCCCTGATCCTCGCGCTCGCCGCCTTCGCGGCGTTTGCGCCGAAGGAATGGCGCGTCGTCGCCGAAGCCGCCGCGGCAAGCCTCTCCGGCCCGCCCGCCCGCGTCGAGATGACGGAGGCCGGGCGATGAATCTCGAACTCTTCTTCCAGGCGCCCTGGCATATCCAGCTGCACGCCCTGTCCGCCCTCGCCGCGCTCGGCGTCGGCACCGTGCAGTTCACCGCGCCGAAGGGCACGATCCCGCACAGGACGCTCGGCTATGTCTTCGTGGCCCTGATGGTGACGGTGGCCGTCACCGCCCTCTTCATCCGCCAGATCAACGAGGGATCCTTCAGCCTCATCCACATCTTCGTGCCGCTCACCCTGTTCGGCGTGGTGGAGCTGTCGGTCCGGGCGCGCAGGGGGCTGACGGCCAAGCATCGCTGGAGCGCGCTCGGCCTGTTCCTGGGAGCCCTCATCATCCCCGGCCTGCTGAGCTTCGCACCGGGGCGGCTCATGTGGCAGGTCGCGTTCGGGGGATAGCGCAGATTTCGCGCGACAGGTGTGCACGCGCTCGCTAGGCTCCCGAGCCGGATGCCCGCGCGCTTGCAACAGGACCGCCCGTGATCGCCCCCCTGCTTCTCGCCCTTGCCCTCCAGCAGCCCAACCTCGACCCGCCCGGCGACGCCATGGTGCGGCTGTGCAACGAGACCCATATCCTCGTCGGCTTCTCGATCGTCGCGCCCTCGGCGGGGGGCTCGCCGATCCAGAAGGGCTGGTTCAACGTGGAGCCGGGCGCGTGCCTGGAGGGACGCATCGGCGAGACCGCCGGCGGCACGGCCCATGTCCATGCGCGCTCGGGCACCTGGACCTGGCCGGGCCCGCAGGAGGCGGCCTCCCGCACCAGCTACTGCGTCGCGCCCGGCAGTCACGAGACGGTCGCTTCGCGCCCGCCCTGCGCCGGCAGCCGGCGCGAGGCCGATTACGCCCGCGTCGAGATGACGCGCGCCGGCCGGCGCTACACGATCGCCTACACCGTCTCCTGCGCGGCTTTCGCCGCCGAGGCGGGTCTGTGCCGCGAGAGCCCCGTGGCACCGGACGGCTTCGCCCTGCCGGTGCGCGAGCTGGAGATCTGCAACGTCACCTCCGCGCCTGTAGCCGTGGGCCTGCTCGCGGCCGGGGAGCGCCGCGTGGAGCGCTGGGCCGACATCCCCGCGCAGGCCTGCGAGATCGTGTTCCGGGGCTATCCGCAGACATCCACGATCGAGGTCGTGACGCCGATGAACATAGAGGACGCGATGCCGGTGAGCACGACCGCGACGCTTGTCTGCGCCGCGCCGCAAGCGGCCGAGGACTCACGCGTGACGCCGCGCCTGGCCGGCCAGTGCGGACCGGACCGGCGCGCCTTCGCCCTGCGAAGCGCCGACTACGGGCCGAGCACCTCGCGCTTCACCATGACGGTGAACTGAGCCGTCACGCCCCTGTCGCATCGCCGCGCTATCCCGGCTAGAACACGTCCATCGACAGACTCAGGAGAGCCCTGATGCGCCGTTTCGTCCTTCTCGCCACCTGTGCCGCTCTGGCCGCCTGCGCCGAGCCCGCCCCGCTGCCCGAGGAGGACACCGTCACGGCCGGCGAGATCGCCGAGGCCGACCTGAACGCCGCCGCGATCGACGGATCCCAGGTCCCGCCCCGCACCGTGGTGGAGGCCCTCGCGCCCTACTACGCCCAGCTCGAGTACGATCCCCCGCTCGCCCCGGAAGGCCCGCCCCTGCCGGCGCGCGACGCGGTGCTGACGAAGATCGCCTTCGGCTCGTGCAACACCTCCGAACGCGAGATCCCGATCCTCGATGTGGTCGCGCAGGAGGATGCCGACCTGTTCATGTATATCGGCGACAACGTCTATGGCGACGCCTATAGCTGGAACCCCGATCTCGTCGAGCTGCGCGAGGCCTATCACCTTCTGGCCGCCCGCCCGGAATTCCAGCGCCTGCGCAGCGAAGTCCCGATGCTCGCGACCTGGGACGACCATGATTACGGGCTCAACGATGCCGGTGCGGTCTTCCCCTACAAGGGCTTTGCCGAGACGCTGTTCGAGGATTTCTGGCGCGTGCCGGAAGACGATCCGCGCCGCGACCGGGCGGGCATCTACACCGCCGAGACCTTCGGGCCCGAAGGCCGCAGGGTGCAGATCATCCTGCTCGACACGCGCTGGTTCCGCGGCGTGCTGACCCCGACCGACGAGCGCGGCGTGCCGGGCAAGGAGCGCTACCTGCCGAGCGAGGACGAAAGCCAGACCATGCTCGGCGAGGAGCAGTGGGCCTGGCTGGAGGAGCAGCTCCGGCAGCCCGCGGACCTGCGCCTGCTCGTCTCGTCCATCCAGGTCCATGCCGACGGACATGGCTGGGAGGCCTGGCGCATGCTGCCGCACGAGCGCGAGCGGCTCTACGGTCTCATCCGCGAGACCGGGGCGGAGGGCGTCGTGCTGGTTTCCGGCGACCGCCACTCGGCCGGCCTCTATGTGCGCGAGGACGTCGCGGACTATCCGCTCTACGAGATCACCTCGTCCTCGCTCAACATGAGCTTCCAGGACGAGAACAACGAGCCCGGCCCGCACCGCATCGGGGACATGTACGCGCTGGTCAATTACGGCGTCATCGCCATCGACTGGGAGGCCGGCACGCTCGGGCTCGACATCCGCGACATCGAGGGCGAGGCGGTGCGCGCCGTCTCCGTCCCGCTCGCCGAGATCGGGGTGGAGTAGGGCTCAGGCGATCATCCCCTCCTCCCCCATCAAGGGGGGAGGGAGGGGTTTTCCTGGCGGCGCTGAGCTTTCAGTACGCCTTCGCCACCACGATCGTCTCCACCGCCGTCTCGCCGGTGAAGATGCAGGTCTGACCGATCTCGCCCTGGTCGAACGGGGCGACGCGCACGGTCAGCTGGTGCTCCTTCAGGCGCTTGACGATCGTCTCCAGCGCCGCGCCGGTCGGCCGGCTCCAGGACACCCGCGCCCAGGCCGGCTCTCCCGACCCGAACAGCTCGACCATTTCCTCGAAGGAGGCGACGGTGTGGGTGTGCGCCTTGAGGAATGCGTCGGCGCGCGCGTAGAGCCCGGTCTGGATCTCGGCGAGGATCTCCGCGGCCATGGCCGGGAAGTCGACGCGCTCGACGAAATGGGAATTTATCTTGCCCTCTTCGGTGCGCAGCGTGTCGCGGCGCAGGAAGGCGACCTTGGCGTTCTCCACGTCGCGCGGGCCGATCTCGCAGATGATCGGCGCGCCCTTCTTCACCCACCGCCAGCGCTTGTTCTGCGGCTTGTCCTGGTCGAGATCGACGCGCACGCGGATCGCCTCGCCGAACACCTCCTGGCCGACGAGGGAGCGGGCGAGTTCGGCGCAGTAGTCGGCGATCTTCTCGTCTTCCGGCGCGCCCTTGAGCATCGGGATGATCACCACCTGCTGCGGCGCGACGCGCGGCGGCAGGCGCAGGCCGTCATCGTCGCCATGGGCCATGATGACCGCGCCGATCATGCGCGTCGACAGGCCCCAGCTCGTGGTGTGGGCGTGCTTCCACTCGCCCTGCTGGTCCTGGTACTGGATGTTCTGGGCGCGCGCGAAATTGGTGCCGAGATAGTGCGAGGTGCCCGACTGCAGCGCCTTGCCGTCGCGCATCATGGCCTCGATGGTCAGCGTCTCCACCGCGCCGGGGAAGCGCTCGTGCTCGGGCTTCCTGCCGTCGACCACGGGCAGGGCGAGCGCATCGACCGCGAAGTCGCGATAGACGCCCAGCATGCGCTCGGTCTCTTCCATCGCGTCTTTCTCGTCGACATGGGCGGTATGGCCTTCCTGCCAGAGGAACTCGCTCGTGCGCAGGAACATGCGCGGGCGCATCTCCCAGCGCATCACGTTCGCCCACTGGTTCAACAGGAGCGGCAGGTCGCGGTAGGAGCGCACCCAGCGGCTCATCGCCGAGCCGATGATGGTCTCCGAGGTCGGGCGCACGATCAGCGGCTCTTCGAGCCTGGCTTCCGGGTCCGGCTGCAGCTTGCCGTCGATCACCTTCAGCCGGTGATGGGTGACGACCGCCATCTCCTTGGCGAAGCCCTCCACGTGCTGGGCCTCCTGCTCGAAATGCTTCAGCGGGATGAGGACCGGGAAGTAGCAGTTCTCGTGGCCTGTCGCCTCGATCTCGGCGTTGAGGATCGCCTTCATGCGTTCCCACAGCCCGTTGCCCCACGGCTTGATGATCATGCAGCCGCGCACGCCGGATTCCTCGGCGAGATCGGCCTCGCGCACGGCGGCCTGGTACCAGGCGGGAAAATCGTCTTTCTGGCTGACGTCGAGAGCGGAACGGGACACGGGTCTTGCGCCTTTTGAGGAAGATCGTTGACACACGGCATAGTCTGACATCGTCTGTGCCGCTGGCCCACCCACCTTGTCCGCACGCAAATGTCAACGGAAGTCTGCGCCGGGCGCGCGGTGTTATGTAGGAGTCGCACCTCGTGAAAATGATTTTAATCACTTTGATGTGACGTTTCTCAAAAACAGTGATATATCGGAGCCTTAGGGCGCTCCGGCTTTACCTCAAGCCGGGCTATTATCGGCAGAGGAACTGAACTGCAGAAAATTTTTCCGCGCTTTCTGCAGCTTTTTTTTCCACGCAGCGTCAGTGCATCCACGGATGTTGAAAGCGGGCTGGAGCGACTGGATCAGTGCACGTTCTGCCGGACCGATAAAGTCGGGTTCGCAAAAGCCAACGATTGCATCGGCCAGAAGGTGTTCGCTAAGCGACTCTTCACAGAGGGCTTTTTGGTTTTCATCGGTATGGCTTTCGGTGAGCGCCAAAACCGAGTGCCGGAAGTTCGAAACCGTCCAATCCCCAGTGAGATGGTCGCGCAGGCGATTTTTAACGGCCCAGGTCTCGCCGACATAAATCACCGCGAAACTGTGTCCGTTCGCCGTCAGCTTATTTTCGACGGGAGGACAGAGCCGGAAGATCGGAGAGCTTAGCTTCAGCGCGATAAGATAGACGCCAGCTCGGTTTGGTACCTGCACTGAACCTTCGCAGAGGCTCCTCGCTGTGCGCAGCTGAACGCAGAAACCTCCAAGTTCGATGGCGTCCACCTAGTAACGCCCCCAATAGCCGCGCATCCTCGACTCGCCACTCATTGCCACCGCCGCAACCAAGCCACGGAAGCGTTCATTCCGTGTGGCCTTGGCATGGTTTAATCGCCACGCGCCCTCAAAGACAAAGCCTTCGAACTGCTGCTTGGCAATGGCGCCATACTCCTGCTGAATCTTTTCCATGTGTGCGAAAAAGCTTTCGACCGTGTTGGTGCACGCTTCCGGGCTGGTGAACTGGGTACGGTGATTGATCACATGATGATCGTACTCGACCTCGAAATCATTCCACCAGGCGCCCGCATCGGTATGAACCTCGGTCCCGCCATAGATCGTAGCGTAGACGACTTGCGGGCCGATCTTCTGCTCATGTCCGATGAATACCTTCACCTTCCCATTCTGCCGCTTTTCCCGGATAGCAACCGCATACTTCTCACGCTTGGGGTTGGTATAAGGGACTTTGAAATGGTCGGTAGGCTCCTTGCGAACGTTCTTGGGACGAATGAACCCACCCCACTGAGAACCGTCTACAGCGACCGCCCCTCCCAATTCGAGGCCCTCGTTATGCTTGCGCATAAACTCGCGAAGCTTCTGGGCGAGCACGAAGGCCGTCTTGTATTGGACGTTGAGATCGGCGGAGAAATCCACGGTATTGAGGCCACAGCTCGGCATGGCGAAGAGAGCGATGGCGATCAGAAGCTTTTTAAACGGCAGCTTCCGATCAGCGAAGATCGTCTTCGAGGTCGCGCTGAACTGCTTCTTGCATGCACCGCATTTGAAGACGCGCCGCGTCTTTAATGCGTAGGCGTCGCAGCACCCGCAATGAGGGCAGAAGGCATGGCCGTCGTTCTCAGCAAACCTGATCGCGCAGAATTCTTGATACGCCTCTTCCTCGGTCAGGTCGTAAAGCCCCTGCCAAGAGAAGTCGCGAAATTTCGCGCTGAGAAGGAAATGCTGCGCCATCTTTACCCGTGTCGTTCATCACTCTGAAGTGACATACATCATTGGGGATTGCGGTGTCAAGCCGGTGCCAATATGATGGCGCGATCAAAGGAGACTCGGATGGACGAAGAAGCAGGATACAAGTGGCTACGCGGCGTTATTCGCGGTGAGATGGCCCGGCAACAGATTACCTATAAAGAGTTGCTTGAGCGCCTAAATCGAATAGGCGTTGAAGACACAGAAAACAATCTTAGAAACAAGATTGGGCGCGGAAAATTTAGCGCGATGCTATTTATGCAGTGCCTTGAGGTCTTGGGTGTCGATCACATCCGTATTTCTATGTTGGAAGATACTGGCTTCGGGCATGAGAAGCCGATGAAGCGCTTGGCACGAAAATGGGGGCCGCCTAGCGAGGCCCTGGGGGAGATTATCGAGGAAGAGGTCGAGGAAATGGACAAACGAGATCGCAAGTCAAAAACCTAGACCCAGTTGACGAAGTGCCGGAACCAGAGCCGGATCGAAACGAGATGGCTGAGATCGACCTCGCGGTTAGACGTCCTGTCGAAGCGGGTCGCAAGGCGGCGTGAACAGCGCAGTTTGCAGAATTACCGTTCGATGCGATTTCTCAGCGCACAGACAGAAGTCGCAGATTTGGGCAGGATTCTTGGTTCCGGCGGGCCGGAATCATGGGTACGGCGCCAGTGGCTTCGAGCGACGTGCGGATACGGTTGTTATAATAGTCCCTATTGGCGAACAGGGGGCGCGGAGGCAGCCCAACCGCGTTAGTCACGACGTCGTACACCTAATACAGGTGGGAGGCTTCTGGGCCGGTGATCTCGGCGGCTATGGTCGGGTCTTCGGCGGCTTCGATCAGGTTGGACGCCCACTTCGTCGACAGGACTTAGCGCCTTCTCGCTCTGGGAGAAATTTGGTAAATGGGGGCTTGACGCAAAGCGAGGCGCCCTTCTGAATGCATGATTAAATCGCTCACAAACGACATAAGGGGGGACACCATGACCGACGAGACGGTATCGCCAAAACGCAAGTCGATGGTAATTGCGTATCTGCTATGGGTTTTTCTAGGGGTATTAGCGGCCCATCGGTTTTATCTCAGGGAAAAGGGGTGGATTCAGCTGGTGACGGTGATCCTATTTGGCGTGGGAATATTCTGGGTGGTGGCAGACCTCTTTCTTATACCAGGAATTGTAAAGAAGAAGAATGAAGGAGAATTGTGATGGAAGCGACAGCAGTTGCTATTTTGGTAGCATTCTACTTACTTCCCTGGATCGTGGCACTTACGCGCAAGCATCCGAGTTCGGGCGCGATTTTCCTCTTGAATCTTATACTTGGTTGGACGGTATTAGGTTGGCTTTGGGCGCTGATTTGGTCGGCGACGGCTACGCACAGGAAGATAATTGTTGTCCAAGAGCCTGATCGCGAAACGAAGTAACAATGAAATTCGCAGGTAAAGCCTTTCCAACTCGCACGCCGCTCGCGCAGAGCCACTTTTCAACCTGAAGGTCATTTACACCCAAGATTCGTGCCTCTCGCCCTGCAGCCTCTCCTTTTAAGGGAATTAGTTTATGTCATTTCCGCCTGAGAGTCGCGAGCAGCTGCGCTACTATGTCTATACGCTATGTGATCCTAGATTAGACCGAATGGACCCAAGACGAATTTTTTACGTCGGTAAAGGGGTGGGGGACCGCTGCTACAGCCATGCAGCGGGAGCTGTAGAACAGAAGCCAAACGCAACGACCTCAAAGATCGACCTGATCCGTGAAATACAAACATCAGCCGGATGCGACCCAGCTATTGAAATCGTAATTCATGGGCTTAATGAGAGCGAAGCTCTTCGGATCGAAGCTCAGATGATTAAGTTGCTGCCCGGACTTACAAACATCGCTAGCGGCCACTGCCATGAGGATTATTGGCTTACAACGGACGAAGTGAATTCTCGCTATGCCGAACCGGTGAGGCGGCACGAGATCGACGGAACGATTCTATTTGTCAGCTTGAATAGAACATACCCAGAGATCGCAGATAACGCCGAGCTCCTTCAGCGCCATTCACTCGGTGACTGGCCAATCAGTAGCGAACGGGCTTCGCGGGTGGACCATATTGTGGCCGTGTACCGTCAGCTAGCAAGGTTTGCTTTCACTGTGGACAAGTCTTCCACGCCGACATTCGACACCGAATATCCTGAAGGTGGTAAAATTCGCCAACGATGGCGACCTTCCGCGGTTTGGCGGAACAATGATCTTGAGAAGCGGATCGCTCTGAAGACGGTGGTTGATGATACCGGCGAGGTTCTGACGAGGTTTTCTCCTCGGTCCTCTCTACGATTCTCTGATTGAGTCGCCGACACTAAACGGTGAGCCAGCAAATGAAAAGCTGACCAACGCTCGGCTAGACTTAAGGCATCATTTGATCATCAGTATCTTCAGTGTCTGTGACATCCCGTCTCATGAGTTCTGGGAGCGCGGGGCTCAGGTCACTGGCATCATTCGGTCGATGGCGAAGATTCTTCTGATTGAAAGGTGCCGGGTTCCCGCCTGCCACCTTGAAAACGATGGTTGGCCCCCTTCGATAGTTGAAACCGAGTGGCTGGGGTGTGCGCCGGTAATTTTTCTCCTTCTATCGAGCCTGGCGCGCCCGCGAACAGTAGACCCACGTAGCGGGGAATGTATCGTAACGGATTACGTTCTCGCCTGCACGCTTGAGAAACGCAGCGTGAATGCTGTTTCGAAGGGAGACTCGATCGTCAACGTTGAAACCGTCGGAACGAAGCTTCTCTTTCACCTGCTCCATGATTTGCTTCGTCGTCTGAGGTTCCTTTGCGTCTCGCAGCGCCTTTAGGGCCGCCTTGCTGATCGACCCAGCGGGAAGCCCCGCCTTGACCGGCCGAATGCCGCGGACCCGCTCGCCCGACCAATTCGGATCGTAGTGCTTGCGTATCGTGGATTCGATCTCCTTCATGGATGCCCAGATTTTGCGCTGGCGGTTGCAGATCTCTTGAATCTTGTCCAGCAGCTCGGCGCCGACCGCGTCTTCAGCTTCTTTCTCTATAGCCGACGCCAGGCCCTTCAATCGGGCGTACTTCTTCTCAAGCGATGCGATGATTGGGTTTCTTGCCATCCAAAGACCATAGCTCGCCCAGGCATCCGATGCAATTTTGAAATCGCGATGGCGCCATAAGAGTTGCGGGCATCACGTAGAAAGGGTGCGACTCCTACATAACACCGCCGGGCGCGCGCCCGCCTGCAGCACGGCGCGCCCGCCGCCTTCCTTGTGATTTCTTCATGTGACACGCGCCGGGCCGGGCGCTAGCGTCTGCGCCCAGTCGAACAACCGGGACAAGAAGGGGAGAGGCCGCTCATGCGCCACCTGCTGATCACGACTGCCAGCCTCGCCGCGCTCGCCGCGTGCGCGCCGGGCGATCAGGCACGACAGACCGAAACCGCGCAGAGCGAACAGGGTGCCGAGACCGCCTCGCCCTTCGCCTTCGTGCACGAGGCGGCGGCGAACGTGAGCGTCGAGGGCGAGTACACCACGCCGGAGACCAATCCGCTGCTCGCCGAGTGGGGCGGGCCCTATGGCGGGGTGCCGGCCTTCGACGCGATGGACCTGCAGTATCTGAAACCGGCCCTCGAGGTCGGCATGGCGCAGAACATGGCCGAGATCGAGGCGATCGCGAACAACGAGGCGGCGCCGACCTTCGAGAACACCATCGTCGCGATGGAAGCGGCCGGCGACACGCTGGGCCGGGTCTTCACCTATTGGGGCATCTGGTCGTCCAACCTGTCCTCGCCGGAGTTCCGCGAGATCCAGCGCGAGATGGCGCCCCGCCTCACCGAGCACTTCACCGCGATCACGCAGAACAAGGATCTCTTCGCGCGCGTCGAGGCGGTCTACAATTCGGCCGAGATGGACAGCCTGCGCCCCGATCAGCGCCGCCTCGTCGAGCTGGTCTATGACGGCTTCGCGCGCGACGGCGCGACGCTGGAGGGCGAGGCGGCCGAGCGCTATGCCGAGATCGAGCGCCGCCTGTCGCAGCTGCACACGCAGTTCTCCAACAACGTGCTGGCCGACGAGGAGAACTACGTCACCTGGCTCACCGAGGACCAGCTCTCCGGCCTGCCGCAATCCTTCGTCGACGCCGCCGCCGCGGCCGCCGCCGAGCGCGGGCGCGAGGGCGAGTATGCGGTTCTGAATACCCGCTCCTCGATGGATCCCTTCCTGACCTATTCCGACGAGCGCGAGCTGCGCCGCCAGGTCTGGGAGACCTACTATTCGCGCGGCGACAATGCCGACGAGTTCGACAACAACGCCATCATCGCGGAGATCCTGCAGCTGCGCGACGAGCGCGTCGGGCTGCTGGGCTACGACAACTACGCCCAGTGGCGCCTGGAGAACCGCATGGCCGGGACCCCGGAACGCGCCATGGACCTCATGGAGGCCGTCTGGCCGGCCGCCATCGCGCGCGTCGAGGAAGAGGTCGCCCAGATGCAGGAGATCGTCGCCGAGGAAGGCGGGGATTTCGAGATCGCGCCCTGGGACTACCGCTACTACATGGAGAAGGTCCGCCAGCGCGAGTACGACCTCAATTCCGAGGAGGTGAAGCAGTACTTCCAGCTCGATAACCTGCGCGAGGCGATGTTCTACGTCTCCGGCGAGCTGTTCGGCTTCGCCTTTTCCGAGATCACCGACGGCTCGGTGCCGGTCTTCCATGAGGACGTGCGCGTCTGGGAAGTCACCGACCGGGCGAGCGGCGACTTCGTCGGCCTGTGGTATCTCGATCCCTTCGCGCGGCCGGGCAAGCGCTCGGGCGCGTGGGCGACGAGCTATCGCGGCCACACCACCTTCCAGGGCGAGGAAACCCCGCTCACCTCGAACAATTCCAACTTCATCAAGGGCGCGCCCGGCGAGCCGGTGCTGATCTCCTTCGACGATGCGGAGACCTTCTTCCACGAGATGGGCCACGCCCTGCACGCGCTCGCCTCGAACGTGGCCTATCCCACGCTCAACGGCGGGGTGCGCGACTATACCGAGTTCCAGTCCCAGCTGCTCGAACGCTGGCTGCTCACCGATCCGGTGATCGACACCTATCTGCGCCACGTCGAGACCGGCGAGCCGATGCCCGACGATCTCGTCGCGCGCCTGCAGGCCGCCTCGACCTTCAACCAGGGCTTCGCCACGACCGAGTATCTCGCCTCGGCGCTGGTGGACATGTACTACCACACGGTCGATCCGGCCGGCATCGACCCGGACGAATTCGAGCAGCGCGTGCTCGACGAGCTTGGCATGCCGGACGAACTCGTCATGCGTCACCGCTCCCCGCATTTCGGCCACATCTTCTCCGGCGAGGGCTATTCGGCCGGCTATTACGGATACATGTGGGCCGACGTGCTGACCTCGGACGCGGCCGAGGCCTTCGACGAGGCGCCCGGCGGCTTCTACGACGCCGAGCTCGCCCAGCGCATGGTCGAGACCCTGTTCGCCCCGAGAAACTCCATCGACCCGGCCGAGGCCTACCGCCAGTTCCGCGGCCGCGACGCCGACATCGCGCCCCTGATGCGCGATCGCGGCTTCCCGGTGCCGGAAGAGCTGGAAGGCGGGCAGGAGTAGGTCGGACTCCACCCTCTGCGGAAAACCCCGGCCCGACCGGCCGGGGTTTTCCTTTTCGCCATTGCCCCCACCGCCGGACCCCGCCTAACCTTGTGAACGGCGTTCACGGGGGAGGTGTCCATGCGCGGTGTCCTGATCTCGATCTTCTCGCTGGCCGTTGCGGCCTGCGGCGGCGAGGACGCGCCGTCCCCGCCCTCTCCGGAAGAGGCGACCGCCCGCACGATCGCACAGGGTGAGCTGGTGGGCTTCACCGACGAGGCGACCGGGGCCCAGGTCTGGCGGGGCATCCCGTTCGCGCAGGCCCCGGTCGGCGATCTGCGCTGGCGCGCGCCGCGCCCCGCGCCGGCCTTCGACGGCCGCCTCGCAGCACTGGCTTCCTCCGGTCGCTGCGCCCAGATGACCACCCCGCTCGACCAGGCACAGGGGATCGAAACCGGCCTGCTCGTCGGCTCGGAAGACTGCCTCTATCTCGACATCTACGCGCCCGCCGGCGCGGGCGAGGGCAGCGATCTTCCCGTCATGGTGTGGATCCATGGCGGCTCGAACGTGTGGGGCTATGCCGGCCAGTATGACGGATCCCGGCTGGCCACCGACCAGGGCGTCGTCGTGGTGGTGATCCAGTATCGGCTCGGGCCCCTGGGCTTCTTTGCCCATGAGGCGATCCGCGAGAGCGCGCAGACCGATCTCGACCGCGCGGCGAACTTCGCCCTGCTCGACCAGACCGCGGCGCTTGAATGGGTGCGCGGCAACATCGCGGCCTTCGGCGGGGATGCCTCCAGGGTGACGATCTTCGGGGAGAGCGCCGGGGCCTATGACGTGGCCGGCCTGCTCGTCAGCCCGCCTGCCAGGGGCCTGTTCCACCGCGCCATCCTGCAGAGCGGCGGGCTCGACGCCGTGCCGCTCGAGGCCGCCGAGCACGGGGCCGGCGACGTGATCAACCCGGCCCGCGAGGCCGCCGCCGAGTTCGCCGGATCGCAGGACGCCGGGGCCCTGCGCGCCGCCTCGCTGGACGCGATCTTCGAGACCTATCACGAGGGCTTTTCCTTCGGCGTGGAACTGCCGCGCATGATCGCCGACGGCGTCACCCTGCCGCCGCAGGGCATCCGCGACGGGCTGACCGATCCGGACTGGTTCAGTGGCGTGCCGGTCGTCACGGGCACCAATCTGGAGGAGATGAAGCTCTTCAACTTCCTCGATCCCGAGCTGGTGCGCTCCTGGTTCGGCGTGCTCTACACCGCACGCGATCCCGACTTCTACGACGCGCTGGCCGAGTACCAGTCCCGCGTCTGGCGCATCAACGCGGTCGACCGCATGGCGCAGAGCCTCGTGGAGACCGGCCACGAGGATGTCTGGGCCTATCGCTTCGACTGGGACGAGGGCGGGCGCGTCCTGTTCATGGACCTCGGCCGTCTCGTCGGGGCCGCGCACGCGGTGGAAATTCCCTTCGTGTTCAACCGGTTCGAGTTCTTTGGCCGGCTGGACTCGGTGCTGTTCAACCGCGCCAACCGGGAGGGCCGCGAGCGGCTTGCCGCCGCCATGGGCGCCTACTGGGCCGAGTTCGCGCGCACCGGTGATCCGGATACCGGCGGCGGCAGCTTTCCCGAGTGGCCGCGCTGGACCGCGGGCGGGAGGCTGATGCGCTTCGATTCGCCGGAGGCCGGCGGGCTCGAGATCGTCGAGGGCGTGGCGACTTTCCAGGGCCTCGCCGACGATCTCGCCGCCGACCCGCGTCTCACGCCGGACCAGCGCTGCGCCATCGTGGCGCGGATCGAGCTATGGAACCGTCCGGCGGCTGACCGGGTGCGCGAACGGGCGGGGTGCTAGGCTGAATCCCGCCCTATGCGCGATGCCCGCGCCGCGGCGGCTTCCCGCCTTCCGGCGGGGGCGGCGTGTCGCCCGTCCCTTGCCGAAAATTTTTGAACATTGTTCACTTCTGTGCGACCCTGATGTCGCAAGGGCCGTGAGGAGCGCAGGCGATGGACATGAGCACACCGATCGAGGCGGAGACCGACGTTCTCATCGTCGGGGCGGGCATTTCCGGGATCGGCGCGGCCTATCACCTGCAGCAGCGCGCGCCGGGCAAGAGCTACCAGATCCTGGAAGCGCGCGCGGACGTGGGCGGGACGTGGGATCTGTTCCGCTATCCCGGCATCCGTTCGGACAGCGACATGTTCACCTTCGGCTTCAACTTCCGCCCCTGGATGGGCGGCAAGGTCTTCGCCGACGGGCCGAGCATCAAGCAGTACATCACCGACACGGCCAACGAAGCCGGGATCATGGAGAAGATCCGCTTCGACACCCGCGTGGTGCGGGCCGAGTGGAACAGCGAGACCGCCCGCTGGACGGTGGAGGCCGAAGTCGGGGAGACTCGCGAGCGGAAGCGCTTCAGCGCCAACTTCCTGATCCTGTGCTCGGGCTATTACCGCTACGAGCGCGGCTACATGCCCGACTTTCCCGGCATGGAGAGCTTCGAGGGCGACATCATCCATCCCCAGCTCTGGGACGAAAGCTACGACTATGCCGGCAAGCGGGTCGTGATCATCGGCTCGGGCGCGACGGCGGTCACCCTGGTGCCCGCCATGGCGCAAACCGCCGGCCATGTCGCCATGCTGCAGCGCTCGCCGACCTACATCGCCAACCGGCCCTCGCGCGACGCGATGGCCGACTGGATGCGCAAGTATTTGCCCAGGCGCCTGGCCTATGTGCTGATCCGCGCGAAGCTCATCGGGCTGGGCATGTTCTTCTTCAATCTCGCCCGCAGGTTTCCCGGCTTCGTGAAGAAGGGCGTGCTGAAGAAGGTGCGCGAGGAGCTGGGGCCGGAGTTCGACGTCGAGAAACACTTCTCCCCGTCCTACAATCCGTGGGACCAGCGCTTCTGCCTGGCTCCCGACGGGGACTTCTTCGCCGCGCTGCGCAGCGGCACGGCGAGTATCCACACCGACCATATCGAGCGCTTCGACCAAAGCGGCATCCGGCTGAAATCGGGCGAGCATCTCGACGCCGATCTCATCATCCCGGCCACGGGTCTGGACATGATGGTCGGGGGCGGCATCGAGCTCGTCGTCGACGGCGACACGGTCGATCCGTCGGAGCACGTCACCTATCGCGGCATGATGCTGTCGGGCGTGCCCAATTGCGCCCTGGCTTTCGGTTACACCAATGCCAGCTGGACGCTGAAGATCGACCTCACCCACGAGCGCATCTGCCGGCTGCTGAACCACATGGACGAGAAGGGCTATGACTACTGCGTCCCGGTGCCGCCGGAAGGCCTGGAGACGCAGGACCTGCTCGACTTCTCATCCGGCTATGTGCGGCGCGCCATCCACACCCTGCCCAGGCAGGGCACGAAGGCGCCCTGGAAGACCTACCAGAACTATCTGATGGACATGCTCACCATCCGCTTCGGCCCGCTCGAGGACGGCCATATGCGCTTCGAGACCGCGAAGGCGGAGGCCGGTGCCCGGCCCGCGGTCGCCGAGGCCGCGGAATAGGCCGGCCATGGGACGGGCCGCCGCCTGCCCGGCGGCAATCCGATAGAAGGACGCATCATGAGCTGGGCGCTGGCCATCGAGAAGACCGACATCTCCAGTGCGCAGATCGTCGAGGAGACGGCGCGCGAGCTCGCCCCCGGCGAGGCGCGCCTGGCGGTGAAGCGCTTCGCGCTGACGGCCAACAACGTCACCTACGCGGTGTTCGGCGAGGCGATGGGCTACTGGTCCTTCTTTCCCGGCGCGGACGGGCGCGGACGCCTGCCGGTCTGGGGTTTCGCCGAGGTCGCGGAAAGCCGGAGCGAGGGGCTCGAGCCCGGCGAGCGCATCTACGGCTATTTCCCGGCCGGCAGCACGCTGATCGTGGAGCCGGCGAGGGTCGATGCCGGCCAGTTCCTCGACGCCAGCGCTCACCGCGCCGCCCTGCCCGGCGCGTATAACCGCTATGTGCGCTGTACCGGCGATGCGGGTTATCGCCCCGCCCTCGAAGCCGCGCAGATGGTGCTGCAGCCGCTCTTCGTCACGGCCTTCCTGATCGATCTCCACCTGCGCGAGACCGGGTTTTCCGGCGCGCGCCAGGTGACGCTGACCAGCGCGTCCAGCAAGACCGCGATCGCGCTAGCGTTCGCGCTCTCGCGCCGGCCCGTGCCGGGCGTCGCGGTCGAGGCGCTGACCTCGCCGGGAAATGCGGCCTTCGTGAACGCGCTCGGCTTCTACGATGTCGTGACGCTGTATGAGGACGCCGGCAGGATGGGTCCCGATCCCAGGCGCCTGATCGTCGATTTCGCCGGCGACGGCGCGCTCAATCGCACGATCCACACCGCGCTGGGCGATGCGCTGGCGGGCAATATCCGCGTAGGGGGTGCCCACTGGGAGCGGGCCGCCCCGCCGGGCGCGATGCCGGGCCCGAAGCCGGTCTTCTTCTTCGCGCCCGACCATGCGCGCAACCGGATTTCCGAGTGGGGCGCGGCCGAGTTCGCGCGGCGCTACGGCGAGGCCTGGCTCGCCTTCGCCGAGGCCGGCCCGTCCCTGTTCGAGTTCGAGGCGAAGCGGGGCCCGCAGGGCACGCTGGAGGCCTACCGGGCCCTGGTGGCCAACACGGTGCCCGCGCGAAAGGCGCTGACGGTGGAGCTCGCCTAGCCCCGTTCGACGATGTTGACGTGGCCCATCTTGCGGCCCTCGCGCACCTCGCGCTTGCCGTAGAGGTGCAGCACCGCGCCCTCGGCGTTGAGCCAGTTCCTCCACCCCAGGGCATCCTCGCCGATCAGGTTGATCATGCGCGCCGGGGCGAGCGCTTCGGGATCGCCGAGCGGCCAGCCGGCGATGGCGCGGATGTGCTGCTCGAACTGGTCGCACAGGCACGCATCCATCGTCCAGTGACCGGTATTGTGCACGCGCGGGGCGATCTCGTTGACCAGGAGGCGGCCGTCGCCGAGATCGAACAGCTCGACGGCGAGAAGGCCGATATAGTCGAGCGCCTCGAGCAGGTTCGTGGCGAGCGCGAAAGCCTGGCTCCGGGTCACCTCGTCGGCCTCGGCCGGGGCCTCGGTCTCCTTCAGGATTCCCCCGCCATGGCGGTTCTCGCTGAGGGGATAGGCGCGGATCTCGCCATTGAGCCCGCGCGCGGCGAGGATGGACAGCTCGCGGGTGAACTGGGCGAAGCCTTCCAGGATCGCCGGCCGGGCGCCGATCGCCTCGAAGGCGGCCTGCGCGTCGTCGCGCGATTTCAGCGCGGCCTGACCCTTGCCGTCATAGCCGAAGCGGCGCGTCTTCAGGATGGCGGGCGTGCCGATATAGTCGAGCGCCTCGCCGAGCGTCTCGCGGCTCCCGACCGCGCGCCAGGGCACGGTCGCCGCGCCGTTGGCGTTGACGAACTCCTTCTCCACGCAGCGGTCCTGCGCGACCTCGAGCGCCTTGGGATCGGGCCGCACGGGCGCGTGTGCGGCCGCCGCGTGGGCGGTTTCCACCGGCACGTTCTCGAACTCGTAGGTGACGACGTCGACGCGCTGCGCGAAGCGGCGCACCGCCTCGAGGTCCTCGTAGGGGGCGACGACGGTTTCGGCCGCCACGCGGCTCGCCGGGCTGTCCTCGTCGGGGGTGTAGATCACCGCGTCGAAGCCGAGGCGCGCGGCGGCCATGGCCAGCATGCGGCCGAGCTGGCCCCCGCCGAGTATGCCGATGCGGGCGCCGGGCTGCAGCATGTCGGTCATGGGCTCAATCCTCGACGGTTTCGGGCACCGAGGCGGTCTGTTCCGCGCGCCAGCTCTCCACGCGCGCGGCGAGGCCCTCGTCGGAGAGCCCGACGATGGAGGCCGCCAGCAGCGCCGCATTCTTCGCCCCGGCCTTGCCGATGGCGAGCGTGCCCACCGGCACGCCGGCCGGCATCTGCACGATGGACAGCAGCGAGTCGAGACCGCTGAGCGCCTTCGACTGCACCGGCACGCCGAGGACCGGCAGGGCGGTGCCCGCCGCGATCATGCCGGGCAGGTGGGCCGCCCCGCCCGCCCCGGCGATGATCACCTTCACGCCCCGCGCCTTCGCGGTCCTGGCGAACTCTGCGAGCCGGTCCGGCGTGCGGTGGGCGGAGACCACCTTCGCCTCGTAGGCCGCGCCGAGTGCGTCGAGCAGATCGGCGGCCTCGCGCATGGTCGGCCAGTCGGAGCGCGAGCCCATGACGATGGCGATCGGCGCGGAAGTGGCGGCGGTGTCGGCGCTCATGAAAGGCCCCCGGGGCGCTTGAAGAAAGCGCGGCAGATTAGTCAGGCGTGCCCGCCCGTCAAGCAGGCCGGTGAAAGGGCGTTAACCTTGACCCTTTCTTAACTGGCGCGCGGCCATTCTGGCCCTCAAACGGATGAAAGAGCCAAGAGGTCCGTCATGCGCATCCGCCCCGGCAGTACCGCGACCGGCATCGGCGCGAGCCCGGTCTCGCGTGCCGAGCGCAGCGATGCGCCCGCCCGCGCCGCGGCCCCGGCCGCCACGCGCGACACCGCCTCCATCATGGGCGTGCCCGAAGCCGAGTTGACGCCGAACGTGCAGCGCGCGCTCCTGTCGCTCATGGGCGAGGTTGACCAGCTGAGGAAGGAGACCGAGGCGCTGCGCGCCAAGGTGCGCGAGCTGGAGACCCTCGCCGACCGCGACGTCTTCCTGCCGGTGCTCAACCGGCGCGCCTTCCTGCGCGAGGTGAGCCGGGCGCTCGCCCTGGCCGAGCGCCATGACGCGCCCTCGGCGCTCGTGTATTTTGACCTCAACGGCTTCAAGCAGATCAACGACACCCACGGCCATGCCGCAGGCGATGCCGCGCTGAAGGCGGTCGCCGATCTGCTCGTCGCCCATGTGCGCGAGACCGATGCGGTCGGACGACTCGGCGGGGACGAGTTCGGCGTGGTGCTGACCCTGACCCCGGCCGGTCATGCCGAGATCAAGGCGGGCGAACTCGCCGACGCCATCGCCTCGACCCCGATCGTGCACGAGGGCCTCGAGCTGCGCCTCGGGGCGGCCTGGGGCGTGCACCCGCTCTCGCGCGGCATCAGCGTGGAGACCGCCATGGCCGAGGCCGACGCGGCGATGTACGCACGCAAGGCCGCCGGCGCGGCCTGAGCCGCTCGCCCCGTTCAGCCGGCGATGCCGGGTCCCGTCGCGTCTAGGCGATGATGTCCGGGTTCAGCTGGTCTTCCAGGAAGGTGATCTCGTCCTTCAGCTGCAGCTTGCGGCGTTTCAGGCGCATCAGCTTGAGCTGATCGGTCATCCCGCACTCGTGGGCCGCGCGCACCTGGTCGTCGAGTGCGCGGTGCTGGGCACGCAGCTCCTCGAGACGCTGGCGCAGCCCGGCATCGTTCAGATATCCGTCCATCAGGCCGTCAAATCCTCTCTGTCGCGCCGGGGCGGGCCGGAGCGCGAAGGCGTGTTGTCCGATGAAGCGCGAAGGCCGGCCGGTCAGGCCGGGGCCCTCGTGTCGATACCAAACATCTTACCCTTTTTTCGGCGCCGAGAAAACGCTTTCAACGAACCTGCCCACCTCGGGGCGCACGCCGAGCCGTGCGGCATAGTCCCCAAGACCCTGTTCGCACAGGGTTCGCGGCGCCGTCCCGCTTGCCGGACAGAGCCCGGCGAGCGGCTCGAGCGCGTCCTGCTCCAGGCGCTCAGCCTCCAGCTCGGCTTTAAGGATCGTCTCGCGCAGCCGGCCCGCGGCGGCCGGATCGACGAAGCCGGGGGCGGGCCTGAGCGCATCGCGCGCGGCCCTCAGCGGCGTCACGACCTGTGCCCCCCACAGCGCGGAGCGGCGCACCGCCTCGCCGAGCGCGGGGCGCGGATCGCGGCCCTGCGCGCTCGTCCAGGCGACCCACAGGGCGACGTTCACGTCGAGCCCGTCCGCCTGCAGCGCGAGGCAGGCCGGCTTCACGCCGGGTCGGCCATAGACCGCCACCGAGAAATCCCAGAAGCGCGACGGGGCGGGAGTCATGCGTCCCCGCGCGGCCGCTTCGCCGCCGGACGGCGGCCCTGTTCCAGGTCCTCGCCCCAGCGCCTTGTGGGGGTCCAGTCGAGACCGAACAGGTCGAGCGCGCGTCCAACCGACTGGTCGACCATGTCGGCGAGGCTCCCGGGGTGGGCGTAGAAGGCCGGCAGGGGCGGCATGATCACGGCGCCCATCTCGGCGAGCTGCGTCATCGTGCGCAGGTGGCCGAGATGGAAGGGCGTCTCGCGCACCATCAGTACCAGGCGCCGGCGCTCCTTCAGCACGACGTCGGCGGCGCGCGTCAGGAGGCTGGAGGTCACCCCGGTCGCGATCTCGCTCATGGTGCGCACCGAGCACGGCGCGATCAGCATGCCGAGCGTCCTGAAGCTGCCCGAGGCGATCGGCGCGCCGACATCGGGCAGCTTGTAGGCGTAATCAGCCCTGTCCGGCAGCTCGGACGGCTTCAGCGCCGTCTCGTAGGACAGCGTCATCTCGGCGGCCTTGGTCGCGACGAGATGGCTCTCCACGCCGAGTTCCCGGCACGCATCGAGCGCGCGCACGCCGTAGATGACGCCGGAGGCGCCGGAAATGCCTATGATCAATCGCTGATTCACGCTCATCGAAATCTTCCGTGTGCCGCGCCGTGTTTTACTCTTTTCAGCCGGCCCTGTCTGATGTTTCAATACCGGTCCTGACATAGCGAAGGAGGCTTGTATGCCAACTGAAGCGCGTATACGCGAGCTCAATGCCCGTCACCACCAGCTGGAGGCCCGCATTGAAGAGGAGCTCAAGCACCCTTCCGCAGATACCCTTCAGCTCGCCAGGCTCAAACGACAGAAACTCCGATTGAAGGAGGAGATCGAGAGCCTCAGGCGCAATGCCGAGAAGCAGGCCGGATAGGGCCAGCGCGAAAGGCCGGGACGCTCGTCCCGGCCTTTTTGCTTCCCTCCCGGTGAGCCAGACGGGTTTGCAGGCGCGGTTTCGCGCGCCACATTAGACGGCGTGCCGCCAGAAGGACCCGCCCGCATGCTTCGCCTCCTGCCCGCCGCCATCGGCGTGATCGCCGGCTTCGTGCTGATCGCCGCGCCGGCCTGCAGCCAGAGCGTCGAGGAACGCCGCGCTGTGTGCCCGCAGGGCTACGAGGCGCTGTCGGAAAACGCCGCCGAGGCCGCGATCGAGGCCTTCCGGACGTGCCTGCGCTCGCGCCAGTACGACTGGCCGGTGGAGGCCGAGCTGCGCCTGCGCCTGGGCTCGGCCCACCTGGCGCTGGGCGAGGGGCGCGAGGCGCTCATCGCCTTCAACCAGATCTTCGCGCTGATCGAAGACCAGGGCGGGGATGTCGACAACCCGCTGCTGCGCCGCAACCGCGCCGTGGCCTATCTCCAGCTCGACCGCCCGCGCGACGCCATCGAGGATCTCGAGATCGCCGCCCTCGGCGAGCCCTCCGACGCCTTCACGCGCATGCTCATGGGTTCGGCCTACATGGATCTCGACCGCCCGGCCGAGGCGGCGGAGGCCTTCGACGCGGCGATCCGGATGGAGCCGGATGCGGCCGGGGGCTGGATCGGGCGCTCGGCGGCCTTCGTGGAACTCGGCATGACCGGCCGCGCGGTGGAGGACGCCGAGGAGGCCGTCGCCCTCTCGCCCGACGATGCCGATGCGCTGAACGCGCTGTGCTGGGCGCTGGTCAAGGACGGGCGCGCGAACCGGGGGCTCGACATCTGCGAGGCGGCCGCCGCGGCCGATCCCGACAGCGGGGCGATCGTCCACTCCCTCGCCGCCGCGCTCGAGCAGGTCGGCGAGACGGCCCGCGCCCGCGATCTCTATGCCCGCGCCTACGATCTCGATCCGGACAACGACACGATCGCCGAGGACTACGCCCGCACGCGGCCGTGAGCGCGTTTGCATTCGGCTGCGTCCGGCGCGATAACCCCCGCCGGCCGACAGGCCGCAGACACGGAGTAGAGCCGCCATGCCGTCATCGGATCGCGTCGCCATAATCACCGGCGGGGCCAGGGGTATCGGGGCGGCGTGCGCGCGCCGCTTCGTGGAGGAAGGCGTCAAGGTGGTCATTGCCGACGTCGAGGAGGATGCCGGCGAGGCGCTCGCCCGGGATCTCGACGCCGGCAAGAACCGGGCGCTGTTCGTGGCCTGCGACGTGTCCGACAAGCTCGCGGTCTCCAACCTGCTCGCCGAGACGCGCTCGGCCTTCGAGCGGGTCGACATCCTCGTCAACAATGCCGCGATCATCGCGCCGGGCGACATTCTCGATCTCGAACTCGCCGATTTCGACCGGGTGCTGGGCGTCAATCTGCGCGGCGCCTTTCTGGTGGCGCGTGCGGTGGCGCGCCAGATCGTGGAGCAGATCGAGGCGGAGGGCACGCGCACCGACGAGGCGCGCCGGCGCTATTCCATCGTCAACATGAGCTCGATCAATGCGGTGGTTTCGATCCCCGCCCAGCTCGCCTACTCGGTCAGCAAGGGCGGGCTCAACCAGCTCACCAAGGCGATGGCGCTCGCCCTGGCGCGCTACGGGGTGCGGGTCAACGCGATCGGGCCGGGCTCGATCAACACCGACATCCTCAAGGCCGTCGCAGACGACAAGGTGGCGATGGAGCGCATCATGAGCCGCACCCCGCTCGGCCGGCTCGGCGATCCCGACGAGGTGGCCGGCGTCGCCTGGTTCCTCGCCTCGAAGGATGCGAGCTACATAACGGGGGAATGCATCTACGCCGACGGCGGGCGCCTGGCGCTCAACTACACCGTCGGGCGCAGCCAGGACGAGGACTGAAAAGGCCCCGGCCGCTTCCGGCCGGGACCCTTCATGACGCGGTGAGGCGAGCGCTCAGCCCTTCGGCTTGCCGAACAGCTCGTCCAGCGTGGTCGGCGAGCCGGGCGTCTCCTCGGCCTCGTCGGCCGGCTTCAGCGTGTCCTCGGCGCGTTCGACCCGGCCTTCCTCTTCCATCTTCTGGCGGCGCGAGGAGGCCTTCTTGACCTGTTCGTCGAGCTCGATCTGGCTGCACAGCCCGAGCGAGACCGGGTCGGTCGGCTTGATGTTGGCCGAGTTCCAGTGCCGGCGCTCGCGCACCGCCTCGATCGTGGTCTTGGTCGTGCCGATCAGCTTGGAGATCTGCCCGTCGGTCAGCTCGGGATGGTTGCGCACCAGCCAGGCGATCGCGTCGGGCCGGTTCTGGCGGCGCGAGAGCGGGGTGTAGCGCGGGCCCTTGCGCTTCTGCGGGGTGTGCAGCTCGGCATATTTCGGCGCCAGCGGCTTCATGCGGTAGGTGGGATCCTTCTCCGCCTTCTCGATCTCCTCGCGCGAGAGCTGGCCGCCGGAGACCGGATCGGCCCCGCGCACGCCCGCGGCGACATCGCCGTCGGCGATGCCCTTCACTTCGAGATGGTGGAGATTGCAGAAATCGGCGATCTGCTCGAAGGACAGCGCGGTGTTGTCCACGAGCCAGACCGCGGTCGCCTTCGGCATCAGAATGTCGGCCATCGCTCTGTCAGTCCCTTTCAAGGATATGCGTTTCAAAACAGGAAAACCCGGCGCCGGGCGCCGGGTTTTCCGTCGTTCCGGCCTTCCCCGCTTCGGTCAAGCAAACGTCGGTGAGGAAGGATTTGTTCGCTATATAACGCGGCGCGGGCCGCTTGAAAACACCCCTAGGGCCGCAACAGGATCTTGCCCGCATGGGCCATCGCGTCCATGCGGGCATGAGCCTGGGCCACCGCGTCCAGATCGAACACGGTGTCGATCTGCGGCTTCAGCCTGCCCGCCTCGATCCAGGGCCAGACCCGGTCGTGCACGGCCTGGGCGATGACGCGCTTATCCTCGATCCTGCGCGCGCGCAGGGTCGAGCCGGTGATCGTCTGGCGCTTCAGCATCAGCCCCATCAGGTCGACCTCGACGCGCGAGCCCTTCAGGAAGGCGATCATGACGATGCGCCCCTCCACGTTCAGGCAGGACAGGTTCTTCTGCACATAGTCGCCCCCGACCATGTCCAGGATGACGTCCGCTCCGCCGGCATCGCGCACCCTGGCGGGCCAGTCCTCGGTCCTGTAATTCAGCGCGGTGTCCGCGCCGAGTTCGCTGCAGAGCCGGCACTTGCCCTCGCTGCCCGCCGTCGCGGTGACGTGCGCGCCGTGGGCCCTGGCCATCTGGATCGCCGTGGTGCCGATCCCGCTCGCCCCGCCATGGACGAGGAAGCGCTCGCCGGGCTTCAGGCCGGCCCGGCCGAACACATTGGTCCACACGGTGAACACGGTCTCGGGAAGCCCCGCGGCATGCTCGAGGGAAATCCCCTTCGGTGCGGGCAGCACCGTCTCGGCGCGCGCGCGGGCGATGTCGGCGTAGCCGCCGCCGGCAACCAGCGCGACGACCGCATCGCCCTGCCTGATGCCCTCCACGCCCTTGCCGAGTTCGAGAACATGGCCGGACACCTCGAGGCCGAGCCCTTCGGGCGCGTCCTTCGGCGGGGGGTAGAGCCCCATGCGCTCGAACACGTCCGGCCGGTTCACCCCGGCTGCCGCGACCTCGATCAGAACCTCGCCTTCCCCGGGAGGCTCCAGAGTGCGTTCCTCGATCCGCAGGGCTTCCGGTCCGCCGGGCTCGGGTGCGGTGACGATGCGGGTCTTGCGCGAATGGCTCATCTGGGGCGGGACTCTTCTGCCGGCTTTGGTTAGGATCATCGTGACGAAAGCATGAAGGAGGCGGTCCATGTTCCACGAAGACGCACCGCGTGCAAAGTCCGCCGGGATCGTTCCGGGCGAGGATCTCTCGGCCTTCTCGGTCGAGGACCTCGAGGAACGTCTCGAGCTCCTGAAGGCCGAACTCGCACGCACCGAAGCGAAGATCGTGGAGAAGAAGAAGGGCCTCGCCGCCGCGGACGCGGTGTTCCGCACGGGGGGATAGTGTCGCCTTCGCGGGCACTTGGCCCCGGACTTGCTGCCGTCGGGAACAGGCGCATCGAGGCGTCCCAACCCGGCAAAGAGCTGAAGAGACATGTTCATGACCGAGATCGAGACCGGCCAGCCCAGCGAGATCAAGACGCCCGCCATGCGGGTCAAGGAATTCGCCGGCTCGGAACTGTTCCGCAAGCTGTTCCGCGAGGGCATGGACCTGGTGGAGGAAACGGCCGCCTATCTCGACGGGCCGGGGCGCGAGGACGCCAAGCGGCTCGGCCGCTCCGGCGCGCTGTCCTACGCGGCGGAAAGCATGGCGCTCACCACCCAGCTCATGCAGTCGGCCTCCTGGCTGCTCGCCCAGCGCGCGGTCGCCGAAGGCGACATGACCCCGGGCGAGGCTGCCGACGGCAAGTACCGCCTCGCCGAGGTGCGCCCCTCCGAGGCCATGTGGCCGGCCGGCGACGACCCCTGCCCGGCGCGCCTGACCGACCTCGTCGCCCGTTCGCGCACGCTCTACGAGCGCCTGCACCGGCTCGACAGATCGCTGTTCGCGGCCGGGGAGAGCTTCGAGGGTCCGTCCGCCAACCCGGTCCAGAGCCATCTCTCACGCATCGAGAGCGCCTTCGGCGCTCGTCGCTAGGGCGTCCTTCGCGAAACCCGGGATCGGGGCGTCCGAGCGGCGCCCTCGTCGCGCAAAAGAAAACGCCCGCAGCTGAGGGGGTGCTGCGGGCGTCTCTTATAAGGGCCCCGGCCGGACCGGTAATGGTCCGCGCCCTTGGGTGAGGGGGATTTCGGGCGACTAGACGCCGAAGCCCTTGAACTTGTCCTTGAACCGCGAGACGCGCCCGCCGCGGTCGACGAGGTGCTGGGTGCCCCCCGTCCACGCCGGGTGCGTACGCGGATCGATATCCAGGGAGATCGTATCACCCTCTTTCCCGTATGTGGAGCGGGTTTTGAAACGGGTGCCGTCGGTCATCACGACTTCGACGAAGTGATAATCCGGATGGATGTCTTTTTTCATTTTCCGCCGCTCCGGCTTGGACTTGAAGCGCGCAAGGCGGCCTCATCGGGACCGCCTCACACGCGCATGCGCTGATTTCGAGCGGCGGTCTATACACCCCCCGCACCCGCAGTGCAAGGCGTGAAGGCGGCCAGAACCGCGAATCAGCGGTCGGTCAGTTTCAGCTCGATCCGGCGGTTGCGCGCCAGGCTCGCCGGGTCGCGCCCCTCCGCGATCGGATGGTATTCCCCGAAGCCGGCCGCCATCAGGCGCGCGGGCGGCACGCCCATGTCGATGAAGGCCTCCACCACCGAGAGCGCGCGGGCGGTGGAGAGTTCCCAGTTGCTGTCGAAGGGCGCGTTGGGGCCGAGCGGCACCACGTCGGTATGCCCGTCCACGCGGATCACCCATTCGATGTCGTCGGGGATCTCGGTGGTGAGCTGGATGATCGCGTCGGCGATGGGTTGCAGGCTCTGGCGCCCGGCCTGCGACAATTCGGCTGAGCCGGAGGGGAAGAGCACGTCGGTCTCGAACACGAAGCGGTCGCCGACCACGCGCACGCCGGTGCGGTTGCCGAGGATCTCGATCAGCCGGCCGAAGAATTCCGAGCGGTACTGCGCCAGGCGCGCGACCTGGCTCGCCAGCGCCGCGTTGAGGCGCTCGCCGAGATTGACGATCTGGCTTTCCAGCTCCGCCTCGCGCGCCTCGCTGGCCTCGAGCGCCTCGTTCAGCCGTGCGAGCTCCTGCCTCAGCGCCGCCATCTGGTTGTTCAGCAGTGCGATCGTGGCCTGCGCCTCCTCGCTCAGCGCCTCCTCCTCGGCGAGGTCCTCGCTCACCGCGGCGAGCCGGGCGCTGACCTGTTCGAGCTCGCTCGACAGGGCGAGATTGCGCTCCTCCAGCGCCTGGTTCTCCTGCGTCAGCTGGCCGACGCGCAGAGTCAGCCGCTCGTTCTCGCTGCGGGCGAGATTGAGTTCCTCGGCGAGCGTGGACAGGCGCGCATTGAGTTCGGCGAGCTGCTCGTCGCGCCCCGTCAGCGCCTGGGACAGGGCGAACTGGCCGGCGGTGAACACCGCGAGCAGGAAGATGATCACCAGCAGCAGGGTGGCGAGCGCATCCACGAAACCCGGCCAGTAATCGCCGTTCTCGCTCTGGCTGATCCTGAGGTGCTGGGGCAGGGCCACGGCTTCGTCCTATTCCTCGCCGCCGCGGCGCTCGCGGCTCATCTTCGCCTGGGCTTCCAGCGCGCGGATCAGCACCTTGATCTCGTCGCGCAACAGGCGCGCGGCCTCGCGCTGGCTCTCCGCGGCGTCCTCGGCGATGCGGCTCATCGTGGTCTCCAGCGCCTTGTTCTGGCGCTCCATCGTGTGGGCGAGCCGGTCGAGCGCGTCGGTGGTCTGTTCCAGTAGCGCGCCGATATAGGCCGCGCTCATCTCGCCTTCCTCGCTCGGGGCCGCACCCGCGGGCGCCGCGGCGGCCAGGCGCGAGATGGAGGACAGCCATTCCTCGATCTCGTTGTAGAAGCGGTTCTGCGCCCGGCTCGCCTGCAGCTCGAGAAAGCCGATGACGAGCGAACCGGCGAGACCGAAGAGCGAGGAGGCGAAGGCCGTGCCCATGCCCTGGATCGGGTCCTCGATCGCGGCCATCAGCGCACCGGCGGCCGCCTCGCCGCCCGTCGCGGTCGCGGAGACCGCGCGCACCGCCTCGCCGACATCGCCGACCACCAGCAGCAGGCCGTAGAACGTGCCCAGAAGCCCCAGGAAGATCAGCAGCCGGCCGAAATAGCGCGTGAACGCCCCGCTCTCGGCCATGCGCGCGGCGACGGAGTCCAGCACCACGCGCGCCGAGGAGGCCGACAGTCTCGCCCGTCCGTCGGCGGCCTCGGTGATCATCGTGGCCATCGGCGCGATCAGCGCGGGCGGGGGCGGCAGGCGGGTGGGATCGTCCGCGTCGCGCAGCTTGACGAGCCAGCGCGCGCTCGGCCCGATCGCGAGCGCCTGCAGGAAGGTGTAGGCGATGCCGATCACCAGCACGCCGAGAATGACGCCGTTGATTGCCGGGTTGGCCTGGAAGGCAACGATCAGGGGTTCGTGCAGCAGCGCGGCGAGCAGCACCACGGTGGCCACGAACACGGCCATCCAGAGTATGTACTGACCGGGACCGGTGAACGTCACCTTGCGCGGCGGGGGCGGCGGCGGCAGATCGCGTCGGGCCATGCGGTCTAGCTCCTCTTCACCGTCGGGTGCATCCCCATGGATCGCCCGTAAGGACAGGAGAGGCAAGCTCTTTGGCTGTTTTTGGGCGGCGAGGGGGCTATAACGGCCAGGCGGTAGCGACGGCGGGAGGAAGACCGCAATGGATGCATCGGATGCATCGGACGAACTCGCCCGGTGGCGCGATCATCTGGCGGCCCCGGCGCAAGGCGAGGCCTACGATTACCCGCTCACCGAATCCGTGACCGAGCCCTCTGAGGCGCGGCAGGATCCGGGAAAGCGGGCCCGCGAGCGCGAGGCGATCGCCAGGGCGCTGCACGCCCCCTGGACCCGGGCGCTCGATTTCGGCTGCGGCGTGGGGGCCAATTTCGACCTGTTCGCCACCTCCCCGGGGCGGTCGCCGCAGGCTTTCCTGCTCGGACTGGATCCCGATCGTGAACGGGCGGGCGCGGCGCGCGGCAGGCTTGCCGCGCTCGGCCTTTCCGGCGCCGTCGCCGCGGCCGGGCGCGAGGCGCTCGAGCGCGCGCCCGCGCCGCTCGGCTTCGATGCCATCGTGTGCTGCCAGGTGCTCGGACACACCCCGCGCGCCGAGACGCAGGCCATTCTCGCGGCCCTGCTCGCGCGCCTGCGCCCGGCGGGCCGGCTGGTGCTCGCGATCCCGGTCGCCTTCCCCGCCGTGCGGGAAATGGCGTTCGCGCACGGCCATGAGCCGGGCGCGGACCTGTTCCACTGCGTGTATCCGGCCCTCGACCCGGCCGATCCCGGTTTCCGCCAGCGCGTCGAGCCCGAGGCCTTCGACCGCGCGGCGCGCCGGTCCCCGCCGGGAACCCTGCCGGTGCGCGCCTTCGCCGTCCCGGCGCTCGCCGCGCCGCCCCGCCTTCCGGCCGACCTGCCCGCCCCGCCGGCCGGTCTGGCGGCCGCCCTGCCGCAGGATGTGGACATAAGGACACAGCTCTACAGCATTCACGCCGTTTCTCCCCGATCGCGGGTTCCCGCGATCGGCGATGCGGTCTTGACTGTGACCAGGCCAGCCTTGGAGGGGGACAAGGCGTGAGCGGACTCGCGAGCGTGCTCAACGACAGCATCGGTGCCGGCTGGATCGGCAACTTCCTGACCGAGGCCCTGATCCTCACCGGGGGCGCGGCGCTGGGCTATGCCGGCACGCTCTGGCGGCGGGCGGTGAGGATGCGCACGCTGCGCCGCGCCTTCGGGCGCAATGTCACGAGCCCGGACAAGTTCTTCATCTCGGTACCGCTGTGGAGCTGCAAGCCCGGCGACCGGGCCGTGCCGCGCTTCGCGCGCCGCAGCCCGGCCGGCGAGCGCCAGGAACTCTACGGACCGGACAACACCTTCGCGATGGAGGACATTCTCGGGGGAATGCTGATCTCCGATCTGCTGGCGCGCTATTTCAAGAAGCCCCTGAAGGTGCTGCCGGACGATCAGAAGCTGAACTGGGACGGGCGCACCGGCATCCTGATCGGCGCGCAGACCGCGAACTTCCATGTGGCAAGCGTGGTGAAGGTCTTCGGGTCGACCTATCCCGACGACCTGCTCATCGATATCGAGGTGCACGAGGAAAACGAGGACACCAAGGGCAAGATCACCTTCGTGGACAAGACCGACGGGACGGTGTTCCGCTCGGACTATCAGTGCGAGTACGCCCTGATCCAGCGCCTGTCCAACCGCTTCAGCGAGGACCATACCGGCTATATCTTCATCCTCGCCGGGGTTCACGCCAGCGGCACCTATGCGGCCTGCCAGTACCTGCGCAATCGCTGGAAGCGTTTCGCGCGCCGTCCCGGCCCCGCGGCGGTGCTCCTGAAGATGGAATACGGTCACCCCGAGACCGCGCTCGCGGTGCGCGAGTACTGGCCGCAGGGGCAGAAGGCCTGACGGCGGGCGCGTCCGGCGGGAAGCGTCGCGAACCCCTGAAATTCAAGGACTTGAGACATTCCGCCGCGGCCGTTTTGCCGCAGCGCAATCTGCGCGGCACAGCCTATCTCCGCCCTCGTCCAGGGCGCGCGGCATGCGCGCCACGCAACAGACGAGGAAAGACAGATGAAGATGTTTCTTGCCCTGACGACCGGCCTTGCCGCGATGGCGCTGAGCGCGGGCGCCGCCTCGGCCGAGGAGCACAGGATCGAGATGCTGACGCGCGGCAGCGACGGCACGGCGATGGTGTTCGAGCCGGCCTATCTGGAGGTCGCGCCCGGCGACACGGTCACCTTCGTGGCCACCGACCCCACCCACAACGCCCAGTCCATTCCCGGCATGCTGCCCGAGGGAGCGGACGGCTTCACCGGACGGATGAACCAGGACGTCTCGGTCACCCTGACGCAGGAAGGCGTCTATGGCGTGAAATGCCTGCCCCATTACGGCATGGGCATGGTCGCCGTGATCAAGGTCGGCGAGGGCGAGCCGGCCAACCTTGCCGAGGCCGCCGCGGTGCGCCATCCCGGCCGGGCCCGCCAGGTCTTCCAGGACCTGCTCGCCCGGGCAGGCGAATAGGGCCCCGCGAGGCGAACGGCGCGCCGGGCGGGCGCGCCGTTTGCCGTTCCGGCGCCGAAAGGCCTAGCCCGCCTCGGCGAGACGCCGTCTCAGCTCGGCGATGGTGTGCTCGTTGCCCGCCACGATGTCGCCGGTGTCCATGACGTCGCCGGTGTCCTCGATCGCGCCGGCGAAGCCGCCCGCCTCGCGCACCAGCACGATGCCGGCCGCGATGTCCCAGGGGGCGAGGCTGCGTTCCCAGAAGCCGTCGAAGCGCCCGGCCGCGGTCCAGGCGAGGTCGAGCGAGGCCGCGCCGTAGCGCCTGATGCCGGCCGCGTGCGGCATGATCTTGTGCAGCTCCTTCAGGAACTGCGCATGGCCCTTCTTGCCGAAGAAGGGCGTGCCGGTCGCGATCACGCATTCTTCCAGATGGCGGCGCGCCGAGACCCGGATGCGCCGGTCGCTCATGAAGGCGCCGCGGCCCTTCTCGGCATGGAAGAGGTCGTCGCTGGCCGGATTGTAGATTACCCCCGCGACGAGCTCGCCCTCGCGCTCCAGGGCGATCGAGATCGCGAAATGGGGCTGGGCGTGCAGGAAGTTCAGCGTGCCATCGAGCGGATCGACGATCCAGGTGTGGGTCCGGTCGCTGCCCTCCACCCGGCCGCGCTCCTCCATCAGGAAGCCGTAGCCGGGCCGGGCGCGCGAGAGCTCCTCGAAGATGATCTCCTCGCTGGCGTGGTCGGCCTTGGAGACGAAGTCGGCCGGGCCCTTGCGGGAGACCTGCAGGTTCTCCAGCTCGCCGAAATCGCGCGACAGCTTGCGCCCCGCCTTGCGGGCCGCGCCGATCATCACCTGGAGGAGGGCTGAGACCTGCGCCAAGGCCCTAGTCCGCCCGGCGCACGTAGCTGCCGTCCTCGGTGGCCACCACGATGCGCTCGCCGACCCCGACGAAGGGCGGCACGGCGGTGCGCACATTGTTCGTCAGGATGGCCGGCTTGAAGGAGTTGGCCGCGGTCTGGCCCTTGACCACCGGCTCGGTGTCGATGACTTCCATCTCCACGTGCTGGGGCAGGGAGAAGCCGATCGGCCTGTCCTCGTGGAATTCCACCGTGACCATCATGCCGTCGGCCAGATAGGCGGCGCGCTCCTCGCCGACGAACTCCATCGGCAGGGCGATCTGCTCGTAGGTCTCGGTGTCCATGAAGGTCAGCATGTCGCCGTCGGAGAACAGGAACTGGTGGTCCTTCTGCTCCAGTCGAACGCGCTCGACCTTGTCGGCGGAGCGGAAGCGCTCGTTCAGCTTGCGCCCGTCGATCAGGTTCTTCAGCTCGACCTGGGCGAAGGCGCCGCCCTTGCCGGGCTTGACGTGCTCGGTCTTCACCGCGACCCAGAGTTCGCCGTCGTGCTTGATCACCACGCCGGGTTTGATTTCGTTGCCGTTGATCTTCATGGCGAGAGACTTGTCCTGGAATGGCCGGGCTCGGGTGAGCGGCGCAGCGGATGCCGCCGGCCGGAAGGCCGGTCGGGCTTTGCGGGCGCCCCTTTAACAGGGCGCGTGCCCGCGGGCAAGGCGGACGGACGGTTGGCCACGAGACCGGCCCGGGCGAAACGGAGCCCGTTTTGCCGGCTGGCTTGCCTCGCCCCGGTGAAAAGCGCTCAGCGCGCGGGGCCGAGGCCGGCGCTTTCCAGGAAGGACTGCAGTGCGGCTTCCACGGTGCCGGCGAGCGCGTCGCGCGAGACCTCGCTCTCCCAGGCCCACAGGACCTGGTCGGTGCGCGGGTCGTTGCTGAACATCACCAGGCGCACGCTCGGGCCTTCGCGAACGAGCGTGCTGGATACATGGTAGACGACCGCGTCCCCGCCGAAATCCTCGAACAGCCCCCGCGAGGGATCGGCCGCATCGAAATCCCACCGGTCGCGGATGAGCACCGGCACTCCCGCCGAGGCGAGCCAGGCCGCGCCGATCTCGCTGATCGCGGTGGCCACCGCGTCGAACTCGGCGTCTCCGGTCTGATTGCGCACGTCGTTCACCGTCACGACGAGGGTCGGCGGAGGGGGCTCCCGCACCGTGTTCGCGGTGGCGAGAAGCGCCGCTGCCGCCGCCACGAGGACGGCGATCAGGGCGAGGCCGAGGCGCGGCACGGTGCGCGAGCGTGTCCCCGCGGCCGCGGCGGGCTTGCCGGCGGCGACGACGCTTGCCGGCATGCGGTAGCCGCGCTTGGGAACGGTCTCGATATAGCGAGGCCGTTTCGCGTCGTCTCCCAGCGCCTTCCTGAGGCCCGCGATCACCACCGCGACGCTGTTCGGGCTCAGCGTGCGTCCCGGCCACAGCGCCCCCTCGATCTCCTCGCGCGTGACGACCTCGTCGGCGCGGCGCGCGAACAGGGCGAGCAGGCATGCGGCGCGGTATTCCAGGCGCACCTTGCCCGAGGCGCCGGACAGGGTCTGGCCGCGCGGTTCGAACAGCCAGTCGCCGATGCGAATCACCGGGGTGCCGGGCTGATTGGCCGATCCGTCCATGGCGAACTCCCGCTCCAGAGGTTTTCTTTAGAATAACTTTAGTCCGCTCCGGGCCTTGGCGCGACTAGCGTTTCTCCACGTTCAAACCCGCTATGGAGATACGCCATGATGACACTCGTCCTCGCCGTGTGGGGCGCCGCGCTCGCCCAGGCCGGACCCGGGACCGCGCCCGACGCTGCGGCCCTCTATGCCGGCGACCGCTTCGCGCTCACCAGCGTGGAGGAGATCGCGCCCGGCATCCACGTGATGCGCCGCGATCCCAGCTGGCGCCTTCCGGTGCTCGCCAACACCACGCTAATCGTCAACGAACACGATGCGGTGCTGATCGACGGGGGCTTCCCCAGCCATGCCGAGAACATCGTCGCCGAGGTGCGGCGCATCACCGACAAGCCGGTGAGCGCGATCGTCACCACGCACTGGCACGGCGATCACAACATGGGCCATTTCGTCTTCAGGGACGCCTGGCCGGATGCGCAGATCATCGCCCACGAGGCGACGCGTCACGAGATGGTCTCCGGGCGCATGGACTACGTGCCGCGGACCGCGGGCACCCCGGTCGACGAACTCGCCGCGCCGGCCCTGCGCACGCTGGAAGAGCTGGAAGCCTCCGGCGGCGCCCCCGAACTCATCGCCTATTTCCGCGACGCGGCGGCCGGGATGGAGGCGGTTCGCGCCGACTACGCCCGCTGGCAGTTCGTTCCCGCCGACGAGACCTTCGCCGAGCGCCTGGTGCTGCACCGGGGCGAGCGGCGGATCGAGATCCTGTTCTCCGGCCCGGCCAATACCGAGGGCGATGCCTATGTCTGGCTGCCGCAGGAGCGGATCGTGATCACCGGCGACATCGTGGTGCGCCCGACGCCCTACGGCTTCGGAAGCTTCACGGCGTCCTGGGCCGGCGTGCTTCGCGAGATCAACGCGCTCGACTACGCGATCCTGGTGCCCGGGCACGGCGACATCCAGTACGACGAGAGCTATGCGGATCGGCTGGCGCGGACCCTGGATCACGTGTTCGAGCAGGCGTGCGCCGCGATTGCCGCGGGCGCGGCCGACGGGCCGGCGGTCGAGGCCGCGATCGACTGGGAGGCGGTCGAGTCCGGTTTCACCGGGGACGACCCCGTGCTCGCGCGCCTGTTCGAGGTCTGGTTCAAGCGCCCGATCAGCGTCAGCGCCTTCAACGAGATCGAAGCCGGCGCGCCGTGCGAGGTACGGGAATCCGAAGCGGGACCGCTTCAGTAGCGCGTGGCGGTGAGGATCGCCTCTTCGCGCACCCGGGCGGCGACGGCCGGGTCGAGGGCGCGTTCGAGCGCGGCCTCGAGCTGGGCGCGGGCGGGGTCGCCGGCAAGGCTGGTGGCCCCGGGCTGGCCTGCGCGCAGGACCCAGAGATAGGCCTCGCGCCGGTCGATCGGCGCCCCCTCCCCGGTGGCGAGCGCATAGGCGAGCAGGAACTGGCTGTCCGCATCGCCCGCCTGCGCGCCCTGGCGCGCCCAGCTGACCGCGCGCGCGGGGTCTGCGGCAACGCCGGTGCCCTGGAAGTAGAGCAGGGCGGTCTGGCCCATCGCCGCGGGAAGTCCGAGCTCGGCAGCCATCTCCACGAAGTCCGCGCCGGTGGCCGGATCGGCGGCCTCGACCTCGCCCGCGAGATGGATCAGCCCGGCCTGCAGAGCGGCATGGGCGTCGCCCGCCTCGGCTCCGCGTTCGTACCAGGGCAAGGCCAGGGCCGGATCGTTCGGTCCGTGGACCCACTGGTCGAGCGCGATGGCGTATTCGGTGAAGGCGGGGGGATGGCCGGACTCCGCGGCCAGGCGCAGCCATTCCAGCGTGCGCGCCGCGCGCGCCGGATCGCCGGTGTCCATCAGGTAGAGGCCGAATTCCAGGGCGGCGCGCGCATCGCCGGTCTCGGCGGCGCGCGAGAGGAAGTCGCGCGCCTGGAAGGCCGACAGTCCGCCGCGCTCGGCCTGGGCCAGGCGGGCGAGGATGATCAGCGCGTCCGGCTCGCCGCGCTCGGCGGCGCGCGAGAACCAGCGCACGGCGGCCTCTTCGTCGGGCGCCCCGGCGAGGCCGTGCAGCTCGATATGGCCGGCGAGCGTCGCGCCCCGCGGCTCCCCGGCCGCGGCGGCGCGCTGGGCATGCATCAGCGCGCTCGCATAATCGCCCACCAGGTAGGCGCCGGAGGCCTGCGCCATCGCGGCGTTCGAGGCGGAGCGGCCCTCCACCGCGTCGCCGGAACGGTCGCGCGTGATCTCCTCGGCGAGGCCGGGCGGCAGGTCCGGAGCGGACGTCTGGGCGAGCGCGGGCGCGCTCAGGCCGAGCGCGAGGACAAGAGCCGCGTGAACGCCTCGACCGCCGCCTGCGGCCCGGACGGATGCTGCCAGACCCCGGAGGAGACGGCGATATAGTCCGCGCCCGCCGCGATCAGCGGGGCGGCGTTCTCGGTCGTGATGCCGCCGATGGCGACGCAGGGGATTTCGAATATCTCGCTCCACCATTCCAGTATTTCGATCGGAGCCGTGGCCTTGGGCGATTTCGTCGCGGTCGGGTAGAAGGCCCCGAACGCGACATAGTCAGCGCCCTTCTCGCCCGCCTTCATGGCCAAATCGCGGCTGTCATGGCAAGTCACGCCGACGATCGCAGTGCGCCCGAGCGTGGCGCGCGCCTCCTCGTAGGGCGTGTCTTCCTGGCCGACATGCACCCCGTCGGCCCCGAATTCGCGGGCCAGGCCGGGGCTGTCGTTGACGATCGCGGTCACGCCGCGGCCCTGCGCGATCGCGATGAGGCGCGGCAGGAGGCTGCGGACCTCCGCCTCGCTGTGCTCCTTGAGCCGGATCTGCAACGCCGCGACCCGGCCCGCATCGAGCGTCCTTTCCAGAAGCGCCGGGAAGCCCGCATCGATGCGCGGCGGGGTGAGGAGGTAGAGTTCGCAAGCCATCCCTGCCGCTTAGCGCAGGACGCGCGGCGAGGGAAGCCGGGCCTACTCCAGCTCGCCCGGCTTCGGCGGCCAGGAGAGGCCGAGCGCCTCGGCGGTGTCGGGTCCGACCATGCCGTCCGGGGCGAGGCCCTTGAAGGCCTGGAAGTTCGCCACGGTGCGCGCGGTCTGGCGCCCGTAGATGCCGTCGACGGCGCCGGGATGGAAGCTGCGCCGGCGCAACGCCTTCTGCACCGCCTCGACATAGGTGCCCCGGCGATAGGGATGCTCGACCTTCAGGACCGCGGGGCGCTCGGGGGCCTGGACCGCCGGGTTCGGCCGGTAGCGCACCCCGGGGATGTGGCAGCCATGATCCCACAGCCGGCCGCTCACCGGACCGCGCATGACGCCGTATCGCGCGCCGCGCGCCTCGATCGTGCGGCCCTGCCCGTCGGAGATCGCGACATGGCCGATCAGGCCCTCGCGCTTGCGGCGCAGCAGGAAGGCGCCGGGCGTGCGGACCGCCTCCTCGACGTCGACGAGCACGTTCCTGGCGTGCGCATCCTCGATCCAGGCGCCCGAGAACGGATCCGGGCCGGCGCCGTACTCGGTCGTTCCGAACAGGACGCGATAGGTCTGCCACGCGCACCAGCTCGCGAACTCGGCGCAGTCCCACGGGCCCTTGTAGTCGGGATTGCCGAGTTCGGCGCGCGCGCCGAGCACGTAGCGCTCGCCGATATGGGCTTCCGCGGTCTTCAGGATGTCTTCGCCCTCGAACATGATCTCCTCCCTGTCCGGAGCCGCAACCTTAGCGCACCGCAGGGAGGGGGAGAACAAGATTCGGCGATGGGACCGGTCCGCCTGCCCTCTCGCCCCGGCACAGGTCCGTGCGGCAACCGGGGGGCGAGCGCGCTCATTCCGCTTGCAGCCACGGTCGGGCTGGTCAATTCTCGCCCGCGTCCCGGCTGGCGCCGGGCCCGGGCCGGAGCATGTGCCACGGCCTCCTTCTTTAGGGAACAGGAGTGAGTCCCATGAAACGCGTTCTCGCCGCCGCAGCGGTGCTGGCGGCCTCGGCCGGCATGGCCTCTGCCCAGGATTATTCGCTCAATCCGACCTTCGGCACCTATGCGCTGCAATCCGGCTTCATGCCGGACCCGCAATCGGTGCAGGTCAATGCCGGCGGCTCGATCGACGCATCGAGCGCGATATCGTCCCAGTGCGCGGGCATGATCGCCAATGCGCCGGACGTGCGCCTGAACTGGTCGGGCGGCCAGTTCTCGATCTTCGTCACCTCGAACGCCGACACCACGCTGGTGATCAACGCCGCGGACGGGCAGTGGTATTGCAATGACGACTGGGACGGGCTGGATCCGCGCGTCACCCTGTCGGGCTCCGGCCAGTACGACATCTGGGTCGGCACGTTCGGCGGCGGCATCGCGCCGGCCACCGTCTCCGTGACCGAGTACTGATCCGGCCCGCCGCCGGGACTTGTCCCCGGGGGCGCTCGCCCGTGTCAGAATGTGAACCGGCGGCCCCGCACTGCAGGGCCGCCGGTTTTTTCATGGCGACGTGACGGCGTCGCGCTCCGGTCCGAATTCGTGCCGCTACCGGCGCGGATCGTCGCCGGATAGCGTGCGGGAAAGGCGAACGAGCGGGAGATAGCCGCCGGCTAGCCGCGCTCCATGTCCTCGCTCCACTCGCCCAGCGCGGCGAGGCCGTTCATCCGGGCGCGGTGGTTGAAGGCCTTCTGACCGGCCTCGACGTCCTTGCCGTTCCAGGCCTGGAGCGGCGCGGCCTGCAGGGCGCGGCCATAGGAGAAGGTGAGCGGCCAGGGCAGGTCGTAGGCCGCGTTCATGATGTTGAGATGGGCCGTGGCGTCCTCGTCGGACTGGCCGCCCGACAGGAAGGCGATGCCCGGTACGGCCGCCGGCACGGTGTTCTTCAGGCACTGCACGGTCAGCTCGGCGACCTCCTCGCGGCTCGCCTGATCCGGGCAATCGGTGCCGGAGACGATCATGTTGGGCTTGAGGATCGTGCCTTCCAGCACGATGCCCTGCTCGAAGAGCTCCTGGTAGAGACGCTTCAGGGTGAACTCGGTCACCTCGTAGCAGCGCTCGATATCGTGATCGCCGTCCATGATGACTTCCGGCTCGACGATCGGGACGATATTGGCTTCCTGGCACAGCGCGGCATAGCGCGCGAGCGCGTGGACATTGGTGTCGATGCAGTAGGGGCTCGGCACGAGATCGTCGCCCTGGCCGCCGATATTGATCACCGCGCGCCACTTCGCGAAACGCGCGCCGAGGCGGTAATACTCCTCCAGCCGGCCGCGCAGCCCGTCCAGGCCCTCGGTGATCTTCTCGCCCGGCGAGCCGGCGAGGTCCTTGGCCCCGGAATCCACCTTGATGCCCGGCACCGAGCCGGAGGCCTTGATCAGCTCGACCAGCGGCGTGCCGTCCTTGGCCTTCTGGCGGATCGTCTCGTCGAACAGGATCACCCCGGAGATGTGCTCGCTCATCGCCGGCTCGGTCCGGAACAGCATCTCGCGCCAGTCGCGGCGGTGTTCCTCGGTGTTGTCGAGCCCGATCGACTTGAAGCGCTTGGCGATCGTGCCGGTGCTCTCGTCGGCGGCGAGGATGCCCTTGCCCGGCGCGACCATTTTCAGGGCGATCTCGTGAAGCTGGTCGATATCCATGGGTGTCCCCCCGTCCTTGTCGCCAGATTTGCTGTGCGTCTTGATCGCCAAGCCTTGGCGATCCGTCAAGCGGCGCGAGAGCGTCAGGCCGCGCTTTCGCGCAGCACCGCCACGCCCGGCAGCGTCTTGCCCTCGAGCCATTCCAGGAACGCCCCGCCCGCGGTCGAGACGAAGGTGAAGTCCTCCGCGACGCCGGCATGGTTCAGCGCGGCGACCGTGTCGCCCCCGCCGGCGACCGCGACGAGGCCGTGCTCGCGCACGCGGGCCGCGGCATAGGTCGCCGCCTCCACCGTGGCGGTGTCGAAGGGCGGGGTCTCGAAGGCGCCGAGCGGGCCGTTCCACACGAGCGTGCGTGCCGCGGAGATCGCGTCGGCGAGCCGGTCGACGGTGTCGGGCCCGCAGTCGAGGATCATCTCGTCGGCGCCGATATCGTCCACCTGCGCCACGCGCCGGCCGGCATGGGGCTTGAACTCGCTGGCCACCACCGCATCGACGGGCAGCAGGATCTCGCAGCGCGACTGGCCGGCGATGTCGAGGATCTCGCGCGCCGTCGGCAGCAGGTCGGCCTCGTGCAGCGAATTGCCGACATCGAAGCCGCGCGCCGCGAGGAAGGTGTTGGCCATCGCCCCGCCGACGAACAGCCGGTCGACCTTGGAGACGAGGTTCTTCAGGAGATCGATCTTGGTGGACACCTTCGCCCCGCCCACGATCGCAAGCAGCGGGCGGTTCGGGTTCTCCAGCGCCGCGGTCAGGTGGTCGATCTCGCGCTCCATCGCCTTGCCGGCATAGGCGGGCAGGTGACGCGCGACGCCCTCGGTGGAGGCATGGGCGCGGTGGGCGGCGGAGAAGGCGTCGTTGACGTAGACATCGGCGAGCGCGGCGAGCTGCCGGGCGAACTCGGGATCGTTCTCCTCCTCGCCGGCGTGGAAGCGGGTGTTCTCCAGCAGGAGGACCTCGCCGGTCTTCAGCGCGGCGGCCGCGCGCTCGGCGGTCTCGCCGACGCAGTCCCCGGCGAAGCCGACCTCGGCGGAGAGGAGTTCCGACAGCGGGGCCACGACGGGCCGCAGGCTCATCTCCGGCACGCGCTTGCCCTTGGGCCGGTCGAAGTGGGCGGCCAGGATCACCTTCGCGCCCTTCGAGCGCAGGAAGGCGATGGTCGGCAGGGCGGCCTTCAGGCGCGTGTCGTCTGCGACCTGGCCCTCGCGCATGGGCACGTTGAAATCGACGCGAACCAGGACGCGCCTGTTCGCGACCTCGGCGTCTTCGATGCGGCGGATCATGGCCTCGTCCCTCGTTCGGCGTCGATCAGATGAACCGGCCCATGGCGACGGCAGTGTCGATCATGCGGCAGGCGAAGCCCCATTCGTTGTCGTACCAGGTCATGACGCGCGCCAGGCGGGCGTCGATCACGTTGGTCTTGTCGATCGCGACGATCGAGGAGCGCGGGTCGTGATTGTAGTCGATGGAGACGAGCGGGATCTCGTCATAGCCGAGCACGCCCTTCATCTGGCCCTCGGCCGCGGCCTTCACCGCGGCATTGATCTCCTCGACGGTGGTCTCGCGCGAGGGCACGAACACCATGTCGATGAGCGAGACGTTCGGCGTCGGCACGCGCACCGCCGCGCCGTCGAGCTTGCCTTTCAGCGCGGGCAGCACCTCGCCGACGGCCTTGGCCGCGCCGGTCGTCGTCGGGATCATGGACAGGGCCGCGCCGCGGGCCCGGTGCAGGTCCTTGTGGTTGCGGTCGAGCGTGGGCTGGTCGCCGGTATAGGCGTGGATCGTGGTGACGTGGCCGCGCTCGATGCCGATCGCGTCGTGCAGCACCTTGGCGACCGGGGCGAGCCCGTTCGTGGTGCACGAGGCATTGGAGACGATGACGTCCTCGGCGGTCAGGGAGTCGTGATTGACGCCGTACACGATGGTCTTGTCGGCGTTCTTCGCCGGGGCCGAGCACAGCACGCGCTTCGCGCCGGAGGCCAGGTGGGCCGAGGCCGCCTTCTTGTCGTTGAACGCGCCGGTGCATTCCAGCACGAGATCGACGCCGAGATCGGTCCAGGGCAGCTGGGAGGGATCGCGGTTGGAGACCTTGGCGATCTTGCCGAAGCCGGCGTCGAACCAGTCGGGACCGACCTCGATGTCGCGCGGATAGCGCCCGTGCACGCTGTCGTATTTCAGCAGGTGCGCATTCGTGGCCGCGGGGGCGGAGTCGTTGACCGCCACGACCTCCACCTCGTCCCAGCGCTCGTGCTCCAGCACGGCGCGCAGCGCCAGACGCCCGATACGGCCGAATCCGTTGATGGCAACACGAAGGGCCATGTACCCGCTCCCTCTGAGATCTCGCTTGATGTGCGCCGGACCGCCGCCGCCGCGAAGGGTTTCCAGTCGCGCGCGGGTTTAGCTTCTGCGTGCGTCGAGGTCCATAGGCCGGCGGCAGCCCCTCCCGGGGTCTGCGACGGAATGCCCCCGGCGCGTGCGTAGAAGGCGGGAAGGAGGCCGCCGATGAGCTCGACCGACGCCGCGATCGCACTGACCCGCTTCGGCCTCGGCGCCCGCCCGGGCGAGATCGAGGCGGTGGCGCGCGCGCCGCGCCGCTGGCTCTCCGGCCAGATCGGCGCTGGCGAGCGCCTGTCCGGCCTTCCCGGTTCGAAGGAGGCGCTGACCCTCTTCCAGACCGACTACCTGCCCCGGGTGCGGACACTCCAGGACGCGGGCGGCACCGGCGAGGAGGCCGAGCGCGAACAGGGTCGCCTGCAGCGCGGCCTGCGCGAGATCATGGCCCGCCACATCGAGGCGCGCACCGCGCTGGCCGCAACGACCGGGCAGGGCTTCGCCGAGCGCTGGGTGCGCTTCTGGTCGAACCATTTCACCGTGGCGGCGGTCAATCCGGCCATGGCGATGCTCGCCCCGACGCTGGAGGCCGAGGCGGTCCGCAGCCACGCCTTCTCCCGCTTTTCCGATCTCCTCGTCGCCGCCGAGCTGCATCCGGCCATGCTGGTCTATCTCGACCAGGCCGTCTCGGTCGGGCCGAACTCTCCGGCCGGCCGCCGGCGCGGGCGCGGCCTCAACGAGAACCTCGCCCGGGAGATTCTCGAGCTGCACACGCTGGGCGCCGATGGCGGCTACGGCCAGGGCGATGTCGAGGCGCTCGCGCGCATGCTGACCGGCTGGACCATCGCGCGGCCCGAACTCGGCCATCCCGAGGCACGACGCGGCGAGACGCTGTTCGAGCCGCGCCTGCACGAGCCGGGCGCGCAGACCCTGATGGGCCGGCGCTTCCGCGACGACGGCGCCGGCCAGGCGCGTGCCGCGCTGCTCTGGCTGGCAGAGCGCCCCCAGACCGCGCGCCATCTCGCCGGCAAGCTCGCCCGGCATTTCCTCGCCGACGACCCGCCTGCCGCGGCCGTCGACCATATCGAGCGGGCCTGGCTCGCCTCGGGCGGGGATCTCTCCGCCGTGGCCGGGGCCGTCATCGCCGCGCCGGGCGCCTTCGAGCCCGAGGCGGGCAAGTTCAAGGCGCCGGAGGAATACCTGATCTCGGTCATGCGCGCGCTCGACATCGGCGATCTCGGCCGCGAGCGGCTCGCCGGATCGCTGCGCGCGCTCGGCCAGATGCCCTTCACCGCGCCCTCGCCCGCCGGCTGGCCGGACGGCGAGGCCGACTGGGCGAGCCCGGACGCGCTGATGAAGCGGCTCGAATTCGCCAACGCGCTCGCGCGCCGCGCCGCGGACGCGGTCCATCCCGTGGCGCGCGCCGAGGCCGTGCTCGGCGCGCGGCTGACCGGCCGGACCCGGGAGGCGGTCGCGCGCGCGGAAAGCGCCGGGCAGGGCCTCACCCTGCTCTTCATGTCCCCCGACTTCCTGCGCCGATAGGAGAGCCGTGATGCGAGGTCCCGTCCTTCACCGCAGACACCTGCTCGCCGCGGGAGCGGCCCTGTCCGCCCTTGCCGTGTCGGGCGCCGCGACCGCGCGCGTGCCCCGCGCCGGCGGGCGCAAGCTCGTCGTGATCATCCTGCGCGGCGCGATGGACGGGCTCGCCGCCCTGGCGCCGCTCGGCGAGCGGCGCTACCGCGCGCTGCGCGGCGATCTCGCCCTGTCCGGCGGCCATCGCACCGAGGCCGGCTTCGTGCTGCATCCCCGGCTGGAGACGCTCGCCCGCTTCTACCGCGAGGGCAGCGCGCTCGCCCTTCCGGCCTGCGCGACCGCCTATCGCGAGCGCTCCCATTTCGACGGCCAGGACCTACTGGAGGCGGCCGCCACGCCGGCGCGCGAGGGCTGGCTCAACCGCACGCTCGCCCTGATGGGGAGCGCCGCGCCGCAGGCGGTGGCGATCGGACAGGGCGTGCCGCTCATCCTGCGCGGCCCGGCGCCGGCCTCGAGCTGGGCGCCGCCGGTCCTGCCGGAAGCCGACGAGGGCACGATCTATCGCCTGATGGATCTCTATGCCGGCGATCCGGCCCTTTCCGAGGCGTTCGCGCGCGCGGTCGAGATCGGCGCGATCGCGGGCGCGGCGGCGGACGCGGCCGGCGGCGCGCGCCGCGGACCCGGCGCCTTCGCCTCGGCCGCGAGTGCGGCCGCGGCCCTGCTCGCCGCCCCGGACGGGGCCGATCTCGCCGTGCTGAGTTCGGACGGCTGGGACACCCATGTGCGCCAGGGTGCGCAGGAGGGCGGGCTCGCCGCCCGGTTCGCTGCGCTCGACGAGGCGCTGCTCGCCCTGCAAGCCGGTCTCGGCGCGCACTGGGACCGGACCGCCGTCCTCGTCGCGACCGAGTTCGGGCGCACGGTGCGCGCCAACGGGGCGGGGGGAACCGATCACGGCACGGCCGGCACGGCCTTCCTCCTCGGCGGGGCGGTGCGCGGCGGACGCCTGATCGGGGACTGGCCGGGGCTCGACACGCTGTACGAGGACCGCGATCTCGTCCCGGCGAACCGGCTCGAGGACCTGTTCAGGGGCGTGCTCGCCGGCCATTGGGGCCTCGACGCGCGCGAGCTGTCCGCCATCTTCCCCGATCTGCCGGCGGGGCGCGGTTTCGAGGGGCTGATCGCCTAGCCGGCCAGCCGCTTCTCGAGCTTGCCGAGGAAGCTCATGCAGGCCTCGATCTGGCTTTCCTCGATGAACTCGTCGCCCTGGTGGGCCTGCTCGATCGAGCCCGGGCCGCAGACCACGACCGACAGGCCCGCCTCCTGGAACTGGCCCGCCTCGGTGCCGTAGCTCACGGTGCGCGTCGCGTTGTCGCCGGTGAGCTGGCGGGCGAGATGCTCGGCCTCGCCGTCGGCCTCCGGCTTCAGCGGCGGGACGTCGGAGCGCTGGGTGACGCTCACGCGGGCCTCGGGCGCGCTCTCGCGCATCCTCGCCTCGATCTCGACCGCCTTCTCGCGCAGCCGGCGCGCGATATCGGGCGCATCGTCCCACGGGGCCGGGCGCATGAGCCAGAAGAACCAGGCTTGCTTGGCGAGGATGTTGACCGCGGTCCCCCCGCCCATCTGGCCGATGGTCAGCGTCCCGTAGGGCGGATCGAACGGGCTGTCGGCGGGTGCGGCGTCCTTCAGCTTCTGCGCTTCCTCGTAGAGGAAGTTCATCAGCGGCACCGCGTGCGTGACCGCGCAGGCCCCGTCATTGACGCGGCTGGAATGGGCTTCCTTGCCGTGGAGCTCGACATGCATGGAGAACAGGCCCTTGTGGCCGGTGACCACCTGCATGTTCGTCGGCTCGCCGACGATCGCCAGCCTCGGCCTCGGGCTGCCGGCCATCATGGCGCGGATCATGGCCGGCGCGCCGAGACAGCCGACCTCCTCGTCGTAGGAGAAGGCGAAATGGACCGGCTTCTTCAGCTTCGCCTTCGCGAAACCGGGCGCCGCGGCGAGCGCGCAGGCGATGAAGCCCTTCATGTCGCACGTGCCGCGTCCGTAGAGCCGGCCCTCGCGCGCCGTCAGCTCGAACGGGTCGCAGGACCAGTCCTGGCCGTCGACCGGCACCACGTCGGTATGGCCGGAGAGCACGATGCCCCCGTCCTCCTCGGGACCCAGAACCGCGTGCAGGTTCGCCTTCCTGCCGTCCCCGCTCGCGATGCGCTCGGTGCGCGCGCCGAGATCGGCGAGATAGGCCTCCACCCAGTCGATCAGGTCCAGGTTGGAATTGCGCGAGGTCGTGTCGAAGCCGACGAGCGTCTTGAGTATGTCCCTCGGATCGTTCATTCCGCGTCCGGCAGCGCAAGGAGCTCGAGGCGGAAGGTGAGCGCCTGGTTCGGGCCGATCGGCCCGCCGGGCGTTCCGCGCTCGCCATAGGCGAGATCGGACGGGATGTAGAGCGTCCAGGCCTCGCCGACGCGCATCAGCGGGAGCGCCTCGACCCAGCCCGCGATCAGGCGGTCGGAGGGGAAGGTCGCCGGCTCGTCGCGCGCGTAGGAGCTGTCGAACACCTCGCCGCTGATCAGCTTGCCCTCGTAATGGACGGTGACGAGGTCGCCGCTGTCCGGGGACGCCGCGGTATCGTCGGTCACGGCCCGGTCGATCCGCAGGGACAGGCCGGAGGCCAGGGTGAAGACGCATGCACGCTGGCGGGCCGCATCGATGAACGCCGCCGACAGGGCCGCGTTGAAGGCGGCGGGCTCGCCGAGCGCGGTCAGCTGCCCCGCCTCGAAGGCGAACGGCCCGGCTTCGCCGCCGGTACAGGCGCGCGCGTCCGCGATCACGGCGGCGGTGTCGATCTCGTCGGTGCCGGCTTCGCGGCCGTCGCCGTCCCCGCCGCCGCAGGCGGTGATCAGCAGGGCGGCAGGCAGGGCGAACGCGGTGCGGGTGAAGCTCATGGGCGGGTGTCCTCTGGCTCGGTTCGGCGACAGGACACCCGCTCGCGGCAACAAAGGCAAGAGGCGCGTGTCAGGCCTGCCGCTGGAGCCAGGCCATCGCGAGGGCTCCGATGAAGACCGGCAGGCCGCTCAGGGCACCGGAAATCAGGGTGGCGGCGACGTGCAGGTTCGCCCAGCCGGCCGTGATCGCATACTGGGAAAGCACGATCGCCCAGAGCAGCGCGCCAAAGGCGACCCCGCGCGTGAGCCAGGCCTGCCCGGTCATGAAGTGCGGAAAGGCCCAGGCCGCCGCGATGGCGAGCACGAGAAATCCGGCGATCATCGAGGCAAAGGAGGCGGCGCCCGGCGCGGTCCTCAATCCTTCGCCGAACATGCCGCCCAGGACCGGTGTGAACACACCGGCCGCGAGGGCTCCGGACAGGATGAAACTGATGAGGAACAGTGCCGCGGCGGACAGGAAAAACGTCATGCTACCCTCTCCCGTGAAGTGTTGAGGCACTTATCTTGACACTGTAAAGATTGGACGTCAACGAGAGGAAGGCCATGCGGCGGGAGTCATCGGCGAAGCACGCCAATTCGCCCTATCATCACGGAGATCTCCGGGCGGCGCTGCTGGACGCGACCGACCGGCTGGCGCGCGCGGCCGGGCTGGAGACGGTGACCCTGCGCGCGGTGGCGCGCGAGGCGGGCGTGAGCCATGCCGCGCCGGCGCATCATTTCAGGGACAAGCGCGCCCTGTTCGCGGCCTATGCCGCACAGGGCTGGGACCGGATGGGGGCGGTGATCCTGGACTCGCTCGCGCGCGAGGCGCCGCGCGGGCCGCGCGAGACCCTGTCGGCTGTCGGGCGTGCCTATCTCGTCTTCGCCCGGACCGATCCCGCGCGCTTCCAGGCCATGTTCCGCCGGGATCTCTACGATCCGAAGGATCCGGGCGTGCGGGCCGCTGGCGAGGCGACCTGGCGCTTTCTCGAGGACACGATCGCCTCGGCGCATCCCGGCGAGGACCGGGCGGAGCCGCGCCGCACCCTGACCGCGATGGCCTGGTCGGCGGCGCACGGTTTCGCGGCGCTGGAAGCCTCCGGCCGGCTGCGGGCCCAACTGCCGGGCGCAAGCGAGGCCGGCGTCGGCGAGGCGATGATCGACCGCCTCGCCGAACTCATGCTGCCGGAGGACTAGTTCTCCAGCTCCAGCACGTCCCTGAGGAAGAGCGTCTCGGCCTCGCGCTGGAAGTCGCGGTTGGACTTCTTGGCGAAGCCGTGGCCCTCGTCGAGCGCCAGAAGGTACCAGGCGTCGTGACCGGCCTCGCGCACCGCCTCGAGGATCTGCTCGGCCTCGCTGGCGGGTACGCGCGGATCGTTGGCGCCCTGGATGATGAAGAGCGGAGCGGTGATCCGGTCGGCCATGTTGGCCGGCGAGATCGCTTCGAGATGGGCGCGCATCTCCGGGTCGCGTTCGTCGCCGTACTCGGCCCGGCGCAGGTCGCGGCGATAGCCCGAGGTGTTCTCCAGGAAGGTGACGAAGTTGGAGATGCCGACGATGTTCACCCCGCCCGCGAGCCGGTCGGAATAGTGAACGAGGCTGGCCAGCACCATGTAGCCGCCATAGGAGCCGCCATAGACCACGACCCGGTTCTCGTCGAGATCGGGCTGGGTGGCGATCCAGTCGAGCAGGGCGCCGATGTCGCGCACCGAATCCTCGCGGTTGAAGCCGTTGTCGAGGGCCACGTACTCGTTGCCGTAGCCAGACGATCCGCGCACGTTCGGGGCGATCACCGCCGCGCCGAGCTCGTTGGTCCAGTACTGCACCGTGGAGGAGAAGCCCGGCCGGTACTGGCCCTCCGGTCCGCCGTGGATGGAGACGATGACCGGGTGCGGACCCTCGCCCCGGGGCCGGTAGACGAAGGCGGGCACGTCGAGCCCGTCGAAGCTCTCGTACTCGATCAGCTCCGGGCTGACGAAGCGGGAGGTGTCCAGCCCGCCGACCTCGGAGGCCGTCCACTGGGTCAGCGCGCCGCTGGAGAGGTCGTAGACCCAGGCGTCGCCGGAGGACTGCGCGGAGGTGAAGGTGAAGCCCAGCCGCTCGCCCTCGGCGTCGAATTCGAGCCCGCCGATGAGGCCGGTGCCCATGTCCGGCGCGCCGAGCGCTTCCCCGGTCGCGGCATCGATCAGGTAGAGCTCGGAAATCCCGCCCTCGTTGGTGGTGTAGGCGATCGTCTCCCCGTCGGGGGAGAGCGCCATGCCCGCGACGTCCCAGCCGTGATCGGGCGTCACCTGGCGCATCTCGCCGGTGGCGAGCTCGATCTCCACGATGCGGCGGAAATCGCTGTCCTGGTCGGTGACGACATAGACGCTGTCCCCGTCCGCGGAGAAGGCCGCGTCCCCGTAGGCGACGTCGACGTCCGGGTTGATCTCGGTGACCGCCCCGCTGGCGAGGTCGAGCACGAACAGATCCGAATGCGTGATCGAGTAGTAGCGCCCGAACAGGATCTGCCCGCCCGAGGGCGAGAAGTCGCCGGGGAAGATCGCGCCGGTACCCTCGTGGGCGACCGCGAGGCTGTCCGGATCGGAGGGATCGGCGATCAGGATGTCCCAGTCCGGCTCGCCCTCGGTCGATCGGTACCAGGCCATGCGCGCCCCGTCCTGGCTCCAGATGAAGGAGCCGTTGCGCGTGCCCTCTTCGGTGAAGCGCGTGACCGAACCGTCCTCGGGGTCGTAGAGATAGCCCTGGTAGTACTCGTCCCCGCCGGTATCGCGCGAGAACGCGAACTGTCCCGAGCCGTCCGGGCGCACGTTCGCCCCGCCGACCGGCTCGTCGTAGAAGGTGATCTGGCGGCGCATGCCCATCGGCATGGCGACGTGGTGGATCTGGCTCGTCTCGCCGAAGCGCGTGGTGATGTAGATGCCGCCATCGGGCGCGAAATCTGAGAAGCCGGCCGAGCGGACATTCTGGTATTGCTGCAGACGCTCGCGCACCTCGCCCGGGATGTCCGGGATGTTCTCCATGACGAGATTGCCGCGCGTCACGCGGCCGGCGTCCGCGCCGTCCTGGGCCGATGCCGCGCAAAGCCCGGCCGAAGCCAGCAGGGCTGCGCCGAGGGTGAGCCTGATCATCGCTGTGTCCTTCCTCGATGGGGGGCATGCGACGAGGGCGCCCCTGGACCGGGGCGCCCCGCGCATGCGTCTGAAACTAGGGCTGCGCCTCGCCGGAGGCGGCCGCGGGATCGACTCCCTGGGGCAGGATCGTCACCCGGTAGGCCCGCTCCGGCTGCAGGTATTCGGCCGCCAGCGTGCCGATCTCGCCGGCCGTAACCGCCTGATAGTCGGCCTCGATGGTGCGGATGTCGTCCAGGCGCGAGGGGTCCTCCTGGGACCGGGCGAGTGCGCCGAGCCACCAGCGATTGGTCTCCTGGGCGGTCTCGATCTGCTCGAGCAGCGGGGTGCGTGCGCGCAGCAGCTCGTCCTCGCTGATCTCGCCGGAGGCCATCGCCGCGGCGAGTTCGTCGGCGATCGCGTACATGCGTGCGATGTCGGAGACCTGCACGTCCAGCCCGACCCAGAGATAGCCGTAATCCTCGAACACGTCGGACTGGGTGTTCGACACGATGGCCGAATATGTCGCGCCCTCCTGCTCGCGGAAGCGGTCGGTGGCCTTCAGGTCGTAGACCGCACGCATCAGGGTCAGCGCGCGTGACCGGCGCGTGTCCATGCCGTCATCGGTCGGCCAGTAGACATTGGCCATGCCCTGGTATTCCTGGCCGTTGAAGCGGACGATCTCCGGCTCCGCCGTCGCCTCGGGGAAGGAGACGCCCAGCACCGGCTCGAAGGGCGGCCAGTCCTGTGCGCGCTCGGGCAGCGCCCCGAAGGTCGCCGCGACGGTGTCCACCGCGGTCTGCGGCTCGATGTCGCCGACGATGGTGATCTCGATCGGGGCGTCGTCGAGCGCGGCGGCGAGCAGCTCGCGCGCGTGCTCCATGGTGAAGGCCTCGACCTCCTGCGCCGTCGGGAAGCCCCAGCGCGGATCGCCGTTCCTGAGCATGCGCGAGACGCGGTTGACCGCGACCTGGACGGCCTGGGCGTTCATGCCGCGCCGGATCTCCTCGGAGATGGCGCGGAACTGGTTCAGCCCGTCCTCGCGCCAGCCCGGCGCCGTCATGAAGGCGGTCAGCACCTTCATCTGCATCTCGAAATCGGTCGGCGTGGTCTCGTTGGAGAAGTAGAACGTGTCCTCCCCGACGCCGATGCCGTAGCCCACCGAGCGCCCGGCGAGGATGCGCTGCAGCTCGTCGCGGTCGTGGGCCTCCAGCCCGCCGCCGCCGAACACCGCGCCGAGGATGGAGCCGGCGGCGGGGCTCGGCTGCGGGGTGAGGTCGCCGGAGCCGAAATCGACGCGCACGCGGATCGAATTGTCCTCGTACTCGGTCTGCTTCACGTTCAGCCGCACGCCGTTGTCGAAGACGTACTGGTGCACGCCGAGATCCTCGACGAAGCCTTCCGACACGACGCTGCCCGGCTCGCCGAAGCTGTCATAGGCCCACTCGGCGGTGCCGGCCTCCTCGGGCGCCTCGACGGGCACGGCCTGCGAGGCCTCCCAGGCTTCGCGCACGGCGGCTTCGGGATCCTCGATCTCCTGGTTTGCCGCGACATAGACCTGCGGGGGGGCCGCGCTCCAGACTTCGGCGAAGGCCTGCTCGACGGCCTCAACCGTGATGTCGGGCTCGTACTGCTCGAACCATTCGAGTTCGAACCGGGGATGGGTGAAGACGGCGGTCTCCAGCCAGGACTGCCAGATCTGGTCGGCGAGCCTGCCGCTCTCGCGCGTGCCGGCCTGCTCGGCGGCATTGCGCAGCGCGGTCCTCAGATTGGCGAGCTGCTCGTCGAGCTCGGCGCGGGTGAAGCCGTGCTCGACCGCGCGGCGCAGCTCCTGCTCCAGCACGGCCAGCCCGTCGCGCCAGTTCTCCGGCGAGGAGACGGCGAACGCGCCGGCCCGGTTCGCCAGCCCGAAATCGTTGGTGTAGGACAGGTTGGCCTGGACCAGCGGCGAGGTGCCCGAATTGATGAGGCTCTGCAGGCGGCGCTGGACGATGGCATTGCCGAGCTTGCGCAGCAGCGCCGTGCGCCGGCTCTCCGCGGTGTCGGGATCCTCCATGCCCGGCGTGATCACGTCGACATTGATCAGGGTGAAGACTTCCGGGTCGTAGAAATAGCCGTAGCCCGGCTCGGTGAAGGCGGGAACCATGCCGATATCGGGGTCGCCGGGGGCATTCTCGGGCTGCTGCCAGCTGGCGAAGCTCTCGACATGGTCGATCTCGAGGCCGGGGGCGGAATAGTCGAAGCCCTCGCGGATCTTGGCCTCGATCGCATCGGCGTCGATCTCTCCCACGACGACGAGCAGGGCGCGCTCGGGCGTATAGAAGTTCTCGTAATAGTCGACGAACAGCTCGCGCCCGGCGTTCTCGATCACCTCGGTCGTGCCGATGGCGTCGCGCGCGGCGATGATCGTGTCGGGATAGAGGAAATCGTAATAGGCGTTGAAGAAGCGCCGGATCGGCGTGTTGCGGTAGCGCTCCTCGCCCAGGATGATGCCGCGCTCGCGCTCGATGGCCTCGGGGTCGAAGACCATCTCCGCGGCCGTCTCGCGCATCAGGAACAGTCCGGTGTCGACGACCTGCTCCTCGGTGGTGGGCAGGGAGAGCTGGTAGCCGACGACCTCGCGGCTGGTGAAGGCGTTGGTGTCGGGGCCGAAGGCGAGGCCATAGCGCTCCAGCAGCGGGACCATCTCGCCCTCGGGCACGTTGGTGGTGCCGTTGAACGCCATGTGCTCGATGAAGTGGGCGAGCCCGCGCTGGGCCTCGGTCTCGGCCAGCGAGCCGACATTGAAGACGAGCCGGATCGCCGCCGAATTGCTCGGCGTCTCGTTTTCCAGGATCGCGTAGCGCATGCCGTTCTCGAGCACGCCGTAGCGGACCTCGGCGTCGGCGGGCAGGTCGCTGGCCTCGTGGGGCCAGTCGGCGGCCTCGAACGCGGCGCGCAGGGCGGCCTGCTCGGCGCTCTCGGCCGGCGGTGCGGCCGGTTCGGCGGGCCCCTGACCGTCCGGCTCGCCACAGGCGGCGAGCGTCAGGACCGCCGCGCCGGAGCCGAGCAGAATCAGAAGCTTGCGAGCCATTTCCATCGTCGGTCCTTCCCGTTTCCCATTTTGCCCAGCGGGCATCGTGGCAAAACTAAGGCGAGGTTCCGACCGTGCAAGTGAATTCGCCGTCACGATCCGGTCAGGCGGGCTCCGCCGCAAGTTCCTCGACCGGGTCGTGCTCGGCGACCCAGTGGCCCGGTGCGACCTCGATCAGCTTCGGGCGGTACTGCTCGGCATCGGGGTCGTCGACCATCTTCGATTTCAGGAACCGGAGCTGGGCGCGGCTGTCCATCGGGCTCGGCAGGTCGCCGGTGAGCTTGATGCGCTCGCGGGTCTTCTCGATGTCCGGGTCGGGGATCGGCACCGCACTGATCAGCGCCTGGGTATAGGGATGGCGGGCATCCTCGTAGATCGTGGCCCGGTCGGCGAGCTCCACCACCCGGCCGAGATAGAGCACCATGACCCTGTGCGAGATCTCGCGCACGACCGAGAGGTCGTGGGAGATGAACATCATCGACAGGCCGAAATCCTTCTGCAGCTCGATCAGCAGATCGATGATCTGGGCCTGGATGGAGACGTCGAGGGCCGAGACCGCCTCGTCGCAGATGACGAGCTTGGGCTTCAGGATCATCGCCCGGGCGATACCGACGCGCTGGTTCTGGCCGCCCGAGAGCTCGTGGGGGTAGCGGTTGATCATGTTCGGATCGAGCCCGACACGCTCCATCATCGCCTTGACCTCGGCCTCGCGCTCCTTGCGGCTCATGAACTTGCGGAAGGTGAGCATGGGCTCGGAGATCGAGGCGCCGATCGTCATGCGCGGGTCGAGCGAGGCGAGCGGGTCCTGGAACACGATCTGCAGATCCTCGCGCAGGTCGCGCATGCGCCTCCTGGACAGGCCGAGCAGGTCCTTGCCGATCCAGCTCACCGAGCCGGCGCTGGCCGGGACGAGCCGCAGCACCGCGCGCGCCAGCGTCGACTTGCCGCACCCCGATTCCCCGACGATGCCGATGGTCTCGCCGGGCCGCAGATCGAAGCTCACCCCGTCGACGGCCTTCAGCGGCCTTGTCTTCGGAAACAGCCCGCCGCCGACCGTGACGGGGAAATGGACCTTCACGTCCTGCGCTCTCAGCAGCGGCTCGGCTCCCGCCACCGCCTCGTAGGGCGGCAGGGTGGGATGGCCCGGCTTGTCGGGCTGGTCGATGCGCGGCATCGCGTCGAGGAGCATGCGGGTGTAGTCGTGCCGGGGCGCGTGGAAGATCTCGCGGACCGGCCCGGTCTCGACATATTCGCCGGTGCGCATGACCTGGACCCGGTCGGCCATGCGCGCGACCACGCCCATGTCGTGGGTGATCAGCGCGATCGCCGCGCCGGTCTCGGCCTTCAGCTCGTCCATGATGTCGAGCACCTGGGCTTGCACCGTCACATCGAGCGCGGTCGTGGGCTCGTCGGCGATCAGCAGGTCGGGCTCGCACAGCATCGCCATCGCGATCATCACGCGCTGGCGCATGCCGCCCGACAGCTCGTGCGGGAACTGCTTCAGCCGGCTCTTGGCCTCGGGAATGCGCACACGCTCCAGCCAGTCGATGCAGCGCTTCTCGGCCCTCTCGCCGCGCAGTTTCAGGTGGACGTCGAGGACTTCCTTCAGCTGGTCTCCCACCGTCATGTGCGGGGTCAGCGAGGTGAGCGGATCCTGGAAGATCATCGTCATCGACTTGCCGCGTACGCGGTTGAGCTTCCTCGGGGAGAGGTTGAGGATCTCCTCGCCGGAATACCGGATCGATCCGGTCGCCTTGCCGTTGGATGCGAGCAGTCCCATCGCGGCGAGGAAGGTCTGGCTCTTGCCCGAGCCGGATTCCCCGACCACGGCCAGGCATTCGCCGGGCATGATGTCGAGCTCGATCCCGCGCACGGCGTGGACCTCGCCGTCGGGCGTATCGAAGCGGATGTTCAGGTCGCGGACCTGCAGGATCGGTGTCGTCGCGCTCAAGTCGGGCTCTCCTCAGGTCCGGCCGGGCGGTGGTTTCGCCGCACCATAAGGCCTCCCGGAGCGAAGGCCATACCGGCGATCAGTCCAAACGTGCTGGTAACCATTCCTGCCTAGCGTGGGTCGCTCGACACATTGGAGCGAAGGAGCGCCCCCGTGGCCAGTCCCGCCGAGGGTCTCATCGCAGGCGCCTTCGACGCGCTGCCCGAGGCGTGCGCGGTCATCGATTCCAATGGCCGGATCGTACGCGCCAACGCCGCCTTCGCGGCGCTGTTCTCGGCCTCCTCCGATTCGCTCGCCGGGCGTGACCTCGCCCCCTTCTACGCCGATCCGCTGGATCTTCATCTCGCGCCCTGGCGCACCGGTTCGCCGTCGGGCCAGACGGGACCGGTCCGGCTTGTGCCGCCCCGGGGGGAGCCCTTCCTCGCCGAGCTGCGCGCCGCCCCGGCCGGGAGCCATTTCGCGGTCGTGGTGCGCCCGGCGGAGTCCGCCCGTGCGCCGGCGCCGGACGCCCATGGCGGGGAGGGGGCGTATACGCTCGACTTCGCCAGCGGGACCGTCTGGTTCTCCGGCGCCCTGTGCGCGCTGATGGGGGTCGAGGCCGATAGCGGCCATGCCGATCTCGATCGCTGGCTGGATGTCGTCGAGGAGACCGACCGCGAGGCCGCGCTCGCCCTTCTCAAGGCCGGTCCGCGCGATCCCAACCATCTGTTCCGCTTCACCTGCCGGGTGCGCGGCGCGGACGGGGTGTGGCGCCCGCTCGTCCACCAGGTGAGGGTGCTGCGGCGCGGGCGGCGCGGCCAGCCCCTGCGCCTGTCCGGCGTGGCGGCCCCGGCGGGGCTGGCCGACGTGCCCGCCCACCAGGAGGACGCCCGGCTCTCCCTGGCCCTCGCGGCCTCGGGCCTGTGCCACTGGGAGTATGATTTCGAGGCCGATATCGGCTCCGTGTCCGGCGATCTGCACGCCGGCGGAGATGGCAGGACGTTCAGCTTCGCCGACTGGCGTGCCCGGCTCCATCCCGACGATGTCAGCCGGGCGAGCGCGGCCTTTCTCGGCCTCCAGTTCGGCGGGCGGATGGACGAGATCTACCGGGTGCGCGGCAGCGGGCAGGGCTGGGTCATCCATCGCTGCCTCGCCGAGCCCGCCGGGCGGAACCGGGCCTTCGGCTTCACCCGGCTCGTCGGCCTCGACGAGGCGGGGCCGGCGGCCAGCCTGCCCGGGGATGTCGAGGGCCTCGACCGGGAAGCGGCGCAGTCGGTACGCAGCGCGGCGCTGACCACCTGGACGCGCGATCTGCAGACCGGGATGCTCACCGTGCGCGGTCCGATCGCGGAGCGCCTGGGTATCCGCGACGGCACCCTGCAGGTGCCCGCCGACGCCTGGCTGGAGCGAATCCATCCCGACGACCGCGAACGCTTCGACCTCGCCTCGCTCCGCCATATCGCGGCCGCCGAGGGCGGCGAGCTGGAGTACCGCATCCGGGATATGGAAAACCGATATGTCCGCCTGCGCGTGCGCGGCGGGGTCAGCGCGCAGACCGCCGACGGGCGGGCGCTCACCCTGTCCGGCATCGTGACCGAGGTCGACGAGACCGATGCGCTGCGCCGCAAGCTCGCCGAGACCGAGACGCGCCTGACCGAGGCCGTCGAGGCCGCCCGCCTCACGCGCTGGAGCTTCGACTATGACGACCGGCTGTTCCTCATGTCCGGCCCGGCGCTCGCCGCGATCGGCTTCGAGGGGGGCGACCAGCCCGGCGCCGGGGAGGGCGTGAGGATCGCGCTCGAGGACTGGATCGCGCGCATGCACCCGGACGATCTCCCGCGCTTTCGCGAGGCGCTGGCCACGGCCGCGGCGCGGGACGGGGCGGTCGAGATCGAATACCGGCTGCGCGACAGCGAGGGCGGCTACCGCTGGGTCGGCGTGCGCGGCGCGATCACCGAGCGTACACCGGACGGCGCGCCTCTGCGCGCTTCGGGCTTCCTCTCCGAAGTGACGGACCGGCGCCGGCTGGAGGAGGAACTCGCCGCGCGCGAGCGCCAGCTCGCCGATGCCATCGAGGCGGGACTGGTCGGCATCTGGACGATCGACCACACCACCGGCGAACGCAATGCCAGGGGCGATGTGCTGCGCTGGCTCGGCAAGTCGCTGGACGAATCGCGTGTCACGGCCGAGGAGTGGGGCACGATCCTGCACCCGGACAGCGTGGAAGCGGCGCGCGAACTCTTCGCCCGGCTCGGCGCCGGCGAGATCGTCGGAGCGATCGACCTGCGCCTGCGCTCGCCGGACGGCTGGCGCTGGGTACGCACCGAAGGCCGGCCCCTGGCCTTCGATGCCGCGGGGCGGGCCCTGCGCTCGGCCGGGGTCATGCTCGACATCTCCGCCGAGCGCGCCTTCGCCGATGCCCTGGCGCGCGAGAAGGAGCGCATCGACACGATCTACCGGCGCAGCCCGGCGCTCATGCACACCATCGACACCCAGGGACGCACGACCATGGTCAACGATCACTGGGTGGCGACGATGGGCTACAAGCCGGAGGAGGTGCTCGGCCAGCCGGGGTCGGCGGTGATCCACGAGGCCGACCGCGAACGCGTGGAGCGCGAACTCATCCCGCGCGCCTTCGAGACCGGCGAGCTCTGGCGCGAACCGGTGCGCATCGTGACCAAGGCCGGCGAGGTCCTGGAGACGCGCCTGTCCGCGTTCGTGGAGTACGGGCCGGGCAGGCAGCCCGTCGCCGCGCACGGCGTGTTCGAGGACGTCACGGACATCAACCGGGCGCGCCGCGAGATGGAGGCCTACGCCGAGGAGCTGGAGCGCACCAACCGGGAGCTCAACCGCTTCGCCACGGTCGCGAGCCACGACCTGCAGGAGCCCCTGCGCAAGATCGCGGCCTTCTCCAGCCTCCTGCGCCGGCGCTATCATGGCCAGCTCGACGCCGAAGCCGACAGCAGCCTGGATTTCCTCATCGACGCGGCCGGGCGCATGCGCACGCTGATCGACGATCTCCTGGCCTATTCGCGTGCCTCGAGCCGGCCCCTGAAGCGCGAGCGCGTCGATCTCGAGCGGCTCGTCGAGGACATACTCGCGCGTCTGGAGGTGTCGATCGCGGAGGCCGGCGGGCGGGTCGACTGCGAGCGCCTTCCGGTGATCGAGGGCGACCCGATGCTGCTCACCTTGTTGTTCCAGAACCTCGTCTCCAACGCGATAAAGTACCGCGGCGAAGCCGCGCCGCAGGTGCGCATCGCCGCCGAGCCGGAAGGCGAATTCTGGCGCATCAGCGTGAGCGACAACGGCATCGGCATCGAATCGAAGTTCTTCGACAAGATCTTCGCGCCCTTCCAGCGCCTGCACGGGCGCGAGGAGTATGACGGCACCGGAATCGGGCTCGCGGTATGCCAGCAGGCGGTCGAGCGCCATGGCGGGAAGATCTGGCTGGAATCCGAGCCCGGCAAGGGCTCGCGCTTCCATTTCACCCTGCCCAGGAGCGAGGCTCAGGACGCCGCGGCCTGAGCCCTGCGCCTCGCCCGCCAGCTCAGCAGGCTGCGCCGCATCCGGCTGAACAGCAGGACGAGGCCGGCCAGCACCGTGAACAGGGCGAGCCCGGCCATCGCGATCAGGAGCGGATGGTTGAAGTCCTCCCGCTCGCGATAGTCCATGATGTGCAGCATCCAGAAGAAGTCGAACACGCGCCAGGTGTCGTTGCGCCGTGCCGTGATCTCCCCGGTTTGCGCAGAGATGTAGAGCCGCGTGCCCTCGCCGTCGTCCATGAAGACCCGCCAGGCCGGGCCGGCATGGCGATACTCCCAGCTCGGTTCGGCGAGGTATTCGACCGTGCCGATCGGCGCGTCGCCGGCATAGCCGGCCATGGCGACGGCGCGGGCGGCAGCCTCGTCGATGGGCGACAGGACTTCGCCGGTGGCGGCATCCACCATCACCGGCCCGGACACCGTCTCGAAGCGATAGACCGGCCGGCCCGTCCAGCGCGCGAGGCTCGCCGCCACGACCGGCCCGGCCCCGGCGAGGGTCGCGGCCTCGTCCGGTGCAAGGACGTCCCCGAGTACGATCGGGGTCCGGTCGGGCGCGGCGATGGTATGCTCGCCGCGCACCTGCTCGATCGGCAGCACGCTCATCACGAGCCCGCCCGTCACCCAGAGCAGGATCTGGAGCCCGACGATGAGGGCGAGCCATTTGTGCAGGCGAACCGCCCAGCGCGTGATCGTCATCGCTCCCCCTTGAACGCCGCGGCTAGCCCGCGGTCTGCGGTGCCATCTTCAGCGCCACCGTGAAGCGCTCGTCCGGCGAGACGGCCGAAGGATCGCCCTCCGGCGCGCGCTCGGCAAGCGCGACCGCCTGCGCATTGGTGACGGCCTTGAGATCCTCCCCGGTCTCGCCGATGAGATCCGGCAGGCTGCCCGCATCCGTCCCGATGACGGTGAGCGTCTCCACCTCGGCCCGCATCGAGACCTGCAGCTCGGACTTCACCTTGCGCGCCGCGGCCAGGATCGAGACGAAGCGGTCGCCCTCCTCGCGGAAGCTGCCCGGATCGGCCTGGTCGGCCGCGCTCGGCCAGGCGCCGCGCGCGTGGACGGTGGGCGTGTCCTTGCCCGGCTCGCCGAGCATGATGTCGTTGAGGACATCGGTGACGTAGGGCGTGAAGGGTGCGAACAGGCGGATCAGCGTGACCGAGGCATGGTGCAGGGTGTGCAGGGCGGAGCGTTCCTGCGCGTCCGGCTCGCCCTCGAAGCGCGTGCGGTGCTTCACCATCTCGAGGTAATTGTCGCAATAGGTGCGCCAGAAGAAGTCCTCGGTCACGCGAAGCGCCTGCGCATACTCGTAATTCTCGAACGCCTCGGTGGCGCGCGTCACGGTCTCGGACAGCCGGCCGAGCAGCCAGAGATCGAGCGGGTGGGTGATCTTGCCCGCCTCGATGTCGGCGCGCGGGGAAGCGGCCTCGATCTCGACCTTCTCCAGCGACATGTGCGCCAGCTTGACCGCGTTCCACAGCTTGGTGACCAGGCGCTTGCCCTGGGCCAGCGTGTTCGGGCTGAGCGCGGTGTCGTGGCCGAGCCGCGACGTGCCCGTCCAGTAGCGCACGACGTCGGTGCCGTGCTCGTCGAGCAGCTTGATCGGGTCGATCACATTGCCCTTCGATTTGCTCATCTTCGAGCCGTCGCTCGCCAGGCACCAGCCCGAGATCGCGATATTGCGCCAGGGGATGGTCTGCTCGTGATGGAGCGCCTTGACGATGGTGTAGAAGGCCCAGGTGCGGATGATCTCGTGGGCCTGCGGGCGCAGCGCCATCGGGAAGAGCCGCTTGTGGGTCTCGTAGTCGAGGGCGAAGTCCTCGCTGATCGCGCGCGAATTGAGCTGCGGGGACACCGAGCTCGTCGCCCAGGTGTCCATCACGTCGCGCTCGGGCTCCACCTCGTGGGCCTCATAGCCCCTGGGCAGGTCGCTCGTGGGATCGACCGGCAGCTCGTCCGCGCCGGGCACGATGATCTTGCCTTCCTCGCCGGGGCGCCGGGAATACCACACGGGAAGCGGCACGCCGAAATGGCGCTGGCGCGAGATGAGCCAGTCCCATTTCAGCCCTTCCACCCAGCTCTCGAAGCGCTGGCGCATGTATTCGGGCCGCCAGGTGATCTCGCGCCCCTTCTCCAGGATCTGCTCCTTGAACTCGAGCGTCTTGATGAACCATTGCGGGGTGACGATGATTTCCAGCGGCGCGCCGGAACGCTCCGCGACCGGCACGACCTGCCGGGTCGTTTCCTGCTTCAGGAGCAGGTTCTTTTCCTTGAGGAGTTCGAGGGTCTTCTCCTTGGCCTTCTCCGCCTTCAGGCCGGCCAGGAGTTCGATCGTCGCCTTCGCGCTGTCGGGATCGAGGCTCGGCCAGTCGTCCGACCCGATCTCCAGCTCGTCCTTCATCTTGCCGGCGCGGTCGATGACGATGCGCAGCGGCAGGCGGTGCGCGCGCCACCAGTTGATGTCCTGCACGTCCCCGAAGGTGCAGCACATCACGATGCCGGTGCCCTTTTCCGGATCGACGGCCTCGTCGGCGATGATCGGCACCGGGACATGATAGAGCGGCGTGATCGCGCGCCTGCCGACGAGTTCCTTCGCACGCGGATGGCCGGGATGGATCATCAGCGCGCCGCAGCCGCCGATCAGCTCGGGGCGCGTCGTCGCGATCACCGCGGGCTCGCCGCCGCCCTCGATGGCGAACGGGATCTGGTTGAGCTTGCCCTCGCGCTCGATCTCCTCGACCTCGGCCTGGGCGATGGCGGTCCGGTCGGCCGGGTCCCACAGGGCCGGTTCCAGACGCCGCTCGAGCAGGCCCTTCCTGTAGAGATCGAGGAAGGACATCTGCGAGATCGTCCGGCTGTCGTCGGAGATCGTCTGGTACTCCCGGCTCCAGTCGACCGACAGCGCGAGCCGGGTGAACAGGTCGCGGAACTGCTGCTCGTAGGGCGGGATGACCTCCTTGCAGAGCGCCACGAAGTCCTCGCGCGACATCGTCCCGCCACGCACCTTCCTGACCTTCTCCACCAGGCGCTCGGTCGGCAGGCCGTTGTCGTCCCAGCCGATCGGATAGAGCACGTTGCGCCCGCTCATCCGGAAATAGCGCGCGACGATGTCGGCCTGGGTATAGGAATAGACATGGCCCACGTGCAGCGCGCCCGACACGGTCGGGGGCGGGGTGTCGATGACATAGTCGGTCTCCGCGGGAGCCTGCGGGTCCCACTTGAATGCCTCGTCCTTCGCCCAGCGCTGCGTGCATTCGGCTTCGGCTTCGGCCGGCTTGTACTTGTCGGGAAACTCTTTCATCGGAACTTTCGGGCGCTATCGGTCTGTGGAGCGAAGGGAGGACGGCGGTCTTAGACGATTTTTCCGCAGTGCAAAAGGCGAGGGCAGGAACCTTCGCGCACGCGGCGCGCTCGCTTGCAAGACCGGCTCCCGCCGCCCAACTTGGCCTTCGCGTAAATCCATTGCAGTGAGACGAGACCGCCATGCCCCCCATGACCCTAACGCTCGGCCGTGTCTTCGGCATCGCCATCCGCGTCAATATCGGCTGGGCGCTGATCGCGCTGCTGATCGCCTGGTCGCTCGCGACCGGCGCTTTCCCGACCCTCTACGAGGGGCTTCCCGAACAGCTCTACTGGTGGATGGCGATCGCCGGCGTGATCGGCCTCGCCGTCTCCATCCTCCTGCACGAGCTGTCCCACTCCCTCGTCGGACGCCTGTTCGGCATCGAGGTGGAGACCATCACCCTCTTCATGTTCGGCGGCGCCGCGCAGATGACCGAGGAACCGACCGAGCCGAAGGCGGAGATGATCATGGCCGCGGCCGGCCCGGCGATGAGCCTGGTGCTCGCGGCCGCCTTCGAGTTCGCCTCGCGCGCCACCGCCGGCATGTCCGAGCCGATGTCGGCGGTGCTGGGCTATCTCGCTTTGCTCAATCTCGTGCTCGCCATCTTCAACCTCATCCCCGCCTTCCCGATGGACGGCGGGCGCGTGCTGCGCGGAGCGATCTGGCAGGTCACCGGCAATCTGCGGAAGGCGACCGGCATCGCCTCGCGCGCGGGCAGCATCTTCGGCTGGATCCTGTCGGGCCTGGGACTCCTGCTGATCCTCGCCGGGGCCTTCGTCGGCGGGCTGTGGTGGATCCTGATCGGGCAGTTCATCCGCATGGCCGCGCTCGGCGCCTTCCAGCAGAGCGAGATGAAGCGCATCTTCGAGGGCCGGACGCTGGACGAGCTGATGACGCGCGAGGTCGAGACGGTGGACGCCGCGATCACGCTGGAGGACTTCATCCGCGATCATCTCTTCACCAGCCACCACCGGCTCTATCCGGTGATGCGGGACGGCCGTCTCGCCGGCACGATCGGCATCGACGAGATCCGGGAGAAGTCGCAAGACACGCGCAGGCAGCTCACCGTCGGCGAGGCGATGACGCCGCTGGCGGAGTCTCCCACGCTGAGAGCCGGCTGCGACGCGATGGAGGCGCTCCAGATGATGCAGAAGAGCGAGCGCTCGCGCTTCCTGGTGGTGCAGGACGGGGCGCTGAAGGGCCTGATCACGCTGAAGGACCTGCTCGACCATCTCCAGGTCAGGAGCGAACTCGCCGGCGACTAGAGGCGTATTGCCAGCGCGCGCCAGCACCTTAATCTCGCTGCCATGACCCAGCGCCCCAACGACACCCGCCTCTCCGTCCCGCGCGACAGGGACAACGACTACACGCCCGAGGCCGCCAGGATGCGCCGCGAGTTCGTCTCAGGGCGCACCGGCGCGGACCTGTCCCATACCGGGTCCTTCTCCTTCGACCCGGCGGTCACGCGCGGCAATATCGAGAATTTCATCGGCGTGGCGCAGGTGCCGGTCGGCCTTGCCGGGCCGCTGAGGATCGAGGGCGAGCATGTCAGCGAGGACGTCTATGTCCCGCTCGCCACCACCGAGGGCACGCTGGTCGCGAGCTATAATCGCGGCATGCGCATCCTGACCGAGGCGGGCGGGGTGAAGACCACCATCCACGAGCGCTTCATGCAGCGCGCCCCGGTCTTCCATTTCAATGATGCGCGCGGGGCGCGCGAGTTCGCCGGCTGGGTGGAAAGCAATCTCGAACAGATCCGCATGGCCGCCGAGGCCAGCTCCTCGATCGCGAAGCTCTCCCATGTCGAGCGCTATGCCGTCGGGCCGATGCTGCACCTGCGCTTCAACTACGAGACCGGCGACGCGGCCGGCCAGAACATGGCCGGCAAGGCGACGTTCGCCGCCTGCGAGTGGATCGCGAAAAGCTATCCCGGCGGCGCGCGCTACACGCTGTCCGGCGCGATGGACACCGACAAGAAGCACTCGCAACTGAACGTGCTGCATTCGCGCGGCGCGCGGGTGATCGCGGAGGCGCGCATCCCCTCCTCGCTGCTGCGCGAGCGGGTCGGGGTGGCGGCCGAGGACCTGTTCCGGGCGCGGCTGAATTCCTTCGCCGGCTCGGTGATGGCGGGCTCGGCAAACAACGGCATGCATGCGGCCAATGCGCTGGCCGCCCTGTTCATCGCCTGCGGCCAGGACGCGGCGAACGTGGCCGAGAGCCATGCCGCGATGACCTATGTGCGCCTGGAGGACGGCGGCGAGACCTATTACTGGTCCATCACGCTTCCCGCCCTGATCGTGGCGACCTTCGGCGGCGGCACGGGCCTGCCGACGCAGGCCGAGTGCCTCGACATCCTGGGCTGCCGCGGCAAGGGCAAGGTGCGCCGCTTCATCGAGATCTGCGCCGCGACCGTGCTGGCCGGCGAGGTGAGCCTTGCCGGCGCCGTGGTCGCGGGTGACTGGGTGGAGAGCCACGAGAAGCTCGGACGCAACAGGGGTTAGAAATGGCCTGGGAGAACATCCTCACGAACGAGGCCGAGGGCGTGCTCACGATCACGCTGAACCGGCCCGAGGCGCTGAACGCCTTCACCCCGGCCATGCTGGAGGAGCTCATCTCGGCCTTCGCGGACGCCGAGCGCGAGGACGGGGCGGCGGTCATCGTCGTGGAAGGCGCGGGCCGGGCCTTCTGTGCGGGCGTCGATCTGAAGGTGCTCTCCGGCGCCGAGCCGAAGGCGGGCCGGGTGGGTCCCGTCTTCGACGAGCCGGCGGGCCGGCTGATGACGGCGGTGCGTGCCGCCACGCGGCCCGTCATCGCCAAGGTGCATGGGGCGTGCTTCACCGGCGCGCTGGAGTTCGCGTTGCACTGCGACTTCATTCACGCCACCGCCGACGCGAAGTTCGGCGATACCCACGCCAAGTTCGCGATCCGCCCGACCTGGGGGATGAGCCAGACCCTGCCCGGCGCCGTGGGCCTGCGGCGTGCCAGGGAGCTGTCCTACACCGCGAAGACCTTCACCGGGAAACAGGCCGCCGACTGGGGCCTCGCCAACGCCGCGCACGAGGACAAAGACGCGCTCGACAGGGCTGTCGCCGACATCGCCGCGGCGATCGCGGCCAACGACCGCGCGACCGTGGCCGCCTACAAGCATCTCCACGCCATCGCCGAGACCCGCGACGTCCCGGCCGGCATCCGCGCGGAGATCGAGGCGGAATTCCCGGACATCACCGACACGCTCGCCCGCATCGGCGGCTTCCTGAAATAGGCGCGCCGGGCCACGCGGGCCGCGCGATTTCTCTCGCAAGCTGCAGCTTTTGGATGTAGTCTGTTCGCCTCACGGCTGGGGAGAGACTCTCATGAGCGGCGGGCTTCCGGACTGGCGCAAGGCGGCGTCCGAGGATGGCGTTGAAGCGGCCGCCATCAAGGCGATGCGGGCCGAGCTCCAGGCCCTGCGGCAGGCGCTGGACGTGCAGCTTCCGGCCAAGCGCGCGGTCGGGCGCAATCTCCTGGTCGCGACGTGGAACGTGCGCGCCTTCGGCGGGCTGACGCCAGCCTGGCGCTCGGGCGAGGACGACAGCCCGAAGCGCAACTGGCGCGGCCTTGCCTACATCGCCGAGATCATCTCCCGGTTCGACGTCGTCGCCCTGCAGGAGGTGCGCGGCGACTTCAAGGCGCTGCGCGAGCTGATGAAGACGCTCGGCCCGGGCTGGCAGTTCCTGATGACCGACGTCAATCGCGGCTCGGCGGGAAACGACGAGCGCATGGCCTACGTCTTCGACGCCTCGCGCGTGCAGCTGTCCGGCCTCGCCGGCGAGCTCACCGTGCCCGACGATCCGCGCGTGCTGGAACAGCTGGGCGTGGAGCCGGGCTCGCAGTTCCGCCAGTTCGCCCGCAGCCCCTACGCAGTCAGCTTCCGGTCGGGCCGGGAGACCTTCATCCTCGTCACCATGCACGTGCTCTACGGGGACGACTACGCGGACCGCACCCCGGAGCTGAAGGCCATCGCGGCCTGGATGAAGGACTGGGCGAAGGATACCGCGCGCTGGGGCCACTCGCTCATGCTGCTCGGCGATTTCAACATCGACAATAAGGGCGATGTGAACGACGAGGCCTTCAGGTCCACCGGGCTGTATGTCCCGGAGGAACTCGACGGCGCGCCGCGCACGGTCTCCTTCACCGCCGACGGCAAGCCGCCGAAATATTACGACCAGATCGCCTGGTTCAGGCAGAACAGCGGCTTCGCGCTGGGCATGGAGTTCATCACTGCCGGCGGCTTCAATTTCAAGGACCTGCTGTTCCAGGCCGATCCGAAGCTGAAGCCGCAATCGATGAGCTGGCGCGTCAGCGACCACCTTCCGCTCTGGTGCGAGTTCGCGGTGCGCTCGTGAAGAAATCCCGGACCGCGCGGGCGGCCCGGGATCTCGCTCGTCAGCGGCGGGGCGGACGGCCTACCCGTCCATCAGCTCCTGCATCAGGAAGGTGTATTCCAGCGCGTTGCGCCGGGCGGTCTCTTCCAGGTTCGCGGCCGCCGAGTGGCCGCCCTCGATGTTCTCGTAATACAGCACGTCCTTGCCGAGCACCTCGAGCAGGTAGGCCATCTTGCGCGCATGGGCGGGATGGACCCGGTCGTCCTTGGTCGAGGTCAGGAGGAAGAGCGGGGGATAGTCCGTTTCCGGATCGACATTGTGCAGCGGCGAGATCGAGCGCAGGAAATCGCGCTCGGCCGGGCTCTGGTCGGGGAAGCCGTACTCGTCCTGCCAGCTCGCCCCGGCGAGCAGCAGGTGGAAGCGCAGCATGTCGAGCAGCGGCACCTGGCTGATCACCGCCCCCCACAGGTCGGGGCGCTGGGTGTACATCACCCCGGTCAGCAGGCCGCCATTGGAGCCGCCCATCACGCCGAGCTGGTCGCTCGTGGTGATGCCGTCCTCGATCAGCGCCTCGGCGACCGCGATCAGGTCGTCATAGATGCGCTGGCGGTTGGTGCGAAGCCCCGCCTGGTGCCAGGCCGGGCCGAACTCGCCGCCGCCGCGGATGTTGGCGAGCACATAGGTGCCGCCGCGCTCGTACCACAGCTTGCCGGCAACGCCGGAATAGTTCGGCGTCAGGCTGACCTGGAAGCCGCCATAGGCGTAAAGCAGGGTCGGTCCCGGCTCGTCCTGCCCCTCGGGGCGCACGATGAAGTAGGGGATCATCGTGCCGTCCGCGCTCTCGGCCTCGCGCTGCTCGACGGTTATGCCTTCGGCATCGAACCAGTGCGGCAGGGATTTGACCGGCTCGAGCGACAGGCTCTCGCTGTCGACGAGATACAGCGTGTCCGGCGTGGTGAAGCCCTCGGCCTGGACGAAGGCGATGTCGGAATGATCGTCCGTGGCGGCCATGTTGATGGCGAGGTTCTGCGGGGTTTCCACCGCCTCGCTCGTCCAGCCGTCCTCGCCGAAGGTGAAGGCGGCAAGACTGCCGGTGACGTTCTCGTTGATCACCATGAACAGCCGGTCCGCCGTGGTGCCGATCCCGCCGATCGACTGGCGCGGGCCGGGCGCGTGCAGCACGTGCACGGCCGGAAGCTCCCCGGTGGCCGCGAACTCGGGCAGGGAGAAGGAGACCACGGCCCCGGCCGGATAGGTCTCGCCGCCCTCGACCGGCGTCCAGGATTCCTCGAGGCTCATCACCAGCTGCTCGCCGAACAGGGCCTGCGGGCTCGACTTGGCGGGCACCGGCAGGCGGATCGGCTCGCCGCGGGTCTCGCCGGACAGCAGCCAGTAGGTGCTCTCGAAGAAGGTCTCGGCCTCCACCGCCATGAACCAGGCCGGGCCGTCGCCGTGCTGCAGGCGGGCGGGCCAGACCCCGACATCGCTCGCATCGCCGGAGAGGATCGTCTCGGCCGCCTCGATGGGCGTGCCGCGGCTCCAGCGCTTGACCACGAAGGGATAGCCCGAGCTCGTCGTCTCCGCCGGATCGAGCGCGGTCGCGATCATCAGCGTGTCCTCGTCGATCCAGGTGGTCGACCCCTTGGTCTCCTCGACGACGAAGCCGCCGTCCACGAAGCTCTGCGTGGCGACGTCGAACTCGCGGCGCACCGCCGCGTCCGAGCCGCCGTCCGACAGGGTCAGGATGCAGCGATCGTAGGCGGGCGGCAGGCAGTCCGCCCCGCGCCAGACCCAGTTCCTGCCCTCTTCCTCGGCGAGCGCGTCGAGATCGAGGACGACCTCCCATTGCGGGCTGTCGGTGAGATAGCTCTCCAGCGTCGTCCTGCGCCACAGGCCGTGCGTGTGCTCGCTATCCTGCCAGAAATTGTACAGCGCGCCGCCGCGCACGCTGACATAGGGGATGCGCGCGTCGCTCTGCAGGATTTCCAGCGCCTCGTTGAACAGCGTGTCGTAGCGCGGATCGGCCTGCAGCCGGCCGAGCGACTTCTCGTTTGCCTCGCGCGCGAAGGTGAGGGCGGCCTCGCCCTCGACCTCTTCCAGGAAGGTCAGCGGTGTCTCGCCGTTCTGGATCGCGGTGTTCAGCGCCACGCCTTCGGCGGGCGGGTCCTGTGTCATGCCGGCTTGCTCCGTCTCGGCGGTCTCGGTCTCGGTGTCGGTTTCTGGCTGCTCGCACGCGGCGAGGGCGAGAAGGGCCGCCGAAGCGGTCAGGAATCGGCGCGCATGGCGCATGGTCTGGTCTCCCCGGTGGACGATATCGCACCATCAAACACGCCGCGGCGCCGCGCGCCAAGTCCCGTTGCCTTCAGCCGACCTCGCGCCGCGTCGGGTGCTCGAGCGGGTATTCGGCCTCGACCGGGTAGTCATTCGGTCCGCGCTTACGCTGATAGCTGGAGTGGAGATAGAAGCGGTCGGCGATGAAGGGCTCGGTCTCGAAGAGGTTCAGGCGCTGCTCGAAACCGCGCAGCTTGCCGAGATCGAGCTCCTCGCGATCGATATAGGCGATGGTCATGTGCGGCAGGTAGTTCCGCTTTTCCACGCCGACACCCACGCGCCGGGCCGCCTTGCGGCACTCGCGCGCGAGATCGTCGAGCTGCCCGGGCGCCTCCACGCCGAGCCAGAGCGAGCTCGGCTCGTCCTTCCCGAAATGGTTCGCGCCCTTCAGCTTCAGGGCGAAGGGGGCGATCTCGATGCGCGCGAGCTCGTGGTCGAGTTCCTCGATCACGGGCTCGTCGAGCTCGCCGTAGAAGGCGAGCGTGATGTGGAAATTCTCCCGCGGGCGCCATTTCGCGCCGGGCACGCCCTTGCACAGCGGCTCGACGAGGTCGGCGACCTCTTCGGGGATGGGCAGGGCGGTGAAGACGCGAAGGCTCATGACCCCCAAACCTCGCGGCGCGGACTGCGAAGTCAAGCGCCCGGCGCGCCCGGCGCGGCGAAATCCCTAGCCGGACAAGGGAATAGACGCGCGTGTCGCAGCCGGTTTTCCTTGAATTTGCCCGCGCGGCACCTGATATTCATGGGCGATGCTCGCCTCGGACCGGCGGGCCCAACAAGTGGGTATGAGAACGAACATGAACCAGTATTCGCGCACGACCTATGGCGCGCAGACGCTCGACACCTCGCGTGACGAAGGCCTGCGCAGCTTCATGCTCGGGGTCTACAACAAGATGGGCCTGGGCCTGCTGTTGTCGGCGGTCCTCGCCTACGTGGTCGGCACGGTGACGCCCGTCACCCAGCTCGTGTTCGGCACGCCGCTGCTCTACGTCGTCCAGTTCGGCCCGCTCGTCCTGCTGTTCGGCTCGATGTTCTTCATGCGCAATCCCTCCCCGCTCGGGGCGGCGGTGCTCTACTGGGCCGTCGTCTCCCTGATCGGCATGGGCCTCGGCGTGTGGGTGATGATGGCCACGGGCGGCCAGGTGGCCCAGACCCTGACCGGTGCGGTCTCGGTCACCTTCGGCACGATCGCGCAGGCCTTCGCGATCACCGCGGCGGCCTTCTTCGGCCTGTCGCTGTGGGGCTACACCACGAAGACCAACCTGCAGCCGATCGGCGCCTTCCTGGTGATGGGCATCATCGGCGTGGTGCTGATCAGCCTGATCAACGTCTTCTTCCTGGAAAGCTCCGGCCTGCAGTGGCTGATCCAGTTCGCCATTCTCGGCCTGATGGCCGGCGTGGTCGCCTGGCAGACGCAATCGCTGAAGCTGATGTACAACGAGATCGCGGGCGACGAGCGCTCGATGGCCGTGATGACCTATTACGGCGCGCTGAACCTCTACATCGCCTTCATCAACATGTTCCAGGTCATCCTGATGATGCTCGGCAACCGCGAATAGCGCGCCGCTCATCGGACCCGAAACGAAGACGCCCCGGCTCGCGCCGGGGCGTTTTTCTTTGACGGGACCCCTTCAATCGTTCGCCGCCAGGCGCACCAGCTGGCGGTCGAAGACCTTCAGGACCTGCTTGAGATCCTGGCCGCGCTTCAGGATCTGGCCCGAGGCCGCGACCACCTTGTAGGCGCCCTGGCGGCGGGCCTCGTCGGGGGTCTTCACGATTCGGTAGATCGGCACTTCGCTGGCATGGCGGAAGACGGCGAACTCGGCGCGGTCCTTCAGCCCGTCGATCGCGTAGTCGCGCCATTCCCCGGCGGCGACCATGAAGCCGTAGACCCTCAGGATCGCATCCAGCTCGGGCCTGTCGAACATGACGCCGTCCTCGCGCCGGCCGGCCATCGTTGGGATCATGACGCCTCCCGCTGGTGAGCTCTGCACGGTGGTATCCTGCCTGCTCGCGGTCAGGTTACCAACATTTCATGCAGCGCCCCATTGTCGACACATTCTGGCCCCTGACGTGCCAAACGCAAGCAGCAGTCTGGCACCTGTCGGCCGGTTCGGTAACCCAAACGCTCCGATCCTGGTTTCACAGCCCCCCCAGCCCCCCGGATCGAGCGGCTGGATCGGCCGACGCTCCTATTCGCTCACGATATCCCCTCACGAAGGCGCGCCTGCTTCCCCGGGCGCGCCTTCCCCTTTTGCGTGCCTTTCAGGATTTGGCGAGAGTCTGCCTGCTAGACCGGTGGCGCACTGGCGCGTTTCCCGCTATCGCTAGAGCCGCGCGGGGGACGGGCAGAGTTCGGCAGAGAGGGATCGGCCAGACCGCCATGATCGTCGCAGACAGGCTCGTCAAACGTTTCGGCCACCACCTGGCCGTCGACCACGTCTCCTTCAGCGTGGGGCGCGGCGAGGTTCTGGGATTTCTCGGGCCCAACGGGGCGGGCAAGTCCACCACCATGCGCATGCTGGCAGGATGCCTGGAGCCCGATGACGGGGCGGCGAGTCTCAACGGCTACGATTCCAGCCTGAAGCGGCGCGAGGCGCAGCGCTTCCTCGGCTATCTGCCGGAAGGCGCCCCGGCCTACCCGGCGATGACGCCGCGCGGCTTCGTCCGCTTCCACCTGCGCGCGCGCGGCTTCTCCGGCGCCGGGCTGAAGCGTGCCGAGACGCTCGCCCTCGACCGCGCCCGCGTCGGGGCCGCCGCCGACAAGGCGATCGCCACGCTCTCGAAGGGCTACAAGCGGCGCGCCGCGCTCGCCGCCGCGATCGCCCACGATCCGCCCATCCTCATCCTCGACGAGCCGACCGACGGGCTCGATCCGAACCAGAAGGACGGGGTGCGCTCGCTGATCCGCGAGATGGCCGCGCACAAGGCGATCATCATCTCCACCCACCTGCTCGACGAGGTCGACGCCATCTGCACGCGCGCCGCGGTGATCGCCGACGGGCGCATCCTCGCCGACGACACGCCGCAGAAGCTCGCCGAGATCGGCGAGGACGGCACGATCGGCTCGGCCTTCCGCGCCCTCACCCGCGCCGCCCACGAAAGCATCAGGGCGAAGGACACCTCCGCCATCGGGCGGAAGGAGGCGGCCGCGTGAGGGCGCTCTACGCCGTCTACCGGCGCGAGCTGGCGGCCTATTTCGAGACCCCGCTCGCCTATGTCTTCCTCGTGGTGTTCGCCTTCGCCGCGCCAAGCTTCGCCTGGCAGGTCGGGCGCCTGTTCGAGACCGGGCGCGCCGATCTCGCCCCGCTCTTCGACTACATGCCCTGGCTCCTGCTGGTGCTGATGCCCGCGCTCGCGATGCGCGCTTGGGCGGAAGAACGCGATCACGGCACGCTGGAAATGCTGCTCGCCGCGCCGATCCCGCTCTGGGCGGCGGCCGGGGGCAAGTTTTTCGCCGCCTGGACCGTCGCGGCCTGCGCGATCGCGCTCACCGCCCCGATGTGGATCGCGATGAACTATCTCGGCAATCCGGACAATGCCGCGATCGCGACGGCCTATATCGGCACGCTGCTCATCGCCGGCGGCTATCTCGCGCTCGGCCAGGCGCTCTCGGCGGTCACGGGAAACCAGGTCGTCGCCTTCGTGCTCGGCGTCGGGGCGTGCTTCCTCATCACCGTGGCGGGCCTGCCCTTCGTGCTCGACGCGCTGTCGGCGCGACTGCCCGGCGCGTTCGCCGAGGCGCTTGCCGAGCTGTCCGCCCTGGCGCGCTACGAGTCGCTGCGCCGAGGCGTGCTCTCGCTCGCCGACCTCGTCTACTTCATCAGCCTCATGGCGCTCGGCCTCGCTCTCGCCATCACCCTGATCGATGCGCGCCGGGGAGCGGGCCGATGAGTGCGCCGCGCTTCCTCGCCCTCGTCCTCGCCGGGCTGATCGCCCTGTTCGCCGGGTTCAACCTGTTCACCGGCGTGGTGCTGGATTCGGTGCGCCTCGACCTCACCGAGCGCGGCCTCTACCGGTTGAGCCCGGGCACGCTGGAGGTTCTGGAACGCATCGAGGAGCCGGTACAGCTCGATTTCGTCTACTCGCGCGAGGAGGCGGCGCGCTATCCCGCGATCCGCGCCTATGCGGCCCGGGTGCGCGAGATGCTGCGTACCATCGCGGCGCGTTCGGACGGCATGGTGCGTCTCGACGAGGTCGATCCGGAACCGTTCTCGCCCGCCGAGGACCGCGCCATCGCGGCCGGGCTCGAGCCCGTCCCGACCGAGGAGGGCGGCCAGCTCTTCTTCGGCCTCATCGGGCACAACGCGGTCGACGACCGGCGCACCGTGGCCTTCTTCGACCCGGCCGAGGAGGCCCGCCTGGAATACGAGATCGTCAGGCTCATCGCCGAACTCGACCGCGCGCGCACGCCGGTGATCGCGGTGATCTCCTCGCTGCCCTTCGCCCCGGATGCGCAGGGCGCATCCCCGAACCCGGTGATCGACGAGCTCGCCGCGGCCTACGACCTCGTCTGGCTGGACGAGACCTTCGAGGCGATCCCCGAGGCCGACGCGCTCTTCCTGCTGCACCCGCCCGCGCTCACCGAGGCGCAGACCTATCTCGTCGACCAGTTCGCGCTGCGCACCGGCCGGGTGCTCGCCGCGCTCGATCCGATGGCCCATGTCGCGCTCAAGCCCGGCCCGGACGGGCTGCCGCCGCTGCGTGCCGAGCGCGACAGCGCTCTGCCCCGCCTCCTGCCTGCCTGGGGCGCGGCCTACGATCCCACCGTCGTGGCGATGGACCGCCGCCACGGGCTGCCCGTCCAGATCAACGAGGGCGGGCGCACCCGCATGCGGGCCTATCCGCTCTGGTTCTCCGTGCCGCCAGGCGGGATGAGCACGGGCTTCCCGCCCGTCGCCGCGCTCTCGCGCGGGGTGAATGTCGGCTCGCCCGGCGTCCTGCGCCCGCTCGAGGGCGCCGCGACGGCGTTCTCCGCCATCCTCGCGACGAGCCCGGAGGGCGCGCGCCTCGACGCGGACCTCGCCGCGGGCTCGCCCTCGCCGGACGAGCTGGCCGCGATCTACCAGATCGCGCCCGACGCCCCGCTCGCGCTCGCCGCGCGGCTGTCCGGCCCGCTCGCCAGTGCCTTTCCGGACGGTCCGCCGGCCGGTGAGCTCGCCCTCGACCCGGCGGCCCATCGCGCTCGAAGCGACGGCGCGGCGGAGATCATACTGATCGCCGATGCCGACCTGTTCGATCCGGCCTTCTTCATCAATCCCGATCCGGTCCAGGGCGACCGGATCGTCGCCGACAATCTGGCCCTGATCCTCAATCTCGCCGATGCGCTCGCCGGCGATCCGGCCCTCGTCTCGCTGAGATCGCGGTCCAGCTCGGCCCGCCCGATGGTCCGGGTCGAAGACCTCAGGGCCGAGGCCGAGGCGCGCTATCTCGCCCTGCAGGAGGAACTCAGCGCCGAGCTTGCCGCCGCCGAGGCCGAGCTCGAGGCCCTGAACCGGACCGGCGCGGGCTCCGCCCTGTCCGGCGCGGCGGCCGCCGAGACCGGGCAGGCCGAGGCCCTGCGTGCCCGCATCCTGGAGGCCCGCGAACGCCTGAGGGACATCGAGCGCGGCTTCCGCGTCGAGATCGACGCCCTCGAGCGCGCCCTCCTGTTCTGGACGGTCTGGGTTCCGCCCGTGCTCGTGCTGCTCGCCGGGTTCGTCTTTCTGCTGCTACGCCGCCGGAGGCCGCGATGAGTATCACACCGGCCCGCAAACGCCTGCGCATCGCGCTCGCCCTCGCCGCGGCGGGTGTCGCCGCCCTGCTGCTCGGCATCGGCGCGGTGTGGCGCGATGCGAGCCTCACCGAGCGTCCCGGGGTCTCCGGGCCGGTCCTGCCGGACTGGCGCGAGCAGGCGGCCCTGGCGAGCCGCATCGAGATCGTCGCCCGCGACGTCCAGTTCAGCCTGCTGCGCACCGACCAGGGCTGGGTGATGCCGAGCCGCGGCGGCTATCCGGTGCGCCCCGACCGCATCGCCGAGCTCGACGCGGCGCTGTCCGGCCTGCGCTTCTCCGCCGCGATGACGCGCGATCCGGACAAGTTCGCCCGGCTCGGCCTGGTGGCGCCCGGCGAGGGCGGAGAGGCGGTGCGCCTGACCATCGCCGACGCCGAGGGACGCGTGCTGGCCGATCTGCTGATCGGGGACGAGCGCGGCGAGGACGGGCTGTACCTGCGTCCCGCCTTTTCCGAGCGCGCCTTCGCCGCCGCCGGCAGCCTGCCCGATCTCGACGCGGTCGACCGCTGGCTCGGGCTCGACTTCTTCGATCTCGACCCGGCCGGGGTCGCGCGCGCGCGCGTCCAGCCCGAGACCGGTCCGGCCTATGCGCTCGCCAAGCCGGGGCTCAGCGCGCGCAATTTCGAGCTGCGCGAGCCGCGCGGCTGGCGGCTCGTGACCTCCGGTGCCGGCAACGGCGTGGCGGTCGCCGGCGCGCGGGTGCGCTTCCGCGACGTGCGCCCGGCCGACACGCTCGAAGGCGCTCCGGTCGCGGCCCATGCCGCCGTCACGTTCGGCGGGCTCGCCTATGCCTACACCTTCCACGCGGACGCAGACGCGCGCTGGGCGCGGCTCGAGGTCAGTGCGGCCGCCGACGATGCCGCCGAGCGCGCCGCCCATTTCGACGCAAGGGCTGAGGGTTGGGCCTTCGAGGTGAGCGCGGACGCCTACGAGCGCATGACCCGGCCGCTGACCGGGCTCGCCGAGCCTAATCCGCCGCTGCCGCAGGAATAGACGCCGCGCCCAGGATCGGCCCCCCGGAGAAGGCCTGGATCAGCACGGCGCAGGCGAGATCTGCCGGGCAGGCGGTCTCGTCGAGCACCCGGTACTCGCCCCCGTCCCAGGCCGGCAGCTCGGTCAGCGCGCGGACCATGTTGAAATGCGGCATCTCCGTCCCGGCATTGTTGCCGCCCTCAATGCGCATGGTGACGAGGCCCGGCTCGTAGGCCGCGAGCCAGACTTCCGCCGGGCTCTCGCGGTCCGGGCCGGTGAAGGCGACGCTGACCGAGGACGGCGAGACGCGCGCGACCCGGGGGGCGAGCGGCACGCCGGTCTCCGCCTCCACCGCTTCGCGGATGGTTTCCGGGCGGAAGCGGAACTTCTTCGGCGCGCCGTTGATCACGAAGTGCGGGGTATAGACCCGGTGCGCCTCGCCGGCGGCGACATAGGCCTCCTGGCGCGCGTTGAATTCGGGCCGGGCATAGCGGTCTTCCCAGCCATACATGTCCCAGTAGCTGACGCCCCAGGCGAGCGCGAGCACGTCCTGGTTTTCTGAGGCGAGATCGGCGAGCAGGCGGTTGGCGTCCGGGCACATGCCGCAGCCCTGGCTGGTGAACAGCTCCACCACCACCGGCCCGCGCGCCGGGGCGGGACCGGCGGGCGGATGCTGGGCCAGCGCGAGCGCGGCGAGGATCAGGGGCCATGCGAACATGGTTCTTATTTAAGCGCGCCGCGCCGCGTTTGGAAATCACACAGGCGTTATGGGCGCGTGTGCCCGTCCGGCCAGCCGCCGATCGGGTCGCCGGGCAGGGGGCACCAGGCGGGTTCCTGCGCCAGGGGCGGAAGCTCTGCCCAGCGTGCGAAATACTCCGGGTGCGGCTCTATGCCGGTCGCGAGGATGGCATCGCGCCGCCGATGGGCCTGGTTGATGTCCAGTTCGCCAACGCTGAGACACGAGCAGCCGAACCCGTAGAAGACATTGCCCGGCAACCGCGTGCCGAGCATATGGCCGGCCTCCGGCAGGGGCGGGGAGGGTGGAAGATCATAGGTATGCAACTCACCGTCGGCGCCGAGGAAATAGGGTGTCTCCTCCTCCGCGAGGAAGGCCGTCGCGAACAACGGCGTGCGATAGAGCACGGCCATCACCGGCTGGGTGATCTGCGCCACCGTGCCGTAGGGGAAATAGCCGCTCCAGTTCAGCCCCCAGCTCAGCCAGACGAAGAACAGCAGCGCGGCTTCCGTGATCCGCCAGCCGAGCCGAGGGCGCCGCCGCGGCACCAGGAAGACCCCGACCCAGGCAAGGGTGAGCAGGAGGAAGGCCCAGCCGAACATCTCCAGCAGCGAAGTGCCCCACTGATAGCCGTGCATCCAGAAGCGCTGGCGCGCGCCGCAGGTGAAGCTCGCGTCGATGAAGATGTGGAGCAGCCGCCAGAGCAGCGCGAAGATCACCAGGAAACCGAGAAACGCCCCGTCGACCGCGGATTCGAAGAACGCCCCGGCCTCGCGCCGCCTGATCCGTCTGCGCATTCGCCTCATGCGCTCAATCTAGCGCTGTCGCCACCTGAGGCGCCAGGAAAATCGGCTCAATACGGTTTCAGATCGGCGCTCTGGCTTCTCATCGCCGGCACGCAGACGCGCTGCCCGATCCGTTCACGGAAGTCCTCGATCGCCCAGCGGACGCTGGGGAAGGCGAGCCGGTCGTAGGGAATGTCCTCGAAGCCGAAGAAGCCGACCGCCTCGCTCTCCGGCCCGGCGGCGATGCCCGGCTCGGCGAGCCTGGCCCGGAAGAAAATCTGCACCTGGCTGATGCGCGGGACGGAATAGATGCCCAGCAGGTCGACGATCTCGATCCTGGCGCGCGTCTCCTCGAAGGCCTCGCGCCGCGCGGCCTCCTCGACCGTCTCGCCTTCTTCCATGTAGCCGGCCGGAAGCGTCCAGAAGCCGGAGCGCGGCTCGATCGCCCGGCGCGCCATCAGGATGCGGCCCTGCCCGTCGCTCACCACCGCGCCGGCGACGAGCTTGGGATTGACATAGTCGATGAAGCCGCAGGTGCGGCAGATGCGCCGTATGCGGTCGTCGCCCTCGGGGACTTCGCTTTTGAAATCAATCGAGTGGTCGGTCATGGCCCGTCCTGCCGTCCTTCGCGCCGCTCCGCCATTTTCCGTGCGCAGACAAATTTGACATTGATTTGTGACAATTCCCAGCTAGCGTACCCGTCATTCCGTCACCGGACAGTGGGGAAAACTATGTCCGATGAAGCCCGTTTCGACCTGTCGGCCTCGCCGGGCCACCTGCTGCACAGGGCCCAGCAATTCGCCGCGGACCGCTTCAACGAGGCCACCGGCGGGGTGCAGATCACCCAGCGCCAGTTCGCGGTGCTCACCGCGGTCGCCGAGGAGGAAGGCCTGACGCAGACCCAGCTCGTGCGGGCGACCGGCATCGACCGCTCGACACTCGCCGAACTCGTCGCGCGCATGGCCGCCAAGGGCCTGCTGCTGCGCGAGCGCGCGCCCGGCGATGCGCGGGCCAATTCGGTGCGCTTCACCGACGAGGGCCGCAAGCTCTACGAGACGGCGCTCGCCGGGGCGAAGGCGGCCGACGAGGCGATTCTCTCTGCCCTGCCCAAGGGCAAGCGCGCGAATTTCGTCGAGAGCCTGACACGCATCGCCCGCACGATCGAACTCGACGAGGAAGCGCTGAAGGCCGAGGCCAAGAAGGCCAGGAAGAAGGCCGAGGCCAAGGACAAGAAGAAGAAGTCCAAGGACAAGAAGAAAAAGAAGAAATAGGTTTCAGCCGGCCGCGGCCGCGCGTGCCAGCGCCGCCTGCCACTCATCCTCGAAATGCCGGATCCAGACCGGTTCGGACAGCGCCCCGCGCCAGCGCGCGCGCACGACTCCGGCCTCGTCCACCAGGAAGGTTTCCGGCGCGCCGGTCAGGCCGAGTTCCAGCCCGGCCCGGCCCTCGGGGTCGGCCATCAGCGCCGTGAACGGATTGCCGAGCTCGTCGAGAAACCCGATCGCGTCGACCGGATCGTCCTTGTAGACGATGCCGTAGATCGGCTTTCCCTCCGCATCGAGCTGCATCAGGAAGGGATGCTCGACCCGGCAGGGCGGGCACCAGCTTGCCCACACATTGAGCAGGTATGGCCCCTCGATGTCCTCCGGCTCGAAGCCGGGATAGGGGCCGGCGAAGTCCTGCAGGGGCAGGGCCGGCAGGGGTTCGTCCTTGAGCGGATCGGACGCCTCGGGGGCCGGCGCGAGCAGGGCGATCGCGAAGATCGCGACCAGCAGGGCGATCGAGCCCAGAGGCGCCCACAGCAGGACCCGGCTCATGGCGCATGCCCCGTCTTGCCGCTGTCGGGCGCATCGCCCCGGGCGAGCGGATCTTCGCCCCCGAGGGAGTCCCGCGCCGCGCTGGCCTGGATGCGCGCAAGCCGCGCCCGTGCCCGCGCGCGCCCGGAGAGCGCCCACCAGACGAGCCCGCCCGCGGCGAGCGCGGTCAGGCCATAGCTCGTCCAGACGAAACCGGCATAGCCGTCCATGGCGAGAAACTCGATCATGCCCCGGCCTCCCGCGCGACCGCCTCGAGCCTGCGCTCGCGCGCGCGCTCCAGCGCCTCGGCGCGGCGCGTCAGCAGCAGGGTCCGCATGCGGACGAGGATCAGCGTGGCCAGCAGCATCGTGAAGGCGAGCGCCATCACCGAGAGCGGCCAGAGCTTGCTGGCATGGATCGTCGGCCCGTCGAGGCGGAACACGCTGGCCGGCTGGTGCAGCGTGTTCCACCAGTCCACGGAGAACTTGATGACCGGCAGGTTGATCAGCCCCGCCATCGCGAGGATCGCTCCGGCGCGCGCGGCGAGGCGCTCGTCCTCCAGCGCCGCGCGCAGGGCCATGTAGCCGAGATAGAGCAGCAGCAGCACCAGCATCGAGGTCAGGCGTGCATCCCACACCCACCAGGCCCCCCAGGTCGGCTTTCCCCACAGCGCGCCGGTGACGAGGCAGAGCGCGGTGAACACCGCCCCGACCGGGGCGATGGCGCGCGCGGCGAGATCGGCGAGGTTATGGCGCCAGACGAAATAGACGAAGCTCGCCACGCCGAGGCCGGCATAGGCGGCGAGCCCGAGCCAGGCGGCCGGCACGTGGACATACATGATGCGCACCGTCTCCGACTGCTGGTAGTCGGGCGGGCTGAACGCGAGCGCCCAGGGCAGGCCGGCCGCGAACAGCAGCACGGTCAGGCTCCAGCCCCACGGGATGAGCGCGCGGGCGAGCCGGTCGAAGCGTTCGGGATTGGCGAGATAGCTGATCATCTGTCCGCCGACTTAAGACCGCGGCACGGCGAGGGCAAGCGTCATGCGGCCGCAGCTATTCCAGGCGCGCCTTCAGAGCCGCGGCGATTCCCGCCGGGGCGAGGACGAGGGCGGCAAGGGAGACCGCGGCGGCGAGCATCAGGTTCGCCCCGGCCGTTCCGGTCTGGTCGAGCGCGGCGCGCCCGGCCCCGGCGGCGAACACGAGCAGCGGCACCTGCAGCGGGGCGGCGATGAGCGCGATGAGCAGGCCGGCCCGCTTCACCCCGGCCGCGAGCGCCCCGGCGAAGCCGGCGAGCAGGGCGAGGCCCGGCGCGGCCAGCGCGAGCCCGAGCGCGAGCACGAGGCTCGCCTCCACGCTCATGCCGTAGGCGATTCCGGCGAGCGCCGCGATGACCGGGGCGGGCCAGAATACGGCCAGGGCGAAGGCGAGTGTCTTGGCCAGGCACACCAGGGTGAAGCCCTGTCCGGAGAGCAGGTAGAGCTCCAGCGTGCCGTCGGCGGCGTCCTCCCCGAACAGGCGCTCCGAGCTCTGCAGGGTGGAGAGCAGCATGGCGAACGCGATGATGCCGGGCGCCGCGGCGGTGAGGATCTCCGGCGCCGGACCGATGGCGAGCGGGGCGAGGCTGAGGGCGGCGAGATTGAACGCGGCCGGCCCGGCCGCGCCGCCCCCGCCCGCCCAGGCGAGGCGCATTTCGCGCGCGAAGAGGGCCAGCAGCGGGTTCATGCGCCGAGCTCCAGCACCTGCGCCCGGGTCCAGCCGAGATCGACATGGGTCGCGGAGACCACCGCCCCGCCTTGCGCGCAGTGGCGCTCCACGGCGCGCGCCAAGAGGGTCCGTCCGCGCGCATCGAGCGGAGCGGCGGGCTCGTCGAGCAGCCAGAGCCTGCGCCCGGACAGCAGGACGCGGGCGAGCGCGACGCGCCGGCGCTGGCCGGCCGAGAGCCGGTCGCAGCCGCGGCGGGAAAGATGGGCGATGGCATAGCTCGCCATCGCGTCCTCGACCGCCATCGCGTCCGCGCCGAACAGCTTCGCCCAGAAGCCCAGTGCCTCCCCGACCGTCTCGGCGGGTTTCAGCCCGTCGGCATGGCCCAGGAACGCGACCTCGCCTGCCTCCACGCGGGTGATCGACCCGGCCGCCGGGCGCACCAGACCGGCGAGCGCGCGCAGGAGCGTGGTCTTGCCCGACCCGTTGGGCCCGTGAACGATCAGCGCCTCGCCGGGCGCGACCGCGAGACCGATGCCCGTCAGCAGCGTGCGACCGCCGCGCTCCAGCGACACGCCGGCGGCGGAGATCAGGGCAGGGGCGGGCGCGGTCGTCATGGCCGAGCGATTACGCGATTGTTCCCGAAAGGGCAAACGGTCCACGGCCTACCGCCGGCGCTTCGCCTGCCGCTTGCGCCGGGGGTGCCTGTACCGGAAAGCCGCTGCCGGACGCCGCTGGCCAGCCTGCCGGTCTCCTGTGCCGGCGCCCTTCTTCCGAGAATGACATTCATCCGCAATCACAGCCTGATCATGGGACGCGCGGCGCATTGCGGCAGGCCCGCTGTGGCGCTAAAACGCGCGCGAACCGTTACGACCAAGGCCGGATGGACACCGCGTCGCTCCGGCGTATCTGTCACGCGCGAGACGCGGCACCCCCGCCGCGCCCTCGCGCACCAGGCAAGGACAAGGACCGATCATGGCATCTCTGGACAGCTTCAAGTGCCGCCGCGAACTCGAAGTGGACGGCAAGACCTACACCTATTTCGACCTCACGCAGGCGGAGAAGAACGGTCTGTCCGGCGTCTCGAAGCTGCCCTACACGCTGAAGGTCCTGCTGGAGAACCTGTTGCGCTTCGAGGACGGAAAGACGGTCACCAGGGCCGATATCGAGGCGATCGCGGCCTGGACCGAGACCGGCAGGAGCGATCACGAGATTGCCTACCGCCCGGCGCGCGTGCTGATGCAGGACTTCACCGGCGTGCCGGCAGTGGTGGACCTCGCCGCCATGCGCGACGCGACCCGGCAGCTCGGCGGCGATCCCAGGGACGTCAATCCGCTGGTCCCGGTCGATCTCGTCATCGACCACTCGGTGATGGTCGATGTCTTCGGCACCGCCGACGCGTTCAAGAAGAACGTGGAGCGCGAGTACGAGCGTAACGGCGAGCGCTACAAGTTCCTGAAATGGGGCGCGAGCGCGTTCGACAATTTCCGCGTCGTCCCGCCGGGCACCGGCATCTGCCACCAGGTCAATCTCGAATATCTCGCCCAGACGGTCTGGACCAAGGACGAGGACGGGACGACCTACGCCTATCCCGACACGCTGGTGGGCACCGACAGCCACACCACCATGGTCAACGGCCTCGCCGTGCTCGGCTGGGGTGTCGGCGGCATCGAGGCGGAAGCGGCCATGCTCGGCCAGCCGGTCTCCATGCTCATCCCGGAAGTGGTCGGCTTCAAGCTGACCGGGCGCCTGCCCGAGGGCGCGACGGCGACCGACCTCGTGCTCACCGTCACCCAGATGCTCCGCAAGAAGGGCGTCGTCGGCAAGTTTGTCGAGTTCTACGGGCCGGGCCTCGACCATCTCTCGCTGGAGGATTCCGCGACCATCGCCAACATGGCACCCGAATACGGCGCGACCTGCGGCTTTTTCCCGGTCGACAACGAGACGATCGACTATCTGCGCTCCACCGGCCGCGATGAGTCCCGCGTCAAGCTGGTCGAGGCCTATGCCAGGGCGCAGGACATGTTCCGCCCGGCGCGCACGACCGACCCGGTCTATACCGACACGCTCGAACTCGACCTCTCCACGGTCGAACCGTCCCTCGCCGGCCCGAAGCGCCCGCAGGATCGCGTCGCGCTGAAGGATGCCGCCGACGCCTTCGCCACCGAGCTCGACCGCGAGTTCGGCAAGCTCGAGGACGGCAATCGCCGCGTCGAGGTGGAAGGCGAGACCTATTCGATCGGCCACGGCGACGTCGTGATCGCCGCGATCACCTCGTGCACCAACACGTCGAACCCGTCCGTCATGCTCGGCGCCGGCCTGGTGGCGCGCAACGCCCTGAAGCGCGGGCTCACCGTGAAGCCCTGGGTGAAGACCTCGCTCGCCCCGGGCTCCCAGGTCGTGACCGACTATCTCGCCAAGGCGGGCCTGCAGGATGATCTCGACGCGCTCGGCTTCCAGCTCGTGGGCTATGGCTGCACGACCTGCATCGGCAATTCCGGCCCGCTGCCGGAGAAGATCTCGAAAGCCATCGCCGAGGGCGACCTCGTGGCGACCTCTGTGCTTTCGGGCAACCGCAATTTCGAGGGCCGCGTGAACCCGGACGTGCGCGCGAACTATCTCGCCTCCCCGCCGCTCGTGGTCGCCTACGCCATCGCCGGCACGATGAACATCAACCTCGCCGAGGATCCGATCGGGTACGACGAGGACAACCAGCCGGTCTATCTGAAGGACATCTGGCCCTCGTCCGCGGAGATCGCGGAAACGGTACGCGAGGCGGTCACGCCCGAGATGTTCGCCGAGCGCTATGCCGACGTCTTCAAGGGCGAGGAGCAGTGGCAGAAGATCGAGACCGCCGGCGGGCTCACCTATGACTGGCCGGAGAGCACCTATGTCGCCAACCCGCCCTTCTTCGAGGGGATGACGATGGACGTCACCCCGCCGAAGGACGTTTCGGATGCGCGCATCCTCGGCCTGTTCGGGGATTCCATCACCACCGACCACATCTCCCCGGCCGGTTCGATCAAGGCCTCGAGCCCGGCGGGCCGGTATCTCCAGGAGCACGGCGTGGAGCCGCGCGAGTTCAACTCCTACGGCGCGCGCCGCGGCAATCACGAGGTGATGATGCGCGGCACCTTCGCCAATATCCGCATCAAGAACCAGATGGTGCCGGGCGTGGAAGGCGGGGTCACCGTGCACTACCCCTCCGGCGAGCAGATGCCGATCTACGACGCGGCGATGAAGTACCAGTCCGAGGGCCGGTCCCTGGTGGTGTTCGGCGGCAAGGAATACGGCACCGGCTCCTCGCGCGACTGGGCGGCGAAGGGCACGCGCCTGCTCGGCGTCAAGGCCGTGGTCGCGGAGAGCTTCGAGCGCATTCACCGCTCCAACCTGATCGGCATGGGCGTCGTCCCGCTCGTCTTCCGGAACGGCGAGAGCTGGGAGAGCCTCGGCATCACCGGCAAGGAGACGGTCTCGCTCGAGGGTATCGAGGGCCTCTCCCCGCGCGGCACGGTGAAGATGACCGTGACGTTCGAGGACGGCTCGACGAAGACCACCGAACTCATGGCCCGGATCGATACCGAGAACGAGCTCGACTACGTCAACAATGGCGGCATCCTGCACTACGTGCTGAGGCAGCGCGCGGCGGCGTAGTCCACGGCCCTGTCATCCCCCGGCGATGCGCAGCATCGGCCGGGGGACCCAGGTCGTAACTTCGACGCGGCACACCTTATCCCCGGAGAGGCATGGGCGGCCCGGTCAAGCCGGGCCATGACAGGGGATTTCGCCCCTACACCGCGTCCTTCAGCGCGTCCCTCGCGTCGGACTTGCCTTTGGTGAACACCTCTTCGGCCTGTTTCAGCGCCGTCTCGGCGAGCGCGTCGCAGGCGGTCTTCAGCTCGGCGATGGCCGCGTCGTGGCCTTCGTCCCGGCGGTCGTCGAGGCGGTCTATGAGGCGGCAGAGATCGTGGTGGTCGCCGAGCGTGTCGGCGAGCTCTTTCGCCTTCTTCTTCCTGCGCTTCACCCCGCCCGGCCAGACGTGCTTGCAGGCCACCGCGTGATAGCGCCAGTCCTTCACCCGCTTTCTAAGCTCGTGCAGGGTGTGGCCGGTCGGATTTTCCCGGGCCTCGTCGAGGCGCTGCAGGGCACAGGCGTAGGTGCGCGCCAGCCCCTCGGCCATCACCGCATCGGGATCCTCGAACGGCGCCTTGCCGAGCCGGGCGATTTCGGCCTCCATCGCGTCGAGCGCCTCGCGGCACTGCGCGGCGGCCGCGAGCCGGTCGATCCGCCGCCCCTCCGCGCGGGCCCGCTCGGCCTCCTCGCGCAGCACCTGCGCGAGCTTTTCGTTCCCGCACCTGATCGCGGCCGCCCGCGCGATCTGTTCCAGGCTGTCGGCATCGCGCGCTTCGGCGAGCACGCGCGCGGCGCGCCGTCCCGCCGCGTTGATGCGCTTGGAGGCGCTCTTGTCGCCCTTGCGGATGAGGCGCGCGTTCGAGCGGGCCTTCTTGATCGCCTTCCGCGCCTCGTGGATGGCGAGGACGGAATCGTGCTCCACGAGGGCCAGCGCGTCGCGCGCGTTCGCGATCTCGGCCCGCATCAGCGCGCCGATCGCGTTGAGGTCCTCGCCTTTTCGAAGCGTCTGCGTCACGCGGCCTCCCCTTCCGCTCGCCGTGAACGTTCAGCGTCCCGGGTCGACGATCCCGCCCAGGCTCGCATTGACCCGCCACCAGCCCGCGATCGCGTGGCGCGGGGCGAAGGCCGGGCGCACCTCGTGCGGGATCTGCTCGCTCATCATCAGAACGAGGCTGCCTGCGCGCGGTTCCAGTATCGCCGCGGGCGGCACGCCGTCCAGACGGTCGAGATCGGGCCGCCCGTCGGCGTCCAGCGGCACGTGCTCCCACACCGCGAGCTCGCCGCCATCGCCCGGCGTCCAGGCGTCGTCGAGATAGGCGACGAGCGAGACGATGCGCGAGCGTTCCGCGCGCCGGCCGAGCACGGCCGCCGGCGTCGAGCCCTTCACCGGCGCGGTGAATGCGTCCAGATGGCGCTTGTAGAACCCGCCCTCGGGGTAGGCCGCGAAATGGGCCTCGAACTCGAACAGGCCGGCATAGAGGGCGCGGTTGATCTGCAGGCGCAGCGCCTCGGCGCCGTCGAGGAAGGCGCGCTGGGCCGGGGTGGACCCGTCGAGCCAGGCGATCTGCGTCTTGCGGAAGCCGGTATCCTTCGCCAGCGCCTCGCCTCGCCCGATGCGGGCGGTCTTCAACGCGCCGGCCGCGGCCATCGCGACGCATTCGGCGCGAAGCTCGCCGACGAGGCCCGCATCGAGCGCGCCCGGCGCATGGGCCCATCCGCGGCTTTCCAGCCGGGCCAGCAGATCGAGGGTGAGGTTCTCGCCGAAGAAGGGCGGGAGGGTCGCCAGCGCCATGGCCGGATGCTCCTGGGGGCCGGCGCGATCGCCGGCCGGCAGGAGCGCGCATTTAGGGTGCGCGTGGCCGGCGCGCAAGCGCTTTCGCCCTAGCCCAGGAGCTGGCGCTCCAGCTCCTTCACGTCGCGCGCATAGGCCGGGGCCTTCGCCGCCACCGCCTCGCGGTGGACCACGCCGCCGAAGCCGATGAAGGCGTCGGCTGCCCCGCCCGCGAAGGCCTCGTAATCGGTGATGCCGTCGCCGACCATCACCGCGCTGTCGCGCCCGGTCAGGGCCTTCAGCGCGGCCACGACATGAGCCTTGCCGCCATTGCGCGAAAGCGGGTTGTCGCGGTCGAAGCCGGCCACGCGCTCGCCCTCGTAGACGAAGCGGTTCGCCCGCATCTCGCCGTGGGAGAAGCCGAGTTCGGCGAGCGCGGGTCCGACGAGGTCCAGGAACCCGCCCGAGACCGCATAGACCTCGCGCCCGCGCGCGCGCAGCTTCTCCACCAGCTCGGCCATGCCGTCCGTTGCCTTGCCGCGCAAGGCCTGCGCCGCGTCCTCGACCTGGCCGCGGGTGAGCCGGGCGAGCTCCAGGCGCTTTTCCAGCGACTGGCGGAAATCGAGTTCCCCGGCCATGCCCCGGTCGGTGATCTGCGACAGGCGCCGGGCCCGCTCGGCCCCGTCCTCGGCGTCCTTCAGCGCGCGCTCGACCGCGAAGTCGAGGCTTTCGACCGCGAGCAGGGTGGAATCGACATCGAGGACGACGAGACGCGACACGGGGCGCTCCTTCCGGGCGGCGGGCGGACGGCTTAACGCGGATCGAAACGGGGGGCCAGCCTGTTCGGATCGTGACCGCTGCAAACGGGCCGGAGGGCGGGACGCATGCGCCACACCCTGCACGACCACCGCCATCACGACTGGAACCGCGGCCGCGAACCCGCGCTCACCCTCGCGCCCGGCGCGCGCGTCACCGCGCAGACGCTGGATGCCGCCGACGGCCAGCTGAAACCGGACTCCACGCCGGAAGACGTCGCCGCGCTCGATCCCGGCCGTGCCAATCCGATGAACGGGCCCATTGCCGTGGACGGCGCCGAGCCCGGCGACGCGCTCGTGGTGACGATCAGGGAATTGCTCACCGGCAGCTGGGGCTGGACGGCGAACATTCCCGGCTTCGGCCTTCTGGCCGACGATTTTCCCGATCCGGTGTTCTGGCGCTGGTCCATCGAGCGCGGCACGAGCCGGGCCGAGGCGCCGGGCGGGCTCGCCTGGACCCCGGTCCACCCCTTCATGGGCACGCTCGGCCTCGCGCCCGGGACGCCCGGCCCGCATCCGGTGATCCCGCCCTGGCGCACCGGGGGCAACATGGACTGCCGCGATCTCGTCGCCGGGTCTCGCGTGATCCTTCCCGTCGAGGCGCCGGGCGGCCTGCTGTCCCTCGGCGACGGCCACGCCGCCCAGGGCGACGGGGAGGTGTGCGGCACGGCGGTGGAGACCGAGATGCGCGCCAGCTTCACCGTGGAACTCCTCAAGGGCGCCGCCCCGGCCTTCCCCATCGTCGAACGGCCCGGCGAGACCCTGCCGCCGGCCGCTGAGCCGCGTGTGACCACCACCGGCATCGGCCCGGATCTCACCGAAGCCGCCCGTGCGGCGGTACGCCAGATGATCGACGAGCTCACCGGAAGGCGCAACATCAGCCCCGAGGCCGCCTACCTGCTGTGCAGCGTCTGCGGCGACTTGCGCGTCGCCCAGATCGTGGACGCGCCGAACTGGACGGTGGCGTTCAGCTTTCCGCTGGGGCGGCTGGATTAGGGGGCAGGATGTGGCGCCGCCGCCCGGAGCCATCATGATGATCGGCCTGCCCGGCCTTGTGCCGGGCCCCAGAGCCGGGGCGCCGGCATCAGACGATGCCATTCCTCGCTCCCTGGAGCCCGCCTTTCGGCGCGGAGGCGCGGAGGGCGGGAGGCGGCGCGTTTCCTGAGCGGTGCGAAGACGCTAGCACTCACCTGTCGCCGCGGGGACACTTAATCCGCCTGTCCCTCATCCGCCCCTATAATGCCGCCTCCCCGCGCCCGCGCCGCATCCCGCGGCCGCGGAAAAACCGGGGGAGGGGACTCTCACGCATGGCGCTCCGGCGAGACAGATCCTCCCACGACTACCGCCCGGGCTTTCAGCCCTGCAAGGGCGCGGCGAGGGCGGTAGTCGTTGTAGGAGTCGGTTTTCCCGCTATCCCCGCCGGGGACAGGGCGTCAGGCCGAGACGCCCGTGCCGATCGGGCAGGCGACGCCGGTGCCGCCGATGCCGCAATACCCGCCCGGGTTCTTGGCGAGATATTGCTGGTGATACTCCTCGGCGTAGTAGAACGGGCCGGCCTCGCGGATCTCCGTCGTGATCCTGCCCTTGCCGGCGGCCGTGAGCGCATTCTGATAGGCTTCGCGCGTCAGCTCGGCGGCCGTCTTCTGGGCCTCGCTCGTATAGTAGATCGCCGAGCGGTACTGCGTGCCGACATCGCCGCCCTGGCGCATGCCCTGGGTGGGGTCGTGATTCTCCCAGAAGACCTTCAGCAGGTCCTCGACCGGGAGCTGCCTGGGGTCGTAGACCACGCGCACGACCTCGGCATGGCCGGTCTTGCCCGAGCAGACCTCCTCGTAGGTCGGGTTCGGGGTGATGCCCCCGGCATAGCCGGCCGCGGTGAGATACACGCCGGGCAGCTGCCAGAACTTGCGTTCCACGCCCCAGAAGCAGCCCATCCCCAGCTGGATCTCTTCCAGGCCCTCGGGGATCTCGCCCTTCATCGGCCGGCCGGTGACGAAATGGGTCGAGGCGGTGGGCACCGCCTGCAGACGGCCGGGCAGGGCCTGGTCGGCAGGGACGAGCTCGGATTTCCAGCGCGGATCGGAGAACAGGGCCATGGCTTAACCTCCAGTCGGGCGCGCGGCGGCAGGTGGGGATGTGCGCGCGTCGGCGTCTACATAGTGCGCCGGAACGCGTTCGTCAGCGGGGATGCGCGGAACCCTCTTCACAAGCGCGAGATTTTCTCCATAGCTCGTGCCGGCCGGGTGCCGGCGCGTCGCAGTCTTCCAGCGGGGAACGCATGTCCTACCTCTATGTGCTGATCGGTCTCGTCCTGCTGTTCGTCGGCGGGGAAATCCTGGTGCGCGGGGCGACCGGGCTCGCGCGCCGCTTCGGCGTGTCCCCGCTCGTCATCGGCGCGGTCATCGTCGGCTTCGGCACCTCCGCGCCCGAGCTCATCACCTCGGTCCAGGCCGCGCTCTCCGGCTCGCCGGGAGTGGCCGTGGGCAATGTGGTGGGATCGAACATCGCCAACATCCTGCTGATCCTCGGCGCCTCGGCCGCGCTCGCCCCGGTGATCGTCGATCCGGCCGCCTTCCGGCGCGACGGCACCTCGCTGGCGCTCGCCATGCTGGTCATGGCCGGCGCGCTCGCCTTCCTGCCGATGAACCGGGTCACGGGCGCCGGGCTCGTGCTCGCCCTCTTCGTCTATATCGGCCTGACCTACTGGCTCGACCGGAGAACCCGTGACGCCGCCGCCGCGCTGCACGAGCGCGAGGCGGGCATGGTGAGCCCGGCCGACGGCGTGGCCCTGGCCCTGGTCTTCACGCTCGGCGGGCTCGTGCTGCTCCTGATCGGGGCGAACCGGCTGGTGTCCGGCGCGGTCGACATCGCCACCGCGCTCGGCGTGTCGGAGGCCGTGATCGGGCTGACCATCGTCGCGGTCGGCACCTCGCTGCCCGAACTCGCCGCCTCGATCAGCGCGGCGCGCAAGGGCGAGGGCGATCTCGCCTTCGGCAACATCATCGGCTCGAACATCTTCAACGGGCTGGGGATTCTCGGCGTCGCCGCGCTGGTGACCCCGTTCGAGGTGCCCGCGCGCCTGGCCGGCCTCGACCTCCTGGTCATGCTCGCCGCGAGCGGCCTGCTGATCGCCTTCGCCACCACCGGGGCGAAGATCGACCGGCGCGAGGGCGGGATATTGCTGGTGCTCTACGCGGCCTATATCGCCTGGCTCGCCTGGAGCGGGGCGGTCTGAGGCGCGGCTCAGGCCCTCGACCGCGCCGCGCGCCACCAGGTGACCGGCTTCAGGACCAGCAGGGTCAGGATGGCGTAGGCGCACGAGGCCCCGGTCGCGATGTAGAGGCTCGGCAGCCAGAGGAAGGCGGTGAACATCTTGCGCCCGAGCGCGACGAGGCCGGCGCCGGGCGGGTCGAAGGACAGCGCGCCGAACGAGGCGAGCAGGCGCAGATAATATCCGCCCGTGACGTATTCGGAGACGGCGAACACCGTCAGCGGGCCGAGGATGAAGGAGACGATTAGGATCAGGCGGCGCAGCCCTTCGGGCTCGCCCCTGCGAAGCGGGATTTCGGTGTCCACGACCATGGCCAACTCCTGGAGCACCGCGTGCCGGACCGGGGGCGAGTTTAGGGGCCTGCGCCCGGACCCGGCAAGCCCCCGGCCGGGCCTCGCCGGACGCCCGCGCGGCCCCGCGCCTGCACGCGGGCGCGCGGGGTGCGGCTCTGCTTGCTTGACTGGCCGCGAGGTTCGATTACGTATCGCCCCTCGCGAGGTGAGGTGGCCGAGTGGTCGAAGGCGCACGCCTGGAACGCGTGTAGGCGGGCAACCGTCTCGTGGGTTCGAATCCCACCCTCACCGCCATGATTTTCCCGGAAGTCCGTCTCCGTCCCGAGAGGCGCGGAATAGCAGCGTCCTCGCCGCCTGTTTTGAAACCGCCGGCGGCGCCGAGAGCTGCGGCCGGCTGATCGGGCAATTCCACACGGCATTTCCGCAGGAAGCCCTGATCCTGCTTCTCCTTGGCGACCGTTACAAACCGTCAAATTGCGCCGAACTCTCGGTCAATCCCGCAGCCGAAAGTCCCATCATGCACGGGGGACAGGCCTTCGTGCTCCAATGTCTTGATGGAGACTTGAAATGCTGAAGATCACCCTCGCCGCCGCGCTGGTCCTCGCGGCCCCGGCCGCAGCCCTGGCCCAAAGCTCCGCGCCGACCCTCGGCGACGGCGCCGCCAACAAGGACGCGTTCATGGCGATCGCCGAAGCGCGCTTCGCCTATATCGATGCCGATTCCAGCCTCGCCATCGATGAGGCGGAGTACGTGTCCGTCCGCCTCCAGGAGTTCGACCTCGCCGACCGCAACGGCGACGGCGAGCTGACCCGCGGCGAAGTCCGCCAGTTCCCCGAGCCGGTCAGCGGCGTCTCCCTGCACCGCTCCGAGTTCGAGGAGGGCGTGCGCATCCGCTTCAACCAGCTCGCCGAAGACGGGACCATCAGCCAGTCGGCCTATCTGGGCGCCGCCAGCGCGGCTTTCGACGCCGCCGACCGCAATGGCGACGGCGCCGTGGATCGCGGCGAAGCGCGCAATCTCGCCCCGCTCTGAGCCCGGGCTCCAGCACGAAGAGGAGGCTGACCATGTCCGCCCTGATCTCCGCACTCGCGGCGTTGGCGCTGCTGCCCTCCGCCCAGCCGGTCCAGCCCTCCGGCGAGCGGCTCGACGCGCTTCTGGCGCAGGCCGATCTCGACGGCGACGGCGCCGTCACGCGTGAGGAGTACGACCTCGCCCGCTCGCGGGCGTTCGACCGCATGGACCAGAACGCGGACGGCTTTCTGGATGAGTCCGACTGCGCCGCCGCGCCGTCGCCCCAACGGCCGGGCCAGGCGCCCGATCCCCGCGTCCGCGCGGCGCTGACGGCCCTCGAGCAGGGCCGGGAGCGCTCGCGCCCTCCCGCTGACGCCGACGGCGACGGCCTGATCTCCGAAGCGGAGTTTCTGGCCACGCCGACGCCGGGCTTCGACCGGGCCGACCGGAACGCCGACGGGGTGCTTTCGGCCGAGGAGCTTGCGGCGATCCAGGATCGCCCCGCCCGCCGGCTTCGTCAGACCCCATGAGCGTGAGCGGCGGCGGCGCCTTGCGCCGCCGCCGCTGTCTCTTCGACACGGTGCACTCCCATGACCCCTCATGAGTTTCTCGTTGGACTGCCCGCGATCTGGCTGCCGGCGGTCCTCTTCGCCTCCCTGATCTTGCGCTACACGCTGATCGCAGGCGGGGCGACGGCGCTGCTGGCGCTCTTCAGACGCCGGGTCGATCCGGTCCGCCTGCAGAAGATCCCGATCTCCGGCGCGCAGATCCGCAGGGAGCTTTTCTGGTCAGTGGTTTCGCTGATGATCTTCTCGGTCGTGCTGGCGGGGCTCATCGCCGTCCACCAGGTCTGGCCGATCTTCAAGCTCTATCCCGAGTTCGGCAAGCATGGCCTGGCGTGGGAGTTCGTCGCGCTGGCGATCTTGTTCTTCGGGCACGACGCGTACTTCTACGCCGCTCACCGGCTGATGCATGCGCCGGGCGTATATGAGCGCGTGCACGCTGTGCATCACCGCTCGACCAATCCCACTCCTCTTGCGGCCTTCAGCTTCCATCCCCTTGAAGCGGTCGTGGAGCTCGCCGGCGTGGTGCTCCTGATCTGCATCGTTCCGGTCAGCGCCACCATGGTGCTGATCTTCACGTTCATCTCGGTTGTCCTGAACGTGATCGGCCACCTGGGCGTGGAGGTGTACCCGCGCTGGTGGCTGACGCACCCGATCCTTGGAGCCCTCAACTCGGCCACCGTGCACAATCACCATCACCGGACCTATCGCGGGAACTACGGGCTCTACACGCTGATCTGGGATCGGCTGTTCGGGACGTTCAAACCGCCGCGGACGCTGCAGACGCGTGACGCGCCTAGTCGATCCGGCTTTCCGGCGGGAAGGTGACCACGGCGCGCAAGCCCCCCTCCAGCCGGTTCTCGAGCCGCAGGGCTGCGCCCTGCGCGGAGAGGAGATCGCGCGCGATGGTCAGGCCCAGACCCGTACCGCCCGTGTCCGGGTTTCGCGACGGTTCCACCCGGTAGAACGGATCCATGACGCGGTGAAGATGGCCTTCGGGTATACCGGGGCCGTCATCCTCGATGCTGACTTCGAAACCGGCGCCGTCCCGCCTGCAGCGCACACGCGCGGCCTCGCCATACTTCCAGGCGTTGCTGATCAGATTGGAGAACGCCCGCTCCAGCGCCGCGCGATCGGCGGCGATGACGAAGCCGGCCCCGCAGCCCGAGCGCGGCAGGTCGAACGCCTGTTCGGCGGCGAGCGCGTCGAGCAGCTCGCCCAGATCGATGAGTTCGGCGACCCCGTCATGGCGATCGGCGCGGGCGTAGACCATCAGATCGTCGAGCAGCTGCTCGGTCCGGCTGAGATCGGTCTCGAGGGCCGCCTTCTTCGGCGAGCGGAGCTGATCGATCCGCAGGCGCATGCGGGTGATATGGGTGCGGATGTCATGCGCCACCCCGGCGACTAGGAAGGACCGTTCCCGGGTCAGCTGGTCGATGCGCAGCTGCATGGCGTTGAGCGCCTTGGTCAGCTGGCGCACCTGCGACGGGCCGGCCTCCTCGACCACGCTTGCGCCTCTGCCCGGCTGAAACCCCGCCGCGGACGCCTCCAGCTTGCGAAGGCTTCCCAGCGCATAGCGGAATCCCAGCGTGCCGGCCACGCTGAAGACAAGCAGCGCCAGGACCGCGATGGCGAGCATCGGCAGGCCCCTGCCGCCCACAAGGCCCAGCGGGCTGATCCAGATCACGAGGACTTCGCCATCCTTCAGGCGGATCGACAATTCGTTGGCGGCGAGCGCGAACACCCGCAGACCGTCCGCCTCACGGGAGCGGGGCAGGAGTTCACGGTACTCGACCCTGCGCACCTGCATCTCCCGCGCCGACAGAAGCGATCCGGGCCGTGCGCCGCGCAGCATCCGGACCATCGACTGGTCGTCGTCCGACCGGTCGGGGAAGCCGTCCGCCAGACGCGCGTCGCGGGTGGGACTTGAGAACGCCCGGGCGGCCAGCGGCCGCGCGTCGGCCGGGATCGCCTCCATCAGTTCGACCAACTCTGCGATGTCGGCGGTCGTCTCTTCAACCGCGCCGGGAACAAGGTGAAAGACAAGCGGGAATTGGGACAGCAGGGCGGCGCCGATCACGAACCAGGCGATCGCCGACACCGAAACCAGCACGACATGGAATGCCGGCGCGCGCGCAAGCCTCGCCGCACCGGTCATGTCTTGCGGCTTTCCACCTTGGCGGAGAATGCGTAGCCGATATTGCGCACCGTCTTGATGAAATCGACGTCGCCGGTCTCGGCCTTCAGCTTGCGCCGCAGGCGGCTGACCTGCGCGTCGATGCTGCGGTCGAACGGATTGGCGGCCGCGCCGCGGGTCAGATCGAGCAGCTGATCGCGGCTCAGGACTCGCGGCGCGCGCTCCACCAGGGTGAGCAGGAGCGCGAACTCCCCGGAGGTCAGCCCCACATCGCTGCCGTCGGCGCGAAACAGCGTTCGCGCGTCGGGATCGAGCTGCAGTCCCTCGAACCGGTAACTGTTGACCAGGCGCCGGGCCTCGCCCGGCAGCGCCGGCGGCGCGCGGCGCAGGATGTTCTTGATGCGGGCCATGAGTTCGCGCGGGCTGAACGGCTTCGGCAGGTAATCATCCGCGCCCATCTCCAGCCCGACGATCCGGTCCACCTCTTCTCCAAGGGCGGTGAGCATGATGATCGGCACGCCCGATTGCGATCGGAGCCGGCGGCAGAAGGATGTCCCGTCCTCGCCCGGCATCATCACGTCGAGGATCACCAGATCGATCGACGCGCTGTCGAACAGCATGTCGGCCTGAGCCACGTCGCGGGCCTGGAACGCCTGCATGCCGTGGCGTTTCACCAGCTCGCTCACGAGCTGGCGGATCTCAGCGTCGTCATCGACGATCAGTATGTTCGGTCTGGCCATCATCACGATATGGCGTCCCCCCGCTTCGCCCTGTCTAGCCGGGAAATTTTGACGATTTGTAACGGGCGGGCGCGCCGGTCACCGACGGCGATAAAAAACCTCCTCCGGATCGATTTGCGGCAAACTCGACCTGCTTCACTCCCACCGTGCCGGATGGACCGGCGTTGTGGTGAATGGAGTTGGAGATGAGCCTTGAGACCCTTGCTCGCCCAGGCGCGGCGGGCAACCACGTCGCCTTCGCGTATCGACGCGCGGCGTCGATCCTCGAGGTCGAGCGCGCCAGCGCCCGCCTGGCGGCGCTGTACACGATCGCATGCCTGGTTCTCGGCTTCCTGACGGGCGCGGCGCTGGCCGTTCCGGCCCAGGCGCAGGTCGAGCTGTCGTCGGCCCGGGCCGATCTCGACGGTGACGGCGTCATCACCTGCGACGAGGCGCGCGAGGCGCGCCAGACGCTTTTGTGGGCGCAGGATCGAAACGCGGACGCGAGCCTTGAGCCCGCAGAATTCCGCGCGGCGGCGGCCGGCGAGTTCAACTGGCTTTCGGCGCGGATCGCGTTCGCCCGCCTCGACGCGGACCAGGACGGCCGCATCACGCGCCCGGAGCTGGCCGCGGCGCCGCTGGTGCGCTTCGATCAGGTCGATCGCGACGCCGATTGCCGCCTGACCGAGGCGGAGCTGAACGCGGCCCTCGACGGGGAGGCGCGCCGATGATCGCCGCCATCGTCTCACGACTGGACGACTGGAGCCGCGCCCGCGAACGGGCCGCGCTCGCTCGGGCCAAGCAAACCCTCGACCAGGCCGTCCAGGCCGCGATCGAAGCCGATGATCCGGTCCGTCTGAGGACCATCCAGACGGGGTACCGCCGCATCGCCGAGCGCGCATGCTCGGCCGGGCACGCCGATATCCAGCTGGCGGCCCGAGGATCCGAGGCGGCGATGTTCTATGAGCTTGGCTCGGCGCATCTCGATCGGCAGGCGCTGTTTGAGTGTATCGAGCGTGTAAGGAGCGTGCTTGCGTCCGGCATCTTGACCCTTTCGGCGGCCGATATCGCAAGCCTTTTGAGGATCATGGCCCATAGCTACGCGGAAATCGCCGACCTCGATGGCGACGCGGCCGCCTTCCGGCACGCGATCAGGGCGTATGAGGCCTCCCTGGATCGTCTGGACACGCCTGGACAGGACACGATCGAGCAGCTCACCCGGCGCAATATTCGGCGTTGCGAGATCGCCGTCGCGGCCGGCGAGCAGGCCGAGGGAGGATGTGACAGGAAAACCGCTTGAGCGGCGCGGCCCGGCTCCACGGCGCCTGAAATTCTTCAAGAATGCCTCCAAAGACCTATGGAGCGCGACGCCTTCCGAGCGGCGTCGGCTGCGGGCCGCCCGAGGCGACGCGCCGTGACTCTGAAGACCGGTTCGCGCTTGTCCGATACCACCGCAAGCTTCCCGATAAAGACGGCCGGATCTCCACTAGAAGAGGGCGCAGGGCGTCGTCTTCAAGATCGGGGGTGACGTCGACGATCAGGCCTTCCTCGCCGCTCTGAGAGGCTCCTGACGAAAAGAAGCGCGGCCGATGGCGCGCGCTCCTCTCCTGCGTATGCGGCGCTGTCGCGGGGTTCAGAAAGCCCGGCCTGCGGATACGACAAGCTGGGCGTCCCCGGTATCGACATCCTCGCTCGTGTCGACATAGGCCAGGCCCCAGTCGAGGCCGGCAGCGGCGAGGCTGAGGCCCAGCGTCCAGTTGAGCTTGTCGTCGCCATCGCCGTCCGGATCGCCGAACGCGCCCTTCTCGTATCCGGCACCGAAGCTGAGGCCGATTGCGCCGGTGAGCGGGACTTCGCCGGCATAGTAGACGTAAAGATTGTCGTCATCGCCGATATTGTCCTGCTCGGGTGCATAGGCGATGCCCAGGGTCGACTGCGCAGGACCGGTCATGGCGGTGACCGAGGCGTAGGGCTCCACGTAGGCGGAATCGTCCTGGCCGGGATAGGTATAGACCAGCACGCCAGCATCGAAGGAGACGCCCTCGGCGATCTCGCCGCCATAGCCGGCATAGAGATCGAGTTCGAGTTCGGAGCCTCCGACCGGCTCGATGCTCGAACCCCAGGCCCCGACGTAGAATCCGCTCTGCCAGCTCGCGTCGAGGCCGCCCTGGAGGGCCAGCGTCTCGTCGCTGAGCGAGATCCCCCGGAAGCGATAGTCTGACACGAGGCTGACATTGCCCTCGACCGAGGGTGCAGTCTGCCCGTGGGCGGCGGTGGCGAGGGATACGGTGATGAAGGCTGCTGAGAATGCGATCTTGAAGGCCATGTTGAGTCTCCTTTGATGAATGGTTTCAAGGTTGTGGTTGGGGTGGAGGCGCAGAAACGAGCAGCGGGCGTTCGCGCTTGCGCCCGCAGGTGGCCTATTCGGCCGGCTTCGGGGCGACGAATTCGGGATAGGCCGGGTGGCCCAGCTCGCTGAGATCGCCGCCCGCCGCTTCACCGGCCCTGTCGAGGCGGATCCCCATCGTCAGTTTCAACAGGAGCCAGACCGCGAAGCTTGCCGCGAAGACGAAGCCTCCGGTCGCCACCACGCCGGCCAGCTGACCGAAATAGCTCGCGGACTCGTTGGTGACGGGCACGACCATCGTGCCCCAGATACCCGCGAACAGGTGGACCGGAATGGCGCCGACCACGTCGTCGAGACGCAGGCGCTCCAGCAGCAGGGTTCCGTACGTGGCGATCACCGCGCCGACCGCTCCGATGACGATCGCTTGGGCAATGGTCGGGGTGAGCGGCTCTGCGGTGATCGACACCAGTCCGGCGAGGGCGCCGTTCAGGGTCATGACGAGGTTGGGCTTGCCCTTGTTGACCACCATGGAGACTAGGTAGGCCGTCACCACGCCGGCGGCCGCGGCCATGTTGGTATTGGCGAAGATCTGCGCGACCGCCGTGGCATCGGCCACGCTGCCGAGCGCCAGCTGGGATGCGCCGTTGAACCCGAACCAGCCGAACCAGAGTATGAAGACGCCCAGCGTGGTCAGCGGCAGGCTGGAGCCATGCATCGGTACCGGCTTGCCATCCACGAAGCGTCCGGTGCGCGCGCCCAGCAGCATCACTCCGGTAAGTGCGGCCCAGCCTCCCGTGGAGTGGACGAGGGTCGAGCCGGCGAAGTCGGAAAAGCCGAACCGGGAATCCAGCCAGCCCGCGCCCCATTCCCACGAGCCCTGGATGGGGTAGATGAATCCGGTCAGGACCGCGACGAAAATGAAGAAGGGCGCGATACGCACGCGCTCGGCCACCGCCCCGGACACGATGGAGGCCGCCGTGGCCACGAACACCATCTGGAAGAACCAGTCGGACGCGCTGGCATAGCCGGTGCTCAGGTCGATGGCCTCGTCGCCGGCCAACTCGCTCGGCGACCAGGGTAGGGCAACGCCGAAGAAGCCGCCCGAGGCGTCGACGTTCATGTACATGAGATTGTAGCCGACCGCGAAGAACATCAGGCCGGCGATCGAGTAGAGCCCGATATTCTTCAGACAGATTACCGCGGCATGCTTGGAGCGCACCATACCGGCTTCGAGCATGGCGAACCCGGCCGCCATCCACATCACGAGGAAGCCCCCGATCAGGAAGAGCAGGGTGTTGAACACATAGGCGACTTCGGCGGTGACGGCCGCATGGGCCGGCGCCGCGAGCAGGGCGAGACCGGCCGAGACGGCGCCGACGCGCAGAAGTGCGGGCGTGCGCAAACCGGGCCGGCCGGGCGCAAGGTTGAGGCTCTGTTTCATGATCGTTTCCCGGGATTCGCCATCCCGGTCTCGCGGCCTGCGGCAGGCTGCCTGACTGCGTCCGGGATCATTGGATGTGTGCGGGCGGGAGAGGCTAGCCGACGGATCACCGAGGGCTCGGTGGCCTGGATGGGGCTGTCGTGTCATGACCGTCTCCGTTGCGCGGTTAGACGGCCGTCAGCTCGTGTCCGGACTACGCGCGGTTCAGGCCGCGCTGTGTTCTGAGTCGAAGTAAGGCAGGAATCATGCTGCGTCGCAACAATTTTTTGACAAGCCTGCCGAACAGGAAGAAAGGCCGCATTCGGACGAAATCAATATGCAAGTAGCTGTTTCTATTAAAAAACTGGCAGCCGAAGCTGCCAGAGTTTCCAAACACGACCGTTGGGCCGCGAATGGACGCTTCCATACCCGGCAGCCTGCAGCAATGGAGAATTTTGCACCTGCGAATAAGGCGTGCCGCCGTCGTCGGTATGATGAATGCGCGGGTCGAGCGCTCCGCGTTGGTAGGTTAAGTTTCTGGATCTATATTCAATATTGTCAACTTCAGCTGATGGCGAACAGGAGGCCGGGACGGGGCTGGCCTCTGTCCAGGCGGTTCTTGAAATGCTTAATCGACAGCAGATGTGTTGCGCTGCAACAACAGTCTTGCGCCGATCTTGCGGCGGGAAATTGCCGCGCAGCACGAGGCGAGGCGCGCGAGGTGCCGCCCCCCGCTGGCAAAGGCTAGATGCGCCCCGCGTTGGCGATCGCCGCATCGGGTGCGAAGAAAGTCAGGCGCATGGTCTGGCGAGGCGCGCCGAGCGGCCGGTCACTGGCCCGCGCAATGACGGCCCAGCACCCTGACGCCACGGCGATTCGTGCCGCATCGAGCTTGCTCGCCATCCCTCCGGTGCCAGGCCCGCCGGCTCTGGGCGGTCCGCCGCAATCCAGCCCGGCCAGCGCGGAAAATGGAACGTGCTCGATCGGGCTGGCGTCGGGTGAGACCGACGGATCCTTGGTGTAGAGCCCGTCTATGTCCGACAGGAGGATCAGCCCCTCGGCGCGGACCAGCGATGTGAGCCGCGCGGCCAGACAGTCATTGTCGCCATACCGCAGCTCTTCGGTGGCAACGGTATCGTTCTCGTTGACGAGCGGCAGGACGCCGAGCTGGAACAATCGCTCGAACGTGTTGCTCGCATTGCGTAACCGGACGGGATGCTCGGTGTCCTCGGGACAAAGCAGGGCCTGGCCGGTCAGGATGTCGTGCTGCGAGAATGCGCGGGCCCAAGCCTCGGCCAGCAGTAGCTGACCCACCGCGGCAGCGGCCTGCTTCTCGTCGAGCGCCAGGGCGCGGCACATCGGCAGGCCGAGCCTGTGTCGCCCGAACGCCACGGCGCCCGAGGTGACCAGAACGCATTTTGCCCCACGCTGGCGAAGAGCGGCGATATCGGCGGCAAGGGATTCGAAAATGTTCGCTCTGGGCAGACCGTTTGCCGGATCGACCAGCTGGTTCGACCCGATCTTGATCACCAGACGCGCGGTCCGGTCGAGCGCGGCCCGGAACATCTGCGCGCCGCGCAGCGGCTGTGTCGTCATCACCGCACCTCGAACGGAAAGGAGGTCAATGCGCCGTGCGAGGCCGAACCGACCAGGGCGGCGTATTTTGCGTACGCACCGTGGGTGTATTTCGGCGCCGGCGCGGTGAACCCCTCCGCGGCGCGCGCGGCGAGATCGGCATCGGTGTCGATGCGCCGGGCCTCGACATCGATCCTCACGCGGTCGCCCGACCGCAGGAAGGCGATCGGGCCGCCGCGTGCGGCCTCGGGTGCGATGTGGCCGACCATGAAGCCATAGGTCGCCCCGGAGAAGCGCCCATCGGTGACCAGCGCGACATCGTCGCCGAGACCGGCGCCCTGGATGGCCGCGGTCACGGCCAGCATTTCCCGCATGCCGGGTCCGCCGGCGGGACCTTCATGGCGGATCACGACGACATCGCCCTTCTCGATCTTTCCCCGGGTGATCGCCTCGAAGGCCGCCTCCTCGCTGTCGAATACGCGGGCCGGTCCCTCGAAGGCGAGGCGGTCGTGGCCGGCCAGCTTGGCCACGCAGCCTTCGGGCGCGAGATCGCCGTACAGCACGCCGAATCCGCCGCGCGCCTTGACCGGCCTGTCGAGCGGGCGGATCACGCCCTGGCCCGCCGCCTCCTCGGCCGTGCCGGCTTCCTCGAAGAGCGATTTGCCGGTGACTGTGGGTGCGTCGCCCAGAAGCCCGCCTTCGCGCATGCGTTCGACCAGCAGGCGCGTACCGCCGGCCGCGCTCATGTCCGGGGCCATGTAGCGCCCGCCCGGCTTGAGGTCGGCGATCACCGGCGTGGCGCGCGAAATCGCGTCGAACTGGTCGATGTCGAACTCGCTGTCCGCGACCCCGGCTTCGCGCGCGATGGCGAGCAGGTGCAGCACCGCATTGGTCGATCCGGCCGTCGCCGTAACGGCCGCCGCGGCGTTCTTCAGCGCCTGCGCCGTGATCAGGGCGCGCGGCCGGCAATCGGCCTGCAGCGCCGCCATCACCGCGCGCCCGGCCGCCTTGGCGGCGTCCGGCTTGCCCGGATGGACCGCCGGCACATCGTTCAGACCCATCGGCGACAGGCCGAGCACGGTCAGCGCCAGAGCCATGGTGTTTGCGGTGAACTGGCCGCCGCACGCGCCGGCCCCCGGACAGGCGGCCTTTTCCACCTCGGCGAGCTCGTCCCGGGAAATCCGCCCGGCCGCGCAGGCCCCGACGGCCTCGAACACATCCTGCACGGTCAGGTCTCTCTGTCCTCGCCGGCCCGGCATGATCGACCCGCCATAGAGGATGACGCTGGGCAGGTTGAGCCGCGCCGCAGCCATCGCCGCTCCGGGCAGCGTCTTGTCGCATCCGACCAGGAAGAGCACCGCGTCCAGGCTATGGCCGCGCACGGCCAGCTCGGCGGAATCGGCGATCGTCTCGCGGCTCATCAGCGAGGCGCGCATGCCCTCTGTGCCCATGGCGATGCCGTCGGTGACCACGATCGTGTTGAACTCGACCGGCGTGCCTCCCGCCTCCTCGATCCCGTCCCGCGCGTGCTCGGCGAGCCCGCGCAGATGCATGTTACAGGGTGTCACGTCGGTCCAGGTGTTCACCACCGCGACCATAGGGCGGGCCATGGCCGCGTCGTCGAAGCCCGCTGCACGGAGCATGGCGCGCGCCGGGGCGCGGGCATTGCCGCGGATCAGGGCGTGGGAGGGACGAGTCGTGTTCGCCATCAGACAGTCTCCGTCAGTGTGTCGAGATAGCCGGCCAGGGCGTCGAGATCGGCCGGGCAGGTGAACGCCCGGCTCGTCCGGTCGGCGATTGCCGCAAGCGCGGGGCTTGGCTCGACCGCCCGGCCGATGAGCGGCTCGACCGTTTCTGCAAACTTGAAGGGGTGAGCGGTGGCGGCGAGAATCCAAGGCCGGGTCTCGCGCTCGCGCGGCGAGAGGCGGGCATGCGCCTCGGCCGCGGTAGCCGAGTGGGGGCACCAGACCTGGCCGAAGCGTTCGAAATCAGCTCTGATACGCGCCCTGATCGCGTCGTCGTCGACGCGTTCGACGCGCACCTGGCGTCCATGCGGGGCGAAACGGGTCAGCCGTTCGAAATTGCTCGGCGCGCCGACATCCATCGCGTTGGCCAGAGTCTGCACCGAGGCGCGCGGGCGATACGCGCCCGTGGCCATCCAGTCGGAGAGCGTCGCATTGGCGTTGGTGGCCAGGATCAGGGGTCCGAGCGGCGCGCCCATGGCACGCGCGAACAGGGCCGCCACGCCGTGGCCGAGATTGCCGGTGGGAAGGATCAGGCCCGGCGCCATGCCGGTCTCTGCGAAAACCCGCCGCGCGGCCCAGGCCAGATAGGCGCTCTGGGGCAATAATCTTGCCAGGTTGATCGAGTTCGCGCTCGTCAGCCGGTGGCGCTGGCTCAGGGCCCGGTCGGCGAAGGCTTGCTTGACCAGGGCCTGGCAGGCGTCGAAATCGCCCTCGATCTCGAGCGCGGCTACAGGCTCGTCCCAGCAGGTCAGTTGATGACGCTGGAACGGGGAAACGCGGTCCTTGGCGAACAGGATCACCGCACGCACGCCGGGCCGGCCCTGCGCCGCGCCGCCCGCCGCGCCCCCCGTATCCCCGGAGGTCGCCGCGAGTACGGTAAGCGGGGCTCCTGGTTCGGCCAGAAGATCGAGACAGGCCATCAGGAAGCGGGCGCCGAAATCCTTGAATGCGCCGGTCGGGCCGTGAAACAGCTCAAGCACGTGAAGCCCGCCGCGTGCCGGATCGGGCCGCGAAAGCGGGACATCGAAGTCATACGCCTGCGAGCAGAGGTCGGCGAGTTCCGCCTCCAGCCGGTCTCCGGCGAAGAAGGGTGCGAGCAGACGCTCCGCGACATTGACCAGCCCGGCCTCGCCGGCAAGACCGCCCAGCGGGTCTTCGGGCATCCGTTCGGGCATATAAAGCCCGCCATCGGGCGCCTGTCCGGCACGGATCGCGTCGCTGAGCGAGGCGGGGCTGCATCCTCCTCGCGTCGATACGAACTTCACGCCACCACCTCCTCGATCGGCTCGAGCCGAACGCCCGGGCTGTCGAGCGCGGCGCGATAGGGCGTGAAGGCGCGGCCCGCGGCGGTGAACGCCGAGCCCATCGCGGCCTGTACCCTGTCGGCATCGCCCGCTTCGGTCCACGCAAAAACCGAGGGACCGGAACCGGAAAACGAACAACCCAGCGCTCCGGCACCGACTGCGGCGCGTTTTACCGCGGCAAGCTCGGGCAAGAGGAAACGACGCTGCGGCTCGACCAGCCGGTCCTCCATGCCGGCCCGGATCAGAGCGCGGTCATTGGTGGCGCAGCCCAGCGTGAACGCGCTGATCGCTCGGGCGTGTTCGACGGCGATGTTCATCGCGACGCTGGGTTTCAGGACACCGCGCGCATGGCGCGTCTCGATGCGGGCATCGGGATGGAGCAGCACCGCGACGAGGCCTTTCGGAACGGGCATGCGCTGCACCAGGGCGGGCTCGGTGCGGGCCGCGATGACGAGCCCGCCAAGAAGGCTCGCCATGACATTGTCCCAGGGTGGGGGATCGGCCGAGGCGCGCTCGCCCTCGAGCGCGAAGCCGAGCAGGTCCTGTGTTGCGAACGGGGGGTCCAGCAGGGCATTGACCGCAGCGGCGGCGGCCACGGCCGAGGAGGCAGATCCGCCCATACCCGCGCTCAGCGGCACGCCTTTCTGGATCGACAGGCGGACGCCAAACCGGGCTCCGGCCGCATTCAGCAGGGCCTGCGCGGCGGCGAGCGCGGTATTGCGGCCGGGCTCGGCGGGCAGCGTGGCGACCAGGCCGGTCACAGTGCCCAGCCTCACGCCCGGCGCGTCTTCGCGGGTTGCGGTGACGGTGTCGCGCACCGCGTCGAACGCCTGGCCAAGGACATCGAAGCCCACGGCTACATTGCCGATACTCGCCGGGGCGCTGGCTCGGGCCTGCATCATTGTCTTCTCCCTCAGGCCGATTTCAGCGCTGCGGCGCGTACGGTTGCGCGCCCCTGGACGCGCTCGTCGCCCGACCAGGCCCGGCGCATGTCCATGATATCGGCGAATACCGCGGCGGCCGTCGGCCAGCGTCCGGCGCCCTTGCCGTAGAGCGCGCGGGTCCGGCCGGCGGCATCGGTGAGCACGAAGCGGTTCTCCTCGTTTCGCGCACCGGCAAGGGGATGACCGGCGGGAACCGTTTCGACGCTCACCGACGCCTCGACGCGGCCGCCTGCGAGGCGGCAGCGGCCGATCTGCTTGTAGACGAGCCCCCTGGCGGCCGCCTCGGCGGCTTTGTCGGCAGAGACCTCGCTCAGGGACTGTTTGGTGATGTCATCGGGCGGCAGCGCGACGCCGAAGGCCTCGCGGATCAGGATGGACAGCTTGTCGGCGGCGTCGTGGCCCTCCACATCCGCGCTTGGATCGGCTTCGGCGAAGCCCAGGCGCTGGGCCTCGGCGAGCGCATCGCCGAATTCGCTACCGGCGGCGAGCCTGTCCAGGATGAAGTTCGCCGTCCCGTTCATGACGCCCTCGATCGAGGCGAGGCCTGCCGATTTCAGTGCCGCGACGTGCTCGATCACCGGGACCCCGCCGCCGACCGCGGCCGAATAGGCCAGGCGGCCGGACTCGCCGCCGGCGTGCAGGGCGTCGTAATGGCGCGCGACCGCGGCCTTGTTGGCGGTGACGACGCGGGCGCCGGCCGACAGCGCGCCCTGCATGATGGCGGCCGGGCCATCGGCCCCGCCGAGCAATTCCACGACGAGGTCGGGCCCGCCATCGAGGGCCTCGCCGATCAGGGCCGTGAAGGCGGCCCGCGGATCGTCGCGCCGCCTGGAAGGGGTGCGCACAAGCACCGGGTTCAGCTCGAACAGCTCCGGATGGCCGCGCAGGTAATCGAGCACGCCCGACCCCACGGCGCCGCAGCCCAGCAGAGCGACGCGCATCGGCCCGCGATGGCGCAGCCGGCCCGGGCTCGCCGGGCCCGGTGCGATCCGCGTCGCCGCGCCCGCTCCCATGGCTGCGACCTCGATGACGACTCCGCCCGCGCGGGCAGCCTCGATCGCCTTGGGCTGGATCAGGCCGCGGCTGGCCTGGAGCGCCGCGTCGTAATCGAGCGCGTCATAGCGGGCAGCCTTCGGATTGACGGCCGGATCCTCGCTGTACACGCCATCGACATCCTTGATCAGCCGCACCCGGTCGGCCCCGGTGCGCGCGGCGAAGAAGACCGCGGTCAGATCGGTGCCGCCGCGCCCCAGCGTCGCCGCCCCGTGGACCGCGTGCCCTGCGGTGAAACCCGGCACGACGAGCGCATCCGCATCGTCCAGCGCTCTCTCGAGCGCGGCTTCATCGAGAGCGCTGAGGTCGGCGTCGAGCGGATCGCCCTGTGCCACGAGACCGATTTCGTGGGGGTCGAGCACGCGGGTACGCACGCCGAGCCGGGCCAGCTCCAGCCCCATCAGGGCGGCCGAGCGGTATTCGCCGAGCCGCACGAGGCGGGCGGTGTCGGCCGCGCTTCCGCCGAGCGCCTCGGCCTGGCGCAGCAGCGCGTCGGTCTCGCCTGCGATAGCGGAGACGATGATGATGGCCTTCTCCCCGGTACGGATATGGCGATAGGTCTCCGCGCCTGCGGCGCGGAAATCGGTCTCGCACGTCAGCACCGAACCTCCGAATTTGATGACGCTAAGGCGCGATGCCTTTTCGGGGTCTGCAAGGGCGGAAGCCATGACGAATGTCCTTTCGTCTTCCTGTCTGGTTTCGCCGGCGGGTTGCCGGACATGAAAAAACCCGCTCGCCGGGGTCGGGGAGCGGGTCTGGATCGGGTTTGTCTTTCGAGTGTGAACTCAGCCCGTGCCGTACCGCCCCCCGTTCGGGAGAAGGGTGGTGATCGTCACGGTAATGGTGGCGACACGCTGCGCGCACGGGAGCGCCGGGGCCGGATCACCGGCGCCGTGAATTCCGCAGAGATCGAGCGGCGACATCGCCGTCATGATCGTCTCCCGTTCACGCTGCACCTGCGCAGCGCACCCGCAAAAACTGCGGCTCTTTTCCAGGATACGTCAACCAGCGTCCTGTTGTAAAAATGCAACATTCGTCCATCGCGAAAGCATCTCATGCAGTACAACATACTGTAACCAATAAGAGAAAAATTTTTTCTCCAAATCTTGCATTTTCCCTGTTGCCGCCAATCCGCTTTCCGACATACGGTTTTCAACAGATCGGTTTTGCTCGCAAGCGCAGCAAGACCGCATTTCGTTCGCGGCCCCTCGGGCGCGAAGGACGACGAGTTCAGGACCGACACCGCCATGCGCGACACGAAGACTCTTGCGATCGACCCCAGCGAACGGCTCGCCGCCGTCGCGCTGGCGACGCTCGTCCTTCTTGTCGTGCTTATTACCTCCATAACCGGAGCGGCGGCCCCTGTCTGACGGAAACGATCAAACCAGACACACAGGACCCCCGCTCCACCCGGAGCGGGGGTTTTTCTTTGTCTCGAAGCCAAACCCGCGAAGGACCATACCCATGACCCGCATCTACACCGACGACGACGCCGATCCCCGCGCCCTGGAGGGGCCGGTCGCGATCATCGGCTATGGCAGCCAGGGGCGGGCCCATGCGCGCAACCTGCGTGATTCCGGCTACGAGGTCATCGTCGGCGCCCGCCCCGAAGGCCGCGCCGCCGAGGGCGCGGCTCGGGACGGTTTCGAGACGGTCAGCCCGCCCGGGGCGGCGCGCCGGGCGCGCTTCGTCGCGCTGCTCACCCCGGACATGACGCACAGGGAGGTCTACGCCGCGATCGAGCCGGAGCTCTCGCCCGGCGACGCCTTGATGGTCGCACACGGCTTCTCGGTTCACTATGGCCAGATCCGGCCGCGCGCGGACCTGGACGTGGTCCTCGTCGCACCCAAGGGGCCGGGCGACCTTGTGCGCCGCGAATACGAGATCGGACGCGGCGTTCCCAGCCTGTTCGCCGTCCACCAGGATCAAAGCGGTACGGCACGCCAGAAGGCGCTGGCCTATTGCCGGGCCAATGGCGGCACGGCCGGTGGCACGATCGAGACCAGCTTCGCCGAGGAGACCGAGACCGACCTGTTCGGCGAGCAGGCGGTCCTGTGCGGCGGGGCGAGCGAGCTGGTCACCGCCGGCTACGAGACGCTCGTCGAGGCCGGATACCAGCCTGAGATCGCCTACTTCGAATGCATGCACGAGCTCAAGTTGATCGTCGACCTGATGTATGAGGGCGGGCTTTCGCGCATGCACGACTTCATCTCGGAGACTGCCAAGTATGGCGACCTGGTCTCCGGGCCGCGCGTGATCAACGCCGAGACCCGCCAGCGCATGCGCGAGGTTCTCGCCGACATCCAGTCAGGCGCGTTCGCGCGCGACTGGGTGCTCGAGAACCAGGCAGGCAAGCCGAAATACGACGCCCTGCTGCGCCGTGACCTGGAACAGCCCATCGAGAAAACCGGGGCACGCCTGCGTGAACGCATGGCCTGGCTGCAGCCGGGCGCCAATGCCGGCCAGGCCTGATCCTCAAGCCGGAAGAGAGACCCACACCATGACCGCTTTCGCGACCGCCGCCCAGACAGGGACCGCTCCGGCCAAGACCGGTGCGCGCCTCGTCGTCGAAGCGCTGGAGCGCGAGGGCGTGCGCCACGTCTTCGGCTATCCCGGCGGTGCGATCATGCCGGTCTACGATGCCCTGCCGGGCTCCAGCCTGCAGCACATCCTGGTGCGTCACGAGCAGGCCGCGGCCTTCGCCGCGGATGCCTATGCAAGGGTGACCGGCGAACCGGGCGTCTGCCTGGCCACGTCCGGTCCGGGCGCGTCCAACCTGATAACCGGCATCGCCAATGCGTTCATGGACTGCGTGCCGATGGTGGCGATCACCGGTCAGGTCCCGCGCAGCCTGATGGGTACCGATGCCTTCCAGGAGCTGGACGTATTCGGCCTGACACTGCCCATCGTGAAGCATTCCTTCCTGGCGCGTTCGCCTGAGGAGATTCCCGGCATTTTCGCCGAGGCCTTCGCGCTGGCCAAGAGCGGGCGCCCGGGCCCCGTCCTGATCGATCTGCCCAAGGATGTCACCCAGGCCGAGGCTGCGCTCCCGCCGGCCGGGCCACCGGCCGTGCCGGAAAGCCCCGCGATGCCCGCAGCGGCGGCGCTGCGCGCTGCCGAGGCGATGATCGAGGCGGCCGAACGCCCGGTCCTGTATATCGGCGGCGGCATCGCGATTGCCGGGGCCGAGGCGCAGCTGCGCGCCTTCCACGCACGCACGGGGCTGCCCGCCGTGGCCACGCTGAAAGGAATCGGCGCGCTGGCGACCGATACGCCCGGCTATCTGGGCATGCTGGGCATGCACGGCACGCGTGCCGCCAATCTTGCGGTGGACGGCTGCGATCTGCTGATCTGCGCCGGAGCGCGGTTCGACGACCGCGCGACCGGTCGCCTGGACAGCTTCGCCTCGAGGGCGAATGTGATCCACATCGACGGCGATCCGGCCGAGATCTCCAAGCTGCGCCGGGCCGATTGCGCGCTGGCCGGCGATGTCGGCGCGATCCTCGAGGCGCTGCATCCGGCCCGGCCCGATATCGACCCCTGGCGCGAGCAATGTGCGCACAATGCTGGCCTGCACGCCATGCGCTACGACGCGCCCGGCACCGGCGTGTTCGCGCCGGCGCTGTTGAAGGCATTGTCCGAACGGGCCGGAGACGATCTGATCGTCAGCTGCGATGTCGGCCAGCACCAGATGTGGGTCGCCCAGCACTGCCGCTTCGTGCGCCCGCAGGCCCATCTGACCAGCGCCGGGCTGGGCGCCATGGGCTACGGCATCCCGGCCGGTGTCGGCGCGCTCTTCGCCGAGCCGGACGCCACCGTGATCACGGTGACCGGCGACGGCTCTGTCATGATGAATATCCAGGAGCTGGCGACGCTGCGACGCTACCGGCTGCCGCTCAAGATCGTCCTGCTCGACAATTCCCAGCTCGGCCTGGTGCGCCAGTGGCAGGAACTCTTCTACGAGGAAAACTTCTCCGAGGTGGATCTCTACGACAATCCCGATTTCGCCGAGATCGCTCGCGCCTTCGGGATCGAGGCCTTCACCCTGGACCGGCGCGCCGACGTGCCCGCCGCGATCGAGCGCCTGCTCGTCACATCCGGGCCGATCCTTTGCCACGTGCGTATCGACCCGCGCGAAAACGTCTGGCCGCTGGTGCCGCCGGGCAAGTCCAATGCCGAAATGATGGAGGCGTGACCATGACCGACACGATCGAAATCGCCTTTCGCCCCGCCGAGGGCAGCGTGCTTCGCCTCATCGGGCTCGTCGAGCGCCGCGGCTTCGAGGTGCGCGGTCTCGACCTGCCGGCCATGCGGCCGGACGCCGACGCACGCCTGAAGCTGTCGGTGCGCTCACGCGAACCGGGCCGGAGCCTGGAGACCCTGGGCGCCCAGATCGCCAGGACCCATGGCGTGATCGGCGTCCAGACCCGCCCCGCGCAAGCGATCGCGGAGGGCGCGTCATGACCGGCACCGTCAGAATCTTCGACACGACGCTGCGTGATGGCGAACAGGCGCCTGGCTTCTCGATGACCGAAGCGGGCAAGCTGGCCATGGCCCATGCGCTGGCCAGGCTCAACGTGGACGTCGTCGAGGCCGGGTTCGCCGCAGCCTCGCCGGGCGATTTCCGCGCCGTCGCGCGTATCGCCGCGGAGGTCGACGGGCCGGTGATCTGCTCGCTCGCCCGCGCCACGCGCGGCGACATCGAGGCTGCCGCGGCCGCGCTCGAGGCTGCGCCGAGAAAGCGCATCCATGTGTTTCTCGGCACCAGTCCGCTGCATCGCGAGCACAAGCTGAACATGAGCCCGCAAGCTGTCCTCGAGCGGATCGGGACGATGGTGGCCTTCGCCCGCGAGCACGCCGAGGACGTGGAGTTCTCCGCCGAGGACGCGATCCGCACCGAGCGCGGCTTCCTGGTGGAGGCGCTCTCGATCGCGGCCAGGGCAGGCGCCACCACGCTGAACGTACCCGACACCGTCGGCTATGCGACACCGGAGGAGATATACGAGCTCTTCTGCAGTCTGAGAAAACAGGTCGAGCGACCGCGCGGCGTGATCTTCTCGGCCCACTGCCACGACGATCTGGGCATGGCGGTGGCCAACTCGCTGGCCGCGGTGCGCGGCGGTGCGCGCCAGATCGAGTGCGCGGTGAACGGGATCGGCGAGCGGGCAGGCAATTGCGCGCTGGAAGACGCGGTGATGGCGCTGCACACGAGGCGTGACGCCTTCGGCCTGACGACGGGCATCGACACTCGCCAGATCATGGCAGCAAGCCGGACCCTGTCGCAGGTCACCAATACCCATCCGCCGCGCAACAAGGCGATCGTGGGCGCCAATGCCTTCGCCCACGAGGCGGGCATTCACCAGCACGGCGTGCTGGCCAAGCGGGAAACCTACGAGATCATGAAGCCCGAGGATGTCGGCCTGGCTTCGAACGCGATCGTGCTCGGCAAGCACTCGGGCAAGCATGCACTGGCCGCGCGAGCGCGGGAACTCGGCTGGACGCTGGAGGGCGAGGCCCTGGAACAGGCCTTTGCCGCCTTCAAGGCGGTGGCCGACGAGGTCGGGCTGGTAGACAGCGCGCGGCTCATTGCCATCCTGGAGGGCGAAGCCGAGGGTACGCCGGCCAATCTGTGGGCTCTCTCCCGGCTGGAGATACGCGCACCCATCGCAGCCAACGGCCAGCCGATCGCCCGGGTCGAACTGGACCATGGCGAGCGCGGACGGGTCACCGACCTGGCCCATGCGCCGGGCGCACTCGATGCGGCCTTCCAGGCGGTCAGCCAGATCATGGACATGCCCGCGCGCGTCGAGGCGATCGAGATGCAGTACATCGCCGCCGATCCCGGCGAGCCCGCCGAAGACGGTCAGGGCGCCGATGTTCTCGTGGAAATCCAGATCAGCGCCGCGCACGGCAGCTTCGCGGGACGAGCGCGCGGGCGCGACATCATCCCCGCCTGCGTCAGCGCTTTCATCGACGCGCTGAACAATGCCTGTGCCGTGAGGCGGCGGCGCAAGGCTCTCTCACCGGCTGCCGCATAGGAGACCCGTCATGGCCATAACAGAAGTCGACACGATCTGGGCGAACGGCCGGCTCGTCGGATGGGCGGACGCCAAGGTCCACGTGCTCACCCATGCCCTGCACTACGGCACCTCGATGTTCGAGGGCATCCGTGTCTACGACACGCCGGACGGGCCGGCCGCATTCCGGCTCACCGACCATATCGGCCGGATGGCGGATTCGGCACGTATCTACAGTCTCGACCTGCCCTACTCGGCCGGGGAAATGATCGAGGCCTGCAAGCAGGTGGTGCGCGCGAACGCGCTGTCCTCGGCCTATCTCAGGCCGATCGCCCTGGTCGGCTACGGGTCGATCGGAGTGGTTCCGGCATCCGGTACGCCGATCGACGTCTATATCGCCGCCTTCCCCTGGGGCGCCTATCTCGGTGACGAGGCGCGCGCCAAGGGCGTGGATGTCTGCGTCTCGTCCTGGAACCGGCTTGCCCCGAACACCACCCCGACCGGCGCCAAGGCGGGGGGCAATTACCTGTCCAGCTACCTCATCTCGCGCGAGGCGAAATCGCGCGGATATGCCGAAGGCATCGGGCTGGACGTCGACGGCCGCCTGTCCGAGGGCGCGGGGGAAAATCTGTTCCTGGTCAAGGACGGGCGCCTGATCACGCCGCCGGCGGCCTCCTCCATCCTGCAGGGCATCACGCGCGACAGCGTGATCAAGCTCGCCCGCCGCGAGGGGATCGAGGTGATCGAACAGCCCCTGCCGCGCGAGATGCTCTACCTGTGCGACGAGGCCTTCTTCACGGGCACCGCCGCGGAAATCACGCCGATCCGCTCGGTCGACGACAAGCCGACGCGCGCAGCCGGAGCCGGGCCGCTCACCCGCCTCGTCCAGGACCGCTTCTTCGGCCTGTTCGATGGCAGCACCAAGGACGACTGGGGCTGGCTGGAACCCGTCGCCGACCGATCAACCGATGCCCAGGAGGTCCGCCATGACCGCGCCGTCGCCGTCTAGAACGCTGTTCGAGAAGATCTGGGACGCCCATCTGGTCGCCCCGCAGACCGGATCGGCCCCGGCCCTTCTCTATGTCGATCTGCATCTGATCCACGAGGTGACGAGCCCGCAGGCCTTCTCCAAGATCGAACGGCGCGGCCTGAAAGTGCGTCGCCCCGATCGCACCTTCGCCACGCTCGACCATTCCACGCCGACAACGCCGCGCTTGCCCGGAGCGCCGCCGACCTATGCCAGCGAGGCGGCCAGAAAGCAGGTCGAACGCCTGGAAGACAATTGCGCGCGGCACGGTATCGAGCTGGCCGGCTGGGACAGTGCGGACCGCGGTATCGTCCACGTCATCGGCCCCGAACTCGGGCTGACACAGCCCGGCATGACCATCGTGTGCGGCGACAGTCACACCTCGACCCACGGCGCGTTCGGCGCGCTGGCCTTCGGGATCGGCACCACCGAGGTCGGCCATGTGCTGGCCAGCCAGTGCGTGCTGCAGCGCAAGCCCAAGACGATGCGCGTCACGGTCGACGGGGTCCTTCCGCGCGGTGTCGCGGCCAAGGACCTGATCCTGGCGATCATCGCCGAACTCGGCGCGGGCGGGGCGGCCGGTCATGTCATCGAATATGCCGGTCAGGCCATCGAGGCGTTGTCGATGGAACAGCGCATGACGGTGTGCAACATGTCGATCGAGGCCGGCGCGCGAACCGGCCTCATCGCCCCGGACGAGACCACCTTCGCTTGGCTGGACGGGCGCAGGCACGCGCCCAAGGGCGAGGCGTTCGAGGCGGCCAAGGCGCGATGGCGGGCGCTGCGCTCCGATCGCGATGCCCGGTTCGATGCCGAGGTGCGGCTGGATGCGTCGAAGCTCTCGCCGATGATCACCTGGGGAGATTCCCCGGACATGGCCGCGCCGATCCATGCCTCCGCGCCGAGCGGCGAATCCTCGGACGGCGCGGGTGCGCTGGCCTATATGGGGTTTTCACCCGGCGAAGCGCTGCTGGGCGAGCCGGTCGACGTGGTCTTCGTCGGTTCGTGTACCAATGCGCGGCTGTCAGACCTGCGCGAGGCGGCGGCGATCCTGGCCGGGCACCACGTCAAGCCTGGCGTTCGCATGCTCGTCGTGCCGGGATCGCAGGCGGTCAAGCTGGCCGCGGAGGCGGAGGGCCTCGACGCGGTCTTCAGGACCGCCGGGGCGCAATGGCGCGAGCCGGGCTGCTCGATGTGCATCGCCATGAACGGCGACAGCGGTCAGCCGGGCGAACTCGTGGTGTCGACCTCGAACCGCAATTTCGCGGGCCGGCAGGGCCGCGGGGTACGTACCGTGCTGGCCAGCCCCGCCACGGCGGCGGCCTCGGCCATCGCCGGCGCGATCGCCGATCCGCGCGGAGTGCGGGAGGTCTGTCATGCGAAATGACGCCAGGCGCACCACAAGCTCGCGCGCCATCGTGCTGGCCGAGCCCAATATCGACACCGACCAGATCATCCCGGCGCGCTTCCTGACGACCGTCGATCGCGACGGTCTGGCACAGGCGTGTTTCGCCGACTGGCGGCTCGACGCCAGCGGCGATCCGGTCGGTCACGAGCTCGACCGGGGCCGCGAGCAGGGGCGTGAATTCCTGGTCGCGGGCGAGAATTTCGGCTGCGGCTCGTCGCGCGAACACGCGGCCTGGGCGTTGCTGGACTTCGGGATAAGGGCCGTCATAACCACGCGCGCGGCCGACATCTTCAAGTCCAACGCGCTCAAGAACGCGCTTCTCGTGGTCGAGGTGGAAGAAGCCTTCCACGCCCATCTGTGCACGCACGATGTCGAGATCGAGATCGATGTCGCCGGCGGAACGGTCCGCGCGGACGGGCGCGAGGCCCGCTTCGATCTCGAGCCGTTCGCGCGCACCTGCCTGCTCGAGGGCACCGACGCGCTCGGCCACATACTGGGCCAGGAGGACGCGATCGCCCGTTTCGAGGCGGTGCGGGTATCATGACGCGCCATCGCATCCTGCTCTTGCCCGGCGACGGCATCGGACCGGAAGTGACCGCCGCGGCGCGTCAGTGTCTGGAGGCCGTGGCCGCCGGCTTCGATCTGTCCTTCGCCTTCGACGAGGCTCCGGTCGGCGGCGCCGGGATCGAGGCATGCGGCGAGCCGCTGCCCGCCGAGACGCTTCACCGCGCCAGGACCAGCGATGCGGTCCTGCTCGGCGCGGTCGGGGGTCCGGCCTGGGATGCCGCGCCCCGGCGCCCGGAGGCCGGCCTGCTCGCCCTGCGCAGGGGGCTCGGCCTGTTCGCCAATCTGCGCCCGGTCAAGGTGTTCGAAGGTCTGGAGGATCTCTCGCCGTTGAAGCGCGATCGCGTGGTCGGCGCCGACCTGCTCATCGTGCGCGAGCTGACCGGCGGGCTTTACTTCGGCGAGAAGCGCGAGGGCGAGTACGAGGCCTTCGACGGATGCGCCTACACCAGGGAGGAAGTCGAGCGCATTGCGCGCGTCGCGTTCGAGGCGGCCGGCCAGCGACGAGGCCGGGTGACCTCGGTGGACAAGGCCAACGTTCTGGCGACCTCGCGCCTGTGGCGCCGTACCGTCGAGGACCACGCGCAAGCATGGCCGGAGATCGCGCTGGATCATCTCTATGTCGATGCGGCCGCCATGACGCTGGTCACGCAGCCGGCACGTTTCGACGTCGTCCTGACCGAGAATCTGTTCGGCGACATCCTGTCCGACGAGGCGGCCGTGATCGCCGGCTCGATCGGTCTGCTGGGCTCGGCGAGCCTGGGCGCCGGCGGACCGGGCGTCTTCGAACCGGTCCATGGCAGTGCGCCGGACCTTGCCGGGCGCGACATCGCCAATCCGGCTGGCGCGATCGCCAGTGCGGCCCTGCTGCTGCGCCATGGGCTGGGCTTGCCGGGACCCGCGCAGGCATTGGACGCCGCGCTTGCCGATACGCTGCGGGCCGGCGTGCGCACTCTCGATCTCGGCGGAGTGACCAGCTGCACACGCTTCGCCGCATCGGTCTGCGAGCGGCTGGATCGAGCGGACCGGCTGGCGGACCGCAAAGCCGTCGAGGCAGGGATGGTCTGGACCGGATAAGGCGGTCGCGCCGGCGACACACCAGCCTCGCGCGCTCCCGCCGTGCCGACGCAGATCACGCCTCGCTCCCAGCGAGGCGACAGGGTATTGCGGTCTCATGACAGCCGCGCTCGACATCTTCCTTGCCACCCATCCCGGCCTCGAGCCGCTTCTGGCCGGCGAACTCGCCGAGGCGGGCTTCGCCGGGCCGCGCGTGGAGGCAGGCGGGGTGACGGTGCGCGGGGGCTGGCGCGAGGTCTGGCGCGCCAATCTAGAGATCCGCGGGGCGAGCCGCGTCCTGGTGCGCCTGGACAGCTTCCGCGCGGTTCATCTCGCCCAGCTCGACAAGCGCGCCCGCAAGGCCGGCTGGGCCGGCGTGCTGCGCCCGGACGTGCCGGTGCGCGTGGACGCGGTCTGCCGGGGCTCGCGGATCTACCATTCCGGGGCCGCCGCCGAGCGCGTGGCCACGGCCATCACAGAGACGATCGGCGCGCCGGTGCGCCCGGACGCGGCGCTGCGGGTCCTGGTGCGCATCGAGGACGATCTCGTCACGCTCAGCCTCGACACCTCCGGCGAGCTCCTGCACCGGCGCGGCCACAAGCAGGCGGTCGCCAGGGCGCCCCTGCGCGAGAGCCTCGCGGCGCTCTTCCTGCGCGCCTGCGGGTACGAGGCCGGCGAGAGCCTCCTCGACCCGATGTGCGGCTCGGGCACCTTCGTGATCGAGGCAGCCGAGATCGCTGCCGGCCTCGCGCCGGGCCGCTCGCGCGCCTTCGCGTTCGAGCAGCTGGCGAATGTCGATGCCGAGGCCTGGGCGCAGATGCGCGAGGCCGGCGGCAGGCCGGCGAGGACGCCGCAGGCGCGCTTCTTCGGTTTCGACCGGGATGCTGGCGCGATCCGCATGAGCGGGGAGAATGCCGCGCGCGCGGGCGTGGCCGCGTTCACGCGCTTCGAGCGCGGGGAGTTGCGGGCGCTGCGCGCGCCGGATGTTCCGCCGGGTCTCGTCATCGTCAACCCGCCCTACGGCGCGCGCATTGGCGAGCGCAAGGCGCTGATGCCGCTCTACCGCACGCTCGGCGCGGTTCTGCGGTCGGGCTTTTCCGGCTGGCGAGTGGGGATCGTCACCAGCGACACGGCGCTGGCGAAGGCGACCGGCCTGCCCTTCGCCGAGCAGGGCCCGCCGGTCGATCATGGCGGGCTGAAGATCCGCCTGCACCGCACCGCGCCGCTGCGCTGAGGGCGTTCGGATCAGCGGGCAAGATCGAGGATCAGGACCGAGCGGGCCGGCACGGCGAGCGGCGCGGCGAGATCGACCGGGGCGCCCGTGATCGCGTCCACGGCGCGTGCGTAGCCCGCGAGCGCCTCGCGATAGCGCTGCGGGTCGAGCGTGTGACCGGTGCCCGCCTTGTTGATCGCGACGAGCACGCCTTCCTCGGGCAGGCGACGGGCATAGACATAGACCGCCTGCGTGCCGTGCCGCTCAAGCGGCGCGAAATGGATGAGATCGCCGGAGTGGACGGCGCGCGCGGTGCGCCGCCAGGTCAGGAGCCGGCGCAGCCAGTCCTGCATTGCGGCCGCCTCCCGCGCCAGCCCCTCCCCGGTGAAGGCGTCCGCCGCATCGCCGGCCCAGCCGCCGGGGAAGTCGGCGCGGATCTCCCCGTGGTCGCCCGGGCTTGCATTGGTGAAGAGCAGCTCGGTCCCGTAGAGGATCTGCGGGATGCCGCGCGTCGTCAGCAGCACGGCGAGGGCCATCTTCGTCAGCGCCTCGTCCTCGCCGAGCTGGGTGTGGATGCGGTCGAAATCATGATTGTCGGCGAACACCATCAGCGCGTTCGCATCGCCGTAGAGCCGGTCGTTGATCATGAACTGGTAGAGCGTGATCAGCCCGCTGTCCCAGCCGTCCTGCTCGCGCAGCGCCTCGCGCAGGCGCCATTGGAGGGGGAAGTCCATCAGGCTGCCCACGCCGGTCTGGCCGTCCGGCGCGACCGGCGAGCCGGACTGGAAGGGCGCGATCACGGCCGGATCGAGCGCCCATTCCTCGCCGACGATGCCGAGATCGGGATATTCGGCGAGGATGCGGTCGAGGAAGTCCTCCAGGAACGCCCCGTCGGAGAAGGCGTAGGTGTCGAGCCGCAGGCCGGACAGTCCCGCCTCCTCGATCCACCAGATCGTGTTCTCGATCAGATAGCGCGCCAGGCGCGGCTCGCTGTGGTCGAAATCGGGCATGGTCGGCGCGAACCAGCCCTCGACGAAATCGGCCCGGTCGGCCTCGGCCGCATACGGGTCGTGGATCGTCGTGTGCTGGTGGGTGGAGGGCGTGAACACGCCGCGATTGTTGAACCAGGACGGGCTCGGCGGGTCGGTGAACAGGAAATGGTTCGAGCCGGCATGGTTCAGCACCACGTCCTTGACGAGCCCGATGCCGCGTTCGCGCGCCAGGCGGGAAAGCTCGGCATAGAGCGCGTTCGTCCCCAGGCGCGGATCGACGCGGTAATGATCGGTGATGGCATAGCCGTGATAGGAATTGCGGGCCTCGGCGTTCTCCAGCACCGGATTGAGCCAGAGCTGGGTGAAGCCCATCGCCTCGACATAGCCCAGACGGTCGATGATGCCCTGGATGTCCCCGCCATGGCGCCCGCCCGGATCGTCCCGGTCGAGCCCGTCGACATAGCCCGCGACCGTGTCGTTGGACGGATCGCCGTTGGCGAACCGGTCGGGATAGAGCAGGTAGACGGTGTCGGTGCTGTCGAAGCCTTCGCGTGCGGCCGAGCCCGGTGCGCGCGTCTTGAGCTCCCAGCTCCGCTCCAGGGTGGAGCCGTCCGGTGCCGTGAAGCGCAGGACGACCGGGCCGGGCCCGGCGCCTTGCGCGATCTCCAGGTCGAGGAAGAGATAGTTCGCGTTTTCGGCCGTCTCGGCACGCACGAGGCGCACGCGCGGGTCCGCGATCGAGGCTTCCAGCCGTCCCGCCTCCTGGCCATAGACCAGCAGCTGCACGCCCGGTGCCTCGAAGCCGGTCCACCAGTGGGGCGGATCGATGCGCTCGACCGATTGGCCACGCGCCCCGGCTGAAGCCGTGAGGACGAGGAGGAGGGCGAGCGCGAACCGCATCCCGGACCGCGCGCTATTTCAGCTGCGCCGCGGCGCGGGCGTTGGCGGTGACTGCGTCCCAGTCGCCGGCCTCGATCATCGCCCCGGTCGCGATCCAGGAGCCGCCGACGCAGGCGACATTGGGCAGGGCGAAATACGCGGGTGCCGTCTCCCGGCCGATGCCGCCGGTCGGGCAGAAGACGAGGTCGGGCAGCGGGCCGTGGAGGGCCTTGAGATAGGCGATCCCGCCTGCGGGCTCGGCGGGGAAGAATTTCAGCGCGCAGAAGCCCTGTTCGCGTGCGGCCATCGCCTCGGAGGCCGTGGCCACGCCGGGAAGCGCCGGAATGCCGGTCTTCGCGAGCGCCTCGCCCAGGCCCGGAGTGAGGCCGGGGCTGACGAGGAAGTGGGCGCCTTCCTCTGTCGCGCGGCGGGCCTGGTCCGGCGTGCGGATCGTGCCCATGCCGACGACGAGGTCGGGCGCCGCATCCTGCATGGCGTGCATGGCCTTGAGCGCGGCGGGGGTGCGCAGGGTCAGTTCCACCACCTTCAGCCCGCCGGCATGCAGCGCCCGGGCGAGATCGCCGGCGCGCGCATCGTCCTCGACGGTGAGCACGGGAATGACCGTGGCGAGGTTCAATATCTCTTCGAGGGTCATGCGAGGCCTCCGGCTTCGGCGATGGCCGCCGCCCCGATCAGGGCCGCGGTCTCTGTCGTGACGAGATGGACGGGGACCGCCTCGGCGTAGCGTGTCATCGGTCCGCGCCGCTGGAAACGCGCCAGGAAGGCGCTGGTCTTCAGGACGGGCAGGACTTTCGGCGCGATGCCGCCGGCGATGAAGACGCCGCCACGGGCCCCGGTCATGACTGCAACGTCCCCGGCATAGGCGCCCAGCGCGGCGCAGAACAGGCAGACGACCTCGCGGCTGACCGAGCCGGCATCGGCGAGGGCTTCCTCGGTGATGTCCTCCGGCCTGTGGCCGGGCCAGGCAATGCCGCGCAGGTGACACAGCGCGCGATGGATGTTGACGAGCCCGCGCCCGGAGAGCAGGCGCTCCCAGGAGACATAGCCGTACTCGTCCGCGATGAAGCGGCCGACCGCGATCTCCTCCTCGGTGCGCGGTGCGAAGCCGGCATGGCCGCCCTCGGTCGCCACGATCACCATGCGCCCGCCGGCTGGGATGACGAGCCCCAGTCCGAGGCCCGTGCCCGGCCCGAGCACGGCGATCGGCGCGCCGGCCATCGGCTCGCCGGCATTGAGCGTCTCGCGCTCGCCGGGACGCGTCAGCGGCGCGCCGCGGGCCTGGGCGGCGAAGTCGTTGACCGCGAGCAGGCTGTCCAGACCGAGATCGGCTGCGAGCGCTTCCGGGTCGAAGCGCCAGGTCGAGTTGGTGAGCTTGACCTTGCCCGGCGCGATCGGCGCGGCGACCGCGAAGCAGGCCCGGAGCGGGCGCGCGCCCTCGCAGCTTTCCAGGTAGGCATGCGCGGCGTCGCGGAGATCCTCGAAATCCTCAGTTTTCAGCCGGCGCGCCTGTTCCACGGCAAAGCCCTTGGCCGCGCTTCCCGTCACGATGGCGAAGCGCGCATTCGTCCCGCCGATATCGGCGACGAGATAGGCCGTCCTGCTCACGCGCCCTCCGCGACCAGCGCTTCGGCCCGCTCGGCGCGATCGAGTTCGCGCATGAAGAGCGCCCCCTCCTCGGCAGGCGTGGCGAGCTTCCTGAAGCCGGCGAACAGTTCGCGGCCCATGCCTGTCTGGGCGTGGGTGAGGTCGGTACGCGCCAGGTCGCGCACGTCCCATTCGGCGGGTTCGACGAGAGCCTCGAGCGTGCCGGCGGGCGCGTCGAGCCGGATGACGTCGCCGTCGCGCACCTTGGCCAGCGCTCCGCCGTCGAGCGCCTCCGGGCTGACATGGATGGCGGCGGGCACCTTGCCGGAGGCGCCCGACATGCGCCCGTCGGTGACGAGGGCGACCTTGAAGCCGCGATCCTGCAGGCTTCCCAGCGGCGGGGTCAGCTTGTGCAGTTCCGGCATGCCGTTGGCCTTCGGGCCCTGGAAGCGGACCACGGCCACGAAGTCTCTCTCCAGCTCGCCGGCCTTGAAGCGGGCGAGGAAGTCCTCCTGGCTCTCGAACACGATGGCCGGGGCCTCGACGACGCGATGGGGCGGCTTGACCGCGGACACCTTGATCACGCAGCGCCCGATATTGCCGGTCAGAAGCCGCATCCCGCCATCCTTCGCGACCGGGTCGGAAACCGGGCGCAGCACGTCGAGGTCGGCGCTTTCCTGCGGCGCGTCGCGCCAGGCGAGTGTGCCGTCTTCGAGGAACGGCTCCCTGGCGTAGTCCGACAGCCGGTCGGATCCGAGCGTCAGGACGTCGCCGTGCAGCAGGCCGTTGTCCAGCAGCTCGCGGATCAGGAAGGCCATGCCCCCGGCGGCGTGGAAATGGTTCACGTCCGCCTCGCCGTTGGGATAGATGCGCGCAAGCAGCGGGGTTGCCCTGGACAGGTCGTCGAAATCGTCCCAGTCCACGATCAGCCCGGCCGCGCGCGCGATGGCGACGAGATGGATGGTGTGGTTCGTCGACCCGCCGGTGGCGTGCAGCCCGACGATCGCGTTGACGATGGCGCGCGCATCGATCGACCGGCCGAGCGGGCGGTAGTCCTTGCCCAGATGGGTGATCTTCGCCGCACGCTGCGCGGTCGCCGCGATCATCGCCTCGCGCAGCGGCGTTCCGGGATTGACGAACGCCGAGCCGGGCACGTGAAGGCCCATCACCTCCATGAACATCTGGTTGGAGTTCGCCGTGCCGTAGAAGGTGCAGGTGCCCGGGCTGTGATAGCTCGCGCTTTCGGCATCGAGCAGCTTGTCCCGGCCGATCTTGCCTTCCGCGTAGAGTTGGCGGATGCGCGCCTTCTCCGCATTGGGAAGCCCCGAGGGCATGGGCCCGGCGGGCAGGAAGAGCACCGGCAGATGGCCGAAGCGCAGCGCGCCGATGAGAAGGCCCGGCACGATCTTGTCGCAGACGCCGAGGCAGATCGCCGCGTCGAACATGTTGTGCGACAGCGAGACCGCCGTCGACAGCGCGATCACGTCGCGCGAGAACAGCGACAGCTCCATGCCGGGCTGGCCCTGGGTGACTCCGTCGCACATCGCCGGCACCCCGCCCGCGACCTGGCCGGTGGCGACCACCTCTCGAAGTGCGGCCTTGATCCGGTCGGGATACTCGCCGAGCGGCTGGTGGGCGGAGAGCATGTCGTTATAGGCCGTCACGATCGCCACGTTCGGCCATTTCAGGTCCTTCAGCGCCGGCTTGTCCGCCCCGCTCGCGGCGAAGCCGTGGGCGAGATTGCCGCAGGAGAGCACCTTGCGGTGCGGGCCCTCGGCCGCCGCGGCCTCGATCTGGTCGAGATAGGCGGCGCGCGTCTTCGCGCTGCGCTTCTCGATTCGATTTGTGACCTGTTCGATCGTCGGGTTCAGGGGGGCGGACATCGAGCGTCCTTTCTCTTGCGGGCGGCCTCAGGGGCACCAGTGGGTTTCGAGACGGGCGCGCTCGTCGCGGATCAGGGCGCGCACCGGCATGTCCTCCACGCGCCCGGGACCCTGCGCGGTCTCGAAGGCGCGGCGCTTGTCCTCGCCCTTGATCAGCAGGATGAGGCGCCGGGCATCGGCGAGCGCGGCGCGCGTCAGGGTGAGGCGCTCGGTGAACGGGCCGGTGACCTCGCTCTGGCGGGCGGTGATGGCGGCCGTCAGCGGCCCTCGCGCGGCGATCGCCTCCTGCAGCCCTGCCGCGTGCGGGAACCAGGAGGCGGTGTGCCCGTCGGGGCCGAGCCCCAGTATAGCGAGATCGAACGGGCGTGGCACGGCCGCGACGCGGCGTTCGGCCTCGTCCCGGCCGGCCTGGGGCGTGGGATCGGGGGTCTTCAGCCCCACGAAGCGCGCGGCCGCGGCCGGGCCCTGCAGCAGGGTCTTCCTCACGAAGGTCTCGTTCGAGCCGGCAAGGCCGGGATCGACCCAGCGCTCGTCGACGAGGACGACCGTGACGCTCGCCCAGTCCAGCGGCGCGGCCGACAGGGCCTCGTACAGCGCCTTCGGTGTCGAGCCGCCCGAGACGGCGAGGCTCGCACGTCCGCGCTCGCGCAGCGCCGCGGCGAGGGCCTCGGTCACGCTCTGCCGCACCTGCGCCGTCATCGTGCGGGCGTCGGCGTGTGCGGTGAACGGGCCTATGAGGCTAAGTATCGAAGCCATCGAACCATTCCCGTCCGTCGCGCTCGAGCAGCAGGGCAGCCTGGGTCGGCCCGTCCGTACCGGCCGCATAAGGGTAGAGCTCGCTCTGGCCGTCCTGCCAGGCGGCGATGACCCGGTCGGTCCAGCGCCACGCCGCCTCCACCTCGTCGCCGCGCATGAACAGGGCGAGATTGCCGCGCACGACGGCCATCAGCAGGCGCTCGTAGGCGTCGGGATAGTCCTTGGTGAAGGTCTCCGCGAAGGAGAGGTTCAGCGGCACATAGCGCAGGCGCACTCCGCCGGGGCCCGGATCCTTGGTCATCAGCATGAGCTTGACCCCCTCGTCGGGCTGCAGGCGGATGACGAGGCGGTTGGGATGGGGCCGGCCGTGATCGGCCGCGACGACGTCGTGCGGAACCTGCTTGAACTGGACGATGATCTCGGAGCGGCGCTCGGCCATGCGCTTGCCGGTGCGCAGGTAGAAGGGCACGCCGGCCCAGCGCCAGTTGCCGATCTCGGCGCGCAGGGCGACGAAGGTCTCGGTGCGGCTCTTCGCGCCGAGTTCCTCGGAATAGCCGGGGACCGGCTCGCCCTCGATGACGCCGCCCCTGTACTGACCGCGCACGACGGATCTTGCGACGCTTTCCTGGGTGACCGGCTTGAGCGCGCGCAGCACCTTCAGCTTCTCGGTGCGCACCGGATCGGCGTCGAGGCTCGAGGGCGGCTCCATCGCGACCAGGCACATCAGCTGCAGGAGGTGGTTCTGCACCATGTCGCGCAGCGCCCCGGCCGTGTCGTAATAGCTGGCGCGCCGGCCGGCTCCGACCGTCTCGGCGACGGTGATCTGGACATGGTCGATCCCGTTCGCGTTCCACAGCGGCTCGAACAGGAAGTTGGCAAAGCGCAGGATCAGGAGATTCTGGACCGTCTCCTTGCCGAGATAATGGTCGATCCGGAAGATCGAATCCTCGGGGAAGACCTCGCCGACGCGCCGGTTTATCTCGCGTGCGGAGTGGAAATCGTGCCCGATCGGCTTTTCCAGAACGATGCGCGAGCTTGCCGTGCGAAGGCCGTGCTTCGCGATCGCGCCGCACACCGGACCGTAGAGCGAGGGCGGCAGGGCGAGATAGAACAGCCGGATCTTGGACTCCCCGCCCGCCAGAGCGGCCTCCAGTTCGCCCCAGCCGCTGCCCCCGTCGGAGACGTCGACGGCGACATAGTCGATCAGCCTGGCGAATTTCGCGAAGGCCTCGCGGCGCTCCGCGACGGTGCCGTCGGGGGCGACGCGCGCCGCGGTGAGCGCGCGGAACTCCTCGGCGCTCATGGCGTCGCGGGCCGCGGCCACGATCCGGCTCTCGGCCGGGATCTGCCCGTCGCACCAGCGGTGGAACAGCGCGGGCAGGAGCTTGCCCTGCGCCAGATCGCCGGTTGCGCCGAAGATGACGATGTCGAAGGGCTGGACGGGGACGAGTTCGGCCATCACCAGAACACTCCGTAGATGAGGGCGAGGATGGCGATGATCGCGATGCCGGCGACGTTGAAGCCGCCGGTGGTGGCGAAGCGGATGCCGGAGAGGTCGACGGGCCGGTCCTCGCGCGGGGCCGGAGTGATCAGCGAGACGATCACGCCCAGGGCCAGGCACGCCAGGAAGACGATCCAGATCCGGATCACGAAGGGCAGCTCCAGGCTGCCGTTTCCGGCCATCAGCCAGAACACGAAGGACAGCCCGACCGATCCGGCCAGGACGCCGAACGCGCCCGGCGTGTTCATGCGCTTCCAGAAGAAGCCGAGCAGGAAGACCGCCACCACGCCGGGCGCGATGAAGCCGGTATATTCCTGGATCGTCTGGAAGGCGCTCTCGAACCCGCCGAGGAAGGGCTGGGCGAGCAGCAGGGCGATGAGGATCGCGGCAAAGGCCGTGATCCGCCCCACGAGCACGTAGTGGCCCCGCTGCCCGTTCGGGCGCAGGGCCCGGTAGATGTCCATGGTGAAGATGGTCGAGATCGAGTTCATCATCGAGGCCAGCGAGGAGACGATGGCCGCGATGAGCGCGGCGAAGACCAGGCCGCGCAGCCCGCCGGGCACCAGCGTCATCAGCACGCCGTAGGTGGAATCCGGCCGCGCCGCGAGCAGGGCCGGGTCGAGCCGGCCTTCCTGCGCGAGATACAGCGCCGCGATGCCGGGCACGACCACGATGAGCGGGATCAGCAGCTTGAGGAAGGCCGCGAAGGCGAGGCCCTTGCGCGCCTCGTCGAGCGACTTCGCGCCGAGCGCGCGCTGGATGATGTACTGGTTGAAGCCCCAGTAGGAGAAATGCAGCACCCACAGCCCGCCCAGCAGCGTCCAGATGCCCGGCAGGTCGCCGTAGCTGGCATGGTCGCGCGGCAGGATCATCTCGAAATGGCCGGGCAGCTCGGACAGGAGGATGGCGAAGCCGGCCACCGGCCCGCCCCCGTCCGCGACCAGGGAGAGCGCCACCCAGGTGATCACCGCCCCGCCCACGATCAGGATCACGACCTGGATGATGTCGGTCAGCGCCACCGCCTTCAGCCCGCCATAGAGCGAGTAGATCACGGCAAAGGCCGCGAGCGCCGCCATGGCCGGCCACACCGCGAGCCCGGTCAGCCCGTTGATCGCCAGCGCCCCGAGCCAGAGCACCGCGGTCAGGTTCACCGCGGTGTAGAGCACGATCCAGAACACCGCCATCACCGACTTGACCCCCGACCCGAACCGCTGGTCGAGGAATTGCGGCATGGTGTAGATCTCGCGCTTCAGGAAGATCGGCAGGAAGAATTTCGCCACGACCAGCAGCACGATGGCGGCCTGCCACTCGTAGGCCGCGATCGCCAGGCCCACGACATAGCCCTGACCGGACTGGCCGATGATCTGCTCGGCCGAGATGTTCGCCGCGATCAGCGAGGCCCCCACCGCCCACCAGGGCAGGGCCCGGCCGGCCAGGAAATAGTCCTGGCTGTCCTTCACGTGGCCCGCCTTCTCACGGCTCACGAAAAGCGCAAGCGCAACAAGGATCACCGCATACGCCGCAACGATCGCAAGATCGAGAAATTCCAATGCCATGTCTGCCGCCCCTCCCCGGGCGCCGAGGCTTGCCCTGCCTCACTCGCCGGGCGTGTCGAGCACGAGCACGCGCCAGCCCCACGGCTCCAGCGCGAGGGCGGTTGTCGCGCCGACCTCCAGGCGCTCGCCGGAGAACCGGTCGGTGTAGGCGCCGTGATGGGGGCCCGTCCCGAACGTGACCTCGCGGGCCTCGCCGGACAGGTTCAGCACGACGAACACGCCGCCTTCCATGTTGCGCCGCACGAAGCTGAGCACGCGCGCGGGCGCGGAGTTGGGCACATCGACCATCTTCGCCCCGGCCGAGCCGTTCCAGAGCGCGCTCGTCTCCTCCTTCAGGGCGAAGAGCGAGCGGTAGAGATCGCCGATCGGATGTTCGCGCCACTGGATCGGATCGCGCTCGAAGAAGGCGAGGCGGTCGGTGTTTCCCGCCTCCTGGCCGTTATAGATCATCGGCAGGCCCTCGCCGGTGACCGAGAGCACGATCGCGGCTTCCAGCATCTCCCCGAAGGCCTCGAACTGGGTGGCCTCCCAGGCATTCTTGTCGTGGTTGGACACGAAGACCATGCGGTAGCCGTCTTCCGGCCAGGTGTTGTGATGATCGTAGAAATACCAGCCGCGGATCGCGCCGGCATCGGCGCGGCCCTGCGCGATGTCGTGCATCCGGTTCCACCAGCTCCAGGCATAGGTCGCATCGAAGGCGTGCGCATGCAGGTCGCGGGTCTCCCACTCGGCCAGCATGAAGACCGGCTTGATCGCGTCGAGCTCGGCGCGCACGTCCTCCCAGAAATCGAGCGGCACGAAGCCGGCCACATCCGCGCGGAAGCCGTCGAAGCCCACCTCGCGCACCCAGAAGGCCATGGCATCGCTCATGTATTCGCGAAGCCCGGCGTGCGAATAGTCGAGGTCGACGACGTCGCTCCAGTCGGTGCCGGGCGGGGGCTGCATCTCGCCGGCCCAGTTGCGCGAATACCATTCGGGATGCTCGGCGACGAGCGGGTTGTCCCAGGCGGTGTGGTTGGCGACCCAGTCCAGGATGACGTGCATGCCCAGCGCGTGGGCCTCGTCGATGAAGGCTTTCAGCTCGTCCAGCGTGCCGAGTTCGGGATTGACGCCGGTGTAGTCGGCGATGGAGTACGGGCTGCCGAGCGGGCCCTTGCGGTTGACCTCGCCGATCGGCTGGACCGGCATCAGCCAGAGTATGTCGACGCCCAGCCCGGCGAGGCGCGGCAGCTCGCCGGCGGCGGCCGCGAACGTCCCCTCGCGCGTGAACTGGCGCGTGTTGATCTGGTAGATCACCGCATCGCGGGTCCACTCCGGGTGGGTCACCTGCACGTACGGTTCGGGCGTGTGGGGCGGGGCGGCGTCGGCCAGGGTACGGGCCTGCTCCTCATCGGCCGAGCAGGCCGCGAGGGCGAGGCCTGCCATCAGGCTCGTCCATCTCGGATCGATCATTCTCGCCTCCCCGTCGCGATCAGGCGCGCGTGTCCCGCAGAATCCGGCTAGCCTATCGACACCCTAAGCCAGGAACGACGGGCATGGTAGAGGAAACTTGCGGAAATTTCCAAGAGGTGGCCCGGCCGGCGCGCGCTTGTACAATCCTGTCCTGTTAGGGACAATTGATCGGCCGCGAGATCGGGCAAGGCAGGCGATGACCGCCAGATTGCAGAGATTTTCAGTCGCCGGTGCCGCCGGGAGCATCCGTCCGTGAGCGGCTATGTCGTCCACCGCATCGGCCGCGAGGGCGCGCCGGTCGTGGTCGTGGACGATTTCGCGGCCGAGCCGGAACGCCTGGCCGAGGCCGCTTCGGCCAGACCGTTCTCGCGCAACGGAATTCACTATCCCGGCGTGCGCGCCGCGGCGCCTTCGGCCTATCTCGGCGAACGGATGGACCTGATCAGGCAAATCCTTGTCGAGGTGTTCGGCGCGGTGCGCGGGGCGGTGCTCGCCGAGTGCAATTTTTCCCTTGTCACCCAAGACCCTGCGACCCTCACCCCGATCCAGCGCCTGCCCCATTTCGACGGGGCGGACGCGGGCAGGATCGCGGTGCTGCACTATCTGTGCGGGCCGCAAATGGGCGGGACGAGCTTCTACCGGCACGTCTCGACCGGGTTCGAGACGATCACGCCGGACCGGCTCTCCGCCTACGACGCGGCCCTGCGCGCGGACGTCGCGCGCGCGGGGCTGCCGGACGGTTACTTCACCGCGCCCTCGCCACTGTTCGAGCCTATCTTCACGCTACCGGCCCGCTATAACCGGCTCGCGGTCTATCGCGGCATCTCGCTGCATTCGGGGGATATCCCGGAGGGGTTCGCCTTCGATCCCGATCCGCGCACCGGGCGGCTGACGGTGAACACCTTCCTGCAGGTCCGGCCCTAGTGTCCGGCCAGCAGGAAGGCGAGCTGGTCGCCCGCGCGGGCGCGCCAGGACGCCTCGTTGTGCGCCGCGCCCTCATAGGTCCGGACAATGAAGTCCTCGCCTTCGGAAAGGCCCTGGGCCAGGAGCCAGTCGCGGATCGCCGCATGGCCGGGACCGTAATTCGCATCGAGCGTCTGCGTGCCGTGATCGAAGAACATCCGGACATTTGCCGGAATTTGCGCGCCCGCCTCGATCTCGGCGATGAGATAGGGTTTGTCCGGACTTTCCAGGACCGGCCCGCCCTCGAGCCCCAGGAAGTCGCGCGCCATCGCCGGGCTCAGGGGCACGTGGGTCGAGACGCAGCCGCAGGCGCCGAAGACGTCCGGATATTCGCGCACCAGGTATTGCGAGATCAGCCCGCCCATCGACGAGCCCATGGTGAAGGTGTTCGCGGGTCCGTCCAGCGTGCGGAAGGCCGCGTCGACGCGCGGCCTGATCTCCTCCACGATCATGCGCGCGTAGTCCGGCCCGCCGTGCCAGGGCGAGAGCTCGTAGCCGCGCCGGTTCGTGCTCCAGATGCCAACCACGATGGCGGGTCCGTGAAGCCCGGCCTCGACATTGGCCATCATCGCCTCGTCGATGCCCCAGTCGGTGCCGGTATTGGCGATGCGCGGGTCGAACAGGTTCTGACCGTCATGCATGTAGAGGACCGGGTAGCGCTTCTCCGGCTCGGCCTCGTAGCCTGGCGGCAGCCAGATCGAGACGTGGCGGGTGGTCTCCAGGAAGGCCGAGTCCAGATCGGTCCAGTAGATCAGCGTGCCGAGCACGCCCGATCCCTGCGGGTCGGCGATATAGGCCTCCGGCGGGTGCTTGAAGTCGACGATCTCGACGCGCGCCTCGCCTGCCTCGCCTTCCGCCCTGTGGGTGAAGTTCGGCAGGACCGTGCCCGAGGGGCCGGTGCCCTCGCGGTCCCAGCTGCCGCCCGTGATCTTGAACTCGAAGAGCGTGCCTTCGGGCACGAGGACGCTCGCGCGCCGCTCGCGGCCCTCGCCGGACATCAGCAGGCCGTCCGCCCGCCAGGGGCCGAGCTCGTCCAGGTTGCCGGTGAGATAGATCTCCCCGGCCCCCTCCGGCACGGTGGCGATCACCGTGATCTGCGTCATCGACTGCTCCTGAGTCCTGCCCGGCGCCTCGGCGGGCGGGCTGCCCTGCGGGGCGCAGGCGGCCAGGAGGAGGAGCGCGGCGAGAGCGGGCTTCATCGCGACGCCTGCGTCACTGCGCCGCGAAGCGCACGGCGACCCCGCCGCTCGCGGCGAGATCGAAGGCGAGCGTGTCGGCGGCGGTGACCTCACGGGACTCCACGACATAGTCGTAGGGCGCGCTGTCCCAGTGCGCATCCGGACCGTCGCGATAGATCTCGGCCGTGTAGGCGCGGCCCGCTTCCAGGAAGTCGAGCGCGACCTCGATGCTGCGGGGGGTCTCGTCGGTCAGCGCGCCGAGATACCAGTCCGCCCCGCCGCGTTCCTGGCGGGCCATGACGATATAGTCGGCGACCTCGCCCTGCAGGGCGATCGAGTTCTCCCAGTCGGCCGGCACGTCGCGGATGAACTGGAACATCTGCGGGTGGGCCTCGTAGTTCTCGATCAGGTCGGCGGCCATCTGCAGCGGCGAGTAGATCACCACGTAGAGCGCGAGCTCCTTGGCGAGCGTGTGCTGGATGCCGCGCACCCCGTCCTGGCGCTCGAAGGTGAGGTCGAAGATGCCGGGCGTGTAGTCCATCGGCCCGGCGAGCAGGCGGGTGAAGGGCAGGATCGCCACGTGCTCGGGCGGGTTGGGCGGCGCGCCCCAGGCGTTGAACTCCTGGCCGCGCGCGCCCTCGCGCGTCATCCAGTTCGGCCAGGTGCGGCGCAGCCCGGTATCCTTGACCGGCTCGTGGGTGTTGATCGACAGGCGGTGCTCGGCGGCCCGCTCGATGACGCGCTGGTGGTGGTTCACGGTGAACTGGCCGTCATGCCATTCGTAGCGGGCGATGCCGTCCGCATCGCGGCGCAGGATCTCGCCGGCATCGGCGACATAGCCGGTCTTGATGGCGCGCACGCCGTTGGCCTCGTAGAGGTCGAAGGCGGCCTCCATCTGGGTCTCGTAATTGGTCACCGCGCCGGAGGTTTCGTGATGGCCGATCAGGCGAACCCCGCGCGCCTGAGCGTAGGCGGCAAGGCCCTCCAGGTCGAAATCGGGATAGGGCGTGGTGAAGTCGATGATCTCGCCATTGTTGAACCAGTCCCCGTCCCAGCCGAGATTCCAGCCCTCCACCAGCACGCCGGCAAATCCGTTCTCGGCGGCGAAATCGATATAGGCGCGCGTGCGCTCGGTCGTGGCGCCATGGTTGGGACCCGAGCCCCAGGTCCACTGCCCGAGATGCATGCCCCACCAGATGCCGACATACTTGCCCGGCTCGATCCAGCTGGTGTCCTCCAGGACGTTCGGCTCGTTGAGATTGAGGATCAGGTCCGAGCCGTTGACGAGCCCGACCGCGCTGTCGCTGGCCTGGATCGTGCGCCAGGGCGTGACGAAGCGTTCCCCGGTGCGCACGCGCACCCCGTCGGAGGCCGGCGACAGCGATGCCTGGAAGACGAGCGGGCGCTCCTGGTCGACCGACATGCCCGAATAGTCCACGAGCGCCGCCTCGTGGATCGAGACATAGGGCCCGTCCTCGAGCCGCGCGGTGAAGGGCGTATGCGCCTTCCAGACCTCGGTGATCGGCGTGGTGTGGAAGATGTATTCGTAGCGGTTGAACTCCCCCGAGGGGATCCACCAGGCCGTCCCGTCCGAGGCGAAGGTGAACTCGGTCAGCTCGTCGGCGATCAGGGTCTCTCCGCCCGGGCTGTCGCGCTCGACCTCGTAGCGGAAGCCGAGCCCGGTATCGAACAGGCGCGCGCGCAGGGTCAGGCGCGTGCCCGGCTGGCCGTCGGCTTCGAACACGGCCTCGATCTCGTTGTAATGGTCGGTGACGACGCGCCGCTCGCCATAGACCGTCTCCCACTCGCCCTCGTGGCTGTCGCGCTCGACCGAGACGAGGGAGAGGCCGTTCTCGAGATTGGGCCCGGTGACGAAGCGGAAGCCGAGGCGCGAGGGCGCGATGACCGGCGCGCCGTCATACTCGACTGCATAGCGCACGACGCCGTCCTCCTGGGTGAGCCGCATGAGGAGGCGCCCGTCCGGGGAGAGGATCTCGGCCGGCGCGGCGATCGCGGCGGCTTCGGCGGGCGCGCGATCGCCGGACGCCTGGCCCGCGGCGGCTTCCCGCGGCGAACAAGCGCAAACAAGCGCAAACACAGCGCAAGCAAGTGCCGGCGCGGCGCGCTTCCACTTCCGTGTCTCGATCGTCGCGTGCATGGTCTTCCTCCCCGGGTGTCCTTGTTTTGCTGCATCGCAGCGTGACGGCGGGCCGGACGCGGCGCGCGCGCCGGCCTTTTGCGAAGCATGCCCACAGTGCGCAAAAAATCGCAAGTCGAACCGGTTCCGAGTGACAGGACGCGCCGGAGCGCTAAAGTGGGAGAGGACAGCCGAGCGAACCGGGGAGGATCGGGATGACGCCGAAACTGTGCAAATCCATGCTGCTGGCCGCGGCCGGCGCGATGGCGCTGATGGCCTGCGCACGGGCGCAGGAAGAGGCCGCGGGGCCCGGCCCGGCCGCCGCGCGCGCGCCGGAAGACGAGATCATCTATTTCCTCCTGCCCGACCGGTTCGAGAACGCCAACCCGGACAATGACCGCGGCGGGTTCGAGGGCGGCCGGCTCGATCACGGCCACGACCCGACCCATACCGGCTTCTTCCACGGCGGCGACCTGCAGGGGGTGATCGAGCGGCTGGACTACATCCAGGGCCTCGGCGCGACGGCGATCTGGCTCTCGCCCATCTTCGAGAACAAGCCGGTCCAGGGCGAGGGCGAGATGGCTTCGGCGGGCTATCACGGCTACTGGATCACCGATTTCCTGAATGTCGATCCCCATATCGGCACGCGCGAGGACTTCCGCGCGCTCGTCGAGGCGGCCCATGCCAGGGGGATGAAGGTCTATATGGACATCATCACCAACCACACCGCCGACGTCATCCGCTACCGCGAATGTCACGACCCGGAGTATTCCGGCCCGGACGCGGCGGGTGAGGACTGTGCCTACCGCGCGATCGGCGACTATCCCTGGACGACGCGCGGCGGTCCGGACGGGGAGGCGATCAATGACGGTTTCCTCGGCATGGATGGCGAGCACCTGACGGCGGGGAATTTCGCCGCGCTGACCGATCCGCGCTGGGCCTATACCCCTTACGTGCCCGAGGGCGAGGAGGGCGTGAAGAACCCGGCCTGGCTCAACGATCCGATCCATTACAACAACCGGGGCAATACGCGCTTCGAGGGCGAGAATTCCGTCTACGGCGATTTCGCCACGCTCGACGATCTGATGACGACCCATCCGCGCGTGGTCGAGGGCATGATCGACATCTACAGCCAGTGGATCACCGATTTCCGCGTCGACGGCTTCCGGGTGGACACCACCAAGCACGTCAATATCGAGTTCTGGCAGCAATTCGCGCCGGCCATCCTCGAGCATGCGCGCGCGCAAGGCATCGAGCACTTCCACATCTTCGGCGAGGTCTACGAGTTCGATCCCGGCCAGCTCGCCCGCTTCGTCAACGAGGGTGAGGTGCCCAGCGTGCTCGACTTCGCCTTCCAGGGCGCGGCGCGGGCCTATGTCGCGGACGGGCAGGGCGCGCGCGTCATGGAGCGCTTCTTCGACGAGGATTTCGCCTACGAGGGCGGGCGCGCGACGGCGCGCATCAACCCGACCTTCCTCGGCAATCACGACATGGGCCGCTTCTCCCAGTTCGTGCGCGAGGCCGATCCGGAAATCCCGGACGAGGAGCTGCTTGCGCGCACCCGCCTCGCCCACGCGCTCATGTTTGCCAGCCGCGGCGTGCCGGTGATCTACTATGGCGACGAGCAGGGCTTCGTCTCCGACCGCGGCGACCAGGGCGCGCGCGAGACGCTCTTCCCGAGCGTCCAGGACAGCTATGTCGACAACGATCTCATCGGCACCGATGCGAGCGTGGCGGACGAGAATTTCGACACCGCCCACCCGCTCTACGCCTTCATCGCGCAGATGGCCGCGATCCGCCAGGCCCACCCGGCCCTGCGCCGCGGCGAACTCGTGGTGCGCCACAGCGATCTGGAGGGCGGCCTTCTCGCCTTCTCCCGCTTCGATCCCGACACGGGGGCGGAGTATCTCGCCGTGTTCAATGCGGGCGAGGCGCCGCGTCAGGCGAACGTGGTGGTCAATGGCCGCTCGCGCCGCTTCGAGGCGCTGGCGGGCGACTGCGCGGGCGAGGTCTCTGCGGCCGGAAGCTATCCCGTCAGCGTGCCCGCGCTCGACTTCGTGCTGTGCCGGGCGGTGGAGTAGGGGGCGAGTCATCGCCTGCTCCCCCTTGATGGGGGAGCTGTCCGCGGAGCGGACCGAGGGGTGGGAAGCCGGCCTTACAGCGGGGCCACTGCCTCGCTCGTTCCCGCTTCGGCGACCTTCCTGCGGCCCGGCACGAAGGCGAGCGCGGCGGCGGCCACGCCGAACGAGGCGCCGGCCAGGATGAAGGCGTAGATCGCCTGGCTGTCGAAGACATAGGCCAGGATCGGGCCCATCAGTCCCGCGACGACGATCTGCGGGATGACGATGAAGAAATTGAAGATGCCCATGTAGACGCCCATCTTCGCCGCCGGCAGGGAGTCCGACAGGATCGCGTAGGGCATGGTCAGGATCGAGGCCCAGGCCATGCCGATCCCGATCATCGGAACCCACAGCCATGTCGGGTCGGTGATCACGTAGAAGCTCGCGAGCGCCAGCCCGCCGAGCACCAGGTTGATCGCGTGCGCCGCGCGCCGGTTCAGCGCCTTCGCGATCACCGGCAGGACGAAGGCCCAGGCCGCCGCGATGACGTTGTAGGCCGCGAACAGCACGCCCACCCAGTTGGCCCCCTCGTTATACGCGATCGAGGTCGGGTCGAGCGCGGCATAGTGGTGGGCGGTGACGGCCGGGGTGGCGTAGACCCACATGATGAACAGGCCGAACCAGGAGAAGAACTGCACCACCGCGAGCCGGCGCATGACGAGCGGCATGGCGTCGAGATCGGTGAGGATGTGGGAGAGGAAGTTGTCGGTCTTCGAGGCGGCCTTGAACCCGGCGTGGAAGAGCAGGAGCGCGCCGAGCACGGCGAGCCCGCCGGTGAGGATGTAGAGCGTCGCGACCGCGTCGAAGCGGTGGACCGCCCAGCTGGCGACGAGGCCGGCGAGGAGGAAGCCGCCGCCCGAGCGCAGGTAATGGCCGGCGCCGCGCTCGGCGCGCGCCTCCAGACGCTCGTCGCGAAACAGGCCGGGCGGCTCCTTGAACTTTTTCAGCTCCTCCGGGGAGTATTCCTTCGAGCTGACGACCGTCCAGCCGACCGCCAGGAAGAGCGCGACCGCGCCGATGTAGAAGGAATACTTCACCGCGTCGGGGATGACCCCGGCCGGGGCCTCGGCGGACACGCCGAACAGCTCGGTCAGCGTCCACGGGGCGAGCGAGGCGAGGAAGGCGCCGGTGCCGATGAAGATGGTCTGCATGGCGAAGCCGCGCGTGCGCTGCTCGCTCGGCAGCATGTCCCCGACGAAGGCGCGGAACGGCTCCATCGAGATGTTGATCGAGGCGTCGAGAATCCACAGCGTCACCGCCGCGACCCACAGATAGGGCGAGTTCGGCATGACGAAGAGGGCGAGCGTGGACAGGATCGCGCCGATGAGGAAATAGGGCCTGCGCCGCCCCAGAGGACCCCAGGTACGGTCGGAGAAATGTCCGACGATGGGCTGGACGAGCAGGCCCGTGATCGGTCCCGCGAGCCAGAGCACGGGCAGGGCCTCGATCGAAGCGCCGAGCGTCTGGAAGATCCGGCTGACATTCGCGTTCTGCAGGGCGAAGGCGATCTGGATGCCGAAGAAGCCGAACGAGATGTTGAAGATCTGCCAGAACGAAAGCCGCGGCTTGTCCATCTGGGCCATGGCGTCCTCCCCCGTGTTTTCATTTTTTTGTAACTTGGCCGAGATGCGCGCCGCTGTCGAGAGGCGATGAGCCCGCCGCGCGGAACCGGTGCGAATCGCCAGCGCTCACCGGTGAAACGGTGCGGCCCGGAGCGCCGGTCCGGCTGCGGTCGCGGAGAGGTTCGACGAAGCGTCTCGACATTTCCTGCGCAATTGGTGCAAAATTTTGCAAAGTCCGGTCCGCGCCGGTCCTGCCGCTCGCGGCTTGTCCGCGCGTACCGGGACGGGCAGACAGGGCCCCCTGTCCGGCACGAGGCGGCCGGCGGGCGGGCGGGGAGCAGTGCGAGAGCCATGACCAAGAAGACCACGCGGCTGGAGGATCTCGCCGAGCGGGCCGGGGTGTCGGTGTCGACCGCCTCGCGCGCGCTCAACGATTCCCCGGCCGTCTCGATGCGCACCAAGCGGGCGATCTGGCAGCTCGCGCGCGAGATGGACTATCCCTTCCGCCGCCACATGCCGGCCGGCCCGATCGGGGCGAAGGCGACGGTCTCGATCGTGGTGCCCAAGCCGCAGGGGCGGGGCGCGCAGCTCTCCGACCCGTTCTTCTTCGAGCTGCTGGCAGGCGTCGGCGACGCGGCGCGCGAGCGCGATTGCGACATCCATGTCAGCCACGTCGCGCCGGCGAGCTTCGAGGACCTGCACGCGGCGATGACCACCCACCGCGCGGACGGGGTGATCTTCGTCGGCCAGAGCGCGCTGCACCACGCCTTCAACCAGCTCGCCGAGAGCGAGACGCAGTTCGTGGTCTGGGGCGCGGAGCTGCCCGAGCAGAACTACTGCTCGGTCGGCAGCGACAACCTGCTGGGCGGGGAGCGCGCGACGCAGCATCTCGCCCGCCTCGGGCGCGAGCGCATCGTCTTCCTCGGCGAGACCGAGGCGCCCGAGGCGATGCAGCGCTATCGCGGCTACCGCACCGCGCTGTCGCGCGCGAAGCTCGCCGAGGACCCCGACCTGCTCGTGCCGGCCCATTTCTCGCTGCAGTCGGCGCAGAGCGCGATCGAGGCGCTGCTCGCGCGCGGGGTGGCCTTCGACGGGGTGATCGCGGCGAGCGACGTGATGGCGCTCGGCGCGCTGCGGGCGCTGCACCGGGCGGGAAAGCGCGTGCCGCACGATGTGAGCCTGGTCGGCTACGACAACATCTCCTACGCGCGCTACAGCGAGCCGGCCCTGACCACGGTCGACCAGGACGTGGCCAATGCCGGCCGGCTGATGCTCGCCAAGCTGCTCGACGGCCAGCGCGGCGCCATCGCGCGCTCCGAGCGCCTGGCGACCGACCTCATCGTGCGGGAGTCCTGCGGCGCCTGAAGGCTCAGCGCCTGCGCCGCGCGAGCACGGCGCCCATCGCGGGCAGGCTGTCGCCGGCCGGGTCGGCGACGTTGACGTGGGCGACCGGGACCCAGCCGTCCGGCAGGCGCCAGGGCTTCTCCTCGAAGCCGAGATTGAAGGCGCACAGTACCGCCTCGCGCCCCTCCCCGCGCCGGAACACCAGGATGTCCGCGTCCTCGCCGATGAAGACGAGCTCGCCCTCGCGCAGAGCCGGATGGTCCTGGCGCAGGCGCAGCCAGCGGCGCGCATGGTTGAGCGTGGAGTCGGGGTCGGCGTCCTGACGGTCGACCGCCAGGACGCGATGGGCCGGGTCGACGGGAAGCCAGGGCTCGACGGCGGAGAAGCCGGCATGGGGCGCATCGGCGGTCCAGGGCAGGGGCGTGCGCGCCCCGTCCCGGCCCAGCGTCTGGGGCCAGTTGGTGATCGCCTCGGGATCCTGCAGCCGCTCGAACGGCACCTCGGCCTGGGGCAGGCCCAGCTCCTCGCCCTGGTAGACGAAGACGCTGCCGCGCAGCGAGACGAGCAGCAGCAGAAGCATGTCGGCGAAGGCCTTGCGGTCGCGGCCCTTGGCCCAGCGCGAGACCGCGCGCGGCGCGTCGTGGTTGGAGAAGGTCCAGGCCGGCCAGCCGTCGCCCTCGACCGAATCCCACTCCGCCGCGCAGCGGCGCACCAGGTCGGGCGTGAGGTCGGCGGCGTAGAGGTAGAAGAAGCCGTAGGCCGAGTGCAGGCGCGCCTCGGTCTCGGTGTAGAGCTTCATCTCTTCCAGCGCGGTTTCCCCGCCGACCTCGGCGACGAGGAAGCGGTCGCCATACGAGCGCGCCAGCGTGCGCAGGCGCTCGAGCACCCTCGGGATGTCGGGATGGGACTGGTTGCGCGTGTGGTGCTGGAAGTCGAACGGGCGCGTGCGCTTCTTCGGGCTCGGATTGACCGGGTTATCGCGCAGCTCGGGATCGTGCATCATGAAATTGACGGCATCGAGCCGGAAGCCGTCCACGCCGCGGTCGAGCCAGAAGGCCATCGTGTCGAGAAGCGCGTCCTGGACCTCGCGGTTGTGGACGTTGAGATCGGGCTGCGAACTGAGAAAGTTGTGCAGGTAGTACTGCTCGCGCCGGCTGTCCCAGGTCCAGGCCGGCCCGCCGAACACCGACTGCCAGTTGGACGGCGGCGAGCCGTCCGGCTTCGGGTCCGCCCAGACATACCAGTCCGCCTTGGCATTGTCCCGGCTTTCCCGGCTCTCGCGGAACCAGGCGTGCTGGTCGGAGGTGTGGGAATAGACCTGGTCGATGATGACCTTCAGGCCCAGGCGGTGGGCGGTCTCCAGCAGCGCGTCGAAGTCCTCGAGCGTGCCGAAGATCGGATCGACGCCGCAATAGTCCGCGACGTCGTAGCCGAAATCCTTCATCGGCGAGGTGAAGAAGGGCGAGATCCAGACCGCGTCGACCCCGAGCGAGGCGATGTGGTCGAGCCGGGCCGTGATGCCGGGAAGATCGCCGATCCCGTCCGCGTTCGAATCGGCGAAGCTGCGCGGGTAGATCTGGTAGATCACCGCGCCGCGCCACCATTGCGCCGCCTCGCGGCTCTCCACCGGTGCTTCAGACGCCGTTTCCATCCTCACCGGTTCTCCGCGCTTGCGTAGTGATTTGCGATTTTTTGCAAAATCATGCGCATTCTGTCAACGTTGTCGTGCGCTCGCTTTCACGCCATGCGACCGCAGTTGCGAAGAGGAAATCCGGGCGATTTCGGGGGCGGGCAGCCTCCGCCGGAGGGATGCGGACTAATTTTCTGCTTGGCACTTTCATGAATTTTCATTATTTTGCGTAATCGAGGCTCATGCTGAAAAACCAATCCGGCGAGCCAGGGGGAGGAAAAAATGCAATCTGTGAAACCGTTTCGCCGTTCATGGCTCCTGAGCAGCGCCGCCGCGAGCTCGCTGCTTCTTCTCGCCTCCGGCCCGGCCTGGGCCCAGGACGCGCAGGATCCGCCGCCTGCGGGTGATGCGCTTCCTGCCGATGCGAGCGAGGAGGAGTCCGCCGAAGGCGCCAATGGCGACGTCATCGTCGTCACCGGCATCCGTTCGTCCATCCGCTCCTCGATCGCGGCCAAGCGCGAGAGCGACCAGATCGTCGAGGCGATCTCGGCCGAAGACATCGGCAAGCTGCCGGACGTCTCGATCGCCGAAGCGCTGGCGCGCCTGCCGGGCCTCGCCGCCCAGCGCGTGCGCGGCCGGGCGCAGGTGCTCTCGGTTCGCGGTCTCGGCCCGGACTACACCACGGCGCTCCTGAACGGGCGCGAGCAGGTGACCGCCGGCGACAACCGCGGCGTGGAATTCGACCAGTATCCCTCCGAGCTGATCAGCCAGGCGCTCGTCTACAAGACGCCGGACGCCCAGCTGGTGGCCCAGGGCCTGGCCGGCACGGTGGACCTGCGCACCATCCGCCCGCTGGCCTTCGGCGAGCGTGCGGTGAACCTGTCCGCCAGCTACGAGTACAACTCCAACGGCGAGCTCAACGACGGGTTCGACGAGAGGGGCTACCGCCTGACCGGGACCTACGTGAACCAGTTCGCCAACGACACCATCGGCATCGTGCTGTCGATCGCGGACCAGAACACCCCGACCCAGGGCGAGAAGTACGAGATCTGCAACTTCGACGACCGCGGGGGTGCCCAGGCGCCGGGCTGTTTCAAGATGTTCTCCGAATCCCGCGACCTGGATCGGACCGCCTATCTCGGAACGCTCGAATTCGAGCCGAACGCCACGCTGAACACCTCGCTCGATCTCCTGTACACCGAGTTCACCGACGGCGGCGTGCGCCGCGGCGCGGAATTCCCGACGGGCACCTGGCTCGGGGGCGGTTCGGGCCTTCAGCTGCTTGGCGCGCAGGTCGAGGACGGGCTGGTCACGGCCGGCACGTTCGATCCGGTCTTCGCGGTCGGACGCAACGATATCCAGGAGCGCGAGGCCGAGCTGTTCTCGGTGGGCTGGAACGTCCAGTGGCGTCCGTTCGAAAGCTGGCTGTTCGAGGGCGATCTCAGCCACTCCAGCGTCGAGCGGTCCGCCTTGGATTTCGAATCCTATGCCGGCCTCGGCGTGGGCGCCTGGCAGAACTACACGGCCGCGGTGGACCAGCTGGACTTCGCCTTCACCGGCGACCGCTACCGGTTCCACTCGCAGGTCGGATCCGACTACGCCGATCCCAGCCTGATGGTGCTCACCGACCCGGGCGGCTGGGGCCAGGACGGCTTCCGCAAGACGCTGAACACGGACGACCAGCTCTCCGCGCTGCGCCTGAGCGCAACGCGTGAATTCGACCGGGGCTTCCTGAGCTCGGTCGAGGCCGGCGTCTACTTCTCCGACCGCGAGAAGCAGCGCGAAACGATCGAGGACTTCGTCGACCTCGTCGGCGTCGACGAGCTCGCGATCCCCACTCAATACCTGCTCAATCCGACGGATATCTTCTTCGTCTCGAACGTGCAGATGATCGCCTACGATCCGGCCGCCCTGCTGCGCGACGGCATCTACACGCTGCGTCCGCTGCCGCTCGGCTTCATTCCGCAGAAGCAATGGCAGGTCGAAGAGCAGATCACGACCGCCTACCTCCAGGCCAACATCGACACCAATATCGGCGTGCCGGTGCGGGGCAATGCCGGCGTTCAGGTCGTGCACACCGACCAGAGCTCGACCGGACCGATCGCCAACGGGCTGGCCTTCCTCCCGGTGGTGGCCACCGACGGCGACACCTATACCGAGGTGCTGCCCAGCCTGAACCTGGCGTTCGAACTGGGGGAGAACACCTTCCTGCGCCTGGGTGCGGCGCGTACCCTGGCGCGTCCCCGCATGGACGACATGCGGGCCAGTGTCGGGATCGGCATCAACAGCCAGGTCTGCCGGATCAACCCGATCACCAACCAGTTCGAATACACGCCCAACCCGAGCGACCCGAACGCGGTCTGCATCAGCGGCGGCAGCGGCAATCCGCAGCTTCGCCCCTACATGGCGGACTCGTTCGACATCTCGCTCGAGCACTACTTCGCCGATGGCGGGGGCTATGTCTCGATCGCCGCGTTCCACAAGGAGATCGACAACTGGGTCTTCGGCAATGTCGGACGCGACGTGGACACCACGGCGATCGTCGACGAGATCTTCGGGGCCGGTACTTCTGCGGCCAATCCGGGCGTCTCGGACGGCCGCTTCTTCGCCGCCGAGAACGCCGATGGCGGCTGGCTGCGGGGGCTTGAATTCTCGCTGAGCCTGCCGGCCGAGGCGTTCCTGCCGGAGCAATTCGAAGGGTTCGGCCTGTTCGCGAGCTATTCGGTGACCGACAGCGAGATCCAGCCCTCCACCGCGCCGTCCCCGATCAACATCCCGGGGCTTTCGGAGGAGTTGGGCAACATCACCGTGTACTACGAGCGCGGCGGCTGGGAAGCCCGGATTTCCAACCGCTTCCGGTCCGACTTCCTCGGCGAGCTGCCCGACTTCACCGGGCAGCCCGATTTCCGGCGCGTGTTCGACGAAAGCGTGATCGACGCCCAGATCGGCTACGAATTCGTCGACGGCCCGGCCAGCGGCCTCACGGTCCAGCTCCAGGCGAACAACCTGACCGACGAGCGGTTCGGGACGTACATCAACGATGACGAACGCCTCGCCCGGAACTGGGAAGAGTACGGCACGACGTACACCCTGCGCGTCAGCTATCGCCGCTAAGGCGGGGCTGCATCACGCCATCGCCCCGCCGGCGCCCAGCGCCGGCGGGGCTTTTTCTTTCCGGCGGGCCTTGACCCGGCCCCGGGCCCGGCGAAGGGTTTCATTGCCGCTCGATGATCTGGAGGCCCCATGGCGAAGCCGCAATCTCACCGGGAAGCGCCGCGCAAGGTCGTTGTCGTCGGCGGCGGGACGGCGGGCTGGATGGCGGCCGCCTCGCTGGTCAAGTTCCTCGGCCGGCTGGTCGAGGTCGAGGTGGTGGAATCGGAGGCCATCGGGATCGTCGGGGTCGGCGAGGCCACGATCCCGCAGATCCGCAATCTCAACCGGGCGCTGGAGATCGACGAGGCCGACTTCGTCGCCGGAACCAACGGCTCCTTCAAGCTCGGCATCGAGTTCATCAACTGGCGCCGGCTCGACCACAGCTATCTGCACAATTTCGGCTCCATCGGCCTGTCGGTGAACCAGATCCACTTTCACCACCACGTCTTCCGCGCCCAGGCGGAAGGCTATGGCGGCGATCTGTGGGATTACTGCGTCAACACCCAGGCCGCGCGTGCGGGCCGGTTCGCGCCGATGGAGCGGCTCGGCTCCTCGCCGCTGGGGGGTGTCGCCTACGCCTATCATTTCGACGCCGCGCTCTACGGCCAGTACCTGCGCCGCTACGCGGAATCCCGCGGCGCGCGGCGCACCGAAGGCCGGATCGTCGAGGTGATCCAGGATCCAGAGAGCGGCGATGTCGAGCGCGTGCGCCTGGAGGACGGGCGCGAGGTCGCCGGCGAGATCTTCGTCGACTGCTCGGGCTTCCGGGCGCTGCTGATCGAGGGCGCGCTGAAGACCGGATACGAGGACTGGTCGCGCTGGCTGAAATGCGACAGCGCCCTGGCGGTCCCCAGCCGCAATACCCGGCCGCCGCGCCCCTTCACACAGGCCATCGCCCGCGAGGCGGGCTGGCAGTGGCGCATTCCGCTGCAGCACCGCACCGGCAACGGGCACGTCTTCTCGAGCGGCTATGTCGATGTCGACACGGCCCGCGAGACCCTGCTCGCCAATCTGGAAGGCGAGGCCCTCGCCGAACCGCGCCTCATCCGCTTCACCACCGGCCGGCGCCGGAAGTTCTGGAACAGGAACGTCCTGGCGCTGGGCCTGGCCAGCGGGTTCCTGGAGCCGCTGGAATCCACCTCCATCCATCTCGTACAGTCGGGGATCAGCCGTTTCATCCAGATGTTCCCGACGCGCCCGATCGCGGACGCGGAGCGCGACGAGTACAATCGCCAGGTGACGCTGGAGTTCGAGCGCATCCGCGACTTCCTGATCCTGCACTATCACCTGAACGAGCGCACCGATTCGCCCTTCTGGATCGATGTGCGCGAGATGGACGTGCCCGAGACGCTCACCAGCAAGATCGCCCTGTTCAAGGCGTCGGGCCGGATCTATCGCGACGCGCAGGACCTGTTCACCGAGGCGAGCTGGCTGCAGGTCATGCACGGCCAGGGGCTGACGCCGCAGGCCTGGCATCCGATGGCCGACAAGCTGAGCGAGGCCGAGCTGCGCGACATGCTCGCCAATATCCGCCAGATCGTCACCGGCGCGGCGGCCAAGCTGCCCAGCCACGCCGACCATATAGCGCGCTGCTGCGCCGCGCCGCAGGCGGCCGAATAGCTCAGGCCGCGCTGGCCGCGTCCATCACCGCGTTCAGCGCGGTGCGATGGTCGGGTGCGCGCTCCGCGGCTTCATGGATCAACCGCTTCAGCCCCGCCAGTCGCTCGCGGAACGGGGTGTCGCGCTTGTCCACGATGGGATCGTAGGTCTCCGGCTCGACACCCTGGCCGGCCATCACCGCCAGCCAGCTGGCGTTGGGAAAAAGGTCGTGGCCGAACGCCACCTGCCGGCCGCAGGCGCGGTAATGGTCGAGCCGGTATCGCAGCGTGTCGGGAATCTCCATGGCGCGGGTATGGCGCCAGAGCGGCTCCTCGCGCGCGGTCTCGTGATAGTGCAGGACCAGGAAGTCGCGGATGTGCTCGTACTCGGCCTCGGTCAGGCGGTTGTACTCCCGGCGGGCCAGCGCATTGTCCGACCGGTCCGGGAAGAGCGCGATGAGGCGCATGATCCCGGTCTGGATGAGGTGGATGGAGGTGGATTCCAGCGGCTCCATGAAGCCGGCGGCGAGCCCGATCGCCACGCAGTTGCGGTTCCAGAACATCTTGCGCCGGCCGGTGACGAAGCGCAGCACGCGCGGATCGGCCTCCGGCGCGCCATCCAGGTCGGCGAGCAGGGCCTGCGTCGCCTCGTCCTCGCCAATGAACTCGCTGCAGTGGACATAGCCGTTGCCGATGCGGTGCTGCAGCGGGATGCGCCAGCGCCAGCCCGCGGCCTTCGCCGTCGAGCGCGTATAGGGCGTGAAGTCCCCGCCGTGCGCGCAGGGGACCGCGATCGCCCGGTCGCACGGCAGCCACCGGCGCCAGTCGTGATATCCGGTCTGCAGCGCGCCCTCGATGAGCACGCCGCGAAACCCGGTGCAGTCGAGGAAGAACTCCCCGTCCACCGTGCGCCCGTCATCGAGCGTCAGCCCGGCGATGTCGCCGCTTTCCGCATCGAGGCGCACGTCGGCCACCTTGCCCTCCACGCGCACGACCCCGCGCGCCTCCGCATAGCGGCGCAGGAACTGGCCGTAGAGCACGGCGTCGAAATGATAGGCGTAGTCGTGGGTGGACTGGACCATGCGCGGATCGCTGACCGGGGGGGCGAACCGGTTGCGCCGCGCCAGCGCCCAGGCCATGGAGAAATCCTCGATCGGCGTGTCGTCGCCTTCATGGCGCATCTTGAGCCAGTACTGGTGCATCGGCACGAGATCGAACTCGCGGCCGAACGAGCCGAACTGGTGGAAGTAGCGCGTGCCCTCGCGCCGCCAGCCGGGAAACTCGATCCCCAGCTTGAAGCTGCCCTTGGTCTCGCGCAGGAACTCCGCCTCGGAGATGCCCAGGAGCCGGTTGAAGACCTTGATCGGCGGGATGGTGGCTTCGCCGACCCCGACGATCCCGATGGCCTCCGATTCCACCAGCGTGATCCGGCACTCGCGCGGGGCGGCATTCGCCAGCGCGGCCGCCGCCATCCAGCCCGCCGATCCGCCGCCGACGACGACGATGCGTTCGATCTGCCCCTGGCGCATTGTTAAGCCTCCCCCGCGACCGGACCTGGAAAATCCAGTCTAGGAGCGGGGCCGGGCGAGGCAAGCGCGGCGCGGCCGCCGGGCCGGATTTCCTGCAGTCATGCGGCCCGAGAGCATGTTAGGCGGGCGTAAACCATTGCTCCAAGTCACCGGTTCTTAACCGTCTTCCTTAAACCGCACTTAGATTGGGGTGTGCGATCGTTCGCCTATCGTAGCCCGTGAAAGGGCCAGGAAAAGGCGAGGGGTAACCATGAGGGACTTCTTGTACAGAGGCGTGGCGCTGTCGGCCCTGGCCGGCGCGATCGCCGCGAGCGCGGCGCCGGGCGCCGCGGGACAGGACACGCAGGACACCGAGTTCGTCCTGCCCTATTACGGCGACATCAATCCGTTCTACGGCGACATCAACCCGTTCTACGGCGATATCAACCCGTTCTACGGCGATATCTCGCCCTTCTGGGGGGACATCTCTCCCTTCTGGGGCGACATCAACCCGTTCTACGGCGACATCGCCGCGTTCTGGGGCGATATAAGCCCGTTCTACGGCGACATCGCCGCCTTCTGGGGCGATATCGGTGCGTTCTGGGGCGATATCGGACCGTTCTACGGCGACATCAACGCGTTCTGGGGCGATATCGGGGCCTTCTCCGACACGACCTCGGGCGATTACGCGACGCTGGCCACCCAGCTGGAGACCATGTTCGCGCAGGCCGAGGCGGTCTTCGGGCCGGCGGTCCGCGACGCGACCGGCCTGTCCTTCCGCGAGGCCTTCCTGCAGGGCCTCCTGGACGCCTACGAGCTGGACCTCGCCGACCTGTCGACGCTCGACAGCTGGTCGGCGAACAAGCGCGGGGCCTTCTTCCTCGACTTCTACGACGGGCTGATGGCCTATTCCGGCGCGGACCGGCCCGATCACTGGATGCCCGCCATCCACTGGTCGCCTGCCCTGTCGCAAGCCGTCGGCGGCGGCTCCGGGGCGCTCGTCGGCGTGCTCGACTTCTCCACCCAGGGCACCGACGGGGTCAATCTGCGCATCACCCACGGCACGCGCGACTACCTGAACTTCAATCACGGCGCGGCCGTGGCCGGCATCATCGGTGCCGCCCATGACGGCCAGGGCGTGATGGGCATCGCGCCGGGCGTGACGATCAATGTCTACAACCCGTTCGATGCGAGCCTGACGGCGAGCTGGCAGAGCGTGCGCGACGGCGTCGTGCGCCTGGGCCAGCTGCAGTCGGACATCGTCAACATGTCGCTGGGCGTGCCCGGGTGGACGCTGCACCAGGACTGGGCGAGCGTGTTCTCCGACCAGCAGCTCGCGCCCCATGTCGGCGACATGCTGTTCGTGATCGCCGCGGGCAACAACGGCGCCACCCAGACCGCCGATCTCGACTGGACGGGCGTGCCGGTGCTGGAGAACCTGATCATCGTCGGCTCGGTCAATCCGTGGGGCGAGATCTCCTCCTTCTCCAATCGTCCGGGTACGGCGTGCCTGACGGTGAACGGCACCTGCCAGGCCGGCAACCGGCTGATGGACCGCTTCATCGTCGCGCCGGGCGAGCTGATCCTCGTCTCCGACGGCCAGGGCGGCACGGCGCGCATGTCCGGCACCTCGTTCGCCGCTCCGATGGTCTCCGGCGCCGCGGCCCTGATCAAGGGACGCTGGGGCTGGCTGGAGCCCGGCGACGTCGCCGACATCCTGTTCCGCTCCGCGACCGATCTCGGCGTCCCCGGCGTCGACGAGGTCTATGGCTGGGGCCTGCTCAATGTCGACGCGGCGATGAGGCCGCTGGACGAGAGGTCTCTCTTCTATCTCGACGAGACCTCGACCGCACGCGACGTCGTGACGCTCGGCTATGTTTCCGGCGCGCTGCGCTTCCATTCGGCCGCGCAGAACGCGGTGACCGTCTTCGAGACGATAAACGGCACCTATCGCGACTTCACGATCTCGCTCGACGACATCGTGATCAAGCCGGCCAAGGGCCAGGGCGGCGGCAGCAGCAAGTCGGCGCAATACGCCTCGACCCAGGCGGCGACCGGCTTCAACGCAACCGCCTTCTCCGACACGCTCGGCTTCACGCGGACGATCTCGCGCCGCGGCGATTTCGAGATGTCCGCCTTCGCGGCACCGGCCGATCCGCTCGATCTCGATGCCGATGGCGAACTCGACATCCAGACCGGCTTCCGCTTCACCGACACCGCTTCGGGACGCGAGTTCCAGATCGGCTTCGGCGAGGGCGCGCTGGCGCTGAACGGCCAGGACGGCTTCGCCCTGTTCTCCGACCACCGGCCGGAGACCGGCGGGGTCAACCCTGTGCTCGGCTTTGCCTCGGGCGGAGCCTACATGGCCGGCGGCATGCGGGTCGGGGACGCCACCCGCGTCTCCTTCGGCGTGAGCTCGGGACGCGACGAGTACACCTTCGTCAACCCGATCACCGGGGCCGAGGACGAGGTGCTCGACGGGCTCTCGGTGTACGAGGCGATCGCCTTCTTCACCGGGGTGAGCCACGAGGTGTCCGACCGCTTCGTGATCACGCTGGGCTACACCCACCTGCACGAGGCGACCGGCCTGCTCGGCGCCCAGGGTACGGGCGTGCTCGATCTCGACGGCGGCGCGGCGACCGATGCGGTCACCGTCGGGGCCGAGGCCCTGCTGCCGGCCCGCCTCAGCCTCAGCGCTTCTGCGACCGCGGCGCGCACGGCGGCGGACGGGTTTGACACGCGGGCGATCTCGATCGGCGAGACGCCGGTCTCGACCGCCTTCCAGGTCTCCCTGCGCCGCGATGGGATCATCACCCGCTCCGACGCGGTCCGGGCGAGCGTGATCCAGACGCTGCACCAGGAGAGCGGCTCGCTGGAATACCGGGCCATGGGCATCGCCGACCGGCAGAGCGGAACGCTGGCCCTGGACAGCCAGAGCTGGGCGCTCGGCGGACAACGCCCGATCGCGGCGGAGCTGCTCTACGCGATCCCGCTGTTCGGCGACCGGGGCGATCTCAGCCTCTTCGGCCGGGCCATGCTCGCCGGCGAGGCCGGGTTCGAGGCAGACCGCGAGATCGCCTCGGGCCTGCGCTTCACCCTCGACTACTAGGCCGAAAGGCTCCCGAAACGGCGCCGCCGCCCGTGACCTGCGGGCGGCGGCGTCCGTTTGTCTTGCAGAATGCGCCTATTCTACTTGGCGCGCGCTTTGAAACCTCAAGTATTCACCCCGGGGGAAGCGTCCGTTGCTTTCCGCGTGATGCGGAATTTTCGGAATATTAACATACCGCTGCGAGAGTGACTTCCGAGTCCGTTCCTGGCTTGAGAGCTATTCGACGATGCGTTCCCCGATGCCGAACCGCCCCGCGTTCCGGAGCCGGACCGTCCGCAGTCTGGCGCGCGGCCTGTGCGTGGCGTTCGCCGCGGGCGGGCTCGCGGCCACGGGACCTGCCGGCGCGGCCCTGGCCGTGCAGCTGCCCGCCGGGGAAGAAGCGGTGCAGGCCACACCGTTCGAGGCTGCGGTCAACGAGGCGCGCGCCATCATGATGGCCGACCCGCACGCCGCGCTCGCCCATGCCGAACGCGCCGCCGCGCTCGCCCTCGATTTCGCGACCCCGGCCGAGCAGGACATCGGGCTCGTCACCGCCTGGTGGCTGCAGTCCGAAGCCCTGACCCGGCTCGGCCGGCCGCTCGAGGCCCGGCCCGTGGCCGAGCGCGCGCTCGAGACGCTCGGCGCCGCTCCGGAGCCGACCAAGCTCTATGCCGACCTGCTCGTCTCCGCCGCCCGCGCGAGCCAGCAGACCGGCGACCATGGCGGGGCGCTCGGCCGTTTCCGCACCGCCTACGAGGTGTATCGCCAGATCGGCCAGACCCGGTCGGAAGCGATCATCCTGCAGTCGATCGGCTCGATCTATAACGATGCGCGCCAGTACGAGCGCGCGATCTCCTATTTCGACGACGCGACTGCGCGATTCACCGACGACGCCTCGCTCGATCTCGCCGCCTTCAACAATCGCGGCAACGCCTATCGCGAGCTCGGCCGCTACGACGAGGCGCTGGACCAGTACCAGCAGGCGCTCGCCATCGCCTCCGAGATGGGCAGCAGCACGCTGGAAGCGCGCATCCTGAACAATATCGCCTCGCTGCACGTCGCCTTCGGCCGTTTCGATGCGGCGGACGAGGCGCTCGATGCCGCCTTCGACAAGGCCGATGGCCAGGAGGGCGCGGAATGGACCCGCTTCCTGTGGGGGACGCGGGCGCAGACCGCCTACGGGCGCGGCGACTACCGGCAGGCGCGCACCGATATCGAGCGCACCTTCCAGGGCATCGATATCGGCGGGACGCCGCAGCATTTCCGCGAATTCCACGAGGCGGCGGCCGACATCTACACCGTGCTCGGCCTGTGGCGGCAGGCCGCCGAGCACCTGCGCGCCTTCAAGCGCCTCGACGACGAGGGCCGCGACGTCGCGGCCTCGGCCAACAACGCGCTGATGGCCGCGGAGTTCGACTTCGCCGAGCAGGAACTGGAGATCGAGCAGCTGCGCTCCCAGCGCCTGGCCCAGGACGCGGAACTCGCGCGGGCCCGCGCCAATCAGCGCCTGATGCTCGTCGGGGCGCTGCTCATGCTGTCCCTGATCGGAATCGTCATCGCGCTGTGGCGCCAGAGGGTCGCGCGCGAACGCCAGCGCGTGCTCTCGCGCGCCCTGTATGAAGACGCCGAGACGGGCCTGCCCTCGCGCAAGGCGCTGGAGCGCGCCGCCGGAGAGGCGGCCTCCGCCCTCGGTCATCCGGTCACGGTCATCGCGCTGGAAATCAAGCGGCACACCCATCTGCGCGGCGTGCTGGGCTTCGCCACCGTCTCGCGCCTGAAGGCGGAGATGGCCGCGCGGCTGAAGTCGGCCGGCTTCGACCGCCTGATCGGCATCGTCTCGCCGGGCGTGCTCGGCGTGCTGCTGCCCCACGGCGACGAGGCGGCGGCGAGCGAGGAAGCCGAGCGCATGCGCGCCTGCTTCGCCGCGCCGCTGCGCGTCGACGATCTCGACATCGACGTCTCGGTCATCGCCGGCATCGGCATCGACACGCTGGGCGAGGCCTGCGTGCGCAAGGCCAACATCGCCGTGCGCCAGGCCCGCGACGCCTACCAGACCGTGGCTGCCTTCGATGCGCAGAGATACGGCAACCCGGCGGAAAACCTCACCTTGATGAGCCGCATGGTGGACGCCACGCGCAACGGCGCGATGAGCCTGCACTACCAGCCCAAGCTCAACCTTCGCACCGGGCGCTACGGCGCGGCCGAGGCGCTGTGCCGCTGGCGCGACGGCGACCGCAACATCCCGCCGAACGACTTCATCCCGCTGGCGGAGAAGACCGGCCATATCCGCGCCGTCACCGAATGGTCGATCGAGCAGGTCGTGCGCGACCAGAAACGCCTCTACGAGGCCGGCATCGAGATGGCGCTGTCGGTGAACGTGTCCGGCGCGGTGCTCAACGATTCCGAACTCGCCGAGCGCGCGCTCAACATCTGCCGCGGGGCCCCGGGAGAGATCACCTTCGAGGTCACCGAGACCGCGATCATGGCCGATCCCGAACAGGCGATGACCAATCTGGAGAAATGGGTCAGGGCCGGGATCAGGCTCGCCATCGACGATTACGGCTCGGGCATGTCCTCGCTGGCCTATCTGAAGATGCTGCCGAGCCACGAGCTGAAGCTCGACCGCGCCTTCGTCACCCATGTCGCCGAGAGCAAGCGCGACCAGATGCTGGTGAAATCCACCGTCGACCTCGCCCACAATCTGGGCCTGGCGATGACCGCGGAAGGGGTGGAGACCGACGAGGCGCTGGCCCTGCTCAAGCTGCTCGGCGCCGACTGGGCGCAGGGTTACGGCCTGTCGAAGGCCCTGCCGCTGGACGGCTTCATCGACTTCCTCAGGCGCGTGGAGGAGGCCGGGCGCTTGCCCGCAGCGCCGGCGGAACGCCCGGGCCCGGATCTGAAGGAAGTCACCCGCTAGGCGCGGCCGCCGCGACCCGCGTAGCCGGCGAGGATCTCGCACACCCAACGCCCGGCGGTGAGCGCGGTGATGTCGGCGACATCGAGGCCGGGATCGAACTCGGTGAGATCGACCGCCTTCACCCTGTCCCAGGCCGCGAGCCTTCGCGCCGCGGCGAAGAAGTCGGTGACCGCCATCCCGCCGGGGCGCGCGCCCGGCGCGCCGGGGCACTGGGCCCGGTCGATCACGTCGATGTCGAAATCCACATAGACCCGGTCGACGCGGCCCTGGAGCGTGCCGATCGCGGCGTCGATGACCTCCAGAATGCCCCGCTCGCGCACATCCGCGGCCGTGAATACGGTGATGGCGTTCGCCCTCGCCGTCTCGTGCATACGCCGCGTGTTGGCGAAGGGGGCAAGGCCGATCTGGACGATGTTGGCGCCGGGAAGCCCGTCCTCGAGCAGGCATCTGACCGGATTGCCGTTGAGCGGCCCGCAATCGGTGTCGCGCAGGTCGAAATGGGCATCGAGCGTGACGAGCCCCGTCCGCTCCAGCGGGCCGAGCCCATGCACGCCCGGCCAGGTCACGGCATTGTTGCCGCCGAGCAGGAGGGTGAGTTCGCGATTCCTCGTCAGCGCGGCGAGCCGATCGCGGATCGGGGTGAAGGCGTCGGCGGGCGAGACCGCCTTCAGGTCGAGATCGCCGGCATCGAAGAGCGTCAGCGCATCGAGCGAGAGTCCGGCTTCGAGATCGTATACGGAAAACCGCTTGAGTACCTCGCGCACGCGGCCCGGCGCGAGGTCGCAGCGCCCCGGGGTGAGCGAGCGCTCGGCCAGCGGCGCGCCGAGCAGGGCGAGCGGCGCGCCCTCGTCCTTCGTCAGGAGTTCGGCGGCAGCGTGCCAGCCGCGGCATTCGGAACGGTCGCTTGCGCTCATGGCGTTCGGGTGACCCCGCGGGCTGGACACAGGTGAGCTTCTGCTATCAGTCTCGCGACTTCCGCTCAAGCATGGGATATTCACACCCTCATCATGTGGGACGAACTCTGGATCGATTGCCGGGCCGCGACGATGCGGGCCGGTGCCGACACGGCCTATGGCGCGATCGATGACGCGGCGATCGCGATCGACCGCGGCCGAATCGCCTGGGCCGGGCCGCGCGCCGACCTGCCGGGAAAACCCGACGCGCTCGCGGCCATGGTGATCGCCTGCGACGGCGCTTGGGTGACGCCGGGCCTCATCGACTGCCACACCCATGCCGTGTTCGGCGGCGATCGGGTCGGCGAGTTCGAGGCCCGGCTTGAGGGAGCCTCCTACGAGGAGATCGCCAAGGCCGGCGGCGGCATACGCTCCACGGTGACGGCGACGCGCGAGGCGAGCGAGGAGAGCCTCGCCGAGGCCGCGCTCTCGCGCCTGGAGACGCTGCGGCGCGGCGGCGTGACGACGGTGGAGATCAAGTCCGGATACGGACTCGACGTGGAGACCGAGCTGAAGATGCTGCGCGCGGCCGGCGAGGCGGCCCGGCGCGCCGGCCTGCATCTCGAGCGCACGTTTCTCGGCCTCCACGCCTTGCCCGAAGACTATGCGGACGATCGCGCCGGCTATGTCGATCTCGTCTGCCAGGAAGCCCTGCCGAAGGCCTGCGAGGCCGGGCTCGTCGATGCGGTGGATGCGTTCTGCGAGCGCATCGGCTTCACCGCCGCGGAGGTCCGGCGCGTGTTCGAGACGGCGAAGGCGCTCGGCCTGCCGGTCCGCCTGCATGCCGAGCAGCTGTCCGACCAGGGCGGGGCCGCGCTGGCGGCGGAGTTCGGTGCGCTCTCGGCCGACCATCTGGAGTTCGCCAGCGAGGACGGCATCAGGGCGATGGCCGGGGCCGGGGTCGTCGCGGTCCTCCTGCCCGGCGCCTTCTATGCGCTGAAGGAGACGCGCAAGCCGCCGGTCGCCCTGCTGCGCGAACACGGGGTGCGCATCGCGATCGCCACCGATCTCAATCCGGGCTCCTCGCCGCTGGTCTCGCCGACGCTCGCCATGAACATGGCCTGCACCCTGTTCGGCCTGACGCCGGAAGAGGCGCTGGCGGGCATGACGCGCAATGCGGCCGCGGCACTGGGGATCTCGGACGAGGCCGGCACGATCGAGAGCGGCAAGCGGGCCGATCTCGCCCTGTGGCGCATTTCGCACCCGGCCGAGATCGCCTACTGGATCGGGCTGCCCGGACCCGATCGGCTCTACATCGCCGGGCGCAACATGACTGCCGAGGGAACAGGACGCAAACCATGACCGCGCGCTTCGCCAATGCCCGCAAGATCACCCCGCGCACCGGCCCGCAGCGCCGGGCGAAGACCTGGATCGCCGAGGCCGCCGTGCGCATGCTGCAGAACAATCTCCACCCCGACGTCGCCGAGCGGCCCGAGGAGCTGGTCGTGTACGGAGGGATCGGCCGCGCGGCGCGCGACTGGGAGAGCTATGACGCGATCGTCGAGACGCTCGACCGGCTGGGGGCCGACGAGACCCTGCTCGTCCAGTCCGGCAAGCCGGTCGGCGTGTTCCGTACTCACGAGAACGCCCCGCGCGTGCTGATCGCGAACTCCAACCTGGTGCCCAAATGGGCGAGCTGGGACCATTTCCACGAGCTCGATCGCAAGGGCCTGATGATGTACGGCCAGATGACGGCCGGCTCGTGGATCTATATCGGCTCCCAGGGCATCGTTCAGGGGACGTACGAGACCTTCGTCGAGGCCGGGCGTCAGCACTACAAGGGCGACCTGTCCGGGCGCTGGATCCTCACCGGCGGGCTCGGCGGCATGGGCGGGGCGCAGCCGCTCGCCGCGGTGATGGCCGGGGCGTGCTGTCTCGCGGTCGAATGCGATCCCGAGCGTATCGCGTTCAGGAAGCGCACCCGCTATGTCGACGAGAGCACGGAAAGCCTCGACGAGGCGCTCGACATGATCCGTGCCTGGACGAAGGCGGGCGAGGCGAAGTCCGTCGGACTGCTGGGCAATGCCGCCGAGATCTTCCCGCAGATCCTCGAGCGCGGCGTGAAGCCGGATCTCGTCACCGACCAGACCTCCGCTCACGATCCGGTCAACGGCTACCTGCCCAGGGGCTGGAGCCTGGCGCAGTGGCGCGATGCCGCCGAGCGCGATCCCAAGGCCGTCGAAAGGGCCGCGATGGAGTCGATGCGCGAGCAGGTCGAGGCGATGGCCGGCTTCTACCGCCAGGGAATCCCGACGGTGGATTACGGCAACAATATCCGCCAGATGGCCTACGACGCGGGCTTCGCCGACGCGTTCTGCTTTCCCGGCTTCGTGCCCGCCTATATCCGCCCGCTCTTCTGCCGCGGCATCGGCCCGTTCCGCTGGGCGGCGCTGTCGGGCGACCCGGAGGACATCGCGAAGACCGACGCGAAGGTGAAGGAACTCATCCCCGACGATCCCCACCTGCATCAATGGCTCGACATGGCGGGCGAGCGCATCGCCTTCCAGGGCCTGCCCGCGCGCATCTGCTGGGTGGGCCTGGGGCAGCGCCACCGGCTGGGCCTCGCCTTCAACGAGATGGTCGCGAGCGGAAAGCTGAAGGCCCCGGTGGTCATCGGGCGCGACCACCTGGATTCCGGCTCCGTCGCGAGCCCGAACCGGGAGACCGAAGGCATGAAGGACGGCTCGGACGCCGTCTCCGACTGGCCGCTCCTGAACGCGCTGCTCAACACGGCTTCCGGAGCGAGCTGGGTGTCGCTGCACCATGGCGGCGGGGTCGGCATGGGCTATTCCCAGCACGCCGGCATGGTCATCGTCGCGGACGGGACGAAGGAGGCCGCCGGGCGCCTCGAACGCGTGCTGTGGAACGATCCGGGCACCGGGGTGATGCGCCATGCCGATGCCGGCTATGCCGAGGCGATCGTGTGTGCGCAGGAAAACGGGCTCGACCTGCCGATGATCGGACGGGTGAAATGAGCCGAGTGACCCTGAAGCCCGGCGCGGTGAGCCTCGCCGACCTGCGCGCCATCCATGCCGGCGCGGCGATGAGCCTCGACGAGGCGGCGTTCGCGGCCATCGACCGCTGCGCCGAGAGCGTGGCGCGCATCGTCGCGAGCGGACGCACCGTATACGGCGTGAACACCGGGTTCGGCCTGCTCGCCAATACCCGCATCGCGAAGGACAAGCTTGCCCAGCTGCAGACCAACCTCCTGCTCTCCCATGCCTGCGGCGTCGGCCCGGCGCTGGCGCGCAGCGTCGTCCGGCTCATCGTCGCGCTGAAGGTCATCGGGCTCGCGCGCGGCCATTCCGGGGTGCATGCCGACATCGTGCGCCTGCTGCTCGCCCTGCTGGAGCGCGACTGCCTGCCAGTGATCCCGGCGCAGGGTTCGGTCGGGGCCTCGGGCGATCTCGCCCCGCTCGCCCACCTGTCCTGCGTGCTGATCGGGGCGGGCGAGGTCGAGTTCGAGGGCGCGCGCCTGCCCGCCGCCGAGGGGCTGAAGCGCGCCGGGCTCGAGCCGCTGACGCTGGGTCCGAAGGAGGGCCTTGCCCTGATCAACGGCACGCAGGTCTCCACCGCCCTCGCGCTCGATGCGCTGTTCGCCGGGGAGCAGGTGATCGATGCGGGCCTGCATGCCGGCGCGCTCTCGGTGGAGGCGCTGATGGGCTCGCACGCCCCGTTCGGGGACCGGCTTCACACCGTACGCGGACAGCCCGGCCAGATCGATGTCGCGCGCGTCCTGCGCGCCCTGCTGAAGGGCAGCGAGATCGAGAAGGCCCACGCCAATTGCGACCGGGTCCAGGATCCCTATTCCTTCCGCTGCCAGCCCCAGGTGATGGGCGCGGCGGTTGACCTGATGCGCCATGCGGCGCGCACGCTGCAGATCGAGGCCAATGCGGTCTCCGACAACCCGATTGTCTTTCCCGATGCGGACGAAGCGGTCTCGGGCGGCAATTTCCACGCCCAGCCGGTCGCCTTCGCGGCCGACATGATCGCCATGGCGCTGTGCGAGACCGGCTCGATCTCCGAGCGCCGGCTCGCCGTGCTCGTCGATCCGAAGATGAGCGGCCTGCCCGCCTTCCTGACCAGCGATGGCGGGCTCAATTCCGGCTTCATGATCGCGCAGGTGACCGCCGCGGCGCTGGTCGCGGAGAACCGCTCCAAGGCCTTCCCGGCGAGCGTGGATTCGGTGCCGACCTCGGCGAACCAGGAGGACCATGTCTCGATGGCGACCGGCGCGGCGCGCAAGGCCGGCGAGATCGCACGCAATACCGCGGTCACGGTCGGGATCGAGCTGATGGCCGGCGCGCAGGGTCTCGACCTGCGCCGCCCGCTGAAGACCAGCGCCGCGCTGGAAGCGGTGTTCACGGCCATCCGCACGCGCGTCGCGCGACTCGAGGCCGACCGCTACATGGCCGGGGACCTCGAGGCGATGGCGGCCGGCGTGCTCGACGGCGCGTTCAATCCGGCAACGGAGCTTTGGCAGTGATGCGCGTTGGCGGCTTCATCCTGGCGGGGCTGATCGCCCTGCTGGTCCTGGCCTGGATCGTGTTCCGGCTGTGGCCGCTGCCGGACCGCCCCCATGCCGCCGGTGCGCCGCAGGTCTCGGTCGTCGGCACGCCGTCCGGGCGCAATCTTGTCGGTATCCAGCCGTGGCTGGAGGAGCTCGACTATCGCAGCGCCGGGTCCCTTCATGCCGCCCTCGGGGCCTATCTCGAGGCTGCGCGCGAGGCAGGCGTGCTGACGCCGCAAAGCGTCGTCGCGTTTCCCGAGCACGCGGGAACCTGGCTCGTCGCGGCCCACGCTCCGTCTGCGGTCTATTCCGCTCCCGGCGTCGAGGCGGCGATGGTGCGTCTCGTCGCCGCGCGCCCGCTGGCCTTCGCCGGGGCCTTCCTGCGCAGCCGGGAGGCCGATCGCGCCGCGGCAGCGGTGTTCCGGGCGAACGGCGCGCGCATGGCGCAGGCCTATCAGCAGGTCTTCTCGCGCCTCGCCGCCGAATACGGCGTCACCATCGCGGCCGGCTCGATCGTGCTGCCCGATCCTCACGTGCGCGAGGGCCGGCTGGAGGTTCGCCGCGCGGGCCCGCTCTACAATGTCTCGGCGGTATTCGCGCCGGACGGCTCGATCCATCCCGAGCTCGTGCGCAAGGCCTATCCGATCCCGTCCGAACGCGGCTTCACGGCCGGAGCGCCGGTCCCGGACTATCCGGTGTTCGACACCCCGGCGGGCCGGCTCGGCGTGCTGATCTGCGCCGATTCCTGGCATCCCGACGTCTATGCGGCCCTGCGCGATCGGGGCGCCGAACTCCTTGCCGTGCCGGCCTTCCTGCAGCCCTCCGGCGTCTGGGACCGGCCGTGGGGCGGCTACACCACGCCCTGGCCGGACGATGCCCCGCGCGCCGATGCCGGCCGGCTCACGGAAGGCGAGGCCTGGCAGACCCATGCGCTGGCGGGCCGGCTCTCCGGCGCCGGGGCGCAAGCCGGCCTGACGACCTTCCTGCGCGGCGAGCTCTGGGATCTCGGCTCGGACGGGCGGGCCATTCTCGTCGACGCGGGCGGGGTGACGCTCGGCCCCGACACGGACGGGCCGGCGATCAGCGTGCTGTGGGTGGACGGGTAGCAGGCCCCGCCCGGCCTCGCCATCGAGGGGGAGGGTCCAGCTGAAACGCCGCGGAGTCTAGCGCTGCCGCCTGCCCCCGAGCGCGATGCGCACCTCGCTCGCGGCGCGCTCGGCGGCTTCCAGCGCGCCTTCGAAATAGCCGTAGCCGGAGCGTGCCGTCTCGGTGCCGGCGACATGGATCGGGCCGAAGGGCCTGCGCAGCTCGGGTCCGAGGCTCGTCCACACGCCCGGCCCCATGAAGGCCGCATAGCAGCCGCGGGTGAATTCCTCCGCGGTCCAGTCCTGCTCGGCGTAGGCGACGGGGGACAGGGCACGATCGCCGAACACGGCGGCGAAGCTCTTCAGCACGGCGCGGCGCCGGTCGTCGGGATCGGCCGGCGACCAGTCGCGCGCCGCATCGCCCTCCACGAAGCCGAGCAGAAGGCCCGATTTCGCGCCGGGCTCGGTGTTGTCGAAGGTGACGCTGACCGGGCCCGGTCCGCCCACGGATTGTCCTGACAGGCCCTCGTCGCGCCAGAACGCCGTCTCGTACTGGGCGACGCACTTGATGCACGCCCCCGCCGGCATGCGCCGCCACAGCGCGTCGCGCGTGCTCGGCAGGGCGGGTTCGAAGCGGATGGCAAGGCCCTGGTTCGGCGGCAGGGCGAGGATGGCGCGCCGGGCGGCGTACTCCCCGGCCTCGGTGCGCACGCGCACCCCCTCGTGGTTCCAGGCGACGGACCGCACCGGCTCGCCGAGCCGGACGCGCTCGCCGAGACCGTCCGCCATGGCGCGCGCGATCCCGCCCATGCCGCCATGGACGCGGTCCTGCTGGGCGCCCCCCTCCACCGAGAGGAGCCGGTTCAGCGAGCCGCCGGCCCTGGCGTAGAACAGGGCATGGAGCAGGGAGAGCTCGTGCGGCTCGGCGCAGAACACCGCGCCGATCCCGATGCGGAACATCTCCTTCGCGCGGGCCGTGAAGCCGGTCCGGTTCATGAACTCGGCCACGCTCATGCGGTCCCAGGCGAGCGCCTTCTCGTGCTTCCAGGGCGCGTCCGGATCGATCCCGGCCGCCATCGTCTCGAACCGCTTCAGCATGCGGTCGAGATCTAGCAGGACGTGGACGGGAAGGGCCGGAATCGTGCCGCGATAGCGCTTCAGGCGCTTGCCCGCGGCGACGAGATGATCGCCCTCGTTCCACAGCGGGTAGGTCTTCGCGCCCAGCGCCTCGATCAGCGCCTGGAGCCGGTCCTGGCCGGGTCCGACCCATTGCCCGCCGAGATCGGTCTCGTCGCCATTGGGGAACCGGTGGAGCAGGGCGCGCCCGCCGACGCGCTCGCGCGCCTCGATCACGGTCACCTCGAACCGGTCGGCGAGCCGGCGCGCGGCCTCCAGACCCGAGAACCCTGCCCCGATGACGATGACGTCGCCCGATTGCGCCATGAGCTCTCCCCCCTTGACCCGGCGCCGAGCATGCCCCGGCGCGCCGGCGCTTTCCAGAGCCCAGGGAGCCTCACCGGGACGAACCGCGTTATTGCCCCGCAGCGACGCGAGACCCGGCATGGACAGCGGAGACAAGGAAGAACTCGCCGAGCAGCGCACGGAATGGGCCGAGGACCGCACGCTGCTGGCCAACGAGCGCACCTATGGCGGCTGGGCGCGCACCGCGCTTGCCGCGCTGGGCATCGCGCTCGGCTTCCACGCCATCTTCAACCTGGCCGAACGCGCCTGGATCGCGAAGATCGGCGCGACGCTCTTCATCCTCATCGCGCTCGGCATCATCGTGCTCGCCCACCGCAACGCCTTCGAGGTGATCGGGCGCATGGAGCGCCATCAGGTCGCGGCCCTGCGCTCCACGAACCTGTGGATCATCACCACCATGCTGGCGGCCGGCTCGGTCCTTCTGGGCGTGCTGCTCTGGATGATCTGAGGCGTCAGTCCGGCATGCGCCCGCGCATCATGTCCTGCATGGTCATCGGCTCGGCGGGCAGTTCGAAATGGTCCGCGCCCGGCGCGTCGCCGCTGATCGAGACCAGCGCGAAATCATCACCGTAGCGCAGGATGCCGAGGCCGCGATCGTGCAGCTCCACGCTGCGCGCGTCCGGCTCGGTGCCCGATGCCTGGGCGAAGGCGGCGAAGGCTGCGGTGAACTCGCGCGCCAGCGCATCGCCGCTCAGCACGGCGGTGTCGGTGTGACTGTCCCCGGCCGCATCGGTCCAGACGATCTCGTAGACCTCGCCCTCCAGGCCCGCGACCGTCTCGCGCGTGCCGGTGGCCGTGATGCGCTCGACCGCGGCGGCGCGATGCTCGTCGAGCGAGGGCGTGTCCATGCCGCCGGCGGCGGCCATGCCCCGCGCCATGGTCATGATCGAGGCGAGATCGAGCACCATCAGGCCCATGCCGGGCTGGTCGGTCACCGCATAGGCGTTGCCGTCGCGGATCAGCATGTAGCCGGCAGGATCGGGCGTATCGATCCGCAGCGTGTCCGCGTCCTGCCAGGCGATCGTCGCGGTCTCGCTGCCAGGCTGGGACGGGGTGGAGATCTCGGCGACGCCGTCGGCGTGCGCGGCGGAGGCCAGCGCGCTCGCGGCGAGAGCGGCAAGAAGGGTTCGGGTCATGACGGAACGTCCTTTCATTTCGGGCTAGCGGGTCATCATCTCGACGAGCTCGCCTTCGCAGGCCGACAGGTCGCGCACGACATCGTCGAACGCCTGCGCGTTGTCCCAGCGGCAGACCATGGAAGGTCCGACGAAGTCCGGGTTCGGATTCTCCGTGAAGCCTGCGGTCACGGCGCAGGCCTCGTCCTCGGGCCCGAGGATCTCGAAGCGGTAATGGATGGCGGGGGTTCCGCGGATCGTCACGGTCGCGCCGGGGTCGCAGGCGGCGAAGGCGTTCTCGAAACAGTCCTCGTCCGTCCCGCACATCCGTGCCTCGCCCGTCGCGGCGCTTCCGCCTGCGTCCGCGCCGTCCGCGGACTCCTCCGCCGGCGGCGCCTCGTCGGGAGCGGGCGACCAGGAGAGGATGCGCACCTGGTTGGTCTCCAGATCGCCGATGACGAGTTGCGCCTGGCCGTCGCCGTCGAAATCGATGGCCTTGGCGGCATACGGATAGCCGCCGAGCGGCAGCCGGCCGAGCTCGCTGAACTCGCCGTTGCGATACTGGTAGAGAATGCCTTCCGGCGCGTCGCTGCGGGCGCTTTCGCGCTCGATGGCGAGGATTTCGACCGTGGCCGGATCGTCGTCGAAGCTGGCGATATGGCCCTGCAGCAGATAGCCCGCGCCGGGCAGCGGGCCGGAGAGGGTCAGCTCCATTCCCTCGCTCAGGGCGAGCTGCGGCTCGGCCGAGTTCGGCCCGGTGCGCACCGAGACCAGGAGATCGGGCAGCCGGTCGGCGTTCACCATGCCGCCGGCACGCACGGCATAGAGGTCCGCATCGCCGGCGAGCGGGAGCTCGAGCCGGTCGTCGCTGCTGCCCGCGAGCAGGATGAGGGATTCGTCTTCCTTGAGCACGGCGATGTCGTCGATCCCGTTGCCGACGAGATCGGCCACGAAGGGCTGTGCGTCCGGCCCGGCGCCGGGAACTGGGCCGTCCCGGAACGGGCCGATGCCTTCGCCCTCGGCCTGGATCAGCGCCTGGGCGCTGTGCGGCATGGGCACATCGGTCAGCACGATGTCCATCACCCGGTCGCCGTCGACGTCGTGAAGGGCCATGCCGCCGGTCGGATAGCCGCCGCGCGAATGGGTGACAGGCTCGCTCGCGAGGCCGTCCCCGGTCTGCTCGAAGATGGCCAGGGTGCGCTCGTGCTGGCCCTGTGCGACGACGACGAGATCGATATCGCCGTCTGCGTCGATATCCCCGGTGGTGGCCTCGTCGGGATTGTCGCCGGGATCGCGCGTACCGGCCGGCTCGAACCCTCCCGTGTCGAGGGCCCGCCACAGGGCGATCGTGCCGCCGAGCGTGGCCGGTCCGTCCGGGCCGCACACCACCGCGAGGTCGCGGCGGCCGTCGGCGTCGAAGTCGAGCGCGGCGAGATCCATGATCTCGGTTTCGTCCGGGCAGGCCGCGTCGATCCCGCCCGGACCGGCCCCCTGAATTGCGGCGGCCAGGGCGGCGGCGAACAAGCTGGTCATGATGAAGCGTCCCCGTTGCTTGGCGGGGACGCTAACAGGAGGGCTCCGGGCAAGACAACCGGAGTCATGTGGAAATTCTCCCGAAGGGAGGAATTACGCCTATTTCAGCCGGTGCAGCACCGCGCGCATGGCATCGAGCTGGCTCGCGCCCATCTTCATCGAGCGGTCCGGCGACCAGCCCTCGGACGGTTCGGGCATGTCGGCATTGTCCTTGAACGGCATTTCCAGCGTCATCGCGAGGCAGCGGAAGGTTTCCGCCATCCAGTTCGTCGCGATGGAGAGGTCGGCCGTGCCCGGCTTGTCGACCGCATAGCCGTGCTTCGTCTGGAAGTCCGGATTGATCGAGGCGAGCGCGTCCTTGTAGGCGTTCAGCAGCCTGGCGTCCTCTTCGGTGAAGCTCGGCACGCCCTCGGCCCCGGCGATGAAATTGTAGGGCAGGGCCTCGTCGCCGTGCATGTCGAGGAAGAGATCGACGCCGGTCTTCTTCATCTCCTCGAGCACGGCGAGCACCTCCGGCGAGTTCGCCTCGCTGGCCTTGTCCCATTCCCGGTTCAGATTGATGCCCTTGGCATTCGTGCGCAGATGGCCGCGGAAGCTGCCGTCCGGGTTCATGTTGGGCACGACGTGGAACACGGCCCGGTCCAGGAGATCGCGCGCGACCGGGTCGGTCTCGTCCAGCAGGCGGGTCAGCAAACCCTCGGCGGCCCACTCGGCCATGGTCTCGCCGGGATGCTGGCGGGCGATGACCCAGACGGTCTTCTTGCCGCTGCCCGGCTCGCCGACGATCAGCCGGTCCATGTCGCGCCCGTCGAGCGTCGTGCCGATGACGTCGAGGCGGACCTGTCCCGATTGCTGGCAGGCGGCGATCAGCTCGTCGTGGCGGGTCATGGAGTAGGGCGCGAAATAGGCGAACCAGACCGCGTCGCCGTCCGGCTTGTGCTCGAGGACCAGCTTGCCGTCCGTATACGTCGTCGGGATGCGCTCCCACACCTCGCGGTCGGTGGAGGCGACGGCCTCGTAGCCTTCCCAGCCCTTGGGATAGGCCGCGCCGCCGGCATTCTCGATGGTCATCCTCACCACCTGGTCCTTCGCGCCGGTGAGGCGGAAATAGAACCATTGATAGAAGTCCGAGCCGTTGTCCTTCTCGATCTCGAGGCGGATGTCGGCCGGGTTGCTGGCGGATTTGACGAGGATGTTGCCGGCGTCGAACACGCTGGAAATGCGCATGGGGAGGGCCTCTCGTGGCTGGAGCTTGCGGCCCGCGTCTACTCGGCCGCTTCCGCTTCGGGCCCCTTGCTAGCCGATTTGGCGTGCGCTTCCCACCGCTGGCGCAGAATCCGCGAGGTCAGGGATTTGCCGTCCGGGCGCCAGCCGGGCGGGGCGAAGACATGGTTCGCCCGGTCGCGCCAGCTCCTGGCCGTGACGAGGTCGCGCCCGAGCGCGATCCATTCGGCGAGCGCGATGTGGACCGGGTTGAAGGTCGCGATATTGGTGACGAGGCCGTAGCGGCAGGGCTCGGCCTCGTCCTCGTCGACCGCGGTGCCGAAAATCCGGTCCCAGAGCATGAACACGCCGGCATAGTTGGCGTCGATATAGCGCGGATTGCGGGCATGGTGGACGCGGTGGTTGGACGGCGTGTTCATCAGCCACTCGACCGGGCGCGGCAGCTTGCCGATCGCCTCGGTGTGGATCCAGAACTGGTAGATCAGGTTCAGCCCCTTCACGAAGGCGATCATCAGCGGATGGAAGCCGATGGCGAAGAGCGGCAGATAGACCAGCCAGGTCAGCGCGACCGGCGCGGTCCAGGTCTGGCGGAAGGCCGTCGTCAGGTTGAAGTGCTGGGAGGAGTGGTGGACCGAATGGCTCGCCCACATCCAGCGCACCCGGTGGCCGAGCCTGTGGTCCCAGTAGAAGGCGAAGTCGGTCAGGACGAAGGCGGCGATGAAGGCCCACACCGACCAGCCGATCTCGAACAGGGCGAAATTGTCCCAGATCCATATGCCCACCGCGAAGATGCCGCCCGCGGCGAGCGCGCCGACGATGGTCGAGCCGAAGCCGAGCAGCATGTTCGCCATCGTGTCCTTCGCCTCGTAGCGCACGCGGCCCGAGAAGCGGCTGAACACGATCTCGGCGAACATGATCGCGATGACGACGGGAAGGACGGCGTATTGCGGATCGCTGGTCAGGATCTCGGGCATCAGGCGGCACGCGCCTCCGCCTTCAGGGCCGGGTCTTGCGCGTCGAGACGCGCCGCCCAGCGTGCGTGCTCGTCCGGGGCGAGATCGAGGCGCAGGCGCGGCAGGCTCGCATCGGGCAGGCGCAGCTCGAGGCCGTCGCCGCGACCGGCCACCCGCAGGGCCTTCGCCGGCAGGCGGCGGGTCACGGCCCGGTCGCCGAACACGCTGACGATGCCGACCTCCCCGCCATCGAGTTCGAGCAGGGCCGCCCGCCCGTCACCCGAAAGGCTCACCGCGCGCACCGGCGCGTCCCAGTGATCGACCAGGAACAGGCGCGCGGCCTCCTCGCGGCTGGCGAGCCTCAGGCCCGGCTTGCGCGCGAAGACGAAGGCGCTGGCGATGATCAGGGCGAGCACGCCGAGCGAGAAGGTCAGCGCCGGTGCGTCCATGCAGCCCTCCCCGGGAGCGGTGAAGCCTCGCGAACCCTGTTCGCGAAACTGCCCGACGATAACCCCGGGAAAGCGGAAGATAAAGCGGGCCGGCCTAGGCGGAGCCGGCGGGCGAGCTTGCCGTCATTTCCGCCGTGCGCGGGCGTTCGGGCGGGGCGGCGACGGGCTCGCGCACGTCCTTCGGGCGGACGCATCTGAAGCCCGCCGATGCTGCCGGCCAGTCCGCGAGCAGGGCGCGGGCCTTCTCCGATCCGGTCGCCCCGGCATGGCGTTCGAGCAGGGCCTTCACCGCGGCGAGATCGTCCGCGTCCGGCTCGCCGAGTTGCGCGGTGTCCGGATTGAGCACGCCGGACAGGTGCTCGCGCGTGTCCAGGACGAAGGCCGTCCCGCCGGTCATGCCGGCGGCGAAATTGTCGCCCACGGGCCCGAGGATCACGACCGTGCCGCCGGTCATGTATTCGCAGCCATGGGCGGCGCACCCCTCGATCACGGCGGTGGCGCCGGAATTGCGCACCGCGAAGCGCGCCCCGGCCGCGCCCGCGACGAAGAGGCTGCCCGCGGTCGCGCCGTAGAGGCAGGCATTGCCCACCAGCGTCAGCGCCTCGCCGCGCGCCCCGGCGCGCGGGCGCACCGCGATCTCCGCCCCGGACAGGCCCTTGCCGACATAGTCGTTGGCTTCCCCGGTGAGCTCGATGGCCAGGCCTTGCGCGCCGAAGGCGCCGAGCGACTGGCCGGCCGAGCCGGACAGGGCAAGCACGATCGAGCGGGCCTCGAGCCCGTCCGGTCCGAAGCGGCGCACGATCCTGGAGGACAGCGGCGCGCCGACGGCGCGGTGGACCGTCGTGACCTTGCGCGCGATGCGAACCGGGCCGCCGCTCTCGAAGACGCGCGCGGCCTCGTCCATGAGATCGGCGTCGAGCGTGGCATCGACGCGGTTGCGCGCGCCGGGCTCGGGCGCGGACGTGACCTCGCCGGCCCGGCGCAGCAGGGCGGAGAGGTCGAGATCGTCGAGATCGCCATTGCCGCGCGTTTCCTGCGCCAGCAGGTCGGCGCGCCCGACGATCTCCGACAGCGAGCGCGCGCCGAGCGCGGCCAGGCGCACGCGCACGCTCTCGGCGAGATAGACCATCAGGTTGACGGCGTGGTCGGGCAGGCCGGGAAAGTGCTTTCGCAGCGTCTCGTCCTGCGTGCAGATGCCGACCGGGCAGGTGTTGGAATGGCACTGGCGCACCATCAGGCAGCCCAGCGCCAGCAGGGCCACCGTGCCGATGCCGTACTCCTCCGCGCCGAGCAGGGCGGCGACGAGGATGTCGCGCCCGGTCCTCAGGCCCCCGTCGGTGCGCAGGCGCACCCGGTCCCGCAGCCCGTTGATGGTGAGCATCTGGTGGGCTTCGGACAGGCCCAGCTCCCAGGGCGCGCCGGCGAACTTGATCGAGCTCAGCGGCGAGGCACCGGTGCCCCCGACATTGCCGGAGATCAGGATGGTGTCGGCATGGGCCTTGGCGACGCCCGCCGCGATCGTGCCGACGCCGGCCCGGCTGACGAGCTTGACCGTGACGCGCGCGTCCGGATTGATCTGTTTCAGATCGTAGATGAGCTGGGCGAGGTCCTCGATCGAGTAGATGTCGTGATGGGGCGGAGGGCTGATCAGCGTCGTGCCGGGCGAGGCGTGGCGCAGCCTGGCGATATAGGCGTTGACCTTGAAGCCGGGCAGCTGTCCGCCCTCGCCGGGCTTGGCGCCTTGCGCGATCTTGATCTCGATCTCGCTGCACTGGTTGAGATATTCGGCCGTCACGCCGAAGCGGCCCGAGGCGATCTGCTTGACGCGGCTGTTCTCGTCGTCCCCGTTTTCATGGCGCGTATAGCGCCTGCGGTCCTCCCCGCCCTCGCCGGAGACCGAGCGCGCGCCGAGCCGGTTCATCGCGATGTTGAGCGCGCCGTGGGCCTCGGGCGAGAGCGCGCCGAGGCTCATGCCGGGGGTGAGGAAGCGTTTCACGATCTGCTCGACCGGCTCGACCTCCTCCAGCGGCACGGGCTCGCCCAGCGGATTGATCTTCAGAAGATCGCGCAGCTGGACCGGCTCCTGTCCGTCGACGAGCGCCTCGTAGCCCTCGAAGGCGGCCCGGTCGCTTTCGCGCACCGCCCTCTGCAGCTGTTCCACGATCGCGGCCGACAGGGCGTGGCGCTCCTCTCCGGCGCGCACGGCATAGAAGCCGCCGGCCGGCAGGGCGGCGTCGGGGCCGAGCCAGCCCACGCGGTTGGCCTCGATCTGGCGGCGTTCCAGGCCCTTCAGCCCGATGCCGGAAATCCGGCTCGCGACGCCGGGAAAGAACTCGTCGACGAGCGCGCGTGACAGGCCGATCGCCTCGAACATCAGCCCGCCGCGATAGGACGAGACGATGGAAATCCCGAGCCGGGCCATGACCTTCATCAGCCCGCCCTCGAGCGCGGCCTTGTAGTTCAGCACGGCCTGCGACAGCGTCAGGCCGGCGAAGCGTCCGCGCGCGTGGCGCTCGGCGAGCGCCTCGAAGGCGAGATAGGGGCTCACCGTCGTCGCCCCGGCACCCACCAGCAGCGCCAGCGAATGGGGATCGAGCACCTCGGCCGAACGGACATTGAGCGAGCAGAAGGGGCGCAGGCCCGTCATCGTGAGATGGGTATGCACCGCACTGACGGCCAGGGCGGAGGGGATGGCGGCGCGGCCCGGACCCTGGTGCTCGTCGGTCAGGAAGAGATGCTCCGCCCCGCCGCGGATCGCCGCCTCGGCCTCCTGGCGCAGCCGGTCGAGCGCCTGCTTCAGGGCGAGGCCCCGCCGCGACGCGCCGGCGGTGTCGAAGGTGGCGTCGATCTCCACTCCGGCCTCGCCGAAGGCCGCGCGCATGCGGGCATACATGCCGTTGGTCAGGACCGGGCTTTCCAGCGTGAAGACGTCGGCCTGGGTCTCGTCCTCCAGGAGGATGTTTCCGAGATTCTTGAACCGGGTCTTCAGGCTCATCACCCGGTCCTCGCGCAGATAGTCGATCGGCGGGTTGGTGACCTGGGAGAAGTTCTGCCGGAAGAAGTGGGAGAAGGGACGCGGATGCTCGGACAGCACGGCGAGCGGGCTGTCGTCGCCCATCGAGCCGGTGGCCTCCTTGCCGGTCTCGCCCATGGGCTGGAGCAGCTTCTCCATGTCCTCGCGCGAGACGCCGGCCGCGCGCTGCCGCCACACCAGTTCCGTATCCGGATAGAGCCGGTCCTCCGGGCCCGGACCGATCTTCGGATCGAGTTCCTCGATCTTCTTCAGCCATCGCGCGAAGGGCCGGACCTCGGCGAGGCGGGCATCGTGCTCGCCCTCGCGATAGAAGGCGCCGGTCTCGAGATCGACCGAGATCGCCCGGCCCGGCCCGATCGCGCCCTGCTCGGCGATGCGGTCCTCGGCGATGTCGTACATGCCCGCTTCGGAACCCGCGAACAGCAGGCCGTCCCGGGTCAGCGTCCAGCGCAGGGGGCGCAGCCCGTTGCGGTCGAGCCCGGCGACCGCCCAGCGCCCGTCGCAGGCCGCGATCGCCGCCGGCCCGTCCCAGGGTTCCATCACCGCGTTGCAATAGGCGTAGAGCGCGCGGGTCTCCTCCGGCATCAGCCCGGCGCGCTTCGACCAGGCTTCCGGGATCAGCAGGGCCTTGGCCATCGGGGCGGAGCGCCCGGCCTTGATCAGCAGCTCGAAGGCCTGGTCGAGCGCGGCCGAATCCGAACTGCCCGGCTGGATGACCGGCTTGACGTCCTCGCAGGCCTCGCCGAAGGCGCTCGAGGCCATGCGGATCTCGTGGCTCTTCATCCAGCGGATATTGGCCTTGACCGTGTTGATCTCGCCGTTGTGGGCGAGCATGCGGAAGGGCTGGGCGAGGCGCCATTCGGGAAAGGTGTTGGTGGAGAAGCGCTGGTGCAGGATGGCGAAGTCGCTGCGCCAGTCCGCGTCCGTCAGGTCGGGATAGAAATCCGCGATCCGGTTCGACAGGAACATGCCCTTGTAGACCACGTCGCGGCGCGAGAGCGAGCAGACATAGAGATCCTTGAGGTTCGCCGCGATGGCGCGCTTCTCGATGCGCCGGCGCACCAGGTAGAGATCGCGCTCCACCCTCGCGGCGTCGCGCGTGGCGGGCGCACGGAACAGGATCTGCTCGATATTGGGCCGCATCGCCTCGGCATGGGCGCCGAGCACGGACGGGTCGACCGGCACGGCGCGCCAGCCGAACAGCACGAAGCCGGCGCGCACCATCTCGCTTTCCACGATCGTGCGCGCGGCCTCCAGGGCGTCGGGATCGCGCCGCGGCAGGAAGACCATGCCGACCCCGACGAGATGGGATTTCGCGTCGTGGCCGGTGCGCTCCACGAAGGCGCGCACCACCTTCTGGTCGATGGCGATGCGCACGCCCGCCCCGTCGCCGGACAGCCCGTCTGCGGCGACCGCGCCGCGATGGGTGACGGCGGCAAGCCCGTGCAGGGCCTGGTCGATGATCTCGCGGCGCGGCATGCGGTCGGTCGCGGCGATGAGGCCGACCCCGCAGGCATCGTGTTCGTCGGCCTCGTCGTAGAGGCCGCTCGCGGCCAGCGCCTCGCGCGCGGCGAGCCGGGTCTCGAAATCCCTCATGCCGGCTCCCTCGCATTGGCGAACCGGCGCACGATCGCATCGCTCACCGTGATCGCGTCCTTCAGCGCCCACACCACCAGGGACGGCCCGCGCACGAGGTCGCCGGCGGCATAGACGCCCGGCTCGCCGGTCTCGAACGTCTTCGGGTCGGCCTTGACCGTGCCGCGCCGGGTGAGCTCGATCCTCGCCCCGCCGGCCATCGCCGCGGCGTCCTCGGGGGAGAAGCCGAGCGCCTCGATCACCATGTCCGCCTCGAGGCGCCAGACCGGCCCCTCGTCGGGCAGCACCGTGCCGCGCCCGCCTGCGCTCATGTCGAGCTTCATGGGCTGGACCTCGATATGGCCCTCGCCGATGCGCGCCGGGGCGGAGAGCCACTGGAAGGTCACGCCCTCGGCCTCGGCATGCTTCACCTCGCGCGCCGAGCCCGGCATGGTATCGCGCCCGCGCCGGTAGAGGCAGGTCACGCTCGCCGCACCCTGGCGCACGGCGGTGCGCACGCAGTCCATCGCGGTGTCCCCGCCGCCGACCACGACGACCTTCTTGGCGTGCGCGTTCAGCTCGCCCGCCTCGAAGCCGGGCACGGCGTCGCCGAGCCCCTTGCGGTTGGAGGCGGTGAGGAAGTCGAGCGCGGCGACCGGTTCCATCCCCGCCTCGCCGGGCAGGTCGAGCCGGCGCGCGGCATAGGCGCCGAAGGCGAGAATCACCGCGTCGTGGCTGCGCCGGAGATCCGCGATCGTGCCGTCGCGGCCGAGCTCCCATCCTAAGGCGAACCTTACGCCGCCCTCGCGCAGGGCCTCGTGGCGGCGCGCGGGAATCGACTTGTCGAGCTTGAAATTGGGGATGCCGTAGATCATCAGCCCGCCGGCGCGGTCGTAGCGGTCAAGAACCGTGACCTGGAAACCCGCCCGGCGCAGGCGCTCGGCGGCCGCCATGCCGGCCGGACCGGCCCCGACGATGGCGACGCTTTCCCCGCGTTCGATTTCGGGCGCGATGGGGGCGATCCAGCCTTCCTTCACTGCCGTGTCGGTCAGCCAGCGTTCCACCGCGCCGATCGTCACCGTGCCGAAGCCGGCCTTCTCCACCACGCAATTGCCTTCGCACAGCCGGTCCTGCGGGCAGACCCGGCCGCACACCTCGGGCATCGGGTTGGTCGCCGCGGAGACCTCGTACGCCTCGCGCACGCGCCCCTCGGCGGCGAGCTGGAGCCAGTCGGGAATGTGGTTTCCGAGCGGGCAGTGGGACTGGCAGAAGGGGATGCCGCACTGGGAGCAGCGCGAGGCCTGCTCGGCGGCCTTTTCGCGGATGAACTCGTCGCTGATCTCGTCGAAATCGCAAATGCGTTCGCCGGCGTCGCGCACGTGCGGGGGCTCGTGGGCGATCTTGAAGAATTTCAGCAGGCGCGACGCCATCCAGGTCCTTTCGCTCGGTCCGTCCGCGAACTCTGTTCGCAGACGCACAAGGCTAAGCGCAAAGCGGCCTGCCGCGCAAATTTTACCCTATTTCATTGAAATATATAGGAAAGCCGCCTGGCACTGGCCGGCGGCTTTCGCTGCGCTGCAACATTTCCCGGGGGCAAGCCGTCAGAAAATGTCGAAGATCTCGCCCAGCAGGCTCTCGCGCTTCTTCCTGTGCGGCTTGTACTCGGCGCGCGCATTGGGACGATAGTCCTCGCGCTCGCGTTCGGAATGCTCGCGGCGCGGCTCGGGGCCGCGCGCCTCGGCCTCGGCGCTCTTCTCGATGATCTTGTCGAGCTCGCCGCGATCGAGCCAGACGCCGCGGCATTTGGGGCAGTAGTCGATCTCCACGCCCTTTCGCTCGGTCATGACGAGGGTCTCGTTGTCGACGGGGCACTTCATGTCTGGCTCCTTGCTCGCACGGGCGGCGTCGACAAGGACATAAGACATGTCCGCGCCGCTACAAGATCGCGCGGAACGCCCGGTGCGAAAAAGACGTTGGACACACCGAATGCCGGCCGCCGCGCCGGCCCAAGCGGGCGCCCGCCCGCCAGGCAGATCACGGAGAGAGACACCATGGCGCTTTCCTCGCTCAAGGACGTCTATATCGACCAGCTGCAGGACCTCTACAGCGCGAACCGGCAGTCCCTGCAGGTCACGCGGATGCTGGAGACCGCGGCGAAGAACGAGGAGCTGAAGAAGGCCCTCAGCCGCGGCATCGACGGAATCGGCGCCGGGCTGGAAACCATGTCCGAGATCGTCAAGGGCCATAACGAGGATCCCACCGACGAGTTCTGCAAGGGCATGCAGGGCCTGGTCAACGAGGCCAAGGCCCACGCCATCGAGGCGCGGTTCACCGACGACGACGCGCGCGATGCGATGATCATCGCGCAATACCAGCGCATGGTGCACTACGCGATCGCCGGCTATGGCTGCGTGCGCGCCTATGCGAGCCGGCTCGGTCTCGAGGCGGAAGCCGACAAGATCCGGAAATGCCTCGACGAAACCGCGCAGGGCGATGAGACGATGACGAAGATCGCCGAGACCAAGGTCAACAAGAAGGCCGCGTAGCGCCGCCCCTTACCGGGAGCTTTCGAGCGCCGCGGCACACGCCGCGGCGCTCGCCCATGCCCACTGGAAATTATAGCCGCCGAGCCAGCCGGTTACGTCGACGCACTCCCCGATGAAATGGAGTCCCGGCACGTGCCGGCTCTCCATCGTCTTCGAGGACAGCCCGTCCGTGCCGATCCCGCCGGCCGTCACCTCCGCGGTGCGCCAGCCCTCGGTACCCGAGGGCGTGACCGCGAAGGCCGAGAGCGACGCGGCGACGCGCTCGAGTTCGCCGTGGGAGGTCTCCGCAAGCCGCCCCCCGGACTGGACGAGGCCGCGTCCGGCGAGATAGTCCACCAGGCGCCTGGGCAGGCGCGTCTCCAGCGCGCCGGCGAGGCTGCGCATGGGGAATTCTTCCTTCAGCGCCTTCAGCGCCTGCGCGCCGTCCTCTCCGGCGAAGAAGTCGATCGCCACGCGCTCGCCCTCGCGCCAGTAGGAGGAAACCTGCAGCATGGCCGGTCCCGACAGGCCGCGATGGGTGAACAGCATCGCCTCGGTGAAGGCGGGCCCCTGCGCCTGCGCCCTGACCGGCGCGGCCACCCCGGCGAGCGCGGCGAACTCCTCCTTCAGCCGGCCTTCCACCGTGAACGGGACGAGGGCCGGGCGCGGCGTCACCAGGGCGTGCCCGAAGCGCTCGGCGAGCTCGTAGGCGAACCCGCTCGCGCCCATCTTCGGGATGGAGAGTCCGCCGGTCGCGACGACGAGCTGGCCGGTCTCGAACGTTTCCGCGTCCGTCTCGACGCGGAAGCGGGCGTCGGCATGGGCGATGTCCCTGATTGGCGTCTGCAGGCGAAGCGCGCCGCCGCCCTTTTCCAGCTCGGCGAGAAGCATCGCGATGATCGCGCCCGAGCGCTGGTCGCAGAACAGCTGGCCCAGCGTCTTCTCGTGCCAGGTCAGGCCATGGGCGGCCATCAGGGCGAGGAAATCGGACGGCGTGTAGCGCGCCAGCGCGGACTTGGCGAAATGCGGATTCGCGCTGATGAAGCGCTCCGGCACGGTCTCCAGATTTGTGAAGTTGCACCGGCCCCCGCCGGAGATGCGCACCTTCTCCGCAGGCGCCCTTGCATGGTCGAGCACGAGCACCGAGAGCCCGGCCTGCGCGGCCCGCCCGGCGCAGAACAGCCCGGCCGCGCCCGCGCCGAGCACGATGGCGTCGTAGGTCCGTGTGCGGCTCACCGTCTGCGCGCTCCCGTGCGTGATCGGCGTGCACCTAGGCATGGGCGCGCGCCCGGTCCAGCCCTTTTCGTCAGCGCGGGGCGAACCTTTCGCGGCGTCCGGCGCGTTGGTCGGGCGCGGCCGGTCCTTCCGGCCGCGACGCTATGACCCGACGGGCAGAACAAGGAGCCTCCCCATGAAACGTACCGCATCCGCCGTCTGGACCGGCGACCTGAAGACCGGCAAGGGCCGCCTCACCACCGGCTCCGGCGTCCTCGACGGCAAGGCCTACGGCTTCAGGACCCGCTTCGAGGACGAGCCCGGCACAAATCCGGAAGAGCTGATCGGCGCGGCCCATGCGGGGTGCTACGCCATGGCGCTGTCGATGATCCTCGGCCAGAAGGATCTCACCGCCGAGGTGATCAACGCGAAGGCCGACGTGACGATCGAGCAGGTCGAGGGCGACTTCGCCATCACCAGGTCCCACCTCACCGTGCGCGCCAAGGTGCCCGGCGCCAGCGAGGACGCCTTCAGGCAAGCCGCCGAGGCCGCCAGGAAGGGCTGCCCGGTCTCCAAGGTCCTCAAGGCCGAGATCACGATGGACGCGAGCCTGGAGGGCTGACGGCTCGGGTACCGGGGGAGGACGGGACCGCCCGCCCCCCTGGGGGGCAGGCGCTCTCGCGGCCGGGAGGGCGGGGTCCTACCGGGTCTCCCAGCCCTTCTCCTTCAGGAAGTCGACGAGGCGCTTGAGCGGCGGGTATTCCTTGCGGAGCGCCTGGATGTCGGCGGCATAGCCCTGGTCCTCGAACCAGCGGTACATCACCGTCATCTCCTCGCCGGCCTCGCGCTCGAACCGGTCCCAGGGCACCTGCACGTACTCGATGTCGCGGCCCATGACGCGGGAGAAGACCTGGGCGGTCTCCTTCATGGTCAGCTCGTCGCCGGCGAGTTCGACGGCGCGCCCGGCCCACTTGTCCTTGTCGGCGAAGGCGAGCGCGGCGAAGGCCCCGATATCGTCGACCGCGATCTGCTGCAGCCTGGTCTCCGGGTTGAGGGGCTGGGGCAGCTCGCCCGTCTCGATGAGGTCCTTCAGCCTGTCCTCCCAGTTCTCCATGAAGAAGACGGGGCGAAGGATCGTCGCATCCAGGCCTAGCGAGCGGATATGGCCCTCGATCGCCCACTTGCTCTCGAAATGGGGAACGCCGCTATCGCGGTCCGCGCCGCCCACCGAGCTGTAGACGAAGTGCTCGACGCCGGCATCGCGGGCGGCCTCGGCGAAGGTGCGGCCCTGGCGCACTTCAGCGTCCGTGCCGCCGGCCTGCCAGGGATTCTGCACCGAATAGGCGCCATGGACGCCGCGCAGCGCCTCGTCGAGCGAGGCGCGGTCGTCGAAATCGGCCTCGATCCATTCGATCTTCGCCACGTCCGGGCCTTCGCGCCCGGCCTTGTCCCGGTCGCGGGTCATGGCGCGCACGCTGAAGCCGCGGGCCATGAGATGGCGCGCCACGGCGCCGCCCTGGCTGCCGGTCGCGCCGCTCACGAGCATGGTCCTGTCGCCGGTCTGGGCCATGAAGGGGCTCCTTCGCATTGCCTGTCTGAAGCGCTAACGCGGCCCCGCCGGACGCGGTTCAGCCGCCGGCACAGCGCCCGTCGTGCCCGAAAAGCGCGCAGACGTGCCCGTGATCCGGGCAGGATTGTGCATTTGCGAACAGAACTCCGGCCGGGCGCTTCCCCCCGCGCTGCGCCGCGCCAAGGCTCGCCGGACGACAGACCTGCATGGGGAGCCGAGCCATGACCGAGACCGTGTTTGCCGCCGGAGACGTTGCCTGGGTGCTGACCGCCTGCGCGCTGGTGCTGATGATGACCGTGCCGGGCCTTGCCCTGTTCTACGGCGGCATGGTCAGGCGCACCAACGTGCTGTCCACCCTGATGCAGGCGCTGACCGCCGCCGTGCTCGTCACGCTCGCCTGGGTGATCGCGGGCTATTCGATCGCGTTCGGCGGGGAGGGCGCGCTGTTCGGCGGGTTCTCGAAGCTGGGCCTGTCCGGGGTCGGGCTCGACTCCGCCTCCGGTGCCCTGCCGGAGACGGTCTTCATCCTGTTCCAGCTCACCTTCGCCATCATCACCGTGGCGATCATCGCCGGCGCGGCGGCCGAGCGGCTGAACTTCGCGGCCTGGGTCGTCTTCGTGCCGGTCTGGCTGCTGCTGGTCTACGCCCCGATCGCGCACTGGGTCTGGGGCGGGGGATTCCTGCACGCCGCGGGCGTGCTGGACTTCGCCGGCGGGGCGGTGGTGCACATCAATTCCGGCGTCGCCGGGCTGGTGCTCGCCCTGAAGCTCGGCCCGCGCCGGGGCTGGCCGCGCGAGGGCCAGCCGCCGCACAATCTCGTCCTCACCGTGATCGGGGCGGGCCTGCTATGGGTCGGCTGGTTCGGCTTCAACGGCGGCTCGGCGCTCGGCGCGGGCGCGCTCGCCGGCCACGCGGCGCTGGTCACCCAGATCGCCGCGGCGGCCGCTGCGCTCACCTGGGCGGGGCTGGAATGGGGCATCAAGGGCAAGGCGAGCGTGCTCGGCGCGGCCTCGGGCGCGGTCGCCGGCCTTGTCGGCGTGACCCCGGCCGCGGGCTTCGTGGAGCCCTACGGGGCCCTGCTCATCGGCGTGCTGACTGCGGCGGCGGCCTTCGTGGCGGTGGGCTGGTTCAAGCGCTGGTTCGGGTATGACGACAGCCTCGACGCCTTCGGCCTGCATGGCATAGGCGGGCTCGCCGGCGCGATCCTCACCGGGGTGTTCGCCAGCTCGGCCATCGGCGGGACGGGCGGGCTCGTGGAGGGCAATATCGGCCTGGTCTGGACGCAGACCTGGGGCGCGCTCGCCGCGGCGGGATATTGCGCGGTCGCGACCTTCCTCATCCTGTGGGTGATGGAGCGTTTCATGAGCCTGCGCGTCGATCCCGAGGACGAGATCACCGGCCTCGACGTGGCGCTGCACGGAGAGAGTGCGTGAGGGCCTACTCCTCCGCCTCCGCCGCTCGTGCCGCCTTCGCCGCCTCGGCGGCCTCCTGCTGGGCCTGGCGGCGCTTGCCCTTGCCCTTGCGGGGCTTCTCCCTGCGCGCCTCCTGCCCGGCGTGGAGCGGCGGGATCGAGCCGCCGTCGATCACGACCATGACCTCGCCCCTCGTGCCGCCCGCGAAGCGCTCGGCCAGCGCCGGCAGGGGCGCGCGCACGGTCTCCTCGTACGTCTTGGTGATCTCCCGGCACACCGCGCCCTCGACCTCGCCGTAGATCTCCGCGGCGTCCTTGAGGAAGTCGGCGAGGCGGTGCGGGGCCTCCATGAGGATGAGCGTGCAGCCATGCCTTGCCGCATCGGTCAGCCAGTTCCTGCGCTGACCCTCCTTCCTCGGCGGGAAGCCCAGGAAGACGAAGCGGTCGGGCGGGAAACCGGACAGCACGAGTGCGGCGAGCACCGCGGACGGGCCGGGCACCAGCTCGACCCGGAAGCCGGCCTCGCGCACCGCCTGCATCACCCGGTAGCCCGGATCGTTGATCACCGGCATGCCGGCGTCGGAGACCAGCGCCACGCTCTCCCCGCGCTCCATCAGCGAGACGATCCCGGCCGCGCTGGCGCGCTCGTTATGGTCGTGGCAGGCGATGATGCGCTTGTCGGCTATCTGATAATGATCGAGCAGGGTGCGGGTGACCCGCGTGTCCTCGGCCGCGATCGTGGAGACCTGCGACAGCACGCGGACGGCCCGGTAGGACATGTCCTCCAGGTTTCCGATCGGGGTGGCGACGAGATAGAGGACGGGCTCGGACATGACCTCTCCATAGCAAAAGGCCGACCCGGGTCCAGCCCGGATCGGCCCTTATCGTCCCGGATGCGACGTGCTTCAGAGCACCTTGGACAGCGCCTTCATCAGAAGGTCCGGCCGCCGGCCCAGCAGCACGCCGACGGCGAGCATGGCGCCGGTAGTCTCGATCGGCTTCTTCTGCATGGACTCCTCCAGCAGCGCGATCAGCCCGGCGATGGGGGCGGGCGGCTCGTCCTTCTTCTGCTCCTGGATGGACAGGAAGGCGATCGCGGCGAGCGACGCGAGGATCAGATAGGCGCCCGCGACCACGGCGCTCGCGATCGTCACCGACCAGGTGACCGCGAGCCACATCCACAGGGCATGCGTGCCGAAGATGACCGCGACCAGCGGCCCGGCGCAGGCGATGATGAGAAGGAATACCCGCAAGGCGTCACCCCGCCTATTTGCGCATCAGGAGGGCGGCGATGAAGCCGACGCCGAGCGCCGCGCCGCAGGCCGAGAGCGGGTTGTCGCGGATATAGTCGCGCACGTCGCTGCCATAGGACTCGATCTCGTCCTGGGCCTGGCTCGCGGCCTTGCGCGTGCGCTTGATACCCTTCTCGGTTTCCTGCTCGGCGATCTTGGACAGATCCCCGACCAGCTTGTCGACGTCCTTGCGTAAGGCTGCGATATCGTCCTTCACGGCACTTATCTCCACATCGTTGCTGGCGGTCTGTCGGGTGGCCATCTCGGTCTCCCTTTCTGTAACGGGTCTGCGGGCCATCAGCGGTAGGGCTCGCCTTCCTCCTCGGGCGCCTCCTCGACGGCATCGGCGGCCTCCTCGGTGGCCTCTTCCATTTCCTCGCCGGCTTCGTCGAGTTCCTCGCCGGCTTCCTCCATCGGGCCTTCCTCTTCGGCCTCGCAGGCGGCGATCAGCATGAACGCGCTGGAAAACAGCGTCGCGAGAAGGGTGCGCATGTCGGTCTCCTTGATCTGTGTGCGTGTCCGGGGCGGCCTATCTCGGCGCCCGGCCTCTCAGCGCGCCGGCCAGGAGGGCCACCACGAAGAGGATGAGGAAGATGAAGAACAGCCATTTGGCGATCGTCGCGGCGCCCGCGGCGATGCCGCCGAAGCCGAAGATCGCCGCGATGATGGCGATGATGAAAAACGCGAGGGCAAGTCTCAGCATGTCCGGTCTCCTGTCGGGCCGTGAGTTACAGGTCCTGACCGAACAACTAGGAGCGGGTTTGATGGTTCCGCCGCGGCACCGCAAAACAAGACGGCGGCCCCGGCAGAATTCCGGGACCGCCGCCGGTTTGTGCGCATCTGGGCTTGGGGGACAGGGTGCGCACAGGGGAAGCAGGAGGGTTGATCTTCGTCCTCGCGCCCCGGAACGCGCCGGATCGCGAAAGGCTCCCGCCGGCTGCTGCAAATCTTGCAAACTTTTTGCCGCGCTCCTTCGCCTCGGCTAGGAACGCGCCATGTTCGACCCCGTCCCGCGCACCCGCGACCTCGTCCTGATCGGCGGCGGCCACGCCCATGGCGTGATGCTGCGCATGTGGGCGATGAAGCCGCTGCCCGGCGTGCGCGTCACCCTCGTCAATCCCGGCCCGGAAGCACCCTATACCGGCATGCTGCCCGGCTATGTCGCGGGCCACTACGCGCGCGAGGCGGTCGAGATCGACCTCGTGCGCCTGGCCCGTTTCGCCGGTGCGCGCATCGTTCTCGATGCGGCCGTCGGGCTCGATCCCGAGCGCCGGCAGGTCGCGCTGAGATCGCGCCCGCCGCTCGAGTTCGACATCTGCTCGATCAATATCGGCGTCTCGGCGCGCTCCGGCCTGTCCGGCAGCGGGCACGCATCGCACCGCGTCAAGCCGATGCAGGGCTTCGCGAACGCCTGGGACGCCTTCCTCGCCGAGGTGGCGGCCGGGCGCACGCCGCCCCATGCGGTGGCGATCGGCGGCGGGGTGGGCGGGTGCGAGCTGGCGCTCGCCATGGCCCACCGCCTGCGCGGTGCGGTGCGCGATGCCAGGGCGGTGAAGGTCGCCGTCGTCGAGCGCAACGCGGCCATCCTGCCGAACGACGCCGCCGCCCTGCGGCGCGAGCTCGCCCGGGCGCTCGCCCGCGCGGACATCGCGGTCCATGCCGGGGTGGAGGCCGGGCGCGCCGCGCCCGGAATGCTGCGCCTGACCAGCGGCGAGGAAATCCCTGCCGCCTTCATCGCCTCGACCGCCGGGGCCGAGCCGGCCGGCTGGCTGCAGGACACCGGGCTCGCCCTGGAGGACGGGTTCGTGCGGGTCGACCCGTATCTGCGATCGGTCAGTCATCCCCACGTCTTCGCCGCCGGGGACATCGCCCATCTCGGGCACGCCCCGCGCCCGAAGGCCGGGGTCTATGCGGTGCGCGCGGGAAAGGCGCTGCACGCGAATCTGCGCGCGGCCCTGTCGGGCCGGAAGCTGACGCGCTTCGAGCCGCAGGCCGATTATCTCAAGCTGGTCAGTCTCGGCGAAAAGCGCGCGGCCGCGGAGAAGTGGGGCCTTGCCCTCTCGGCCCGCTGGCTGTGGCGCTGGAAGCACCTCATCGACACCCGCTTCATGGCGCGCCTGTCCGACCTGCCGCAGATGGCTCCGCCCGAGCCCGTCGAGGGTCCGGTCGCGGAGGGCGTGCGGGCGCTCGAGGCCGGGGCGCCGCTGTGCGCGGGTTGCGGGTCGAAGCTCGCCCGCTCCGCGCTCGCCGAGGCGCTGGCGGCGCTTCCCGCCCCGTCGCGCGCCGACGTGCTGGCCGGGGCAGGCGACGACGCGGCGGTGCTGAGATGGGGCGAGGCGGGTGCGCAGGTCGTCACCACCGATCATTTCCGTGCGTTCACGCAGGACGGCTATGTCCTGGGGCGCATCCTCGCCGTCCATGCGCTCGGCGATGTCTGGGCGATGGGCGCGCGCCCGCAGGCCGTGCTCGCCCAGATCACCCTGCCCAGGCTGTCCGCCGCACTGCAGACGCGCACGGCGCGCGAGTTCCTGTCGGGCGTGCAGTCCATCCTGGCCGAGGCCGGGGCCGATCTCGTCGGCGGCCATACCAGCCAGGGGGCGGAGTTCACGGTCGGCCTCACCGTCACCGGCCTTGCCCCGGACGGGCGTGCGATCGGCATCGGCGGGCTGAAGCCGGGTGAGGCGCTGATCCTGACCAAGCCGCTGGGCACCGGGGCGATCCTGGCCGGGGAGATGCGCGGGCAGGCCAGGGGGCGCGACTATGCCGCCGCGCTCGAGGCCATGCAGCGGGCCAACGGGCGCGCGGCGGAGATCCTCGCCCCGCATGCGAGCGCGATGACGGACGTGACCGGCTTCGGCCTGGCCGGCCATCTTCTGGCGATGTGCGAGGCTTCGGGGACCGGCGCGCGGGTGGCGCTCGACCGGGTCCCGGCCCTGCCGGGCGCGCTCGATCTGATCGCGGCCGGCGTGACCAGCTCGCTGCACGCCGACAATGCCCGCGCCGCCGGCGCGATCGAGGCGGAGGCGGGCGTTCTCGGGGGCGCGAAGGCCCAGCTCCTGTTCGATCCCCAGACCGCCGGTGGCCTGCTGGCCGGGGTGCCGCGCGAGAGGGCCGGCGACGTGATCGACGCGCTGATCGAGGCCGGCTACCCGGCCGCGATCGTGGGCGAGGTCGCCGGCGGGGCGGGGCGCATCGCGCTCGCCTAGCGGGGGGCGGGCCTCCTGCGCGCCACCGCGATGCCGGCGAGGATCACGGCGAGGGCGAGGAAGGCGTTGAGGCCGAGCGTCTCGCCGAGCGCGACGCCGATCAGCGCCGCGACCACGGGAACCACGTAGTTGATCATGGCGATGAAGGCCGCCCCGACCTTCCTCGCGATCATCATGTAGACGATGCCGGCGAGCGCGGTCGGGAACAGGCCGAGGACCAGCACCGCGCCGAGCGAGGCCGCGCTGGGGGCGAGGGCGGGCCCGGCCATCGCGTCGAAGGCCGCGAGCGGCGCGGCGAGCAGGGCGGCGCAGATCATCGATCCGGCCGCCACCGCGCTCGGCGCCATTTCCGGCATGCGCTGATAGGCGATGGCGTGGGTGGCATAGCACAGCGTCGCGGCGAGGATGGCGAGCTGGCCGAGGAAATCGGCCTCCAGCATGCCGGCGAGCGCGGCCGGCCCGGTCAGCATCACGATGCCGGCAAAGCCCATCAGGAAACCGGCCGCCTTCCACGCCGTCAGCCTCTCGTTCGGCAGCACGAAATGGGCCGCGGCGATGATGGCGAGCGGGGTCATGCCCATCAGGATGCCCGCCACGCCGGAGGGCACCGTGGTCTGTCCGGCGGCGATGAGGGTGAAAGGAAGGGCGTTGCCGAACAGGCCGAGCGCGGCGAGCCAGAGCCAGCGCGGATCGGCGAGCGGGGGCAGGCGCCGCCGGCGGTAGACCATCCAGGCGGTCAGCGCGAGGGCCGCCACGGCGAGGCGCCCGAAGGCGACGAGGGAGGGCGGCAGGGTCTCCACGCCCACCCGGATGAAGGCGAAGGCCGATCCCCACACCAGGGCGAGCACGACGAGCCCGCCCCAGCCCTGCACGCCCGGACGCTCCGGCGTCACGCGAGCGCGTCCTTCAGCGCCGCGGCGAAGCGCGCGATATCGGCCTCGTCATTGTAGATGTGGGCCGAGACGCGAAGCCGCGGCCCGCGCTGGGAGACGTGCACCTTCTGCGCGGCGAGGCGCGCGAGCAGGTCGCCCGGTGCGCCGCCGGGAAGGGTCAGGGCGAGATAGTGCGCGGCCCGCTCGGGCGTGTCGGCGGCAAGGCCCAGCGGCTTCACCGCCTCGACGATGGCGTCGGACAGCTCGCCGAGGCGCGCCTCGATCGCGCGCACGCCGAAGCCGTTCAGCAATTCGAGGGATTCGATCGCGGCCGGCAGGAGCTGGAAATTGCCGCGCTCGCCCATGTCGAAGCGCCGCGCGCCGGGATCGTATCCGTCGCGGTACTGCGTCAGTCCGGCGAAATCGGACGAGCCCTCGCGCCCGATCCAGTTCTCCTCCAGCGGCTCGCCGTTCTGGTGGCGCGGCGCGGCGTAGAGCATGCCGGTCGAGTAGGGCCCCAGGAGCCATTTGTAATTGGCCGCCACGGCGAAGTCGGGATCGACGGTCCCCGCGTCGAAGGCCTGCACGCCCAGCGACTGGGTGAGGTCGAGCACGAGATGGGCGCCGAATTCCCGGCAGCGCCGGGAGACCGCCTGCAGGTCGATCCGCCCGCCATCGATCCAGTGCGTGCCCGCGCAGGCGACGAGCCCGGTCTGGGGTCCGATCGCGGCGAGCAGCGCCTCGCTCCAGCTCTCCCCCTCGCGGCGGTTCACCGTGCGGATCCGCGCCCGGTCGCGCTCGGCCATGCGCCGCCAGGGATAGACGTTGGAGGGGAACTGGCCGTCCAGGAGCAGGATCTCCTGGCCGGCGCCGACCTTGAGATTGCGCACGGCGGTCGCGATGCCGTAGCTCGCCGCGGGCACGATCGCGACGTCCTCCTCGCGCGCCCCGAACAGGCGCGCGCCGGCGCGGCGGAAGGCGTTCGGCACGGCGAAGAAGTCGGTCGGGACGTCATAGTCCCACGGCGCGGCCTTGCGCGCGTAGCTGCGCTCTCCCGCCGCCACGGCGGCGCGCGGCAGCGGTCCCATGTAGGCGGCGTTCAGCCAGACACGCTCGCGCGGCAGGTCGAACAGGGAACGGGCGTCGGCAAGCTGGATCATGGCCCGAGCGGGTAGGCCCGCTTCCGCTTCCGGTCAAGCGCGGAAAGGCCCGCCCGCGCAGATCGCCGCACCGGTCCGCCTTCCCCCTTTTCATCACCTGCCCGGCGTCGCACAGTGCGCCTTCCTGCCAGCCGGACGAATCCCTCCCATGACCCAGAAGCCCTCCACCCGCCCTGCCGATCCACGCTTTTCCTCCGGGCCGACGAAGAAGCGGCCCGGCTGGGAGCCGGCCGCGCTCGCCGGCGCCCCGCTCGGGCGCACCCATCGCGGCGGCATCCCCAAGGCCCGCCTCGCCGAGGCGCTGGAGCGCACCGCGGCGGTGCTGGAGATCCCGGACGATTACCGGGTCATCCTAACCCCCGCCTCCGACACCGGGGCGCTGGAAGGGGCGATGTGGTCGATGCTGGGCGCGCGCGGCGTCGACGTCTTCGCGTGCGACGAGTTCGGCAAGCGCTGGCTGACCGACGCGAAGCAGGAGCTGAAACTCTCCGACCTGCGCACCTTCTGGGCCGATTACGGCAGCGCGCCGGACTATCGGCAGGCCGATTTCGACCGCGACGTGATCTTCACCTGGAATGCGACGGCCTCCGGCGTGCGCATCCCGGACGGCGACTGGATCGCCCCCGACCGCACCGGGCTGACGATCTGCGACGCGACCTCGGCGGCCTTCGCGATGGACCTGCCCTGGGACAAGCTCGATGTGACGACCTTCTCCTGGCAGAAATGCATGGGCGGGGAGGCCCAGCACGGCATCGCCGTGCTGTCCCCGCGCGCCCGCGAGCGGCTGCGCGACCATCGCCCGTCATGGCCCGTGCCGCGCGTGCTGCAATGGTTCGAGGCCGGCGAGGAGGACAGCAAGATGTTCGAGGGCTCGACCATCAACACGCCCTCGCTCCTGTGCACCGAGGACTATATCGACGCGCTGAAATGGGCCGAGCGCGAGGGCGGGGTCGGCCGGCTCGTCGCGCGCACCGACGCCAATTACGCCGCGCTCGCGCAATGGGCCGACGGTGCGGACTGGATCGATTTTCTCGCGGCCGACCGCGCCATCCGCTCGCACACCTCGGTGACGCTGAAATTCTCCGGCGCCGATCTGTCCGGCAGGACCGAGGAGGAGCGCTGGGCGGTGTCGCGCGCGATGGGCGCGCTGCTCGACCTGGAGGGGGCGGCCTTCGACATCATCCCCCATCCCAAGGCGCCGGCGGGGCTGCGCATCTGGTGCGGCCCCACCGTGGACGCCGACGATCTCGCCGCGCTCGGCCCCTGGCTCGACTGGGCCTATGGCGAGGCGCTGGCGGGCGCAGGCGCGTAGGCGCTTCCCCGTTCGCGCGGGAGATACTAAGGTGCCGCCCGATAAACCATCTCCGGGGGATGCCGAACCATGATTCGCCTGCTTGCCGGGGCGCTCGCCGCCTCCGCCCTCACCGCTGCGGCCGCGCACGCCCAGCTCGAAGAGGTCCGCGTCGGCCTCGTCGCCCACGATGTCGTCGACCATGCCGAGGACGGGCCCCAGGTCTCGATCGAGCTCCTGTGGGACACGCCCGAATTCCTCGAGCCGATCTGGTCGCCCGAGCCCTATCTCTACGGCTCGTTCAGCACCCAGGGCTATACCAATCTCGTCGCGACGGGGCTGGCCTGGGATGGCGACATCACAGAGCGGCTCGAGCTCGAGTTCTCGTTCGGGATCTCCTACAATGACGGGGTGGACGACATCGTCCATCTGCCGCCCGACGATCCCTACCGGATCGAGACGGCGAGCACGCGCGCCCTGCTGGGCTCGCGCTGGCTCTGGCGCACCCAGCTCGGCGCCGACTACATGGTCACCGAGCGCTGGAGCGCGGGGGTGTATTACGAGCACTTCTCCCACGGCCAGATCCTCGGCAACGGCCGCAACCAGGCCCTCGACGAGGTCGGCGTGCGCATCGGCTGGCATTTCGGGGATTGAGACCGGCGGCCAGGCCGACCGGAAGAGCCCGGCTCCGAGCGAGCCGGGCTTTTCGCTGACTTCCCATCCCCTACTCGAACGCGAAGGCCGGCGCCTCCTCGATCGCGGGACCCGTCGCGTCCGGCCCGGGCTCCGCGCCGTTCGGATCCTCCGCGATCGGGACATAGGAGCCGATGAACCAGTCGTTCCAGGTCTCCGCCTCGGCGTCGTACTGCTTGAAGTGCTGGATGACGTGACCGTTTTCCAGCGGCGTCCAGACGCCGCGGAAGGCGGCGCTGGAGCTGCCTTCGTCGTTGAAATAGGTGATCTCGCCGTCGAGCTGCATCTGGCCGGCCGCGTTCAGCCCGCCGGAATAATCGATATAGAGATTGGCGCTCATCCAGATCTGGCGCCAGTCGCCGGTGGCGGGATCGACATAGTTCATCGAGGTGCCGTCGCCGCCGCCGGCGGAGAACCACTCCTCGAGAAGAAGGCAGCCGCCCGAGCGCCTGGAGATGAAGTTCTGGCCGGCGAACCGCCCGTCGCGGCCATAGACGTTCCAGTCGCCGACCCAGAAGTCGAAATCGTCATGGGCCGGGTAGGCCCCGCAGCCCTGCGGGCCCCGGGGCGCTTCGGACGCCTCCTCCTGGGCGAGGGCGGGCGCGGCGAGAAGCGAGGCGGTGAGGGCAAGGCTCGTCGTGATGCGCATGGTCTGTCCCCTGTCGGTCGATCACGCCAGTCTGGCCGAAGGGTGCGGGCCTTGCCAACACATAATCGCGCGAAGGCGCGCGTCGCGCTTGCGGGCCGCGCGCGCGACCGGTAAGCCATCGTCCCGCAGTTTCATCGAGCGGCACGCGGAGTTTCCCCCATGGCCAATGTTGTGGTCGTCGGCGCCCAGTGGGGCGACGAGGGCAAGGGCAAGATCGTCGACTGGCTGAGCCTTCGCGCCGACGCGGTGGCGCGTTTCCAGGGCGGGCACAATGCCGGCCATACCCTGGTCGTGGACGGCGTGACCTACAAGCTCTCCCTGATGCCGTCCGGCATCGTGCGCGGCAAGCTCTCGGTGCTCGGCAACGGGGTGGTGGTCGATCCCTGGGCCTTCCTGGACGAGGTGGAGCGCGTGCGCGGCCAGGGCGTCGACGTGACGCCGCATCTCGTCAAGATCGCCGAGACCTGCGCGCTGATCCTTCCCGTTCACCGCGATCTCGACGCGGCGCGGGAGAATCGCGACGACGGCATGAAGATCGGCACCACGCGGCGCGGCATCGGCCCGGCCTACGAGGACAAGGTCGGACGCCGGGCGGTGCGCCTGATCGACCTCGCGGACGCGGACGGCCTGCGCGCGCGCGTCGCCGACCTGCTCCATCACCACAACGCGCTGCGCAAGGGTTACGGCCAGCCGGCCTACGACGCGGAGGAACTCGTCGCCTCGCTGCTGGAGATCGCGCCGAAGATCCTGCCCTACGCCGCCCCGGTCTGGCGCGTGCTCGACGACGCGATGGCGCGCGGGGAGAAGATCCTGTTCGAGGGCGCGCAGGGCGCCATGCTCGACGTCGATCACGGCACCTATCCCTTCGTGACGAGTTCCAACACCGTCTCCGGGCAGGCCGCCGCCGGCACCGGCGTGGGCCCCGGCAAGGTCGGCTATGCGCTCGGCATCGTGAAGGCCTACACCACGCGCGTCGGCGAGGGACCGTTCCCGACCGAGCTGACCGACGAGACCGGCAAGCGTCTGGGCGAGCGCGGGCGCGAGTTCGGCACGGTGACGAGCCGCCAGCGCCGCTGCGGCTGGTTCGACGCGGTGCTGGTGCGCCAGAGCGTGCGCCTGAATGGCCTGAACGGCGTGGCGCTGACCAAGCTCGACGTGCTCGACGGCTTCGACGAGCTGAAGGTGTGCACCGGCTACAGGCTCGACGGGGAAATCCTCGACCGCATGCCCGCCTCCACCCGCGACCAGGCCCGCATCGAGCCGGTCTACGAGACGATGGAGGGCTGGGGCGAGAGCACGTACGGGGCGCGAAGCTGGGCGGACCTTCCGGCCGCGGCGGTCAAGTATGTGCGCCGCGTCGAAGAGCTGATCGAATGCCCGGTCGCCCTGCTGTCCACCAGCCCCGAGCGCGAGGACGTCATCCTGATGGCCGACCCGTTCCGCGGCTAGGAGCGCGGCCGGCTCACGACGGCGGCGGGGAAGGGCTTCGCAGGCGCGAGCAGGCCTCGGCCGAGGCTTGCGAGATCGCCTCGGCGATGGTCTCGGGACGCGCACTGACCTCCCCGGAGACCCAGGCGCGGATCAGCCCGACCTGACCTTCCGCCAGCTGGATGGCGAGGATGCGGCAGGCCTGGTCATCGGCACCGCCCAGACGTTCGCCGATCAGCTCGGCCAGGGTCCGCACGACCTGTGATCGCTGATGCCCGGAAAAGGTCGATCGCGCGAGAGCCCGGTTGTCCCAGAAATGGCCCAGCAGCCGCGTGAGCACGACGGGGTCGCCTTCGCCCGTGACGCAATCGGCGAGCAGGCCGAGCGGGCGGCGCAGCGCCTCGAGATGGATCGCGTCCCGGCCGGGATAGTGGTCGTAGAAGGTCGAACGCCCGACATCGGCCTCGGCGGCGATGTCGGCGACGCGGATATCCTCGTAGCGGCGGGACAGGACCAGGCGGTTGAAGGCCTCGATGAGGGCTTGCCGCGTGCGCCGCACCCGGCGATCGGGCGCTCGGCGCGAACGGTCAGGTTCGGACATTTGCGCCTCTCCGTCCGGTAACGGTCAAAACGGTTCGGCATTCCGTTCCGCCGGGCCGGGACACAATTACGCTCGCGGGCTCGGTCTTCAACAAGAATCGGGTGCCGCCAATGGTCTCGTCATCCCCCGCCTCCTCACAGCCGCCCGCAGTGGCCGATGGCGCCTGCGCGCGCCGGATCGCCGGCGCCCTCCTGATCGCGGCCTCCGCGGCCACCGTCCTGGCAATGGCCCATCATCCCACCGGCGGGCATGCGCCGGGCAACCAGTCCGTGCACGCCGGGATGATCATCCTGCTCTCCGTCATCTTCTTCGGATTGTGCGTGCTCGCGCTGGCGCGCAGGCCCGGCCTCCTGATGCTGGCCGGCGTCGTCGCCTACGCGATCAGCCTGTTCGGCCATGTTGGCGCGGCCAGCATCAGCGGGTTCATCACGCCGCTGGTCGCCGAGCGCGTGACGCCGGCCGATCACCATGAGATCTTCGTGCTGCTCTGGGCGGGAAACCGCAGCCTGGCCGCGCTTGGCTTCTACGCGACCTCGGCCGCGTTCGTGTTCCTCGGGCTGGGAATGCTGCGCGATGGGTGGCTCTGGCGCCTGACCGGACTTGCCGGCATCCTCGCCGGAATCGTTCCGGCCCTGCTTCTGTGGTCCGGCGTCCTGACGCTCGACGTGCGCGGCGCACTGGTCCTTTACAGTTCACACGCGGTGTTCACCGCGCTTGCCGGTATCTGTCTGCTGTCGGGCCGGCCCGCAGGGAAGTGAGGCGGCGCGCGGACGCAGACCTCGCCGCGCGGGTCCCGCCGCCGGTGCCCCCGGATTTGCCCATTCGTGGCGGGCTCCTCTAGTCTGGCGCGAGACCAGAACCGGAGCCCCGTCCATGAATTACGCCGTCCCCGCCGCCCTCGCCGCCGTCCTCCTGGCAGCCTGCAGTCCCGAGCCGATGGAGCCGCAGGCGATGCGCGGGGCCTCGCCCTCGGGCGAGGAGACGGCGGCGCCGGCCCTGCGCGGGGCGGCGGCGGTCGATGCGGCGCCGGGCTCGCCCCGGGCGCTGCACGACCGGCTCTTCACCCTGGACACCCATGTCGACATCGATGCCGGCTACGCGAGCGAGGCGCTCGACCCGGGCGGCTTCACCCCGGCCCAGGTCGACCTTCCCAAGATGCGCGCGGGCGGGCTCGATGCGGCGTTCTTCATCGTCTATGTCGGCCAGGGCACGATCAGCCCCATGGGCTACGAGGAGGCCGCCGAGATCGCCGACGACAAGTACGAGGCGATCATGCGCATGATCCGCGCCTATCCCGAGCGGATCGCGCTCGCCACCACCGCGGACGAGGTGGAGGCGATCCGCGACAGCGGACGTCTCGTCGCCCTCATCGGCATGGAGAATTCCTGGCCGCTCGGCGAGGACCTGTCGAACGTCGCGATGTGGGCGCAGCGCGGCGTGCGCTACATGTCGATCACCCATTTCGGCAACAACCAGTTCGGCGGCAGCTCGAACCCCAATCTGGCCGTCGGCGATCCGGTCGAGGATCCCGGGCTGACCGAACTCGGCCGCGGCCTCGTCGCCGAGCTCAACGATCACGGCGTGATGGTCGACGTCTCCCATGTCGGCAAGCGCACCATGCTGGAAGCCATCGCACTGTCGCGCGCGCCGGTCATCGCCAGCCATTCGGGCGCACGGGCGGTCTACGACCATCCGCGCAATCTCGACGACGAGCAGCTGCGCGCGATCGCCGAGAACGGCGGGGTGGCCCAGATGGTCGCCTTCCGCGGCTATGTCGACGCGCCCGATCCCGACTTTCTCGCCGCCCAGCAGGACCTTGCCGAGAGCCTCGGCGTCGCCACCCGCGAGGCGCGCGCGGCGGCCGACGAGGCGACGCTGCGGGCCTACTACGAGGGGCTCGCCGAACTGCGCGCGCGCTATCCCGACGTCACGGTCGCCGACTTCGTCGACCATATCGACCATGCGGTCAGCGTGGCGGGCATCGACCATGTCGGCATCGCCTCGGACTTCGATGGCGGCGGTGGCGTGCTCGGCTGGGACGACGCGACCGAAACGCCGGAAGTGACCGCCGAACTGCTGCGCCGCGGCTACAGCGAAGAGGAGATCGAGAAGATCTGGTCTGGCAATGTCCTGCGCGTCATGCGCGCGGCGGAAGCGGCGGCGGGTAGCCAGGGCTAGCTCCGGGCGGCCGATCCGGGGCCGCAATCGGGGCGCGCCGGTGCGGGGCGGGCGAGCCAGAGTGCGGCGCCGGCCAGGATGGTGAACGACCCGAACACGAGGAAGAGCGCCCGCGTGGCCTCGCCGAACAGGCCGGCAAGCGCCATGGAGGCCGGCGCCAGCCCGAGGGCGGCGAACTGCAGCAGGCCCATCACGCGGCCCAGATAGTCCGGCGCGGTCCGCGTCTGCAGCCAGGTGATCAGCTGTATGTCGAGATAGGCCGCGAGCAGCGTCATCGCCGCGATCACCGCGGCGGCCGCAGCCAGCGTCGTGGTCTGTCCGAGCGCGATCATCAACCCGCCGAGCACGATCATGAGCGCGTAGGGCAGGGCCAGCAGGACCGCCTCGTTGCGCACGCTGGCTGCCCCGGCCAGCACGAGGCCGGCCATGCCGCCTGCCGCCGCGGCGGCGGAAAGGATGCCAAGCGCGGTGACCCCCTGGGGGAGAACGAATTTCGCGATCAGCGGAAGTCCGACCGCGATGGGCCCGCCGAGTCCGATGTTCGCCGTCAGGGCGATCAGCAGGAAGGCGCGCAGATGGGGCGCGCGCGCGACATGGCGAAGGCCCTCGCCGATATCGCCGAGAAGCGTACCCGCACGAGGCGGACGCGCTGGCCGTTCACCCTGTGCCGGGCCCATGGCGCGAAGCGTCCAGGCCGAGACCGCGAAGGTGAGGGCGTCCAGGGCGAAGACCATCCCATAGGCACGCTGTCCGGTGCTCCCGGCAAGATTCGCCCCGACGGGGTCCGACAGGAGCCAGGCAAGCAGCAGCGCGGCGACGGGCGGGCCGATCACGCCGCCCAGCTGCATCAGGCCCTGCACGATCGAATTCGCGCGCTGGAGCCGCGCGGGTCCGACCAGGCGCGGCAGGATGGAGGACAGCGCCGGCGCGTAGAACGCGCCCGCCGTGCCGAACAGGACGGCGAACAGGTAGAGCACCGGCATGGTGACCGCGTCGAGCGCGGCGCCCGCCGCGAGCCCTGCGACGAGGGCGAGCCGCACGAGATTCGTCGCGATCATCACCGGGCGCGAGGAGAGGCGGTCGCTGACCGCTCCCCCGATCAGCATGAAAACGGCACGCGGAATGGCGCCGGCAGCGAGCCAGAAGCCGACCGCCGCGGGATTGCTCGCGATCTCCAGGATCAGCCAGATCGCCGCGATGCGGGTGAGCTGATCGCCGATGATCGACAGCGCTTCGCCGGAGACGAGCAGCAGGAATCGCCGGTTCACAAGGCCCGCCCGATCGCTCATGCGCCGTCCCCGTTCGAGTTTCTCGGCCGCCAGCCTACCGATATCTGGTCGATCGACAATAAAGGTGCCGCTTCACGATTTCGGGAGCGCGAAAGTCGGGCAATGCCGGGACATTCGAGGGTGCGGGCAGTCCGCGACGATCCGCGCGATCGCGGCGAGGGCGGAGTAGACGCCGATTGACAGCTTGCCGCGCAGAAGCCCCTATCGGCTCCAGGGTCAACGAGGCGGGAGCCGGCCATGGCGCAGTCATCCACTCACGAGAGCGTCGTGATCGGCAGACGCTTCTGCGGGCCGCCCAATTCGGGCAATGGCGGGTATAGTTGCGGCGTGATGGCCCGGCTCATAGACGGGCCGGCGAGCTGCACGCTCAAGAGCCCGCCACCGCTCGACCGGCCGCTCTCGATCGAACGCGACGGGGGCGTCGTGATGCGCGACGGCGAGACCGTCGTCGGCATGGCCGAGCCTGCCGGGGCGCCGGAGCTGGACGTGCCCGCCCTGCCGCCGGCGGAGGCCGTGGAGAAGGCCTCCCGGCGCTATATCGGGTTCCGCTCGCATGCCTTTCCCGGCTGCTTCGTGTGCGGGCCGCAGCGCGAGGCGGGCGACGGGCTGCGCATCTTCCCCGGCCGCCTGGACGGGAGCGAGACCGTCGCGGCGCCGTGGCTTCCCGACGGCTCGCTGGCCGGACCGGACGGGCGGGTCGGCGCCGAGCATGTCTGGGCCGCGCTCGACTGCCCGACCTGGGCCGCCTTCGCCCATGACGGGCGCCTCGCCCTGCTGGCGCGGATGACGGCGGACGTGAAGCAGCGTCCCCGCCCCGGCGAGCGCTGCACGATCCTGGCCTGGACGCTCGGTTCGGAAGGCCGCAAGCATCGCTCCGCCGGCGCGCTCTACGGCGGGGACGGCGCGCTCCTGGCGGTGTCCGACACGCTCTGGATCGAACCGAAGGATCCGGCCGTGTTCATGTAGCGCGCCGGCGCGCGGGCGCGGCGCCGGCGTCGTCAGGGATCGACCCGGGAAATCGCCTGAAGGTTCGCCATCGCCGCCTCGGAGAAGCGGAAGCGCCCGTCGTCCAGGGCCGTGGCCGCGGCCTGGTAGGCGGTGAAGAAGGCGAGCGGTCCGGTCTGGGCGGCGATCAGCGCCTCGCGGCCGAGCCCGTCCTCGATCGCCATCGCCATGTAGACCCCGTTCATGTGCCCGCCAGAGGGCGAGTGGTCGCGCACCACGCGCGCCGCGGCGCGATAGCCCTCCTCGGAGCGCTCCAGCTCCGCGAGCGCGGCATCGATCGCGGCGAGGCGCGCGGGCGTCTCGGCGGCCCAGACGGTGAACTCGGGCGGGTATTGGTAGGGAATGGTCCCGGCGCGGATATGGCCGGCCTTGTCGATCATCGAGGCGACGCCCTCGTGCACCAGCCGGTCGAGCTGGGTCAGCAGCACGCCGGCCTCCGGTGCGGCGGGCACGTTGCGCAGCGTCTCCCGGTAGGCGTGATGGAATTCGTGCCCGATGAACTGGACGTTCTCCTCGCGCGGCTTGTCCAGCGTGTAGAGCGCGTCGGTCACGATCGATCCGTCCCGCCCGAGGCCCTGCGGCTCGAACACGATGAGATAGGCCTGCGGGCGGGGAAGGTCCGCGACCGTCTGCGCCGGCAGATAGGCCGCCGCCGCCGCGACCGCCTCGTCCAGCAGCGCCTCCATGTCCGGGCTCGCGGCGAAGGCCTCGATCTCGGCGCGCCGCGCGCGCACCGCCTGCAGGTGTTCGCAGATCCGCGGGAATACCGGGGCCTGCCAGTCGCCCTCGAACCCGGCGAGCGTCGCCGCGACGTCCCCGTCCGGTGCGAACACCGCGCTCATGCAGGCCACGATCGCGCGCCGGCGCTGGGCGGCGGCCTCCGTGATCGCGTAGCCGGGATGGGCGAAGACCGCGTCCCAGTCCGCCTCGCTCAGCGCCTCTCCGGCGGCGAGCCGGTCGGCGGTCTGCCAGAACAGCGCCGTGCCGCCGGTGTCGATCTGCGCCGCGGCCGTGCCGGCGGGCGAAAGGGCGCCGAGCCCGCCTGCCAGGAGCGCCGCCATCATGCCTGTCCGGGTCATCGCCCTGCCTCCCGTCACCTCTCCCCGGCGCGATGATAGGGCGCCGGCCCGGCGTGCGACAACGCAAATCGAGCGCACGGATGACGCGGAGCGGACAAGGTACTAGGGTGAAAACTAGGGTTTTTCTCCGGGGAGGCTTCCATGACCGACATCACCCTCGTTCTCGCCCGCTATATCGGGATCTACTTCGTCGTCGCCGGCATCGCCGTGGTGGCGCGGCGCGACACGATCGGCCAGTTCGTCCAGCGCTATCGCGAGGACAACGTGCTGACCTTCATCGCCGGGGTGCTTGCGCTCTGGTTCGGCCTCGTCGTGCTCGCCCTGCACTGGCAGTGGGACGACGCGCTGGCCGCCGCGATCACCTTCATCGGCCTCCTCGCGGCGATCAAGGGCACGGTGCTCCTGGTCTTCGGCGGCAAGGCGACCGTGCTCGCCCGGCCGTTCGACGAGAACCTGCACGTCGCCGCGGTCTGGGGCGTCGTCATCGCGCTGATCGGCACCTTCCTCGTCTGGGCGAGCTTCGCGGCCTGAGGCGCCCTGAAAAAAAGGCCCGGAGCGCGGGGGAGGGAGTGCGCTCCGGGCCGGTCTGCCGGCGTCACAGGGGAACGATGTGGATCACGCGTCCAGGGTTTCCAGAACGAGGATCGAGTCCGCCGGCAATCCGGTGTTGTCGAAGAAGCCTTCGTCGATCGTGCCGGACACCGAGACCCGGTCGCCGGCATCGATCTGCTGCCCCCCTCGTCGTCGAGCGGGTCATAGTCCATCCCAGCGGTGCCGACCTCGATGTCGTAGCCGAGCGCATGGTCGAGCATGAATTCGCTCTTCGCCGGCCAGGAAAAGCCGGGGCCCCGCCGAAGGCCGGGACGGGCAATCGGCGGGGCACCCGCACGTGAGACCGGCGTGGCGGAGGCCTTGCGGGGGAGGGTACGGGAACCGCGACGGCCGGTTTGCTCTCACGTGTCGAGGCTCAAACGCCGCCGCGTCATCCCGGTTCCGCGCAAATGCATCGCGAAGTGAGAAATCTTCACGAAGGTCCCTCGGGCGCGCGAAATCACCGCATTCTCGCCCTGCCCGATCCGGCCTAGTCTGCGTCCGGCCGGCATGGCGCCGGGCCCCGGCGCCGGAGGAGGAGGGCAGAATGGGACGCCTCGAGGGAAAGACGGCGCTGATCACCGGCGCCACCGGCGGCATCGGAGCCGCCACAGCCCGGGCCTTTCTGCGCGAAGGCGCGCAGGTCATGCTCGTCGATCTCGACGGGCAGCGCCTGCAGGACACCGCCCGGCGCATGGAGGGCGGATCGCGCCTGGCGACCGCGGCGGCCGATGTCGGCGACGAATCCGCGCTGGCTTCGGCTTTCCAGGCTGCGGCCGGCACGTTCGGCGGACTGGACATCGTCTTCGCCAATGCCGGCATCGAGGGGCAGGGCGGACCGGTGGAGAGTTTCGACCAGGCCGAGTTCCGCCGCGTCATCGACACCAATCTGATCGGCGTCTGGCTGACCATGAAGCACGCCGTGCCGATGCTGAAGGCGCGCGGCGGCGGGGTGATCCTGGCCACCGCCTCGGTCGCGGGCCTCGTCGGCTTTCCCGGCCTTTGCCCCTATGTGGCGAGCAAGCATGCCGTGTGCGGACTGGTGAAGAGCGCCGCGCTGGAACTCGGCGAGGCCAATATCCGCGTCAACGCCATCGCGCCCGGTCCGATCGCCAATGCCATGATGGAGCGGGTCGAACGCACGCTCTCCCCCGGCGATCCCGGCGCCATGCGCACGGGGCTGATGGGGGCCCTGGCCATCAAGCGCTACGGCACGAACGAGGAGGTGGCGGGCCTCGCCCTGTATCTGGCCAGCGACGAGGCGGGCTATCTCACCGGCGGCATCTACACCGTGGATGGCGGTTTCACCGCCGCCTGACCTTGTCAGGGCCGGTCCGCTCCGTCATCCTTCGCGGTGAAGTTCCAGGGGGCGTCCGCGTGCCGCGCGGGCTGAGAAGCACCCTTAAGGACCGGATCCAGGTCATGCTGGCGTCGGGATGGAACGGTGAAAGCCGCGACCCCTCGCGGGGCCATTTCGCCTCTCCTCGACGCCCAGCCCACGCCGCGCGAGGAGAGCGCCATGAACAAATCCACCACCCAGTCCGAGTTCGCGACTCCGCAAGTCACCACCGGCCCGCTCGCCGGATCGAGGCGCGTCTATACGAGCCCGGCCGCCGCGCCGGACCTGAAGGTGCCCCACCGCGAGATCGAGCTGCACCCGAGCGCGATGGAGCCCCCGGTGCGCGTCTACGACTGCTCCGGGCCCTATACCGACCCGGCCCAGACCATCGACGTGGAACGCGGCCTGCCGCGCACCCGCATCGCCTGGGTGACCGAGCGCGGCGGGGTGGAAGAGTACGAGGGCCGGCCCCTCTCCCCGCTCGATAACGGCGGCGCCACGGGCAAGTATCTCGCCCGCGAATTTCCCGTGCGCCACCGTCCCTTGCGCGGCACCGGCTCGAGCCCCGTCACCCAGTACGAGTTCGCGCGGGCCGGCATCGTCACCAGGGAGATGATCTACGCCGCCGAGCGCGAGAATATCGGCCGCGCCCGCGCCCTTCCCGGCGCGGCGGAACGGCGCGCCGACGGGGAGGATTTCGGCGCCGAGATCCCGCAGTTCGTCACGCCCGAATTCGTGAGGGACGAGATCGCGCGCGGCCGGGCCATCATTCCGGCCAACATCAATCACGGCGAGCTCGAGCCGATGGTCATCGGGCGCAACTTCCTCGTGAAGATCAACGCCAATATCGGCAACTCCGCCGTCGCCTCCTCCGTGGAGGAGGAGGTCGACAAGATGGTCTGGGCGATCCGCTGGGGCGCCGACACGGTGATGGACCTCTCCACGGGCAAGAACATCCACAACACGCGCGAATGGATCATCCGCAACGCGCCCGTCCCCATCGGCACCGTGCCGATCTACCAGGCGCTGGAAAAGGTCGGCGGCGTGGCCGAGGACCTCACCTTCGACATCTTCGCCGATACCCTCATCGAGCAGGCCGAGCAGGGGGTGGACTATTTCACCATCCATGCCGGCGTGCGCCTGCCCTACGTGCCGCTCACCGCCAACCGCGTGACCGGCATCGTGTCGCGCGGCGGCTCGATCATGGCCAAGTGGTGCCTGGCCCACCACAAGGAGAGCTTCCTCTACGAGCGCTTCGAGGACATCTGCGAGATCATGCGCGCCTACGACGTCTCGTTCAGCCTCGGCGACGGGCTGCGCCCCGGCTCCATCGCGGACGCCAACGACCGCGCCCAGTTCGCCGAGCTGGAGACCCTCGGAGAGCTCACGAGAATCGCCTGGAAGCACGGCTGCCAGGTCATGATCGAGGGGCCGGGCCACGTGGCCATGCACAAGATCAAGGCCAACATGGACAAGCAGCTGGAGACCTGCGGCGAGGCGCCCTTCTACACGCTCGGCCCGCTCACCACCGACATCGCGCCGGGCTACGACCACATCACCTCGGGGATCGGCGCGGCGATGATCGGCTGGTATGGCTGCGCCATGCTCTGCTACGTCACCCCGAAGGAGCATTTGGGCCTTCCCGACCGCGACGACGTCAAAACGGGTGTGATCACCTACAAGATCGCCGCCCACGCGGCCGACCTCGCCAAGGGCCACCCGGCGGCGAAGATCCGCGACGATGCCCTGTCCCGCGCGCGCTTCGAGTTCCGCTGGGAGGACCAGTTCAACCTCTCCCTCGACCCCGACACCGCCCGCGACTTCCACGACCAGACCCTGCCCAAGGAAGCCCACAAGACCGCCCATTTCTGCTCCATGTGCGGGCCGAAATTCTGCTCCATGAAGATCACCCAGGAGATCAGGGACGAGTTCGGCACGGCCAGGAGCCCGCACACCAGCGTCGAGCTGGAGGAGGCCGAGGCCGCGATGGAGAAGAAGGCGCAGGAGTTCCGGGCGATGGGGGGTGAGGTTTATGTGGAGAAGGGGTAGAAAAAGGCACCGAATCGTAAAAAGGCTCTCTCCTTTAAGTTAGGCGACTCAAATGAAACTCCCTTCGCGATATGAAGATTTGGACCTCGCGTTTCGTGGTCGCTTAAGGCCAAATCGGTCGCTTATCGTGAAAGTGCAATCTGCGTTTCGGTCTATGGAAATGCTCGGCGGGATACGGTTCTTGCCCGTGTTCGGAAAGAGTGGATCAGGCAAAACCTGCGCTGCCCTTGAGCTAGGAACGCATCTGCCGGAGGTGTATGTGCACCCTCTCGACCGGAATGCGGTCTCAGATTCGAAATACTTTGAGTCTGAAATCGAGAAAATTCGCTTTGAAGCACAAGGTCGACCTGTCGTGGCTGTGATCGACCAATATGAAGAGGTCGCTGCATCTCAGAAAGAATTGCCAAGCGCTTTTGTCGAGCGACTCGCGCTTCTGGACCGCGGAGATCTTCGAGACAGCAAGATTTTATTCCTATGGCTAACAACAAGTAAGTCTTTCCAAAGTTCCCTTGTGGAAGCGACATCAAGGAACGAAAGAATTCTTATTTCCAAAGAATTCGAAATCCTTAGTCTCGATAGAGATGAATGGCCAGAAATTATAGAAGAGACTTTTCAATTTCACAATGATAAGCCAATTTCTGATTTTGGTTTGATTCGATCTGATATAGAAGACGTTGCGCGCCGAAACCAGACCATCGGCTCTACGATTGAAGGTGTTGGAGCCAGGCTGGCTGATCAGATCGAAGCGTTACAAGACCTGAGCGAGTACACAGTGGTGATGTTGTGGCCGGTTACGGACGCCACGAGAATCACTAGGATTCATCAATTCACCGACCCTAGGCAGGGGTACAAATTAGATTGGAGCGCCTGGTACCGACACCTTAATGCGGAAGATCGAGCGAAACTTCCGCTCAAAGAATATAATAGAGCTAGATTATATTTTGATATGAGGCTTGTTCCGATCGCTGCCGCTGATTTGCACGCGCTCTGCAACAACCTTGATGATGCGGCTTATACCCCACCCCGAACATATTTGGATCGTTTTGCACGGACCCACTTTTATTCAATCGTGACGGGAGCCTGGGACCCAACGGGATATTCACCGCTCCGAGAGCGTGAATCCGAGAGAGCGCGCAAAGCCCGCGACTGGTATCTTTCGGTAACCGATAAACCTACACAGATAGGCGCTCGAATAGCAGCATCATTTAGCGCATTAGGAATTAATGCTCAGAGCGAGGAAACAATCAAATCGAAGCACTCCACGGTTCGCGCTGATGTTTTTATTGAGCGAAGCGGGGCCGAGAAACCGAATAAAGTTATCGTTGAGCTAAAAGCGTTTGCTCCCGATAACACGCGGCCATCTAGCATTTGCGGAGCAGTAAGAACCACTCTAAGGCGTCACGCGCAATTTGCTGGGTTTGTCGGCGCCCAATAAATCCATAGATTAAGACCTATCTGATGGTTTTCAACGCCGCATCCAGCTTCTCAGCGTCTCAACAGCCGGCAAGCTAGACTCTGTCCCTTCCATCGAAATGCGAACGCTTCGTCGACTTCAAACCAGCTCCCGTCGTTTCTGATCCCATGATACGCACCCATGCAGGAACATTCGCATTCGAAGCCGGTTGCATTCTTGCAAGCCGGGGCGCATTTCTCCATCTCGTTGTAAGGCTGAACGATGTATACGCTGCCGTAATGCTCGAGGCATCGCTTTACTAATCCGTTGAACCAACTCTTGGGCGTTAGCCAGCATTTCTCTAACCGATTCCAAACAGGTTCGGCTCGACCGGAGTGTTGAAGCCACGTCCTGTTTTCCTTTGAATAGGGAAGGCGGACGCGATGCTTTTCTCTCTCGCCCGTACGCCGATGAATTACAGGCACTCGCTCCTGATTCCAGATATGACGGATCTTTGTTTGGTCCTGCTCCATCCTCGCCTCGGAACACTCAATCCTGTGGTCGCAATCTGTTAATCCTCAAGTCTCCGCGTTATATCATCCACAAGATGTGAGAAATTTTTCGCTGCTCGATTTGAGTTCCAGACTTTTCCGACCAGACGCTTGGCTCCTAGGTCCAGAATGCCGGGGCTGTAGTTTCCGTATTCGGTGTCAGCGTACTTTCGCTTGAGAAGATGCAGAGCCGGCTCGGCCGCAGTCGGGGTCACCCTTAGCTTCTGGGAATTAAACACATGCACCAGCCAAAGCGCCCCGTCGAACTCCATCGTAAACTCTGGCTCGATGCGGATTTCAAATTTCTTCTTCGGACCCTGATAAATTTTCGCTTCTGGTGGTGGGTAGAGCTTCGGCTTCTTCTTGCTGATCCAATCCTTCAACGAGGTAGCCGCCGCCAGATTATGGGCACGCTCGGGACCGGTCTTCAATGCAGCGATTGCTTCAACTGCCGTCGGAAAGTCTTGGCCATCGCCCGCGAACCTCTTCGATGCGGCACGGAGCGTTCGGTAGAAATCATAGCCTGAGCCCTTCTTGCTGTATTTCTCTAGCTCAGAAGAAAGCTCGTGCGACGGCAAAAGAGCCATTTTGACGAATGTTGAGAATGCAAAGCGAGGCATGGAGACCTACCGAATCACAACTATAAACCGTATTGCGTCTTGAATCTTACGGCTTGTCAACAAGGTAGATAAATTTGACGTTGTTCCCCTTTTCTCCGCTTCGGGAGCGGCAGTACGGCAATCTTATCCCCCTCCCTCACCACCCCCCCATACTCCCCCCACCTCGCCGCATCGAAGGGGGCGCGTCCGGAGCGTCCTGTTGCGTGGTGGTGAGGGCGATGCCTCGAATGGGCCGGATTAAAGCCCCGGTTCATGAAAGAGCGGCCGTTGGGTGTGACGTCCCTGGAAACGGGGACGGCCGGACACCGCCTTGCAGGGCCGGGGAGGCGTAAAACTTCGCTTCCCCGCTCCCCGGCGAAAGCCGGGGCCTAGGGGAGGCCGCGTGCCGGCATCGGATGACGGCGCTCTTCGATCCCTGGATCCCGGCTTTCGCCGGGAAGCGATAGGGTAGGGGGCGCATGGCCGGGGATCGGGCGCCCGCCCTGGCCCGGATCGAACGCCGCCGACGCCCACCTTCCCCCGCCACCCCTCATGGCCTACCCTCCCTCCAGACACAGGGAGGACACCCCATGACCGCGCTCCACACCCTTCTCACCACCACCGCCGCGCTCGCCATGCTCACCGCCGCCGCCGCGGCGCAGGAGACCGGCCAGCAGGACGAGGACACCGGCTACACGCCCGGCGGGCAGTCGGGATACGACGCGGCGCTGGTCGCGATCGAGCCAGAGGACACCGCCGTGCGCGTCGGGCTCGCGGGCGAGGATCCGGCCGATATCGCGCGCTACATCCTGGCCTCCAACGGGGCGGCCGCGGGGGCGCAGATCTCTCCCGACGGCAGCCAGGTCGCCTTCCGCTGGTCGATCACCGGGGAACCCCAGCTGTGGGTCGCCCCGGCCGAAGGCGGCCAGCCGGTGCGCCTGACCTACGGCAACGGTATCACCTTCTTTTCCTGGGCCCCGGACGGGCAGTCCCTGATCTACGGCGCGGACAATGACGGCAACGAGCAGGAGGCGTTCTATCTGATCGCCGCCGACGGCAGCAGCGAGCGCGTGATCCTGCCCGCCGAGGCCGGGGCCTTCCGCGTGTTCGGCGATTTCGCTGGCGGGGGCGAGAGAATCGTCTACGCCTCCACCGCGCGCACCGGGCTCGATTTCGACATCTACACCGCTGACGTGGGAACCGGGGCGGCGAGCCTCGTCTACGAGGGCAGGTTCGGGAACTATCCCGGCGAGGTCTCCCCCGACGGGCGCCTCGTCACGGTGTCGCAAAGCCGCGGGGAGGATTCCAACGATCTCTACCTGCTGAACCTGGAAACCGGGGAGCGCACCACCGTCTCCGCGCCCGAGCGCCGCGCCGCGCACGAGGGCGTGGAGTGGTTCGACGATTCCTCGGGATTCCTGCTCGCCACCAACCGCGAGCGCGAATACGCCGCGCTGATGGAATACGACATCGAGGCGGGCAGTTTCGAGCTCGTCGAGGCGGAAGAGGGCCACGATATCGAGAACGTCACCCTGTGCGGGGCGAACGACCGCTGGCTCGCCTTCACCACGAACGAGGACGGCTTCTCCGTGCTGCACCTGCGCGACCGGCGCCGGGACCGCGCGCTCGAGGCGCCCGAGCTGCCCGCCGGGGTGTATTCGCTGCACTGCTCCGGGGACAGCGACGCCATGGCGATCACGGTCAGCGGCTATGCCACGCCCGGCAGCGTGTTCGTCTGGGATTTCGCCGGGCGAGAGCTGCACCAGACCTTCGCCGCGCCGATGGCCGGGCTCGATCCGGACCGTCTCGTCCGCCCGGAGAGCGTGCGCATGACGGCGCGCGACGGGGTGGAGCTGCAGGGGCTTCTGTATCTGCCCGACGAGAGCTCGCGTCAGGGTGAGGGCGCGCCGCCGGTGGTGTTCTTCGTCCATGGCGGGCCGACCGCGCAGTCGCGGCCGAATTTCGACGCCGTGGTGCAATACCATGTCGACCGGGGCGTGGCGGTGTTCGAGCCCAATGTGCGCGGCTCGACCGGCTTCGGGCACACCTATGTGACGCTCGACGACCGGGAGAACCGCCTGCATTCCATCCGCGACCTCGTCGACATGCTCGAAGCGCTGCGCGAGGACGGGCGCGTGGATGCCGACCGCGCCGCGGTCGTGGGCGGCTCCTATGGCGGCTATGCGGTCAATGCGGTGCTGGCGAACTATCCGGGCAATTTCATCGCCGGGGCCTCGCTCTACGGCGTCGCCGACTGGGTGACCGCGCTGGAGGTCGCCTCGCCGGCCCTTCGCGCCTCGGACCGCATCGAGTACGGCGACATCACCGAGGAGCGCTGGCAGGAGTTCTACCGGGAGAATTCCCCGATCCGCCAGGCCGAGCATATCGACGTGCCGGTGCTCTACAGCCACGGCGTCAACGATCCGCGCATCGACATCGCCGAGACCGAGACCATGGTGCGCACCCTGCGCGAGAACGGCGTGGAAGCGGTCTATGTCCGTATCCCCGACGAGGGCCATGGCTGGCGCAAGCTCTCCAACCAGCTCTTCTACTACCGCCTGCAGGCGGAATTCCTGGAGGAGAAGCTGGGGCTCGGCGAGGGGGAGTAGCCGCGACGCCGTGAGGTTTTCCGCGCTTCCCCCTACCTGTCATGGCCCGGCTTGACCGGGCCACCCATGCCTCTCCGGCGGCGAGGGGCGCGGCGTCTCGGGTACGACATGGGTCCTCCGGTCGATGCTTCGCATCGCCGGAGGATGACGAGGGTTGGGGATCCTATCCGCCCCACCCTCCACCCGCCCTATACTCTCCCGCTCGCGTCCCCGGAGCCTGCCATGACCTGCCGCCTCCCCCTCCGCCCCGCCCGTCGCCGGCGGGCCGGAAGGAGGGCCATGGTAGTCGTAGTAGGAGTCGAAAAACCCTTTCGAGACTCTCACCCTCCCGCGCGCCATGATCCCGCCGCAATCGGGGGACAAGGGACCGCGCCATGAGCGAGGCGAGCCTCATTTCGGCCGGCGGGGCCAGGCGGCGGGCGGCGGCGGTGTTCGTCGTCGGCACCGTGCTCATCGACGCGCTCGCCTTCGCCCTCATCATGCCGGTCCTGCCCTCGCTCCTGATGGAGCTGACCGGGGGCGGGGTCGGGGAGGCGGCCCGCTGGGGCGGGCTGGCGAGCTTCCTCTTCGCGGTGATGCAGTTCTTCTGCTCGCCGGTGATCGGGGGATTGTCGGACCGCTTCGGGCGCCGGCCGGTCCTCCTGCTCTCGCTGACCGCGCTGTGCCTCGACTTCCTCTTGATGGGCCTTGCCCACGCGCTCTTCGTCTTCTTCTTCGCGCGCATGCTGTCGGGCATCTTCGCCGCGACCCATTCCACCGCGAACGCCTATATCGCCGACACCACCCCGGCGCAGAAACGCAGCGCCCGCTTCGGCTGGCTCGGCGCCGCGATGGGGGTGGGCTTCATCCTCGGCCCCGCGCTCGGCGGCCTGCTCGGCGAGCTGTCGCCCCGCGCGCCCTTCTTCGCCGCCGCGGCGCTCGCCGGCGCGAACGCGCTCTACGGCTGGTTCGTGGTGCCCGAAAGCCTGCCGAAGGAGCGCCGGCGCGCCTTCTCCTGGAGGCGCGCGAACGTGTTCGGCACGCTCCTGCGCCTGCGCCGGGCCGAGGGCGTCGGGGTGATGCTGTGGGTCTGGTTCTTCTCCCAGCTCTCCGGCTTCGTCTATCCCGCGGTCTGGGCCTATGTCGCGATCGCCAAGTTCGAGTGGAGCGAGGCGCAGATCGGGGTCTCGCTCGCGGTGTTCGGCGTGCTGTTCGCGCTGTCCCAGGCCGTCATGGTCCCGCTGCTCCTGCCGCGCATCGGCGAGCGGCGCGCGATCTGGATCGCGCTCGCGGTCGAGACGGTCGCGCTGCTGGGCATGGCGACCGCGCCGAACGGGACCGTGCTCTATCTCTGGCTTTCCACCGCCCTGATCACCGGCATGGAGGGCCCGGCCCTGCAGAAGGTGATGACCGAGCGCGTCGAGCCCGACGCGCAGGGCGAGCTGCAGGGCGGGCTCTCCGCGCTCGGCGGGGTGGTGCTGGTGATCTCGCCGCTGCTGTACACCCAGCTCTTCTTCGCCTTCCAGGGCGGGCTCGCGGGGATCGTCTTTCCCGGCGCGCCCTTCGTGGCCGCCTCGGCGTTCTGCGCCGTGGCGCTGGCGATGTTCCTGGTGCGCAAGAGGCGCGCGAGGACGGCCGGCTAGCGCGTCGCCGCGATCCAGCCCCCGCCGAGCACGCGGTCGTGGTCGCCGGCCGAGTAGAACACGCAGGCCTGGCCCGGCGCGACGCCCTCCTCGCCGCGGTGCAGGATCACGGTGACCGCGCCGTCCCTGACTTCCAGGGCGGCGGGCGTGGGCGGGCGGGTCGAGCGCACCTTCACGCCGACGGGCAGGCCGTCGGCCTCGGCGAGGTCCCCGTCGCCGATCCAGTTGACGTCCGCGAGCCGGATGCGCGTCACCTCCAGCGCCTCGCGCGGGCCGACGATCACGCGGGCGTTCTCCGCGTCGAGCCTCACGACGTAGAGCGGCTCGCCGGTCGCGATGCCGAGCCCGCGGCGCTGGCCGACCGTGTAGTGAATCACGCCCTCGTGGGTGCCCAGCACCCGGCCGTCGAGATGGACGATCTCGCCCGGCACCGCAGCGTCGGGACGCAGCTTCTTCACGACGGAGGCATAGTCCCCGTCCGGCACGAAGCAGATGTCCTGGCTGTCGGGCTTGTGCGCGACGACGAGCCCGAACGCCTCGGCGAGCGCGCGGGTCTGGTCCTTGGTCAGATGGCCGAGCGGGAAGCGCAGGAAATCGAGCTGCTCGCCCGTCGTGGCGAACAGGAAATAGCTCTGGTCCTTGCCCGCATCGGCGGCGCGGCGCAGCTCGGGCCGGTTTCCGCCCGCCATCTGGCGGCGGATGTAGTGACCGGTCGCGAGCGCATCGGCGCCCAGCTGGCGCGCGGTGGCCAGAAGGTCGGCGAACTTGACCGTCTGGTTGCACCGCACGCAGGGGATGGGAGTCGCACCGGCGAGATAGGTCTCGGCGAAATCCTCCATCACCTGTTCGCGAAAGCGGGATTCGTAATCGAGCACGTAATGGGGAAAGCCCAGCGCCTCCGCGACGCGGCGGGCGTCGTGGATGTCCTGGCCGGCGCAGCACGCGCCCTTCCTGTGGATCGCCTCGCCGTGATCGTAGAGCTGCAGCGTCATGCCGACGACATCGTAGCCGGCGCGGTGCAGCACCGCGGCGACGACCGAGGAATCCACCCCGCCCGACATCGCCGCGACGACGCGGTGGGAGGACGGATCGCCGCCCAGATCGAGGAAATCGCCGACAAGGCCGAACTCGGCCATCAGCGCATCGACGCGGTCGGCGTCCATGGCGCGCGGCCCGGGCGGTGCGGCAACGGGTGCCCCCCCGGCGCGCGCCGGGGTGCGGTCGAAAAGCGTCGTCATGTGCGTGCCTCCTGACGGGTCAAGGCCGCCAGCAAACGTGAAAGATGGGCGGGATATAGGCGAAGACGCGCCGTTCCGGAAGGGGAGCCCGTCGCGAGGCCGCAACGTTATTCCATAGCTTCCCACCTGCGGCGCGGCAGGCTAACTCTCCGGTTCATGGCCCACGATCACGCCCACCATCATCACCACCACGCCCATACCCACGCGGGCAACGAGCGGCGCACGCTGATCGCGGCGGCGATCACCGGTGTGTTCATGATCGCCGAGGTGATCGGCGGGATCCTGACCGGCTCGCTCGCCCTGCTGGCCGACGCCGCGCACATGTTCACCGATTTCGCCGCGCTGGCGCTCGCCTGGTTCGCCTTCCGCCTGTCGCGCCGGCCGGCGGACGCCCGGCGCACCTTCGGCTTCGACCGGATCCAGGTGCTGGTGGCCTTCGCCAACGGGGTGACGCTCGGCGTCATCGTGGTGTGGATCGCGATCGAGGCGCTCGGCCGGCTCGCCCGCCCCGAGGACATCGAGGCCGGGCCGATGATGATGATCGCCACGCTGGGGCTTCTGGTGAACCTCGTCGCCTTCTGGATCCTGCACGGGGCGGACCGGGAGAATCTCAACATCCGCGGCGCCGCGGCCCACGTGATGGGCGACATTCTCGGCTCGATCGCGGCGATCGTGGCCGCGGCGGTCATCCTGCTGACCGGCTTCACCCCGATCGACACCCTCCTCTCGCTCGCCATCTCCGCGCTGATCGCGGTTTCGGCCTACAGGCTGATGCGCGATGCCGGCTTCATCCTCCTCGAGGCCGCCCCGCCGGACATCGACCGCGAGCACGTCCGGGACGATCTCCTCGCCCATATCGAGGGGGTGGAAGACATCCACCACATGCATGTCTGGTCGATCACCCAGGAGCGGCCGATGATCACGCTGCATGCCCGCCTGGCGGCAGGGGCGCCGGTCGACGCCACCGTCAAGCGGATCAAGCTGCGCCTGCACGAGGCGCACGGGCTCGCGCACGTGACGGTCGAGGCTGAACTCGGCGAATGCGCAGACCATTGATGTAGCGGAAATAATCGCAAAACTGCGGCTTCAGTGCCCGCGTTAAGCGGCTGGTTACACCTGTCTGTGTATATCCCTATGCATGCCCGAACCGGGGTGGGGCGGGCGTTTATTCGTGTGGAACAGCCGCGTGCTTCAAGAAGCGGCAGAACAGACAGGGTTGGGTGTGATGAAGAAGATTTCGAGCCTGATGGCGATCGTCGCGATGGGTGCTGGCCTGGTGGCCGCTCCGGCGGCTCTGGCGCAAGAGCCCGAGCTGGTTGAAGTCGCGGCTCCCGAATATCCGCGCGGCGCGGAACGCCGCGAACTCGAGGGTTACGTGACGGTGCGCTACAACATCACCGACACGGGCGAGATCGCCGATGTCGAGGTGGTCGAGCAGACCCCCGAAGGCGTGTTCGACCGTGCCGTGCTGCGCGCGCTCGAGAGCTGGCGCTACGCCCCCGGCGTCACGGCGACCGGCATCGAGAAGCGTTTCGACTTCAATCTGGGCAGCTAGACCCGGAAAACGGGAAGGGCGGCGTTACGGGACGCCGCCCTTTCTTCGAACTGACTGCGTTAACCTTAGCGGGGACCTAACATGAAAATCTCGATCCATTCGGTCCAGACTCGTCTGCTGGCCGCCTTCGCCCTCGTGACCGTGACGACGCTCGCCGCCGCCGGCGCCGGGCTCTTCGCGTTCTCCAGCGCGCGTTCGGCCCTGACCGACGTGGTCGAGGAAGCCGCCCCGCTTGCCGAATCCACGCAGCGCCTGGAAGCCACGGCGAACGCCATCACCGGCGAGCTTGCCGCCTTCGCGCGCTCGCGCGACCAGGTGGAGGCGACCAGTGCGAGCGCCCGCCTCGGCAGCCTCGTGGAGGAGGCCCGCGCCGCCGCCGACCAGATGGAGGCCGCCGGTCTCGATGCCGCGCGCCTGGCCGAGGTGGAAAGCGCGCTCGCCGATCTCGCCGCGCGCGTCGACGAGGCGGCCGGTCCGGTCAATGCCAAGCTGGAAGCGCGCGACACGCGCATCGCCCATGTGCGCGAGGCGCTCGACGAACGCGCCCGGGCCGCTGCCGGTCTCGAGGCCGAACTCGACGAGGCCGAGGACCCGGCCCAGATCGAGACCCTCTTGCGCACCATCATGGCGCTCAACCTGATCGCCACCCAGTATGCCGAGCTCGACGGCGCCCAGGACGCGGCCGCGGTCGAGGCGGTGCAGGACAACTTCCTCGACGCCTCCGACGAGCTCTTCGTCAATCTCGCCATTCTCGGCGACGCGATCGGTGACGAGATCCGGGTGCCTGCCAACGCCTTCCTCGCCCATGCCGAGGGCGAGACGGGGATCTTCGACAGCCGCATCGCCGAGCTCGCCGCGAACGCGGACGCCGACGCGGCGGTGGAGGAGGCCCGCATGGCCGACGCCGTGCTCGCCGAACTCGTCGGCGCGGCTGCCGCCGAGGCGAACGAGCGTGCCGATGCCGCGATGAGCAAGGGCTATAGCGCGATCGGTTTCGGCACCGTGCTGCTCGCCGCGATCTCGATCGCCGCGGTCGCCATCTCCGCCGCCATCGCGTGGTTCTACGTGAGCGGCAATCTCCTCAAGCGCCTGACCGCGATCTCCGACGCCATGACGGCGCTCGCCGCCGGAGACACCAGCCGCGAGGTCGACGACGAGGGCCGCGACGAGATCGCCGGCATGGCCCGCGCGGTGGAGGTGTTCCGCGAGAACGCCATCGAGCGCCAGCGCCTGGAGTCCGAGAGCGAGGCCGAGCGCAAGGCCCGCGAGGCCCGCGCGAAGTCGATCGAGGAGCTCGTCGCGGGCTTCGAGGAGGCCTCCTCGCGCGCCCTGAAGGCCGTCTCCGATGCGGCCGGCGAGATGGAAATGGCCGCCCACGCGCTGACCGAGAGTTCGCAGGGCGCGAGCCAGAAGACCGCCGACGCCAACGAGGCCGGCTCCACCGCCGCGCAGAATGTCGACACGGTCGCCGCGGCCGCAGAGGAGATGACCTCCTCGATCAGCGAGATCGCCCAGCAGATCACCCGCTCCAACGACATCGCCCAGCAGGCCGCCAGCCGCGTCGCCGAGGCCAATGGCGATGTGAAGACCCTGAGCGAGGCCGCCCACAAGATCGACGGCGTGGTGCGCCTCATCAACGACATCGCCGAGCAGACCAACCTGCTGGCGCTGAACGCCACCATCGAGGCCGCCAGGGCCGGCGAGGCCGGCAAGGGCTTCGCGGTGGTCGCGAGCGAGGTCAAGACGCTGGCGAGCCAGACGGCGAACGCCACCGGCTCGATCTCCGAACAGATCAGCGGCATCCAGTCCGCGACCGAGAAGGCCGTCGCGGCCATCGCCAATATCGGCCAGGTGATCGGGGAGATGACGGAAATCTCCACCGCCATCGCCGCGGCCATGGAGGAACAGCGCGCGGCGGCGAGCGAGATCACCCGCTCGGCCCAGGAGGCCGCGGGCGGCACCCGCAAGGTCGCCGAATCCATTCAAGGCGTCGATGCGACCGTGTCGGAAACCGGCCAGTGCGCCGCCCAGGTCAACCAGGCCGCCACGAGCCTGAACACCGAGGCGAGCGACCTGCGCGAGGCGGTGCGCCGCTTCCTGGACGGCGTGCGCGCGGCCTGAGGCTCACAGCCTGACTGAGGGGAGGAGAGGGCGGCCCTTCGGGGCCGCCCTTTTCGTTTCGGCCGCGGTGCTGCGCCCGGCTCTGCGATAAACCCGGTTTCGGCCTCCCCGAAGGCTTGCGCGCGCGCCCCGCAGACCGTATATGCCAGCGCCTGACGCGGCTTGACGAAGGTGGCCCCCGTGCGCACGTTTCGCTCCAGGCCGACGCCTCAGGGCGGAGTAGCTCAGCTGGTTAGAGCAGCGGAATCATAATCCGCGTGTCGGGGGTTCAAGTCCCTCCTCCGCTACCATCCTTTTCTTCCCACGAATCGACAGGTTCGCCGACATTCGTGCCGGGGCGCTGCCGGGCATTCGCCCGGCGCGGGTCGTTCCGGCCGTGGCCGATGCGCCCGCGCTAGCCGTGATCCTCGCGCACGCGCACGTGCCAGCCCCGGCGTTCGGCGAAGCGGATCGCCGCCTCGCGCGTGGTGAAGCGCAGGCGCACCTGGCGGCGCGGATCGTCCCCGCTGATCCAGCCCATCAGCGGCTCGGGCCGCTGCGCGGTCTCGGGGACGAGTTCGAGCATCCAGCCCCGCCGCGGGCGCACGGCCTGGTTCGGATTGCGCGCCGGGCGGTAGATGAGCGCGGCCGGCGCATGCGGCGCCGGCGCGCCGCCGTCGCGGACCGGCCCGGAGCCGCGCGCCGTGCGTGCCGCCCGCTCCAGGATATCCATGGCCTCGCGCGGCCCCTGCGGGTCCGCTTCCTCCAGGCGTTCGACGTTCAAGCTGTCGGTCCCGGTCATCGCCACCTCCTGGGAAGAGAAACGACGAAGGGCGGAGCAGGACCTCCGCTCCGGCCCGCGCATCGAGATCGTGTCGGCGGCCGTTCGCGTCAAGACCGGCCGGCGAGGCCGCAAGCCTTGGCCCGGACGGGAGGATTTCCTATCTTGAGCGGCGATTTTCGGGTGCGTTGCCGAGCACGGCAGGGAGACGGAAATGACGATCGATCGACGCGCGCTCGAGCTGGAGTGCCGGGTCTTCGTCCTCGAGCACATGCTGCAGCGCCTGTTCGCCTTCTCGGTGTCCCATGCCCGCGACCCGGCCGCCTTCGTGGAGGACCTGGCGCGCGGCTACCGCGATACGCTGAGACTGCAGACCTTCGACGTGGACGATCCGGCGCTCTCCGATCTCGCCGCGGGCGAGGTCGAGGAGGCGTTCGACCGCTTTCTCGCGGGCCTGCGCAAGGAGGTCGGTCGCTACGGGACGCGGGCGCAGGGGTGAACGCGGCTGACGCCGCCGCGGCCTGTGGCGCGGAGGGCGGGCATCACGCAGGCGACGCGCGGCCGCGCGAGTGATGCCCGCGCGCGCCATGGCCCGGTCCGGGGCCCGTGTACGTTCGGCTGCAGGATTGCGGACGGATCCGGCGGTTCCGCGTCCCGTGCCGCCGGGACCGCCTTACCCGGCGCGCTTGACCAGCGCGTCGCGGATCTCCTCCAGCAGCTCCTCCTGGCGCGGCTTGGCCGGGGGCTGCTCGGGCACGTCGTCCTGCTTCTTGCGCTGCAGCCGGTTCATGCCCTTGATCAGGAAGAACAGGGCGAGGGCGAGGATCACGAAGCTGATCACATTGTTCACGAACAGCCCGTAATTGATCGTCGCCGCGCCGGCCTCCTGGGCCTGGGCGAGGGATTCGTAGCGCCCCTCGCCGAGCGTGATGAACAGGTTCTCGAAATCCACGCCGCCGAGCACGAGCCCCAGCGGCGGCATCAGGATGTCGCTGACCAGCGACTTGACGATGGTGGAAAACGCGCCCCCGAGGATGAAGCCGACCGCGAGGTCGACGACATTGCCGCGCATGGCGAATTCGCGAAATTCCTTGAACATGGCTTTCAGCCTCCCCTTTGCCGCTCCGGAAGACGGAACGGGCGTTCGTCCGCTCTCGTTCTAACCCAGAACCGGCAGGGCCGGGAAAGGTTCTCGATCCGGGGAGGCAAGGCAGGCGCATGGAAGAGATCGTGCTGCCGCGCGACCGGCAGGAGCGGCGCGACTGGCTTCAGGATGCCGGCGTGCATGCGGTCGCCGCCGCGCTGAACCGCGCCGGGGCGAAGGATTGCGCGCGCGCCTTCCGCGAGCTGCCGGCGGGCAAGGCGCTGCCGGTGTTCTCCCGGCTGGAGCCGCCGGCCCAGAAGGCGATCGTCGAGGATCACGAGGGCGAGGAGCGCAAGGCGCTGATCGAGGGGATGGCGCCGGACAATCGCGCCCGCCTGATCGCCTACCTGCCCGAGGATCGCGCGCAGAGCCTGCTCGAGAGCCTCGGCGAGGAGGCGCGCGCCCTGACCCGGCAGCTGCTGGCCTATCCCGAGCAGAGCGCCGGGCGGATCATGACGCCCGAATTCGTTCGCCTGAGGCCGGACATGAGCGTCGCCGACGCGCTGGAGGAGGTCCGCGCGAAGGCCGAGCGCGCCGAGACCATTCATTTCATGCCGGTCGTGGACGAGGACATGACCCTTGTCGGCACGGTCGGACTCGGTCAGCTGGTCCTTGCCGAAGGCGGGCAGAGCGTCGGCGACGTGGCGACGCGCGACGTCCCCTCGGTGGAGACGAAGACCGACCAGGAGGCGGTGGCGCGCCTGATGAAGGAGGCCGACCTGATGGCCGTGCCGGTGGTCGGGGAGGATGGCCGGCTCGTCGGCATCGTCACCTTCGACGACGCCATGGAGGTGCTGGAATTCGAGCAGGCCGAGGACATCGCCCGGGCCGGGGCGACCGAGCCGGCGGCCGCGCCCTACCTGTCGGTTTCCCTGTTCGGGCTCGTGCGCTCGCGCATCACCTGGCTCGCCGTGCTCATGCTCGCCTATGCGCTCACCGTCCAGGTGCTCGACGCCTTCGAGGCGCAGCTGGAGGAAACCGTTGCCCTCGCCCTGTTCATCCCGCTGCTCATCGGTATGGGCGGCAATGCCGGGACCCAGTCGGTGACCACCGTGGTGCGCGCGCTCGCGGTGCGCGATATCGGGACCGCCGACGCCCTGGCCGTGGCGGGAAAGGAAGTCGGCGCGGCGCTGGTGATGGGCGCGGCGCTCGCGCTGGCCGGCTATGCACTGCTCATCGCCTTCTTCCCGCCCGGGATCGCCCTGACCGTGGCGCTCTCCGGGCTCGCCATCATCGGCTTTGCAGCCCTGTCGGGCGCGGTCATGCCGATGGTCGCGCGCGTCCTCTCCATCGATCCTGCGGTGTTCTCCTCCCCGGTGGTGAACACGGTGATCGATGCGGTGGGCCTCGTGATATATTTCCTCATCGCCAAGGCGGTGCTGGGCATCTGACCGGGCGCGAAGGGAGGCTTCATGCTGCGCATTCTCGAACCCGGCTCGTCCCGCCCGCGCGAGATCGAGGCGCACGACCCGGTCCCGGCCGCCACGCTGTGGATCGACCTTCTCGCGCCCACGCCGGCCGAGGAAGACAAGGTCGAGGCCCTGCTGGGCCACGATATCCCGACGCGCGAGGAGATGGAGGAGATCGAGGCGAGCTCCCGGCTCTACCGCGAGAACGGGGCGAGCGTGATGACCGCGACCCTGATCAGCGTGTCCGAGCAACGCATGCCGGTCGAGGGGCCGGTGACCTTCGTGCTCTCCGGAGAGCGACTCGTCACCGTGCGCTATCACGAGCCGCGCCCGTTCGAGACCTATGTGAAAACGATCGCGCGCAAGGGCGCGCCGAAAACCGGGGCCGACGTGCTCGTCGGGCTCCTGGAAACCATCGTCGACCGGCTCGCGGACATCCTGGAGGAATCGGGAGCGCGGCTGGAGGAGGTCTCCACCACCCTGTTCGAAAGCCGCGAGACCATGCGCTCGGCCCAGCAGAGCGAGACCTACGAGGCGCTCCTGACCAAGATCGGCGTCAATTCCAGCCGTATCGGAAAGGCCCAGCAGAGCCTGTCGAGCCTGCACCGCCTCATGGGCTTCGTGCGCCTGCCCGAGGGCGCGGGCGAGAGCGCCGGAGCGGTCGAGGACCTGCGCGCGGACCTGAAATCCCTCATCGAGCACAACGCCTATCTGGAAGGGCGCATCTCCTTCCTGCTCGACGCCACGCTCGGCTTCATCAACACCGCGCAGAACAAGGTGATGAACCTGTTCTCGGTGCTCGCGGTGATCTTCCTGCCGCCGACCCTGGTGGCGAGCATCTACGGGATGAATTTCGAGGTGATGCCGGAGCTGGGATGGACGTTCGGCTATCCCTGGGCGGTCGGCCTGATGGTGTTCTTCGCGGTCGTGCCCTACCTGTATTTCAAGCACCGCAACTGGCTTTAGCGCCTAGTGTCCCGCGTGCGCGTCCTCGGGTCGCGCCTCGACCACGGTCAGCACGCCGCCGCGGTTCTCCACCGTGACGATCAGCGCCGCTCCGGGCCGGAACAGGGTGAAATCGACCGGCTCGGCGACTTCGAATTCCATCACCATGGAGGGCATGGACAGCTCCTCCATCGCCTCGTGGCGCAGGAGCGCGGTGCGGGCGTCTTCGTCGACGGTGCGCACGTCGGCGACGACCGTGGAGCGTGCCGCGCTCTCGGCCCCCATCGCGTGGTGATCGTGTCGGCCGGCGTGGGCGTCCTGGACCGAGAGGGCGAGGGCGAGCGCAAGGGTCAGCATGGCGAAATCCTAGTGATCGTGATGGCCGGAGCCGTTGGAGGATGCCGGCGTGTGTGCGGGCGACTGCGTCGCGCTGCCGGTGTCGATGCCGTCGCGGGCAAGCTCGGCGCCGGTCGCGGCGCGCGCCTGGGTGCCCGGCGGGGCCTGGTACCAGCCCGGATCGGCGCCGTTCGCGGGCAGGCGGTCGCGCACTTTTAGAATGGTGAACATGCCGCCCATCGTGATGTAGCCGTGCGGTCCGTGCGCCCCGACCATGGGGATGGAGTTCTCCGGCACGTCCATGTGGCCCATCCCGACATGCTCGCCCATCTCGCCCATCCCGTCCTGGCCCATCGTCATGTAGGCCGGCAGGAGCGAGCCGACGGCGCGGTCGATATTGCGCGCGTTCACCCCGATCATGTTCGGGAAGCCGTGACCCATCTGGTTCATCACGTGATGGGTCATGTGGCAGTGCATCGCCCAGTCGCCCGGATTGTCGGCGACGAACTCGATGTCGCGCGTCGCGCCGACCGGGACGAGCACGCTCGTTTCCGGCTTCTGCGCGCTCTCGGGAATATCCCCGCCATCGGTCGCCACCTCGCGGAAGGCGTAGCCGTGCAGGTGGATCGGGTGATGGTGCATGGCCGAGAGATTGCCGATGCGGATGCGCACGCGCTCGCCAAGCTCGGCCGTCATCGGCGAGGTGCCCGGATAGGCCTTGGCGTTCATCGTGAGAACGTTGAAATCGCTCATCTCGTTGGGATCGGGACGGCGCGCGCCGGGCCGGATCTTCCAGGTCGAGAGCATCATTGCATAGTCGCGGTCAGGCCGCGGCCCGCGCGGATTTCGCGGATGGACCACGATCATGCCCATCAGGCCGAGCGCCATCTGGGTCATCTCGTCGTGGTGGGAATGGTACATGAACGTGCCGTGCTGGCGGAAGGTGAACTCGTAGACGAAGGTCTCGCCGGGATCGATCGAGGCCTGGGACAGCCCGCCCACGCCGTCCATGCCCGAGGGCAGGACCACGCCGTGCCAGTGCACCGTGGTCGGCGCGATCAGGCGGTTGGTGACGTAGATGCGCACCCGGTCGCCCTCGACCGCCTCGATCGTCGGGCCGTGCACCCGCCCGTTATAGCCCCAGCACGTCGCGGTCAGGCCCGGGGCGAACTCGTGCTCGACCTCTTCGGCGATCAGGTGGAAGACCTTCACCCCGCCGACGATGCGGAAGGGCAGGGTGGCCCCGTCCGGCGTGACGACCGGGGTGTAGTCGCGTCCCGGACGGCCGGGCTCGAGCCCGTCATGGCTTTGAACCGTCGCCGAATGGGCCGGCCAGGACGGCGTGCGCGCCTGGGCGGGCGCGGCCAGCAGCGGGGCGGCGACGAGGCCGCCGGCCCCGGCCGCGAACAGGGATCGTCTCGACACGCTCATCAGTGGTCTCCTTGCCCGCCGCCGGGATTGCCGGCCGGCACGCCGGCCTCCAGGCTCGGCGCGACCGCACTGCCCCCGGCCAGCACCTGCTCCAGGCGGGTGCGCGCGCCATGGTGGCGTTCCAGCGCGTCGACATAGGACCGGCCGACGGCGATATGGGTCTCGTAGGCGTCGAGCAGGTCGAAGACGCCGATCTGCATCGCGTTGTATTCGGCCATCACGCCGTCGAGCGCCTGCTCGCTCGTCGGCAGGAGGCTTTCCCGGATGAAGCGCGCCTGCGCGCCTGCCGCCTCGGCCTCGCGCGCCGCCATGCGCGCGGCCGCAGCCGTGTCGAGCGTGAGCTGGGCGAGCCGGTCGAGCGCGGCCTCGGCGCGGATGCGCGCCCGGGCGCGGGCGGGATGGCCCAGCGTGAAGAGCGGCAGCTCCGCCTCGATCAGGAGCCCGTCCGTCCAGTCCCCGTCCTCGCGTTCGAGGACGGCGCCGGCCTCGACATGGCCGATCAGGCTCTCTGGATTGGCCAGGCCGGCCGCCGTCGCCGCAGCCTCGGCCTCGGCGCGCGCGGCGGCGAGCGCCAGCGAGGCCTCGAGCGCCCGCTCCGCCACCGCTCCGGCGGCGGGAGGCTCGCCCGCCGGATCGGGCAGCCGGCTGGGCAGGTCGAGGCCGGTTTCGGCCTCAAGCCCCAGCCGCGCCTTCAGCGCCGTCTCGGCGAGCTCGGCGGCGAGCCGGGCGTCCTCGGCGAACAGGCGGACCTGGTGGGCTTGCACCCGTTCCCGGTCGAGATCGACGGCCGGGATATTGCCCGCGGCATGCAGTTCCTCCGACACCAGCAGGGAGGCGTTGACGGCATCTTCCACGGTGGCGGCGAGTTCGGCGCGCTGGCGCGCGGCCACGGCCTCGACGAAGGCGAGCCGCGTGGCGGCGATGAAGTCGACCACTTCCAGCACCGCCCTGTCGCGCGCGGCGTCGTAGCGCCGGCGCGCTTCGGCGCGATAGGCCGGCAGGGCCAGCAGGCGCAGCACCGGCGCGGCGAGATCGATGTCGAGAATGTCGGAGCCCTCGACGGGGATGATGTTCAGCTCGGCGGCGAGATCGGGCAGGGTGCCGGCCTCGACCCAGTCGGCGCGCGCCAGGCCCGACGCGGCGAGCTCGGCGCGCAGTCCGCGATTGTTGGCCAGCGCGATGGCGACGGCCGTCTCCTCGGTGAGCGGTCCGGCGAGGGCGGCCTCGATCGCCGCGGCATCGGCGGGGGCGACCGCGGCGCGCCCGGCGGCGGCGGCGAAGATGCCGGACTGCTCCGCGTCGTAGTCAACGCTGGCGCATCCGGCCAGGAGCGCGGCGGACAGGACCGGCGCAATGAATGAAATCTTGTGCCTCATGGGCAAGGCTAGTACCATACCCCCTATGGGTACCTCAACCATGACTCACCGCCCCGAAGGCCCGCCGCGCAGCCGCGCCACGCTCGATCGCCTCAAGCGCATCGAGGGCCAGGTGCGCGGGGTGTCCAACATGGTCGAGAGCGGGCGCTACTGCATCGACATCCTGACCCAGCTCGCGGCCATCAAGTCGGCCCTGGCCGGGGTGGAGCGCGAGATCCTGAGCGATCATGCCCGCCACTGTCTCGCCGATGCCGCCGCCTCCAACGACGCGGCCGAGCAGCGCGAGAAGTTCGAGGAACTCGTCGCCCTGCTGAGCAAGCATTTCAAGCTCTAGGCTTTAGGAGGCGAGCCGGCGCCGGCACTCGCGCGCCTCGCTCTCTATGAGGCGCACCGCCATGTCGCCCAGACGCAGGAGCGAGAGAAGCTCGCCCGCCTCGAAGCTGCGCGCATAGCGTTCGGCGACGCACAGTGCGCCCAGGGCATGGCCCTCGGCGTCGATCAGCGGTACCCCGGCATAGGCCCGCAGATAGGGCTCTGCGAGCACGAACGGATTGTGTGCGAAGCGCGGATCGATGCGCGTGTCGCCGACCACCAGCGGCTCGAGCCCCGCGATCGTGTGATGACAGAAGCTCTGGCCGCGCGGGACGGGCGGCAGCTCGATGCCGTGGCTGCCGACCGCGTGCTGGCGATCGCGCCCGATGATAGACACGAAGCCCATCGATGCGCGCAGGGACAGCGCCGCGTTGCGCGCGACGATGTCGAGCGCCGGGCGCGTGCGCCCGTCCATCAGGCCGCTTCGCTCCACCGCCTGGATGCGTTCGCGTTCGAGTCTCGTCAGGTTCATGCCGCCCTCGTCCAGCTCGCGGGCCATCATGGTAAACGAGGCATTAATGTAAGCTGAACAGATTCAATGAGCGCTAATCAATTTCAGTCAAATCACAGCTCGTCCGCGGCGTCGAAATGGGCCGCCGCCTCGGCGCGCAGCCAGGACAGCGTGTCGCGTGCGCCCGCCGACAGGCGGCGTCCGCGCCGGGTCAGGGCGTACCAGGCCTCTCCCGCAGGGTGGTCGCCGTCGGAGAAGACGGGGGTGAGCCCGCCTGCCGCGATGGTGCCGGCGGCGAGGCTGCGCCGGGCGAGCGCGACGCCGGCCCCGGCCTCGGCGAGCGCGAGCGCCGACAGCCCGTCCCCGGTGCGCAGCGCCGCAGCGGGGTCGACCCCGTAGGCGCCGCGCGCCGCGAGCCAGGTTCGCCAGCCCGTCTGAAGCCCCGCCTCCTCGATCAGGACCGCCCGGTCGAGATCGCCCGGCGTGCGCAGCGCGCGTGCGATGTCGGGCCGCGCGAGCGGGGCGAGGATCTCGCGCATCAGCAGCAGCGCCTCGAATCCGGCCGGCGGTTCGGTCGCGAACACCACGGCGATCTCGGCACCGGCCTCGAACGCGGTCTCGGGCGGGCTCGCCAGAAGCGTGATGCGCAGCCCGTCGGGCCGCCGGCGGGCCAGGCGCGGGGCGAGCCAGGCGCTCGCGAAGTCTGACGGCGCCGACAGCGTCAGCGCGGCGCTCGCCCCCGCCTCGCGCATGGCGCTGGAGGCCTCGCCGACGAGTTCGAAGGCCCGGCTCAGCCGGTCGATCGCCGCCGCGCCGCGCTCGGAGAGCTTCAATCCGCGTCCCTCGCGCACGAAGAGCGGCGCCCCGATCAGCGCCTCGAGCTGGCGCACCTGCTGGCCGATCGCCGCCGGTGTGACGTTCAGCTCCTCCGCCGCCGCGGCAAAACTGCCGCGCCGGGCGGCCGCCTCGAAGGCGCGAAGGGCATTGAGCGGGGGAAGCGATGCCATGGGCTCTTCCGTGGAAAGGAAATCTATCGACACGAGCTAGATATGCTCGTTTGAGAAAAGAATCCATGTGCGCCATGTCTCGGGCTCAGGTTCGAGGAGGTCCGCCATGGATCAGTTCATGCCCGCCATCCCCCTGAAGGGGGCCCGCGTCGTCGTCGTCGGAGAGGGCGAAGCGGCGCAGAACAAGCTGCGCCTGTTCCGCACCGCCCCGTGCGAGCTCGTCTGGTACAGCCTCCAGCGCAAGGCCCCGGCCCCGAACGATCTCAAGCCCGGCACGACGGTCGTGCCCGGGCGCGTGCCGCTCGGCGCGTTCAGGGGCGCGGCGCTGGTCTTCATCGGGGTGGAGGAGGAGCAATCCGCGAGGCGGCTTGCCCGCCGCGCAAGGCGTTCGGGCGCGCTGGTCAACGTGGTCGACAATCTGGACCTGTGCGACTTCTACACGCCCGCCATCCTCGACCGCGGGGCGGTGACGGTCGCGCTGTCGACCGGCGGGGCCGCGCCGATCCTGGCCCGCGACATCCGCTCGGCGATGGAGAGTGTCATCGCGCCGGGTGTCGGCCTGCTCGCCGAGGCGGCGCAGGGCTTGCGCGAAGCGGTCAGGCAGGTCGCGCCGAGCGTCGACGCGCGCCGCCGGTTCTGGGAATTTGCCCTGCGCGGTCCCGCCGCCCGCCTTGCCGATGCCGGCGACCGGGCCGGCACGCGCCGCGCGCTGATCGAGGCGCTCGACCGCTTCCGCGACGGCGGGACGGCGTCCGACGGCATCGTCCATCTCGTCGGCGCGGGCCCGGGCGACCCGGAATTGCTGACGGTCAAGGCCGCGCGTCTCATCCGCGACGCCGACGTCATCGTGCACGACCGCCTCGTCTCGCCCGAGGTGCTCGACCGCGCCCGGCGCGATGCGCTTCGCATCGATGTCGGCAAGACGCGCGGGGCCCATCCGGTGCCGCAGGAGCGCATCTGCGAAATCCTGATCGAGCATGCCAGCCAGGGAAAACGCGTCGTGCGCCTGAAGGGCGGGGACAGCTTCATCTTCGGGCGCGGCGGGGAAGAGGTCGAGGCGGTGCGCGCGGCCGGCATCGCGGTCGAGGTCACGCCCGGCATCTCGGCGGCGCTCGCCTGCGCCGCCAACGCCCAGATCCCGCTGACCCACCGCGACGCGGCCCAGGCGGTCACGTTCGTCACCGGCCAGCCGAAGAAGGGCGGCGGCGATCTCGACTATGCCGCCCTCGCCGCGCCGAGCCACACGGTCGTGATCTACATGGGCGTTACCACCGCGGCGCAGACGGCGTCCCGCCTGATCGCGGCCGGCCGCCACGCCGCCACGCCCGTCGCGATCGTGGAGAAGGGCTCGCTGCCCGGCGAGCGCACGATTCTCACGACGCTGCGCGACCTGCCCGAAGCCATCGCGCGCGAGGCCGTCGCCGGCCCGGCGGTCATCGTCATCGGTGAGGTCGTGCGCTACGCCCCGGCGCAGGTCTGCGGCCTCGCGCTCGAAGCGGAAAGGGCCGCGGCATGATCCGGCTCGGCATCACCGCCAACCGCCTGACCGACGGGCGCGTCGTCTACGCGCGAGAGGACGGCTCCTGGTCGCCCGCACTGTCCGAAGCGGCCCTGTTCGACGACGCCGCGGCCGCCGAACCGGCGCTGAACGCCGCGCTTCGCGACATTCTCACGGTGGTCGCCCCCTACACGATCGAGGTGGAGGAGGGCCTGCCCGGCGGGCGGGCCCGGGTACGCGAGGCGATCCGCCTTTCCGGTCCCAGCGCCGGCACCACGCGCCACGCCGCCAACGAGGCCTGAGCCATGTACCGCTACGACGAGATCGACGCCGCCCTGGTGAAGGAGCGCTCGCAGGAGTTCCGCGAGCAGGTCGCCGCGCGCCTGTCCGGGGAACTCACCGAGGACCAGTTCAAGCCGCTCAGGCTGATGAACGGGGTCTACCTCCAGCTGCACGCCTACATGCTGCGCGTGGCGATCCCCTATGGCGTGCTGTCGGCCGGCCAGCTGCGCATGCTCGCCCACATCGCGCGCACCTATGACAGGGGCTACGGCCATTTCACGACGCGCCAGAACATCCAGTTCAACTGGCCGGCCCTCGTCGACATCCCGGAAATCCTCGACCAGCTGGCGACCGTCGAGATGCATGCCATCCAGACCTCGGGCAACTGCATCCGCAACACCACGACCGATCCCTTCGCCGGGGCGGCGGCCGACGAAGTGGCCGATCCGCGTCCCTGGTGCGAGCTGATCCGGCAATGGTCGACCTTCCATCCCGAGTTCTCCTTCCTGCCGAGGAAGTTCAAGATCGCGGTGACCGGCAGTCCCGCCGACCGGGCAGCCATTGGCGTGCACGATATCGGCCTGCGGCTCGTCAGGAACGATGCCGGCGAACTCGGCTTCGAGGTTCATGCCGGGGGCGGGCAGGGGCGCACGCCGCGCGTCGCGGCGAAGCTCTCCGACTTCGTGGCCTGGCCGGACCTTCTCGCCTACCTGACCGCCATATTGCGCGTCTACAATCTCGCCGGACGCCGCGACAACCTCTACAAGGCGCGCATCAAGATCCTCGTGGAGTCGATGGGCGCAGACGCCTTCACCGCCGAGGTGGAGGAGGAGTTCGCCCGCCTGAAGGATGGCGAACTGCGCGTGCCCCGCGAGGAGGTCGAACGCATCTCGGCCTTCTTCCGCGACGTGAAGCCGGGTTCCGGCCCGGCACCCTCCGGCCATGGTCCCGGCTGGCGGCGCTGGAGAGCGGCGAACGTGAAGCCGCACCGGATCGAGAACCGGGCGATCGTCACGATCAGCCTGAAACCCTATGGCGGCACGCCGGGCGATGCGACGGCAGGGCAGATGGACCTGATAGCCGATCTCGCCGAGCGCTACGGCCTAGGCGAGATCCGCGTCACCAAGGAGCAGAACCTCGTCCTGCCCCATGTCGACGCGGCCGCGCTGCGCGAGGTGTTCGAGGCGCTGGAAGCCGCCGGGCTCGCCACCGCGAATGCCGGGCTCGCGAGCGACATCGTCTCCTGCCCGGGGCTCGATTACTGCAATCTGGCCAATGCCCGCTCGATCCCGGTCGCGCAGGCGATCTCGAAGGCCATCGAGGCCTGCGGCCTGGAAGAGGCGGCCGGCGAGGTGAGCATCAAGATTTCCGGCTGCATCAATGCGTGCGGCCATCACCACGTCGCCAATATCGGCCTCCTGGGCGTCGATAAGAAGGGCGAGGAGGTCTACCAGCTCACGCTCGGCGGCGTGGCCGACGGCGAGGCCGCGATCGGCGCCATCGCGGGCCGGGCGCTCAGCCCGGAGGAAGCGGTCAGGGGTGTGATCGCGAGCCTTCGTACCTATGTGGAAAAGCGCGCGGAGGGCGAGAGCTTCGCCGCCACGCTGAAGCGGATCGGCCTCGATCCGTTCAGGGAGTCGATCTATGACGATTAATGCCGCCTTGAGGCGCGAGCCCGCCGCGCACGCGGCCCGGACCGAGATCGCCGCGGCGGCGCCGCCGTCCGAGGCGCTTCGATCCGCGGCCGGCGCGCAGGCGCTCGATATCCGCTTTGCCAGCTTCAAGGACGGGCGCGGCTTCTCGCTCGCCGCCATGCTGCGCGAGCGCGGCTATACCGGCGAGCTGCGCGCGGTCGGCGACATCCTGCCCGATCAGCTGGACATGCTGCAGCGCTCGGGCTTCGACGCGGTGCTGCCCGATGCGGGCAGAAGCGCGCGCTGGACGCGGACCGGCTTCTCGCGCGCCTACCAGCCCGATGCGGCCGGCGGCGTCCCCGCGTACCGGGCCCGCGCCCTTGCCGCGCGCCGGGCGAGGGTGGACGCGCTGAACCAGCGCTGGCGCGACGCGTCCCCGCGCGAGATCATCGCCGCGGCGGTTGAGGCCTTCGACGGCCGGATCGCCATGCTCTCCAGCTTCGGCACCGAGGCGGCCGCCGGGCTCGCCCTGCTCGCGCAAACGTCACCGGATACCCCGGTGCTCTTCCTCGACACGAAGCGTCATTTCGCGCAAACCCTCTCCTACCGGGACCGTCTGGTCGAAACCCTGGGGCTGACGCGCGTGATCACGCTGGAACCCGACCGCGAGGAAGAAGCCCGCCTGGACGCGGACGGGCGGCTGCATGCGCGCGACGGGCAGGCCTGCTGCGACCTGCGCAAGGTCAAGCCGCTCGCCAGGGGGCTTGCCGGCTACGACGCGGTGATCACCGGGCGCAAGCGCTATCACGGCGGCGAGCGGGAAAGGCTCGACCCGTTCGAGTTCGACGGCGAGCGCGTCAAGGTCAATCCCTTCGCCGGTCTCACGCCGAAGGCCTTCGCCGAGCTGTTCCGCGGCCTCGGCCTTCCGCCCCATCCCCTCGTCGAGCAGGGCTATCCGTCCGTGGGCTGCTGGCCGTGCACCGTCCCGGCGCAGGGCGAGGCCACCCGCGAGGGACGCTGGGCCGACAGCGAGCGCACCGAGTGCGGCATTTTCGATCCGGCCCGCACCGAGCGGGCGCGGCGTGCGAGCATCCGCCTGATATGACCCGCATCATCGACCTCATCGGCAACACCCCACTCCTGCGCCTCGACGGGCCGTCGCAGGCGACCGGTTGCGAGATCCTGGGCAAGGCCGAGTTCCTCAATCCGGGCGGCTCGGTGAAGGACCGCACCGCGCTCGCTCTGGTGCGCGACGCACAGGAGAGGGGCCTGCTGAAGCCCGGCGGCACGATCGTGGAAGGCACGGCGGGCAATACCGGCATCGGCCTCGCCCTCGTCGGCGGGGCGCTCGGCTTTCCCGTGACGATCGTCATGCCCAGGACCCAGAGCCCGGCGAAGAAGGACGCGCTCCTCGCCGCGGGCGCGCGCGTGATCGAGGTCGATCCCGCGCCCTATACCAGCGAGCATCATTTCATCCACATCTCGCGCCGTCTCGCCGAGCAGACGCCGGGCGCGTTCTGGGCGAACCAGTTCGACAATCCGGCCAACAAGGCCTTCCATGCCGCCACGACGGGGGTGGAGATCTGGGAGCAGACCGGCGGGCGGATCGACGGCTTCGTCGCCTCGGCCGGCACCGGCGGCTCTCTCGCGGGCATCGCGCAGGCGCTGCGCGCGAGGAAGCCCGCCGTCACGATCGCGCTCGCCGACCCGGCGGGCGGGGCGCTCTACAGCTACTACACCACCGGGGAACTGAAGCCGGAGGGCAGCTCGATCACCGAGGGCATCGGCGTCGGGCGCATCACCGGCCAGCTCGACGGGCTCTCGGTCGAGCGCGCCTACCGCATCGAGGACGGCGAGTTCCTGCCCATACTGTTCGACCTCGTCGAGCGCGAGGGGCTCTCGCTGGGCGGTTCGGCGGGGGTGAACATCGCCGGAGCGATGCGCCTTGCCCGCGAGCTCGGGCCGGGTAAAACCATCGTCACCCTTTTGTGCGACGCCGGGTCGCGCTATGCGAACCGGCTCTACAACGCCGATTATCTCAGGGCGCGCAACCTGCCGGTCCCGCCATGGGTGGAGTCCGGCGCGCCCCTGTCCGCCGCCGTGTGAACCGAGGTCGTCAAATGAACCATGTCGCCGCGAACCCCGAGGGGGCGCCGACCCCGTACATTGCCGAGAAGGGCGCCTTCTTCGAGGTCGAGGTGCTGTCGGTGAAGCACTATACCGAGACCTTGTTCGCCTTCCGCACGGCGCGCCCGCAGAGCTTCCGCTTCCGCGCCGGCGAGTTCGTCATGATCGGTCTGGAGGGCGAGAAGAAGCCGGTCCTGCGCGCCTATTCGATCGCGAGCCCGACCTGGGACGAGGAGCTGGAATTCTACTCCATCAAGGTGCCCGGCGGGCAGCTGACCTCGCGGCTGAAGGACATCCGGCCCGGCGACCGGGTGCTGCTCGGCAAGAAGCCGACCGGGACGCTGGTGGCCGATGCGCTGCGCCCCGGGCGCAGGCTCTACCTGTTCTCCACCGGCACCGGCATCGCGCCCTTCGCGAGCCTCATCCGCGAGCCCGACGTCTACGAGCGGTTCGAGGAGGTCGTGCTGACCCATACCTGCCGCACCCAGGCCGAACTCGCCTATGGCGAGGAGCTGGTGGACGCGGTCCGGGTCGATCCGCTGGTCGGCGAGTTCGCCGCCGGAAGGCTCGTCTACTTCAACTCGGTCACCCGCGAGGACGGCCCGCGCGTGGGCCGCATCACCGATCTGATCGAGAATGGCCGCCTGTTCGAGATGATCGGGCGCGAGCCGCTCGACCCGGCCCGCGACCGGGCGATGGTGTGCGGCTCCTTCGCCGTGCTGACCGACGTCAAGACTCTCCTGGAGACGCGCGGCTTCGAGGAGGGCTCCAACGCCCGCCCCGGCGATTTCGTCGTGGAGAAGGCCTTCTCCGGGGAAGGAATCTAGGCGTTCGCCGATATCGGCGAGGGACCCGAATAGGACAGGTCCAGGGACTTCGCCGCCGACGCGAAGTCGGGATGGATCTCGACCGTTCCGCCAAGGTCCTCGAATGTTTCGATGAAGTCTTCCGAGCCGGGCACCTTCTGCGACTGCGACGCGACGAAGACGGTGCGTTTCACGCCGGTCTTCGCGAAGGTGCGCCCCAGCTCCTCGATGGCCTTGCGCGCCTCATCGCTGCGCCCGGTCACCTCGAGATGGCGGTTGTCCAGGATGACCGTCTCGAATGCACTTTCCTGCGCGATCTCATCGAGGGTCCGGGCAAGTTCGCCGTGCATCTCTGCGCCGACCTCGCCGGTCAGGGCGAGGTAGACGGTCCGGTCGCCCAGATGCTTCCAGTTCGAGATGGCCATCGCGACCTCCTTGCCGGGAGCAACCCGCCAGCCCCGCCCCGGTTCCCGCGAAGATGAGCGGGCCATGAACGCGCCTCTGCGCTCCGGTTCAGGTACGGCCCGGTAAACCTCGCCTCCAGGACGCGCCATGGGTGGCGCGCCGAGGAAAGGAGACGTCCAGATGAAACCGATGAAGGCGATTTTCGGAGCCTGTCTCGCGATCGGGCTCGGCGCGGCCGGTGCCTCCGCCCAGGCCCAGGGGCGCAACGAGTGCGCCATCCGCTCGATCGACCGCGGCCACCATGCCGAGGCGATCGCGATCTATTCCGGGCGCACGCCGGGCTATTACGATTTCCGCTACAGCCAGCAGATCTACGATTCCAGCACCGAGGTCGACCAGGCCGGACCGGTGCCGGCCGCAGTGCGCGGGCCGGTGGAAATCTCGCGCATCCGGATGGCGAAATCGCCCGATGTGCGCCTGACCCGGTTCGTTCCGGCGCGTGGCTACGGCACCAGTCCCTCGCGTGGCTTCAACCGGCCGAGTGTCGAGGCGCTCGATCGCGGCGATCCGATCCTGGTGGCGACGCTGAGCGTGCGCGACGCGTCCGGCCGGCTGATCTGCCAGACGACCCATGTCGACCACACCTACCGGACCGGCGCAGGCCAGGCCCGGGGCTATGGTCAGGCAGGTGCGGGCGGATCCGCGATCCGGCGCTGGTGAGACCGGCGCGCCTCAGCTCGCGCCCCGGGCGACGGCACTCTCGTCCGGCGCGGAGCCGGAGTGGAACACCTCGAGCCAGCCCTGCGCGTCGCGCAGCCGGGCGAAGGTCTCCACCTCGCCGCCGAGGCGCCGGAAGGCCTGCCTGAACGCGTCGGCGAGCCGGCTGGAATGGGCTTCGAGGAAGGCGATGCGGTCGATTCCGCCCTCGCGCATGGCCCGCGCGGCATCCTCGGCGATACGCGTTCCGGGATCCTCGTGGGCCTGGCGCTCGACCTGGAGCTCGTCGATGACGAGCTGGCGCACCGGGGTTTCCGCGGCGATGCGGGCGAGGCTGCCGGCGGCCTCGCGGTACTCCTCGCCCGTGATCTGGCCGCTCATCGTGACCTGGGCGGTGCGCCGGTCGAGATGCTTCCAGTTCGAAATGGTCATGGATGCTCCTCCGCTCCTGCCCTTCCCGAACGTGACGGGCGAGGGGCGTGTTCCGGTCAGCGTGCCGCCGCGGTATCCCGGAGCTGGGCTGCGGCGGGCTGCACGCCCAGCCAGCCGAGCGCCTCGTCGTAATCGTCGAACGCCCTCGCCTCGCCGCCGCAGCGCGCGAACGCCTTGCTGAACGGCGCGGCGACCGGGTCGTCGTGGGCGAGCAGGAAGGCGATGCGCATCAGGCCGGCTCCCGTGAACGTGCGGGCCGCGCTCTCGGCCACGGAGGGGATCTCCTCCTCGCGTTCGCCGTTGCCGACATCGGACTTGTCGACGAGCAGCTGGCGTACCGGCAGCTCGCGCGCGATCTCGGCCATGATGCGCGCGGTCTCCTTGTGCTCCTCTCCGGTCATGCAACCTTTGAGGGCAATGAACATGGTGTGCGTGTCGAGATAGGCCCAGTTGGAAATGGTCATGGCGGGACTCCTGCCCGTCCGCAACGCCGCCCGATCCCGGCCGGTTCCCGATTTCCTCGAAGCCCTCAGGGCGCGTAGGGCTCCACCGCGCTCACCTCCATCGCGTAGGCGCTTTCGGCAAGCTCGGTGGACATGCGCTGGATCTCGATGACGCCCTCGATCCAGACCGGGTCCCACAGCCCGTCGAAGCGGATCGGTTCCTGGGAGGTGACGTAGACGATCTGGTTCGGCGGCGGGGCGGGATAGTGCACGCAGGCGCCGTGATAGGGCAGCAGCAGGAACTCGCGCGCCTGGCCGCGCTGCGCAACGTCGAGCGGCAGGAGGAAGCCCGGCATGCGCACATAGCGTCCGTCGAGCGCCTCCACCACCCGGAAGCTGCCCGCCTGGTGCTCGCGCGCGGAGGCGGAGTATTCGCGAAGCTCGCTTTGCCCGGCCTGTCCGGCCCGCATCGCGGCGAGCGTCTCGCGCTCGCTCTCGGGCAGGAGGTCGGGCCAGGAGATCTCCAGGGGCGCCTCGCTGGGCGCGCCACCGCTGCCGCGCTCGCATCCGGCGACGGCCAGGGCGAGGGCGCACGCGGCGGCGAAGGCGAATCGCGCGGCGAGGGTCATGGAAGATCGTCCTCCGGCAAAAGGCTTGTGACAGGGTAAACGGCCTGAACACCCCGTTTTAACGACCGTTGTGCAATCTCGTCTCCAGAACCGCGAGAAAAAGCGGCTGGAGGATGGATATGGGGTTCACCAACGCTCGCGCCACCGCGCGTGCCGAAGAGATCGCGCGCCAGACCAAGACGGCGCGCCGGGTGCTGGTTGCCCGCAGCGCGCTGCGGGCCGTCCCTATGAACATCATCACCGCGGCGCTGCTCAGCATCTTCATGCTGGGCCATGTCGAGCCTATGGCCCATGCCGCCTGGTTCGTGCTGGTCACCGGGGCCGCACTGCTGCGCCTGGGCACGATGCTGCGCGCGCGCCGCGCCGACCGGGCCCCGACCGACCGCGAGATCGCGGCCTACATCGCCTTCTCCGCGCTCATCGGCACGTGCTGGGGGGCGGTGCCGCTGCTAGTCGGGCCCATGGCCCCGCCCATCGTCAGCCAGGCCTGCGCCCTGGTGATCTCCGGCATGGTGGCCGGCGCGGTCATGACCTCGGCCGCCGAGCAGCGCGTGGCCATGGCCTTCGCCGTACCGGCGCTGGGATTGTGGGCGGCCGCGCTCGCCTTCACCGGCTCGGTGTTCGGCTATCTCATGGTTCTGATGCTCGGCGCCTTCCTGCTGGCTCTGCGTGGCCTGTCGCAGGCCTATTCCCAGACCCTGATCGATGCGGTGAAGACGAATGTCGAGCTGGAGGAGACGCGCCGCGAGACCGAGGAACAGTCGCGCGCCATGGCCAGCCTTGCCGAGCGCCAGGAGGGTGCGGCGCGGGCCGCCGAGGAACATGCGCGCGCCAATGCCGCCATCCTGGCCAATATGAGCCACGAACTCGGGACCCCGCTGAACGGCATCCTGGGCATGTCCCAGCTGCTCGACGAGGCAGGCCTCGGCGAGGACCAGCGCCGCATGGTGCGCCGCATCCGCGAGAGCGGCGAGACGCTGTCGCGCCTGGTCGGGGACATCCTCGACGTCTCGCGCATCCAGGCCGGCCGGCTGGAACTCGTGCTCGACGACCTGACCGCACGCGAGATCGGCGACCGCGCCCGGCGCTTTGCCGGTCCGCTCGCGAAGGAAAAGGGCCTCGGCTTCGAGGTGCGCTATTCCGGCGATGCCGACCGCGCGCTGCGCGCCGACGAGACCCGGATCATGCAGATCGTCAAGATCTTCCTCGCCAATGCGGTCCGCTTCACCGAGACCGGCGGGGTCTCGCTCGGCATCGATCTCAAGGCCGGCGGCGGCGACTACGCGGCCCTCAGGCTGGAGGTCCGCGACACCGGCTCCGGCGTGCCGGAATCGGCGCGCGATCGCCTGTTCGACGCCTTTTCCGCCGAGAAGGTGGACGAGGCCATCCGCGAGGCCGGCACCGGGCTCGGCCTGCACCTCGCCTCGCGCCTGGCCGAGCTGATGAACGGGCGCGTCGGCTACGAGCCGACCGAGAGTGGCTCGGTCTTCTTCCTCGAGCTGCGCCTGCGGATGTCGAGCAAGGCCGACCGCTATGCCGAGAACGAGCGCCTGGACCTCACGAGCCGGCGCCTGCGCGTGCTGGCGGCCGAGGCCGATCCCTCGCGGCGCTCGGTCCTGCTGGGCTATCTGAAGTCCTTCAACTGCGTCGTCACCTGCGCGGCGACGGGCCGCGAGGTGAGCGAAGCCCTGACCGCGGCCGCCTACGACGCGGTGGTGCTGGGTCTCGTGCTGGAGGACTGCACGCCGGAAGATGCCGCCGCCGACATCCGCGCGCTGCCTTCGACGAACTCGCTGACCCCGGTCGTGCGCCTCGACCCCGATCTCGAACTGCCGCTGCGCGAGCTCGGCGGGGACATCTATGTGCGCGCCCCGGTTTCCGGCGAGCCGCTCCTGGAAGGGCTCCGCCGCGCTCTGGAGTCCGATCCGACCGCCGCGGCGAGCCTGCGCCGGATCGCCTCCTGAGGCTGCGCCGGCCTCAGGCGACCTTGCCGCGCGCTCGCTCGCTGTCCGGCGCCGGCACCAGGACCCGCTCGATCTCGGCGAAGAAGACCTCCTTGCGGATCGGCTTCGCGATGTATCCGTCCATGCCGGCATCGAGACAGCGCCGCTCGTCCCCGCGCATCGCGTTGGCCGTCAGGGCGAGGATCGGCACCGAGGCGGCCGGCCCGTCGAGGGCGCGGATCCGGCGCGTCGCCTCCAGCCCGTCGAGAACCGGCATCTGCACGTCCATCAGGACCAGGTCGTAGGCGCGCGTGCCGACCGCGTCGAGGGCGGCCTGACCGTCCGCGACCACATCGCAGCTCCAGCCGCGAAGCCGCAGGAAGCCCGCGACGACCTCGCGGTTGATCGCGTTGTCCTCGGCGACGAGGATGGCCGGGCCCTCGCCGGCATCGGCCGGGAGGGCGGTCACGTTCGCGGGTTGGGGCAGGGCCGGCGCCGCGCCGTCCTGCAGGACGACCTCGAACCAGAAGGTCGAGCCCTGGCCGGCCTCGCTCTCGAAGCCGATCATGCCGCCCATCAGCTCGACGAGGCGCTTGCAGATCGCCAGGCCGAGACCGGTGCCGCCAAACTTGCGCGTCGTCGCGCCATCGGCCTGCGTGAACGAGGTGAAGAGTTTCGCGCGCGCGGCTTCCGGCACGCCGCACCCGGTGTCGCGCACCTCGGCGCGCAGGGCCGTGCGCCCGCGCCCGATGGGCACCAGGCGCATCACCACGTCGACCGAGCCGGCATCGGTGAACTTGATGGCGTTGCCGATGAGGTTGAACAGGATCTGCTTGATACGCACCGGATCGCCTTCGAGCCGGCGCCCGGCTCCGCTCTCGCAGTGCACCCGCAGCGTCAGCGCCTTCTCCTCGGCGCGGGCCCGCCAGAGCCGGCGCGCATCGTCGGCGATCTCCTCGGCGCTGAACGAGGTCACCTCGAGGTCCATCCTGCCCGCCTCGATCTTGGACAGGTCGAGAATGTCGTTGAGCAGGCGCAGCAGGATCTCGCCCGAGTTCCGGATCGTCTCGGCGAGCTTCAGGCGTTCGGGATCGAGCCCGCTCTCGATGAGCAGCTGGGCGACGCCGAGCACACCGTTGAGCGGCGTGCGGATCTCGTGGCTCATCGTGGCGAGGAATTCCGACTTCGCCTGGGCGGCGGCCAGCGCCTCGATGCGCGCGCGCCCGAGCTGCTCGGCGAGCGCGACCAGCTTGCGGTTGCGCTCCTCGCTCTCCTGGTGGAGGACGCCCATCAGGTCGACCCCGGTTCCGACGCCGAGATAGCGCCCGTCGCGGGTGATCACGAAACCGTCGAACAGGGCGGAAGGCCGGTCGGTGACGATCCGCCCGCTGAGATCGACGATCGGCCGGTCGTCCTCGATCGTCAGCGGCTCCCTGTTCATCAGGTAGGTGATCGGACGCCGGCCGAACAGGGCGCGCCCGTGCATGTCGGCCATTTTCAGGAAGAAGGCGTTGCGCGAGACCAGGCCGATCGGGCGGGCGTCCTCGACGACGGCGCAGACCAGCAGGTCGGGATCGTCGTGGAACAGGTCGTAGACCTCGGAACCGGTGAGCTGAGGATCGAGGATCGGGGCGTCGTGGAGAAGGGACCGGACGGTTCGGGACATGGGCGCACGCTCTTGGCTCGAGATCGCGCGCAGCATGAGCGCCGGCGACCTTGCCGGCATGTTAAGATGCAAGCGGTGTTGCTAAAACTTCACCCAAGTGTCACGCGCCGCGGCGCGTTTCCGCTTCCACCCAGTCGAGGAATCCCGGCGCGGACGCGCCGGTCTCGACGCCGAGCGCGATGACGCAGGGTTCTTCGTAGGGGTGCAGCGCGACCAGCCGGTCACGCGCCCGCTCCGCCCGGTCGGCGGCGGTCTTGAACAGGGCGACGATCTCGCCCTCCTCCTTCACCTCGCCCTGCCAGCGATAGATCGAGGTCGAGCCGGAGAGGATGTTCGCACAGGCGATCAGGCCCTCCTCCAGCAGTGCGGCGGCGGCCTCGCGTGCCGGCGCGGCCGCGGGCCAGGTCGTGTAGAGCAGGCACATGCTGGGACGCTCGGCCATCGCGCTCCCTCCCGGCTTTCGCTATTCGAGCACGCCGCACACTTGGTCGACCTGCGGGCCGAGCTCGGCGATCAGGACCCCGACCCGGGCGATCTCGTCCGCGCTGTAGCCCTCCAGCGTCATGGCGCGCATCTCCGCGATCAGGCCCTCCTCGTCGGAGAGGTGCCGGGCGATCCGCCCGAGGATGGAATACTGGCGGTCGCTCATGCGCCCGGCGAAGAGCCCGGCGGTGCAGGCGCAGGCCTCGCGCACATTGGCGTTGCTCTCCCGCGCCGATTGCGCCTGGCAGGCATTGACCCAGACCACGGTCGTGGCGCCGGGCGCGCCGGGGGCCGGCGTTGCGGCCTGCGCACCGGCGGCGAACGCGGCGAGGCCGGCAATGAGAGCGATCATGATGTCGGTCCTTCGGAGACGGGGGCGGCGGCTGGCCGGCGCGGTCACTGCGCCTGGAGATGGTCGGCGAGCGCCTGCGCGAAGCGGTCGATGGCCCGCTCGGCATCGGTCCAGACGCCGCGATAGAAGGCGTCCTCTATGTCGCGGGTGTACCAGTCGTACTCGAAGCGGTCGACGATCTGGCCGTCCTCGCCGCGGATCTGCGCCTCGATGCGCGCGCCGCCGCGCGAGAAACTCTGCATGGACAGGCCCGGATTGCGCGACAGCTGGCGGAAGGTCGGCCGGTTCGGCTCGGCATCGAGCAGCACGAGATCGATCCGGCGCGGGTCCTCCCCTGCCCGCAGGCCGCGTGCATCCAGTTCGAGGGCGACCGCGTCGTGCAGCTCGTCGAGCAGGCGCTCGACGTCCTGCTGGCCGTATTCCTGGACCTTGCCGGCGAGGTCCTCGCCTGCCTCGACCTCGCCCAGCGTATAGCCGGCCTGCGCCGCGGCGGGGGTGGCCGTCAGCAAGAGCAGGGAGAGAAGGGAGAGGATCCAACGCATGGGCGGCCGCCTTTCACCTGACGCTGTTCGTCATTCACCGGGCGCGAGCATAGCAGAATGTCGGGGGTCACGTCAGGCGCGAAGGTCAGGATCCGGACCGCGACCTGCCCTCGCCCTAGTCCTTGCCCTCGTCCTCGTCCTCGTCTTCGTCCTCCCCGTCGCCGGGGATTGCGAGCCGGACAGCACCCTCGGCGACGTCGCCGGCGACGCCGACCGCGGCTCCGGTGACCCCGATCGCGGTATCGGCCGCGACGAAGGCCGTGCCGGCCACGGCGCAGCCGGAGGTCAGAACAAGGCACGCGGCCCCGGCAAGGAGAAGAGAGAGGCGCATGGACGGTCTCCGTTGTGAGGGCGACGAACCTCGCATGGCGGGCATTAATGCCGGCTGAAGGCTCAGCCCTCCTTCTCGATCCTTACCTTGATCGGGCCGTGATCGTCCATCAGGTGGACGTCGCGCTGCGGGAAGGGGAACTGGATGCCGTTCTCCTTGAACGCCTTCCAGATCGCGACATAGACATCGGAGGCCACGTTGTTCACCCCGCCCTCGGGATCGGAGATCCAGAAGCGCACCTCCAGCGTGATCTGGCTGTCGTCGAAGCTTCTGAGCAGGCAGCGCGTCGCGGGCGCCTCCAGCACGCGCGGCACGGTGTTGGCCGCTTCCACGATCACCTCCATGGCCCGGGGCACGTCGGTGTCGTAGGCCACGCCGACCTGCTTCTTCACCCGCACCGCACGGTCGGAATAGGACCAGTTGATCACCTTGGTGGTGATGAAGTCCTCGTTCGGGATGATGTGCTCCATCCCGTCGCGCGTGATCACGCTGGCAAAGCGCATCCCGAGCGCGTTCACGTGGCCGTAGGTGTCCTCCAGCGTGATCACGTCGCCCGGCTTGATCGAGCGGTCCATGAGGAGGATCAGGCCGGAAATCAGGTTGGCGAAGATCTTCTGCAGGCCGAAGCCGATGCCCAGGCCCACCGCGCCGGAGAAGATGGCGAGCGCGGCGAGATCGACCCCGGCGAAGTTGAGCCCCACCACGACGGCGAGGGTTATGAGGCCGATCTGCACGCTCTTGCTCAGGAGCAGGCGCGCGGAGGGCGTGAGGTTCGGGATCTTGCCGACCCGCGAGGCGAGCAGCTTGGAGACGCGCGTCGCCACCCAGTAGAGGATCGCGAGGATGAAGATCGCGCGCAGCAGCGTGAGCAGGGAGAGCCTGCCGCCCTCGCCGACATCCATGCCGATCCCGTTGAGGAAGGCCGAGAACGGCTCCAGCCAGCCCAGTATGTTCAGCGCCGCGATCACCCAGATGAGGTTCGCGATCAGGCGCGCCCAGAACGGCTCGGCGATGAAGGCCGAGGCGAAGCGGATGATGATCCAGGCGCCCGTCAGGCTGGCGGCCAGGTTGAGCACGAACACGTTCGCGCCGGCCTGCTCGAACCCGACGCGCGCCGCAATCAGCAGGAGGAAGGCGAGGCTCGCCCCGGCGATGGACTCTCCCACGCGCGTGCCCGCATCGCGCAGCCATTTCAGCGCCGGCGCGGCGAACAGGCGCTTGAACAGCTTGATGAGGAGCGGGCCGAGCAGCAGGCCCGCGGCGAGCGCGATGGCGGTCGCGCCGGCCTGCAGCATCACCTCGATCGTGAACAGCTCGGCGCGCGCGGACTCGAACATCTCCACGAGCCGGCCGCGCCAGGCCTCGAGCTGTTCGGGCGAGAGAAAATCCGGCCGGGTGTTCGCCATGGCGCGAGCCTAGCCCGGAAATCGGCGCGATGGCAAAGGGTTGGTGGGGCAAGTGAGAATCGACTATATGTACTTAAGGGTGAGTTCGATTGGGTGGCTTGGTGTTCGAGGATAAGACCGTTGTCGTGGTGGGCGCCGGTGGCAGTGCAGAGTTCGGCCTGCCGACCGGTCCGTCTGTGTTTGGAGCGCTTCTTGAGGAACCACTGTGGGCCGAGCGTCGTCATGGAGATTCAAGCTTTGATTTGTTATCGGCGAGTTTTGATGAGTTCTTGCTTGATGCTACAGGCTCCCACAGAGGAAATGAGGTTGATCAATTTAAAATAGCGGCACGAAATTCATTCGAGAACTCTATTGATATGTTTGCTTACCGGAATCCCTCTTTCGAAGGGTATTCTAAGAAATACACATCATTTAAGATTGCACAATCAATGGTGAAGATTCGGGTTTTTCGCGATAACTGGGGAGATAATTATAGAATTCCAGAGTATAACTATTTGTGGCGTCAACCGCGAATTGGCGGCGTCCGCAATTGGTGTGCAGAATTAGTGCGGCGTTATACGCTTCGAGCAAACTCACCAGATGAACTAAGGCCGAATATGCTTAAAATAATTACATTTAACTATGATTGTATTATAGAGGATACTTTTAAATTTTTTTTAGAATCTAGTGAACAGTTTTCTGGAGTCACTAACGATCATGTTCCTGATGTTCTTCATGTGTTTGGTTGTGTCCCGTTCGATGAACGGGTTACGTCTCAGTCGATTCATGCCGGCTCCACAAAATTAAAATTTATGAGAGAGGCAATTCGAGAAGAAGAAAACAATAAAATTAGAAATGAGATCCATACAGCAAAGAATATTTTCTTGGCAGGTTTTGCTTGCGATCCGATAAATTTAGAAATACTCGGAATTGAAAGTAGTGAAGCAAGAAAGTTTGCTATTAACTATGACGGTAATGCCGAGTTGGCTGGTCGCCTGCGTAAGTTGGGTATTCCTACCTCAAATATCATGAGCGGATCTTCCAATGCGCCGGTCTCCTTAGGTCGAGCATGCCAGCAAGGCTTCTTCAGTTTTCCCGAATTAGTTTGATCCGTCCCTAACGCCCCTCGCGTCTCCACGCCATCCCCATCAGCGCGAGTGCCAGGGCGACGGCGAGGAGGCCGGGGGCGAGCGGGGTGCGGCGGGCCTCCAGCACCTGGTAGGCGCCGTTGCGCTGCAGGCCGGCCCAGCCGGTGCCCGCCTGGACGCTGCCCGCCCGCGGCCGGCGCAGCTCGGGCAGGGCGGGGTCCGTCCCGGTGCCGATCTCGAACGCGCCTCCCCCGCTCGCCTCGACGAGCGGGGCGAGGCCTTCGGGATCGAGCCTGAGGTTGGTGTATTCGCGCGGATTGAGCGGCCCGGCGGAGACCACCGTGGTCAGCTCGCCCGAGCGCAGGCGGACGAGACCGGTCTCCTCGACCGGCAGGCTGGCGGCGAAGCGGCCGGGCGCGGCCTCGGCCATGGGCACGCTCGCGGTGCCGCCCGACGGCCAGGTGATCTCCAGCGGCGGCGCCTCGCCGGAAAGGGTCGCGCGCACGGCGGTGAGCTCGCCCTCGGCCACGCTCGCCGACAGGCGCTCCTCGTCCAGTTCGGGTTCGCCCATCAGCCAGTGCGCGACACGCCGGAACAGCTCGTCGTGCGGCCCGCCGCCCTCGAAGCCGCGCTCCCACAGCCAGGCCTGATCGCTCATCAGGATCGCCGCCCGCCCCTCGCCCTGGCGCGACAGGATGAGCAGCGGCTCCCCGTCGGGGCTTTCCAGCACCGTCTCGCCGGCGATGGGGATCGCGCCGATGCGCCGGAACCAGGGACCCCAGCGGTCCTCCTGCCCGTCGAGCGGGGCGGTGACGGGATGGCGCGCGCCGGTCTCGCTGACCTGCGGCACGAAACGGCCCTCGTCGATCTCGCCGTCGGGGCGGGCGGGCAGCACGGAGGCGAGCTGCGAGCGCGCCAGGCTCGCCGGACCGGCAAACGGCGGTCCGGTCGTGACCAGGAGCGCTCCGCCGGTGTCCACATAGCGGGCGATATTGCCGATATAGATGGGCGACAGGATCCCGCGCCGGCGATAGCGGTCGAAGATCACGAGATCGAACTCCTCCAGGCGCTGCTGGAACAGCTCGAACACCGGGAAGGCGATCAGGGCGAGCTCGTCCGGGGGGACATTGTCCTGCTTGTCGAGCGGCCTCAGGATGGTGAAATGGACGAGATCGACGCTCGGGTCGGACTTCAGCAGGTCGCGCCAGGCCCTTGCCCCGTTGTGCGGCTCGCCGGTCACCAGGAGCACGCGCAGCCGGTCGCGCACGCCCGTCACGCTCACCGCCGCGCGGTTGTTGAGCAGGGAAAGCTCCTCCTCGCCGGGCTCGACCTCGATCTCCACCACGTTGTCGCCGCGATTGTTGACCAGGGCCTGCACCGAGACCGGGCTGCCGATCTCGACGCGCGCCCGGATCGGATCGCCGCCGTCGACGCGCAGGGTGACGAGCGCGCTGCCGGCTGCGGCCGTCTCGTCCTCGACGCGCAGTGTGAAGGTCACCGGATCGCCCACGAGGCCGTAGCGCGGGGCCTCTTCGATGACGAGGCGCCGGTCGCCGGCGCCCGCATCGCCGGTGGCGAAATGGTGCAGGGGCGCGGGCAGGGCGAGGCTGCCGGGATCGGCCGGCACATCGTGCACCCGCCCGTCGGACAGCACGATCACGCCGGCCAGGCGATTGCGCGGAATGTCGGCGAGCCCGGCGCGGATCGTGTCGACGAGCCGCGTGCCGTCCTCGGCGCGCCCGCCGACGATCTCGACGAGATCCAGCCCGGCATCGGCCTCGGCATGGGCGCGCACCGCCCCGAGGGCAGCGCTCGCCGCCTCGGCGCGTCCGCCGATCTCCATCGAGCGGCTGTCGTCGGTGACCACGAGCGCGATGTCGGTGAGCGGTTCGCGCGCCTCGCGCACCAGCGAGGGGTTGGCGAGCGCGGCGAGCAGCGCAGCGCCGGCAAGCCCGCGCCAGAGCCAGCCGGAGAGCCCGCGCAGCGCTGCGAACGCCACGATGGCGGCGAGCAGCGCGGCAAGGCCCCAGACCAGGCTTGCCGGGACCAGCGGCGCGAAGGCGAGGGTGGTGGCCTCCATCAGTCCTGCCCCAGCCGTTCCAGGATCGCCGGCACGTGGACCTGGTCGGCCTTGTAATTGCCGGTCAGCGCATACATGGCGAGATTGACCCCGGTGCGCAGGGCCAGCTCGCGCTGGCGCTCCCCGCCCTCGACCGGGGCCAGCGCGGTTCCGTCCGGCGCGATCGCCCAGGCCGACGCCCAGTCCGCCGCGCCGATGACGACGCCGGAGGTGCCGTCGCGCGAGGAGCCGTCGGGATCGGCCTCGACCCAGACCTCACCGCCCGCATAGCGCCCGGGGAAGCTCTCCAGCAGGTAGAAGGTGCGTCCCAGCACGTGATCGGGCGGGATGCGCGCGAGCGGGGGCACGTCGATCGCGTCGAGCACGCGCACCAGGCCCGGATGCGGCTCGCGGCGCACCGCGACCGTGCCGGCATCGCGCGTGTCGAACACGATCAGCCCGCCCGACTGCAGATAGGCTTCCACCCGCGCCGCCGCGTTCGGGCTCAGCGCCGGGGCATCCTCGGTCACCGGCCAGTAGATCATCGGATAGAACAGGATCGGCTCGGACTCGATCTCGATGCCGCGCGGCTCGCCCGGCTCGATCGCGGTGCGCGCGAACAGCGTGGCCGCGAGGCCCTCGAGCCCGGCCTGGCTGATGCGGTCGATCTCAGCATTGCCCGTGAGCACGTAGCCGAAGCGCACCTCGAGCGCGCGGTCCATCGCCTCGGCATCGCTGATCGCGGCGTCCTGGGCGCGTGCCTCGAACAGCATCAGGGGCAGGGCGACGGCCGCGACGGCGAGGCTCGCGAGCCCGCGCCGCAGCGCCGGCAGCCGGCCCGACAGGGCGAGCGCGATGATCATGTCAGCCGCGAACAGGAGGAGGGCGAATGCCAGCAGCGGGCCGGCGAGGCGCAGCTCGCGGGTGCCGTCGCGGGTGACGACATGGGCGCCGGGCAGCTCGCGCGCCAGCGGGGCGATCGCGGTCCGCGGCCCGATCACATTGAGCGCCGCGCTCGCCGCACCGAGCCGCCAGAGGCCCGGCGGGGTCTGCGGCGAGGCCTCGGCGCGGGCGAGCCCATCGGCCGCGACCGGCTCGGCAAGGCCGGAGGGCGCGACGAGCCGGCCGGTCCCGGAGAGCTGGCGCTCGATCTGCCAGGCGCCTTCGGCGGGCACGGCCGCCGCGCCGCTGCCCGCCAGCGCCAGCACGCGGCGCAGCATGGCCGGGTAGAGCCCGGAAAGCGGCAGGTTGGACCAGTCCGGCCCGGCGGTGACGTGGAACAGCACGATCCAGCCCTCTCCGCGCCGCTCGGCGGTCACCAGCGGCGTGCCGTCGCGAAGCCGCGCCCAGACGTGGGAGTCCAGGGCCGGTCCCGGCTCGGCCAGCACCTGGCGGGTCACCATCACGTCTGCAGGCACGGCGAGGCCGGCGAACGGGCTGTCCTCGCCGAAGGCGTCCAGCTGCTGGGGCTCGTCCCAGGCCATCGCCCCGCCGAACAGCCGCCCGCCCGAGCGCAGCGGCACCGGGAGGAGGTCGTCGCCGCGCGTGGCGAGGCGCGGCCCGGCAAAGCGGATCAGCACGCCGCCTCCGGTCACGAAATCGGCGAGGCGCGCGTCCTCGGTGCGCGCGGCGTCGACCATGACGAGCACGGCCGGCCCGGCCTCGAGAAGATCGTCCAGCGTGTCGCGCCACAGCTCGGCATGGGGTGCGAGCGCCTCGCCGACATAGTGCAGGTCGGAGAGCAGGGGCTGGTCCTGCTCCCCGCCGGCCGGCTCGATCACCCCGACGCGGGGATGGCGCCAGGCATCGTCGGCGAGCTGCACCGCGCCGGCGCTCGCCTCGCCCTCGATGCGGATCAGGCGCATCTGGTTTCGCAGATCGAGCGGCAGGCGCGCGGTGAAGCGCGCCGTCGCGGCGCCGTCCTCGAACACCGCCTCGCCGCGCGCCAGCGCCTGGCCGTCCGCGGCGATGGCGACGACGTCCGCCGTGCGGGCTCCGCGCGTGTCGGCCCGCACCAGCTCGGCCTCGAACCCCGCCTCGGTCGGCTGCGCCGGGCGCAGGGCGAGCGGGCTGTCCTCGGCCGGCGGGACCATCACGGTGAGCGGTCCGTGCGCCGCGAGCCGGCGCGAGACGTCGCCATCGTCGGTCCCGGCAAGCCCGTCGGCGAGCCAGAGGATCTCCGCCCGCGCCGGTGCGCCGGCCTGTGCGAAGGCGGCCTCGATGCGTTCGGCGGCGAGGGTGCGGTTGCCCGACCAGGGCCGCGGCTCGGCGGCCTGCAGGCGTGCCAGAGCCTCGCGCGCATCGCCGAAGCGGACCGTCTCGGCGGTTTCCTGAGGCTCGGCGGTGAAGACGAGGGCCGCCTGGCGCCCGTCGACCGCGGCGCGTTCGAGCCGGCCCTGCGCCTCGGCACCGACCGCGCGCCAGCCGGCCGCCGCGGCCCAGCCGTCATCGACCAGGACGAGGAGCGGCAGGTCCTCGCCGAGTTCCGCCTCGGGCTGCCAGACCGGACGGGCGAGGGCCAGGATCACGAGCGCGGCGAGGAACAGGCGCAGGACGATCAGCCAGAGCGGGGTGGATTGCGGCGTCTCCGGCGTCCGCGCGATGCGCCGCAGCAGCGCGAGCGGGGCGAAGACGACCTCGCGCGGGCTCGGCGGGGTGGCGCGCAGCACCATCCAGAGCAGCGGCAGGGCGAAAAGGCCCAGAAGCGCAAGAGGCGCGGCGAAGGCGAGCGGCCCGAGCGCGATCATCGAAGCCCCGCGATCGCCTGGTAGAGCGACAGCACCGCGCTTGCCGCCGGCCGGTCGGTGCGGTGGGTGATCAGCGTGAAGCCGGCCTTGCGCGCGACGTCGCCCAGCGCCGCGCCGTGCTCGCGCCACAGCCCGCGATAGGCGTCGCGCGCCGTCTCCGCCCGCCCGAAGAGGAGGTTCGCGCCGAGGCCCGGATCCCTGAACCGGGTGCGCCCGGTGAAGGGGAAATCCTCCTCGGCCGGATCGACGATGCGCAGGAGGGCGCCCTCGGCACCGGCCGCGGTGAGCGCTGACAGGCGCGCCGCCGTGGTCTCGGGCGGGTCGAGGAAGTCGCTCGCCAGCACCACGCGGGCGTGGCGCGGCAGTTCGGGGGCCTCGATCGCCCGGGTCGAACCCGGTCCCTCGGCGAGGGCGTGCAGGGTGCGTTCGAGCCCGGTGCGGCCGGCGCGCGCCCGCCCGGTCTCGCCGAGCGCGGCGATGCGTTCCCCGCCGCGCGACAGCAGGCTGGCGAGCGCCATGAGGCAGACCGCGGCCCGGTCGCGCTTCAGCGGCCGGCCGGGCGAGGCGAGCGCCATGCCCGCGCCGCCGTCGCGCCAGAGATGGACGGCATTGGCCGCCTCCCACTCGGTTTCGCGCACGAAGAGCTGGTCGCCGCGCGCCGAGCGCCGCCAGTCGATGGCCGAGGCGGCATCCTCGCGGCGGTAATGGCGGTATTCCCAGAAGGTCTCGCCCGAGCCCGGCCGGCGCCGTCCGTGCGTGCCGTGCACGACGCTGGCCGCGATGATCTGGGCCTCGGCGAGCAGGGCGGGAAAGCGCGCCGCGGCGGTCTCCGCCTCATGGCGCAGGCGCTGCGTCCGTGGCGTGCCGGGCTCGCTCATCGGGATCAGGCCGCCTCCGCCGCGAGCCGGGCGATGAGCGTCTCCAGCTTCAGCCCGTCGGCCTTGGCCGCGAAGGTGAGCGCCATGCGGTGCTTCAGCACCGGTTCGGCGAGCGCGGCGACATCGGCGCTGGATGGCGCGAGCCGGCCCTGCAGCAGAGCGCGGGCGCGCACCGCCAGCATCAGCGCCTGGCCGGCCCGCGGGCCGGGCCCCCAGGCGACGCCGTCCTTCACCTCGCCGTCCGGCGAGGTGTCGGGCCGGGCGCGTTCGAGCAGGGCGAGCACGGCGTTCAGGGTCTCCTCCCCGACCGGCATGGCGCGCACCAGGGTCTGCAGGTCCAGGATTTCCTCGGCGCTGAGCACGGTGTGGGACTGCGCCTCCTCCACGCCGGTCGTGGCGAGCAGGATCGCGCGCTCGTCCTCGCGGCTGGGATAGGGCACGTCGATCTGCATCAGGAACCGGTCGAGCTGGGCTTCGGGCAGGGGATAGGTGCCCTCCTGCTCGATCGGGTTCTGGGTCGCGAGCACGTGGAAGGGCCTGGGCAGGTCATGACGCGCACCGGCCACGGTGACGAAACCTTCCTGCATCGCCTGCAGGAGGGCGGCCTGCGTCCTCGGGCTCGCCCGGTTGATCTCGTCGGCCATCAGCAGGCGGCAGAAGACCGGGCCGGGCAGGAAGCGGAAGGCGCGCTTGCCGCCCTCGCTCTCCTCCAGCACCTCCGAGCCGAGAATGTCGGCCGGCATCAGGTCCGGGGTGAACTGGACGCGCTTGTCGTCGAGGCCGGTCACCACGGCGAGCGTGTGCACGAGCTTGGTCTTGGCAAGGCCCGGCGCGCCGACCAGGAGGCCGTGCCCGCCCGACAGGATCACCGCGAGCGCGCGCTCGACGACCTCGTCGAGGCCGATAATGGTCTTCCGGATCGAGCCCTTCGCCTCGGCGAGGCGCTCGGCGGCCCGATCGGCGCGGTGTTCGAGCGCGCGGGCGTCTTCCTTCGAGACGGTCATCGCCTTATGTCCTTAAAAGATGAACCGGGAACGGGAAAGATGGCCGCAGCCAGGAAAGGTGTCCATGGCCGGAAGCGAATCTGACTCCGATGTAATGCAGTCCCTCGTCGAGGCGGCCGAGGCCGGCGGGGGCGGACTGCCGCCGGTGGACAGGTGGAATCCCGAAGCCTGCGGCAAGATGGATCTCGTCATCCGGCGCGACGGCAGCTGGTGGCACGAGGGCACGCGCATCACGCGCGAGCGCCTGGTGCGCCTGTTCTCGCGCATCCTGAGGAAGGACGCGGACGGCAAGACCTATCTCGTCACCCCGGTGGAGAAGATCGAGATCGAGGTCGAGGCCGCGCCCTTCCTCGCGATCCGCATGGATGCCGAGGGCGAAGGCAAGGCGCAGAGAATCGCCTTCCTGACCAATATGGACGAGGCCGTGATCGCCGGTCCGGACCATCCGATCCGGGTGGAGACCGGGGCAGACGGCGAGCCGGAGCCCTATGTCCACGTGCGCGGCAATCTGGAAGCCCTGATCAACCGCGCGACCTTCTACGATCTCGCCGAACGCGCCGTGGAGGGCGAGGACGCGGAAGGACGCAAGGTCATGGGCGTCTGGAGCGAGGGCGTCTTCTTCCCGCTGGGACCGAAAGGGTGAAGGACGCGCTCCACCATTCGCCCGAGGAGATCGTCGAGCGGCTCTGCGCCGTGCTCGACCCGGTGGACGCGCGCCGGAGGAAGCCGCGCCGCTCCGATTTCGACCTCAACCGCGAGGATGCGCCCGCGCCGCGCAAGCTGAAGCCGGCCGCGGTGCTCGTCCCGCTCGTGCGTCGCGAGGAAAGGCTGTGCGTGATCTTCACCCGGCGCGCCGACCATCTGCAGGCCCACGCCGGACAGATCAGCTTTCCCGGCGGGCGCCAGAATGTCGGGCGCGAGAGTCTCGCCGAATGCGCGCTGCGCGAAACGGCCGAGGAGATCGGCGTGTCGCCGGACGAGGTCGAGCTTCTGGGCCGCTTCGACGCCTACGCGACCGTGACGGGCTATGCGGTGACGCCCTTCGTGGGCCTGGTCGATCCGGGCTTCGAACTCGTTCCGGACCCCGGCGAGGTCGCCGAGGTGTTCGAGACCCCGTTCGACTTCCTGATGAATCCGCGCAATCACCGGCTCGAGGAACGCGAGTTCCGCGGGCGTTTGCGCCGCTACTACGCCATGCCCTATCAGGGGCGCTATATCTGGGGGGCGACCGCGGGCATGCTGAAGGCATTGTCCGACCGGCTCACCGGTTAGAGGAGACATCATCGCGTGCTGCGCTTCGTCCTGCTCATCGCCGTCCTGTTCGCCGCGCCCTTCATCGCGCACGCGCTGTGGCGCCTCGTCGCCACGCGTCCGGCCGGGCAGGACGCGCAGGAACGGGCCGGTGACGCGCCCGCGCCGCTCGGCCTGCTCGCCCTGATCGGCGCCGGGCTGTCGCTGCTTGCCGTCGTCCTGCTGACCGTTTTCGCCGGCGGCGACAGTGCGCGCGAGGGCGCCTTCAACCCGCCCCGCCTGGAAGGCGGGCGCGTCGTGCCCGGCGAGATCGGCGAGGCCGAGCCGGACAGCGCCCGGCCCGAAGACGACGAGGCGCCCGGCGAACCGCCGGCCCGGCGCTGAACGAGGAGGCGATCCGATGAGCCCGGCGCGGCTCGACCCCGAAGCCCATCCCTGGATGACCCGGCCCGCCACCCGCGCCGTGGTCGAGGCGCTCAATGCCGGCGGGCAGGATCTCGCGCGCTTCGTGGGCGGGTGCGTCAGGAATGCGCTGATGGGCGTTCCGGTCGACGATGTCGACATCGCCACCGTGCTGCATCCCGAGGAGGTGATGCGCCGGACCGCCGCGGCCGGCCTGAAACCCGTCCCGACCGGCATCGATCACGGGACGATCACCGTGGTCTCGAAGGGGATACCCTACGAGGTCACGACGCTGCGAAAGGACGTCGCCACCGACGGGCGGCGTGCCGTGGTGGCCTTCGCCAGCGACTGGAAGGAGGACGCGGCGCGGCGCGATTTCCGCCTCAACGCGATCTATGCCCGCCCCGACGGCTCGCTCTACGACCCGTTCGGCGGAGCGGCCGATGCCGGGGCCGGCCGCATCATCTTCATCGGCGAGCCCGAGGAGCGTATCGCCGAGGACTATCTGAGGATCCTGCGCTTCTACCGCTTCAACGCGTGGTACGGGCTCGGCGAGCCGGACCTGCGCGGCCAGGCGGCCTGCGTCGCGATGCGCGAGGGGATGGCGAAACTGTCCGCGGAGCGGATCTGGAAGGAGCTGAAGAAGCTGCTCGCCGCCCCCGCCCCGGTGACGGCGCTCGAGGCGATGCAGGAGGGCCACATCCTTGAGGAAGTCTTACCGGCTGCGCTCGACTTCAACCTCTTGTTCAGGCTAATTAACAGGGACCAGAGGATGGAGCGCGCGCCCGACCCGCTGCTGCGGGTCGCCGCGCTGGCGGGAGGCGGTGAGGACAGCGTGGCAGCCCTGGCCCGCGCCATGAAGGTCTCGAAAGCCGAGCGCGCCCGGCTCGCGGCCGCGGCGCAGCGCCCGCTCGTGACCCCCGGGCTGGCGCGCCCGGAACTGGAGCGAAGACTCTACGAGCGCGGATCGCAGGCGGTGATCGACCAGCTGCGCCTCGCCGAGGCGCGCGGGGCCGGAGATCCGGCCCGGGCCGAGGCGGGCATCGCCGCCGCCCGCGCGTTCGAACGCCCGGTCTTCCCCGTCTCCGGCCGCCATCTCGTGAAGGCGGGATTCGCGCCTGGCCCGGAACTCGGCGAGCTGCTCGCCGCTTTGGAGGAGGCCTGGATCGAATCCGGCTTCGCGCTCGATCGCGGTGCGCTGATCGAGATGGCACGGGCCCGGGCCGCCGGGCAGGGGGACGAGGGATGAGCGAGGGACCCAAGATCGATCCGCTGGCTACCTTCGAGCGCGCCGTCGCCTCGATGGTCGCCTTCGGCTATGTCGACAAGGGCTGGATCGCGAGCGCGTTCGGCGCCTTCCTCGACCGGCAGGAACAGAAGAAGGAGAAGGCGCAGAAGAAGACCGGTTTCTGGAAGCGGCTCGGCCGCTTCTTCGCCTCCTTCGTGCCCGGCCTGGTCCCGCCCGACAAGCCGCCCTCGGAGCGCATCCTGCTGGGGCGCGACCCGGCCTCGTTCAAGCTCCTGAAATCGGTGCTCGCCCATGTGCCCGAAAGCGGCAGGAAGCGCGCGAGCCACGGCCCGCGCCAGGCCAGCGCGCGCCCGCTCGACGAGCTCGTCGCCAATGCCGACAAGGACGATCTCAAGCTCGTCGCGAAATTCCTCCACACCTCCGGCCTCGAGGATTCCGGCTTTCCCTACCGGCTCATCGGCGCGCGCGGCGACGAGCCGGCCGCCGGCAAGCGTTCGGCGCAGCCCGCAGGGGGCGCGGACCGCTCGGCCGCGCTCTCCACGCTGACCGGGGGGCTGCTCTACCGTTTCGCCTATGACAGCGAGGGTCCTCTAAACTGGGACGACACGGCGAAGATCTTCCGCGCCGAGGGCGTGTACCGGATCTATATCTGCCCGCCGGAAGCCTCCTATGTGGAGCAGCGCCTGCTGCTCATCCGCCTCGAGACCGGCGGCTCGATCATCCGCGTCGCCGAGGTGCGCCGGCGCAGCACCGGCTATGTGATGCGCGGCGGTTACGTCATCCCGGCCAGCGGGGTGAACACGGTGATCCTGTCGTCCGATTTCTCGAGCGAGACCATCGCCGAGATCGCCGGGGCGCTCCTCCCGGCCCCGGATCGCGAGCTGATCCTGCCCGCCCAGACCGCGGCGAGCGCGAGCGCCTCTTCCTTCCTGCAGGAGCACCAGCTCGGCTTCTACACCCTCGTCAATCGCGGCGGCGGGGAGGTGCGCGGCTCGGTGCTCGATGCCCCGGCGCCGGCCTCGGTCGTGGGCTACCGGCTCGATCCCTCGATGGGCTCGCCGGTCGCGGACTCCGCCCTCGGCCTGATGACCGCCGAGCAGATCGACGCGCTCGATCCGCGCGATCGCGTGCTGATCGCCTCGACCGGCCACAGCCCGAGCGTCTCCATCGAGCTGGGCTAGGGCCAGCGCGCCTCCGGCGGCATGGAGGAGAGGATGGAGTTGACGTTGCCGCCGGTTTCCAGTCCGAACTTCGTGCCCCGGTCGTAGAGCAGGTTGAACTCCGCATAGCGCCCGCGGCGCACGCATTGCTCGTGACGGTCCGCCTCGGTCCAGGCGGTCGCCATGCGCCGGCGCACGATCCTCGGATAGATGTCGAGGAAGGCCTCCCCGACATCGCGGGTGAAGGCGAAATCGGCCTCGAAGTCGCCCGTGTCGAGATGGTCGTAGAAGATGCCGCCGACGCCCCGCGGCTCGTTCCTGTGCCTGAGCCAGAAATACTCGTCAGCCCATGTCTTGAACCGCTCGAAATAGTCTGCGCCGTGAGCATCGCAGGCCGCCCTCGCGGCGGCGTGGAAATCCTTCGCGTCCTCGAAGTCCTGCCGGCGCTGGTAGTCCTGTGTCGGGTTGAGGTCCATGCCGCCGCCGAACCAGTTCACCGTCGTGGTGATGAAGCGCGTGTTCATGTGGACCGCCGGCACGTGCGGATTGCGCATGTGGGCGATCAGCGAGATGCCGGTGGCGAAGAAGCGCGGATCGGTCTGCGCCCCGCGGATGTTCTTCGCGAAATCGGGATTGAACTCGCCGTATACCGTGGAGACGTGGACGCCGACCTTCTCGAACAGGCGCCCGTGCATCATGCCCATCACGCCGCCGCCCTGGTCCTCGCTGCCGTCGCCGCGCCGCCAGGGGGTGAACTCGAACCTTGCCGGCTCGCCGGGATAGAGATCGTCCGGTGCCTCGGTTTCAAGCTGCTCGAACTCGGCGCAGATCCGGTCGCGCAGCGCCTCGAACCAGGCGCGCGTCCGGTCGCGGCGCACCGCGAGCGCGTGCGGGTCGGGCGGGGAGGCGGCGGTATCGGTCATGGCGAAGCAGGACTCCTCGGTCAGGCGGCCACGTGCAGGCTCCTTCTGGCGCTTGGCGGGCCGCTTGGCTAGGGTCCGCGCCGATTTCGATGCACGCGGGGAGCAGGCAAGGGACATGGCGGATCAACTGGCGGGGCTGAGGGCGGCGCGCGAGCGCGAAAATCTGCTTGCGATGTCGCGGGAGGCGCGCGCGCTTCTGGACGCCAAGGCGCCGCTCGGCGCCGTCTGGGGGGAGGTCGCCGCGCTCGCGCTCGAGGCCGGCGACGAGTACGGCGCGCGCGAGGCTGCCCTGCGGCTCGTCGAGGCCGTCCCCGCCCATGTCGACAGCTGGCTGTGGCTCGCGACGTGCGAGGCGAAGCTCGGCCGGTTCGACGCCGCGCTCGACATCGTGCGCCGCCAGCTCGCCGGCGCGCCGCACGATGCCCGCCTGCAGCGCCGCATGGGCCGGCTGCTGCTCGAGGCGGGCCGCCCCGTCGAGGCCGGGCGGCACTATCGCGAGGCCCTCGCGGTCGACCAGAGCGACGCGCTCGCCTGGGAGGGGCTTGCCCAGTCGAAGACGTTCACACCGGGCGATGACGACATCGCGATGATGGAGGAATGGCGGCTCGGCTATGGCGAGGCGACGCCCGCCGAGCAGCGCGCCATCCTCTCCTACGCGCTTGCCAAGGCCTATGAGGACAACGGCGAGTTCGACGTCGCCGCCCGCCGGATCTGGGAGGCGGCGGCCTTCTATCGCGGCGCGGTGGTGTTCGACGTCGACCGCCACGAGGCGGGGGTAGCGAACATCCTCAGGTCCTACGATGCGCGCTTCAAGGACCTGCAGGAGGAGGCGGGCCTGGTCGATTCGCGTCCCGTCTTCCTCATCGCCCCGCCGGCGGCCGGGGCGAGCTGGCTCGCCTCGATCCTTTCGCGCGAGGCCGACGTGGCCACGCTGCATCGCGACAATGCGCTCTTCTGGATGGCCTCGGCCCCGCTCGGCGACCAGGCGCCGGAGGATCTGCTGCGTGCGCTGAAGGCGGACGGCTCGGGCATCCTTGCCGAGGTGGGGCGGACCTATCTGTCCTACGTGGAGGAGCGAGCGGGCCGCGTGCGCCGGGTGATCGACGCGTCCTCCACCAACGAACTCGCCACCGGGGCGATGGCCCTGTCGCTGCCGGCGGCGAAATTCATCCAGATCCGGCGCGATCCGAAGGATCTCGCCTGGGCGATCCTCAAGCGCCGTTTTCGCCGGGCGCGTCACTGGACCTATCATGCCGACGACATTGCCCGCGTGCTCGCGAGCCACGACCGGCTCGTCGCGCACTGGGCCGAGCTGTTTCCAGACCGCTTCCTGGTCACTTCCTACGAGGCGCTCGCCTCGGACCCGGAGGACGAAGTGCGCCGGCTGGCCTTCTTCGCCGGGGTCCACCCCGACCGCGCCGCCGAAGCTGCGCGCGCGGAGGCCTCGCTGTTCGAGCGCGATCCGGTCGGCGTTCACGCCCGCGCCGGCGACCGCTTCGCCCCCGTCGAGGCCGCGCTGAAGCGCGCGGGGCTGGTCTAGCCGGGCGGGACTGACCATCATCGTGCTCACACGACAGGAGCCCGCCATGACCGACATCGCCTCCGGGCGCCGCGAACCGGAAGTCACTGCCGAGCAGTTTCGCCGGATCATGGAGATCCAGCCGTTCACGCGCTGGACCGGGGTGGAGCTGGTGCGCGTGGAACGGGGGCTGGTCGAGACCCGCCTGAAGCTGCGCAAGCAGGACATGACCCAGCACCACGGCTTCCTGCATGGCGGACTCGTGGCCTTCCTCGCCGACAATGCGGCGGCCTATGCCGCGGCCACCGAGGTCGGCGACGTGCTGACCTCGCAGTTCTCGCTGAACTTCCTTTCGCCCGGCGTCGGAGACGCGTTCTTCACGCGCGCCGAGGTCGTCAAGGCGGGCCGGCGCCAGGTCACCGTGCGCGTCGACGTGTTCGCCGAGAGCGAGGGGCAGCGCAAGCTCATCGCCATCGCCACCGCCACGATCCTGCCCGCGGGGAGCGCCGCGATCGGGCGCCTGCCCGAGGCGCGCTGAGGGCGCGCCTGCGCCCGCCTTGCGCAGATATTCCGGTTGAAAATCCGCCGGGCTCGCTTTAAGCCCCGCTTCCGATGCTTGGCGTCGTGCGGGCCGGCTGCGTCGACAGGACGCAAAGCCGGCATGGACACGCCACGCTATGTCTTCACCAGGGCGCTTCGCGGCCTTGCCTGCCGCCGGTGAGAATCAGGGGCAGGGGGCGAAGCCGGAATGGACAAGAGAAGCGAGAGGCAAGCGCGTGAGTGACGTGACCCCTTCGCCCGACGCCAACGGCCATAGCGAGCCGAGCCGCCGGGATTTCATCTACATCGCTGCGGGCGGCGCCGTCGCCGTGGGCGGCGCGTTCGTGCTGTGGCCGTTCATCGACCAGATGAATCCGGCCGCCGACACGCTCGCGCTCGCCTCGATCCGCGCTCCGTTCAACGACATCGCCGAGGGCGAGCAGGTCACCGTGATGTGGCGCGGCGGGCCGGTCTTCATCCGCCGGCGCACCCAGGCCGATATCGAATCGGCGCGTGCGGTCGAACTCGCCGCGCTTCCCGACAAGGATGCGCGCAACGAGAACGAGCCCGGCGCCGAGGCGACCGACCCGAACCGCTCGGCGCTCTCCGCGCCGGTGAACGAGGGGGTCGAGGTGCCCGAGGACGTGCGCGCCTCGCTCATCGTCATGAAGGGCAACTGCACCCATCTCGGCTGCGTGCCGGTCGGGGACGGGGCGGGCGATTACAATGGCTGGTTCTGCCCCTGCCACGGCTCGCACTACGATGCGGCCGGGCGGATTCGTCGCGGCCCCGCGCCGGAGAACCTGCACATCCCGCCCTATAGTTTCGTCTCTTCGACGACGATCCAGATCGGCTGACGGGAAGCATCATGAGCGGACATTCGACCTACGAACCGAAGACCGGGTTTGAGCGCTGGCTCGACGAGCGCCTGCCCATCGTGCGGCTGGGCTACGACTCCTTCGTCGGCTTCCCGACGCCGCGCAACCTGAACTACTGGTGGACCTTCGGCGGCATCCTCACGGTCTGCCTGATGGTGCAGATCGTCTCGGGCATCGTGCTGGCCATGCACTACGTGCCGCACGTGGACTACGCCTTCGCCTCGGTCGAGCGTATCGACCGCGACGTGAACTACGGCTGGCTCCTGCGCTCGATCCACGCCAACGGCGCCTCGATGTTCTTCCTGGCCGTCTACATCCACATGTTCCGCGGCCTGTATTACGGCTCCTACAAGAGCCCGCGCGAGGTGCTTTGGATCCTCGGCGTGGTCATCTACCTGCTGATGATGGCCGCGGCCTTCATGGGCTATGTGCTGCCCTGGGGCCAGATGTCCTACTGGGGCGCGATGGTGATCACCAACCTGTTCGGCGCCCTGCCGCTTATCGGCGGCCCGCTGACCGAATGGCTGTGGGGCGGGTTTACCGTCGGCAACGAGACGCTGAACCGTTTCTTCTCGCTGCACTACCTGATCCCGTTCCTGATCGCGGGCGTGGTCGGCCTGCATATCTGGGCGCTGCACGTTCCGGGCAACAACAACCCGACCGGCATCAGCGTGAAGTCGAGCAAGGACACGCTGCCCTTCCACCCGTACTACACGGTGAAGGACGGCTTCGCGATCATGCTCTTCCTGGTGATCTTCGCCTTCTTCGTCTTCTACGCGCCCGACGTCCTGGGTCACGCGGACAACTATATCGAGGCCGATCCCCTGGTGACGCCCGCACACATCGTGCCGGAATGGTATCTCCTGCCGTTCTACGCGATCCTGCGCGCGGTTCCGTCCAAGCTGGGCGGCGTGATCCTCATGTTCGCCGCGATCGGGGTGCTGTTCGTGCTGCCCTGGCTGGACACCTCCAAGGTGCGCTCCATGCGCTACCGTCCGCTGGCGCGCTGGTTCTTCATCTTCTTCGTCATCGCCGGGCTGGGCCTTGGCTGGTGCGGGGCGAAGAACCCGGACGACATCTTCCTGCCGCTCGGCAGCCATGACGGTCATGCGACGGGCATCACCTTCCTGTGGCTCGCCCGCGTGCTGACGCTCTATTATTTCGCCTACTTCCTGGTGATCCTGCCGCTGCTCGGCTTCGTGGAGAAGCCCAAGCCCCGGCCCGCCTCGATCGCGGACTCCGTTCACGGTGCGAAGGCCGGCCCCCAGGATTCCGGCGTGAAGCCGGCCCCGGCCGAGTAAGGAGACAGACGATGAAACTGCTTAACCGTCTTCTCGTTGCCGCCGCCGGCGCCCTGGCGCTCGCCGCGCCCGGCCTCGCTGCGGAAAAGGCCAAGGAACCCGAAGCCCACACCTGGTCGTGGGAGGGCCCGTTCGGCCAGTACGACCAGGCCGAGCTGCAGCGCGGCTTCCAGGTCTACCAGCAGGTCTGCGCGTCCTGCCACGCCCTGGAATACATGTCCTTCCGCAATCTCGGCGAGGAAGGCGGGCCGTTCTTCGATCCCGAATATCCCAATCCGAACGACAATCCGGTCGTGCGCGCCATCGCCGCCGACTACATGATCGTCGACGGACCGGACGAGTTCGGCGAGATGTTCGAGCGCGAAGGCCGCCCGGCCGATCGCTTCCCCAGTCCGTTCCCCAACGAGAACGCCGCCGCGGCGGCCAATGGCGGCGCGGTTCCCCCGAACCTGTCGCTGATCGTCAAGGCGCGCACCGGCGGGGCAGAATACATCCGCTCGCTGATGCTGGGCTACGACTATCCGGTTCCCGAGGACGTCACCGTGCGTCCGGGCCAATACTACAATCCCTACTTCCCCGGCGGGGTGCTGGCGATGCCGCCCCAGCTGATGGAAGGCCTTGTCGAGTATGCCGACGGCACCGAGGCGACGCCCGAGCAGATGGCCCACGACGTGACGGCCTTCCTGGCCTGGGCAGCCGAGCCGCACATGGAGGCGCGCAAGAGCCTGGGCTTCATGGTGATGATCTATCTGCTGATCGTCTGCGTGCTGGTCTGGCTCGCCTACCGCCAGGTCTGGTCGCGGGTCCATCACTGACCGGCTGCGCATAAGCCAGGAAACCCGAACGGGCCGTCTGTCCTTCAGACGGCCCGTTTTGTATGCATGAGACCATGATGACCGGCGAGCGAATCGGAGTGGTGGACCCGCGGCCCGAATGGGCCGACGAAGGGGCGGACTGGGCGGTCCGCGTCGCCGAGGCGTTCGGCGCCGAGGCGCTGCGCGTCGATCATATCGGATCGACGGCCGTGCCGGACCTGCCGGCAAAGGACGTGATCGACATCCAGGCCACCGTGTTCCGCCTGCAGCCCGCCAAGGAAATCGCGGGCCTTCTCACCGCCGCGGGCTTCCGCCAGGTCGGGGGCATGCACGAGGAGGCCGAGGTCGAGGACTACGAACCGATCGAGGAAGTCCCGGTCTGGCGCAAGCTCCTATTCAAGGCGCCCGAGGACGAGCGCGCCGTGACCGTGCACGTGCGCCGCAACGGCGCGGTCAATGCGCGGCTCGCGCTCCTGCTGCGCGACTATCTCAGGGACGACGAGCGCGCCCGGGCCGACTACGGCCGCTTCAAGCTGGCGATGAACGAGATCATCGACGATCCCGGCGAATACGATGCGCTCAAGGCGCCCTTCCTGGCAATGACGATGCGCGCCGCGGAGGGCTGGGCGGAACTCACCCGCTGGGTCCCGGGCGCGCCGGATGCTTACTGGAGGGGAGCCGAATGAGCGGCTGGACACTCGGGATCATCGGCGGATCGGGGCTCTACCGGCTTGAGGGGCTCGAGGACGTCCGCACCGAACGGGTCTTCACGCCCTGGGGCGAGCCGAGCGCGCCGCTGGTGAAGGCGCGCCTGAACGGCGTCGATCTGGTCTTCCTGTCCCGTCACGATGCCGGCCACCGCATCCCTCCGGGCGACATCAACTACCGGGCCAATATCGACGCGATGAAGCGTGCCGGGGTCACCGACCTCCTCTCGCTCTCGGCCTGCGGCTCGTTGCGCGAGGAGCTGGCGCCGGGCGCGTTCGTCGTCGTCGACCAGTATGTCGACCGCACCTTCGCGCGAGAGAAGAGCTTCTTCGGGCCGGGGTGCGTTGCCCATGTCTCCATGGCGCGCCCGGTCTGCTCGCGCCTGTCTGCAATGGCGGTGGCCGCCGCGAAGGCGGCCGGGGTGGAGACGGTGGCGCCGCGCGGCACCTATCTCGCCATGGAAGGCCCGCAATTCTCCACGAAGGCGGAAAGCCATCTCTACCGGTCCTGGGGGATGGACGTGATCGGCATGACCAACATGCCCGAGGCCAAGCTCGCCCGCGAGGCCGAGCTGCCCTACGCCTCGGTCGCCATGGTCACCGATTACGATTGCTGGAAGGACGATCTCGCCGAGGTCGACATCACCGACGTGCTCGCCGTGCTGAAGGGGAATGTCGCGCGCGCGCAGGATCTCGTGCGCGCGATCACCCGGGCGATGGCCGCCCATCCGCGCACGCCCTCGCCGGACGGGATCGAGACCGTGCTCGACACCGCGATTCTCACCGCCCCCGATGCGCGCGATCCGGCGCTCGTCGCAAAGCTCGACGCGGTGGCCGGGCGAGTGCTGGGGCAGACAACTCAAAAATAAGAGACTTTCCGGCTTATCCACAGCCGTCGGCCGCGGTGTCGCATCCGCATGCCCTGCCTCGTCCGTCCGGGCCGAATCTGGCGGCGAGCAACATGGATCCCGGCTGCAGAAATTTTTCCGAAACTCGCGATACAGAGCATCGAGATTTCAAAAAACCACTATAGAACAACTGATTAAGAAATTCGTCACAAAGCTGTAACAAAGCCCTTTTGTTCCGCATCCGGATGTATTACAGTTTAGCGACAATCCGGTGACGAATGTGTCACAGAGCGGATTGGATGCACGCCGCCGCGTCGAGGAGCGCGGCGGGGCATCTGAACCCAACAAGAGACCGCCGCGAGCGAGCGGCGGCCATCCCTTAAGGAGGGAGACATGAAGACGATCGAACTGTTCAAGTCCGCTGCCCTGGCCGGCCTCGCCGGCATGGCCCTCTCCGGCGCGGCGATGGCGCAGGCGCCGGCCTTCACCTTCTCGGTCCAGGCCGTCAATCTCGAGGAACCGGCCCAGGTCGCCGCGGTCTACGCCCGGCTCAACGGCGAGGCCGCCGCCTACTGCGATCTCCTGATCGAGGACGGCGCGGAGAGCGCGATGGCCAAGTCGCTCTGCCTCGAGGACGTCGTTCACAACGTCGTCGAGCGCATCGATCATCCCGGCCTGTCCGAATACCATGCCCGCGCCCGGGGCAGTGCCGAGACGCGCACCGCGTCGCTGTACTAGGGCGCGCCCGGCATCCCTTCCGCGCGAAACGGCGCGGTCCGGCATCCAGCCCGGGCCGCGCCGTTTCCTTTGGCGGAAGATGTCAGCCGCGGGTTTGGCGATTCCGGCCCGGCCTGTTAGCCAAGGCCCATGCGTCGTCGAAACGTGAAGCAGGGTTCGGTTCGTCAGATCTCGTCGGCGCCGCCGCGCCGGGCCCCCAGCCGAAACGGGACATCCGATGAAACTGACCGAAGCCCAGGCCGAACGCATCAAGTCGCAGTTCGGCGCCGAACCGCTGCCCCATGACGAGCCCGCCCTCGACCCGATCAAGGATGCTTTCGGCGAGCACACCTTCTATCTCGATGCTAACGGGCTCGTGATCTTCGAGCCGGTCGAGGACCAGCCCGATGCGGCGCGCGCCGTCGTCGTCGCGGTGTGGACCGACGAGAAGAAGGAGCAGCTCGCCGGCATCCAGCCGCAGGTGACCCAGACGGTCGTCGACTTCAACGGCGCGAACGACACCTGACGCGTCTTGCGGCCTTGACGGCGCACAAGCCCCTTTAGGATGCTCCGCGGCGCAAACCTCAACAGCCGCGGAGCGCCTCTCCCATGGACCGAATCAAGGACGCCATCCGGACCATCCCCGACTATCCCAAGCCGGGCATCATGTTCCGGGACGTCACCACCCTGCTGGGCGACGCCGGGGCGTTCCGCGCGGCGGTCGACGCCATGGTCCAGCCCCACGCGGGCAAGAAGATCGACAAGGTGGCCGGGATCGAGGCGCGCGGCTTCATCCTCGGCGGCGCGGTCGCCCACCAGCTCTCCGTCGGCTTCGTGCCGGTGCGCAAGAAGGGCAAGCTGCCCTGGCAGACGATCGGACAGAGCTACGAGCTCGAATACGGCGTCGACGAGGTGGAGATCCATGTCGACGCGGTGGAGAAGGGCGAGCGCGTCCTCGTCGTCGACGACCTCATCGCCACCGGCGGCACCGCGGAAGCCGCGATTCTGCTCCTGCGCCAGGCCGGAGCCGAGGTCGTGGGCTGCTCCTTCGTCATCGATCTGCCCGAACTCGGCGGCGCCAGGCGCCTCGAAAAGCTCGGCGTGAAGGTCGCGAGCCTCGTCGCCTTCGAGGGCGAGTAAGGGAACTCCGCCACCCCGCCGGGCGCTAGTCTCGTATCGACGAGCCAGACGCGGGGCGATATGGGACTCTCCGGCCTCATCCCGGATGCCATCCGGACGAACACGTTCGCCAAGGCCCTCGTGCGCGCGGTCAGGCACGCGGCCGCGGACAATCTCTCCTTCATTGCCGGCGGCGTCGCCTTCTTCGGCTTCCTGTCGATCTTTCCCGCCATCGCCGCGGCGGTGATGGTCTGGGGGCGCTTCGCGGAACCCGAGGCGATCGGCACGCGGCTGCAGCCGCTGAGCCGGGCCATGCCGGACAGCGCGTTCGAGGTGATCCGCGACCAGCTCGTGGCGATCGCGTCGAGTTCGCCGGCAAACCTCACGTTCGGGGCGCTCGTCGCCTTGCTGCTCGCCTTCTGGAGTGCGGCCAAGGGTGCGCGCGCGCTGATCGCGGCGATGAACATCTCCTACGCCGAAAGCGAGAGCCGGGGCTTCATCGAATCCAACCTGCTCGCGCTCGCCTTCACGCTCGGCGGCATCGTCTACGGCCTGATCTCGCTCGCCCTGATGGGCGTATTGCCGGCGCTGCTCGCCGCCATCCAGCTCGGCGCCTGGGCGACCGTTGCGATCGAGGCCGGCCGGTGGCTGCTGGCCGTGCTGCTGTTCAGTTCCGGGTTGTGCCTTGTCTACCGCTTCGCGCCGGACCGGGCGCCGGCGCACTGGCGCTGGATCCTGCCCGGCGCGGTGCTGGCGACCGGGCTGTGGATCGCCGCGTCCTGGGCCTTTTCGCTCTACGTCTCCAACATCGCGGACTTCAACGCGACCTTCGGCGCGCTCGGCTCGGTGGCCGTGCTGATGTTCTGGATGTGGATCTCGGCCTTCATCGTCTGCTTCGGCGCGGTGGTGAACGCCGAGCTCGAACCGCGCGAGCGCGGCGAGGCGATGGTCACCTGAGCCCGGTCAGCCCGGCCGGCCGAGCCGGCGGATGCGGCGCCAGATACGGCGGCGTTCGGGCCGCGGCTGGGGCTTGAGATTGCGCACGAACTCCTCCGCGCAGGAGCGCCAGGAGAAGCCCTCGGCATAGGTTCGCGCCGCCACGCGGTCGCATTTCAGCGCCTCCAGGCAGGCCTTCTGCAGATCGTCGTCGACGACGCCGCCGCCCGAGCCGGGGATGATGTCCTTCGGGCCCGGCGCCGGGAAGGCGGCGACCGGGGTTCCCGTGGCCATCGATTCAAGGATCACGAGGCCGAACGTGTCGGTCCAGCTGGGAAACACCGAGACGTCGGCGTCGGCGAAATGACGCGCCAGCTCCTCGCCCGACTTGTTGCCGGTGAAGACGACGTTCTTGTAGCGCCGCTTCAGGTCTTCCAGTTGCGGACCGGGTCCGACCACCACCTTGGTGCCGGGCAGGTCGAGATCGAGGAAGGCCTCGATATTCTTCTCCACCGCGACGCGCCCGACATAGACGAAGACCGGCCCCTCCAGCCCCTCGTAGACGCTCTTGGCGTCCTTGTGCCTGAGGCTGGGGTGGAACTGCTCGGTGTCCACGCCGCGCGCCCACGGCGTGATGTTGTTGAAGCCGCGCTTGGCAAGCTCGTCGCGCATGGTCGGCGTGGCGACCATCAGCCGGTTTCCCGAATTGTGGAAGCGGCGCATGTACCAGTAGCCCGCGCTGAGCGGGATGAAGGGAAAGCGCGCGTGGACGTATTCGGGAAACTTGGTGTGGTAGCTGGTGGTGAAGGGCAGCTTCCAGTCCAGGCAGATCTTGCGCGCGGCCTGTCCGAGGCTGCCCTCGGTCGCGATGTGGATGGCCTCGGGCTCGAAGGCCTTGAAGCGGGCCTCGATATCCTTCTTGGCCCCCAGCGCCATCTTGATGTCGGGATAGGTGGGCAGCGGAATCGTGCGGTAGCCGAGGCCCGGATGGATCACCTCCACCTCGTGGCCCATGGCGCGGCACTCGTCGGTCACGCGCGAGAGCGTACGCACGACCCCGTTGACCTGGGGCTCCCAGGCGTCGGTCACGAGCATGATGCGCAGCGGCGCGCCGTCTTCCATCTGCCGCTCCTCCTTCAAGTCAGGGCGATGGGCCTCTTAGCGCGTTTTTGCCGGCAGGCGAAGCCTTCGCACAGCACACTTCCCTTGCCCTCGCGTTGAAGCCCTACCATTGTCCGGCGCGTTCACATCAAGGGGCACGGATGCCCTGGCCTGCAGGATAGACACGATGCGCGACGACGCTCCTCTTTCCATCGACTGGGACGGGCTCGACGCCCGCAAATACGCCGACGAGCGCGAGGAGGTCCAGAAACTGGACGGCCAGATCTCGCTAGATCGCGAGGCGCGAAAGCGCGCTGGCGCGACGGCGGTCGATCTCGTGGAACGTGCCAGGAAGGCGAAGAACCGTACCGGGCTGATGGAGTCCTTCCTGCAGGAATTCGGCCTGTCCAACAAGGAAGGCCTTGCCCTGATGTGCCTGGCCGAGGCGCTCCTGCGCGTGCCGGACGCGGAGACCGCCGACAAGCTGATCGCGGAGAAGATCGGCTCGGGCCAGTGGGCCGAGCATGCCTGGAAGAGCGAGAACTGGCTCGTCAACGCCTCCACGCTCGGCCTCATGCTGACCGGCTCGCTGATGGAGGTCGATCCCGACGCCAAGACCGACCCCGGCTCCTACTTCAAGCGTCTCGCCAACCGGCTGGGCGAGCCGGTGATCCGCACCGCGACCCGGCAGGCCATGCGCATCCTGGGCGAGCAGTTCGTGCTCGGGCGCACGATCTCCGCGGCGATCAAGCGCGGCCGGTCCTGGAAGATGCCCAAGGGGGCCAAGCCGCTCTTCTCCTTCGACATGCTGGGCGAGGGCGCACGCACGCAGAAGGACGCCGAGCGCTATCAGCAGCGCTACATGGACGCGATCGCGGTCGTGGCGAAGAACCGCCAGGACGGTCCGATCACCGAGGTCGACGGGGTCTCGGTCAAGCTCTCCGCCCTGCACCCGCAATACCATGCGGAGAAGGAGGAGGAGGTGATGGCCGTCCTCTACCCGCGCGTGCTCGAGCAGGCGCGGGCGGCCAGGGCAGCCGACATCGCGCTCTGCCTCGATGCGGAGGAGGCCGACCGGCTCGTCATCTCCCTGAAGATCCTGGAGCGCCTGTCGCGCGAGAGCGATCTCGACGGCTGGAACGGTCTCGGCCTCGCCGTGCAGGCCTACCAGAAGCGTGCGCGCGGCGTGCTGGAGCGCCTCGTCAGGCTCGGCGGGGAAACCGGGCGCCGCTTCAACGTGCGCCTCGTCAAGGGCGCCTACTGGGACACCGAGATCAAGCACGCCCAGCAGATGGGCACGCCCGATTTCCCGGTGTGGACGACGAAGTCGGCGACCGATCTCAACTACATCGCCTGCGCGGAGGTCATGCTGGACGCGCCGGAGGCGATCTACCCCCAGTTCGCGACGCATAACGCCCACACGCTCGCCACGGTCCGCGAGCTCGCGAAGAAGGCCGGCAACGACGCCTACGAATTCCAGCGCCTGCACGGCATGGGCGAGCCGCTCTACAATGCCGCCTACGAGGCCTTCGAGATGCGCCCGGTGCGCATCTACGCCCCCGTCGGCAGCCACAAGGACCTGCTGCCCTACCTGGTGCGCCGGCTCCTGGAGAACGGAGCCAACACGAGCTTCGTGCACTCCTTCCTTGATCCCGACGTGCCCGCGGTCGATGTCGCGCAAGGCCCCTTCGAGGGCGCGGCGACGATGGACCGCCATCCCTTCATCCCGGCTCCGCCCGATCTCTACGGGCCGGAGCGCAAGAACTCGCGCGGGCTTGACCTGGCGATCCGCGAGAACCGCAAGCGCCTCGCGAGCGAGCAGAACCGCTTCGACGCCGGCGCGCCCTATCCGTGCGGACCGATCGTCGCGGGCAAGGTCTCCAAGGGCGGGGACACCGTGACGAAGAGCCCGGCCGATCTCGACTTCGCGGTGGCGAAGCTCACCGAGGCCGGCGAAAAGGACATCGAGGCCGCCTTCAGGTCGGCAGCCGCCTATTTCGATGCCTGGAATGCCAGCGGCGGGGCGTCGCGCGCGGCGATCCTGCGCAAGATGGCCGACAGCCTCGAGACCGAGATGGAGCGCCTCATCGCCGTGATGACGCGCGAGACCGGCAAGACCCTGAACGACGGCGTCGCCGAGGTGCGCGAGGCGGTCGACTTCCTGCGCTACTACGCGAGCCAGGCCGAGGAGAAGTTCGCCTCGCCGGTGCGCCTTCCCGGACCGGCCGGGGAGACCAACCATATCGAGCTGAAGGGGCGTGGCATCTTCGTGTGCATCAGCCCGTGGAACTTCCCGCTCGCCATCTTCACCGGCCAGATCGCCGCCGCGCTCGCGGCGGGCAATACCGTGCTCGCCAAGCCGGCCGAGCAGAGCCCGCTCATCGCCTTCGAGGCGGTCCGGCTGTTCCAGAAGGCGGGACTTCCCGAGCAGGCGCTGCACCTCCTGCCCGGCGACGGCAAGGTCGGCGCGGCGCTCGTCAAGGACGCGCGGGTGAGGGGCGTGGCCTTCACCGGCTCGACGGAAGTGGCGCGCATCATCAACCGCACGCTCGCGGACAAGGACGGGCCGATCACGCCGCTGATCGCCGAGACCGGCGGGCTCAACGGCATGTTCGTCGACACCTCGGCCCTGCGCGAGCAGGTGATCGACGATGCGATCCTGTCGAGCTTCGGCTCGGCCGGTCAGCGCTGCTCGGCCCTGAGGGCGATCTTCCTGCCCGAGGACACCGCCGACCAGATCGTCGAGGGCCTGAAGGGCGCGATGGACACGCTCACGCTGGGCGATCCCGCCGACCCGAGCGTCGATATCGGTCCGGTCATCGATGCCGACGCACGAAAGACGCTGGAGGAGCACATCGAGCGCATGGGCAGGGAGGCGAAGGTGCTGCACCGCGCGCCCCTGTCCGAGGAGATGAAGGGCAAGGGCTATTACCTCGCGCCCGCGCTCGTCGAACTGCCCTCGCTCGACGTGCTCACCGACGAGAAGTTCGGCCCCATCCTGCACGTCGTGCGCTACAAGCGCTCGAAGCTGAAGGAGACCGCCGAACGCCTCGCGGCCAAGGGCTACGGGCTCACGCTCGGCGTCCACTCGCGCCTGCAGCGCTTCTTCGAGACGATTCGCGATGCCGTGCCGGCCGGCAATGTCTACGTGAACCGCAACATGACCGGCGCGGTCGTGGGCGTGCAGCCCTTCGGCGGGGAGGGGCTGTCGGGCACCGGCCCGAAGGCGGGGGGGCCGCACTACCTCGCCCGCTTCGCCTCGGAACGCGTGGTGACCATCAACATCGCCGCCCAGGGCGGGGACCCGGAACTGCTGAACCTGACCTAGGAGGCCGGCGCGCTCCCTCGCCTGCGAGGGAGCAGCCGGCGAAGCCGACCGAGGGGGCGCGGCGCGCGTCCGCCCCCCCCGCGCGCCCGCGCCTCTCCCCGCAAGCAGGGGAGAACAAGGGCTGCGAAACTTCCCACAATTATCCCCAGCCAATCGCACCGCCCGATCTCTTAATGAGTCCGGGCGCGGAGCGATTTCTGGTACCGTTTGTTAACTAAAAAGTCGCCCGGAGACGCATTCCGCCCGTTGACGCGTCCGGGATGTGAAAGCACTATATGTAGCGGTTTCGCCGAGAAGCCGCACAGCATATATAGGTTTATTGGTTGGCGCGCGGGACTCGCGACGAGCCCGCGACAGGATATCTGCGCGCCGACGCCCAGGGGAGCGTGACCATCATGACGCCGTTCGACAGCGCCAGCACCGCCGCCATCCAGACCGCCCGCGAGGCGCGCCGCGGCAAGCCCAAAGCCGTCGAGCTCAAGCTCGTGGAATCGATCCGGATCGATCGCTCGCGCGACGATCTGCTCACCGACTTCGGCAAGAAGACGCTGGTCGACCGCTATCTCTTACCCGGCGAATCCTATCAGGACATGTTCGCGCGCGTCTCGACCGCCTATGCCGACGACGCCGAGCACGCCCAGCGCCTCTACGACTACATGTCGCGCCTCTGGTTCATGCCGGCCACGCCCGTCCTGTCCAATGGCGGGGCCGAGCGCGGCCTGCCGATCTCCTGCTTCCTCAATTCGGTCGACGATTCGCTCGACGACATCGTCGCGACCTGGACGGAGAATGTCTGGCTCGCCTCCAACGGCGGCGGGATCGGCACCTATTGGGGCCATATCCGCTCGATCGGGGAGAAGGTCGGGCAGAACGGCCAGACGAGCGGGATCATCCCCTTCATCCGCGTGATGGATTCGCTCACGCTCGCGATCAGCCAGGGCTCGCTGCGGCGCGGCTCGGCGGCGGTCTATCTCGACGTCCACCACCCGGAGATCGAGGAGTTCCTCGAGATCCGCAAGCCGTCGGGCGACTTCAATCGCAAGAGCCTGAACCTGCACCACGGCATCAACATCACCGACGAATTCATGGAGGCGGTGCGCGATGACGACGACTTCGCGCTGAAGAGCCCCAAGACCGGGGACGTCATCAAGACGATCTCGGCGCGCAAGCTGTGGCAGAAGATTCTCGAGCTGCGCCTGCAGACCGGCGAGCCCTACATCATCTACTCCGACACGGTGAACCGGGAGCTGCCCGCCCACCAGAGGAAGCTCGGCCTGAAGGTGCGCCAGTCCAATCTGTGCTCGGAGATCATGCTGCCGACCGGGGTCGACCATCTGGGCAAGGACCGCACGGCAGTGTGCTGCCTGTCCTCGGTCAACGCGGAAAAATATCTCGAGTGGAAGGACGACCCGCGCTTCATCGAGGACCTGTTCCGCTTCCTGGACAACGTGCTGCAGGACTTCATCGACCGCGCCCCGGCGGAGATGGACCGCGCCGTCTATTCGGCGATGCGCGAGCGCTCGGTCGGCCTCGGGCTGATGGGCTTCCACTCCTTCCTGCAGAGCCTGTCGGTGCCCTTCGAGAGCGCCATGGCCGCGTCCTGGAACCGGAAGATCTTCAAGCATCTGCGCCAGGAGGCCGACCGGGCCTCGGTCCGCCTCGCCGAGGAGCGCGGGGCCTGCCTCGACGCGGCGGAGAGCGGCATCAAGGCACGCTTCTCCCACAAGCTCGCGATCGCGCCGACCGCCTCGATCTCGATCATCTGCGGCGGCACGAGCGCAGGCATCGAGCCGATCCCGGCCAATGTCTACACCCACAAGACCCTGTCGGGCTCCTTCACCGTGAAGAACCCGTTCCTGGAACGACTGCTCGAGGAGAAGGGGCACAACACGCCTTCGGTGTGGGCCTCGATCCTCGAGCACGAGGGCTCGGTCCAGCATCTCGACATCCTGAGCGATCACGAGAAGGACATCTTCAAGACCGCCTTCGAACTCGACCAGCGTTGGGTGATCGAGCACGCCGCCGACCGCACGCCCTATGTCTGCCAGTCCCAGTCGCTCAACATCTTCCTGCCGGGCGACGTCAACAAGTGGGACCTCCACATGCTGCACTGGACGGCGTGGGAGAAGGGCATCAAGTCGCTGTACTACTGCCGCTCGAAGTCGGTCCAGCGGGCCGCCTATGCCGGCGCGGCGGAGAAGACGGGCATGGACAAGGCCATGGCCGATGCCGCCCCGACCAATTACGACGAGTGCCTCGCCTGCCAGTAGGCGAATCGCCGGTACCAGCCGCGTTCGAACGCCCCGCGCCGCCGCGGGGCGTTTCGCGTCCATCACCGCCTTCTTCGCCAGTGCAGCATGGATCCGGGGCGGAAGCGGACTTCCCTTCGCGGGACAAGCGGTTCTGCAGCCTTGCCGGGTAACGCCGGGAACCGGGATTCACCCTTCGTTAACCGAAAATTTCGCGAATCTGTAGCGCATCTCTCCCGGGAACGTGTTAGATTGCAGCGCGTTGGAGCGACACTGTCCTCCGGCCAGAAAGGGCCCCACCCGTGCGTATTACGGCTCGTACATTGCTGGTTTCGGCGCTGGTCTTCGCAGGCCCTTGCGCGGCGGCATCGGCCCAGTCGTATGAGTCCGGGCCCAGCGACCGGACCCAGGCCCTCATCCTGGGCCCGCTGATGGACGAGATGGGACCGGCCCTGCCTCAGCCGCCCGCGGCCGCCTTCAATCTCGACATCGCTGCGCCGAGCTATGTCGAACACGCCGGCGTGCGTGCGAACGCCTCGCGCTTCGCCCGCGCCGGGCTGTCTGCCGAACTTCCCGCCGGCGCGGAGCTGCGCGCACTCGCCCCGCTCGCGGCCTTCCAGGGACGCCGTGCGGTGCTCGCCCAGTCCGGTGCAAGCCGGCTGTCGGTCGCGCTGGCCGGCCCCGGACAGGAGGGGTCGCTCTTCGCCGGCGTCACGCCCGATTATGTCGAGGCGGGCGGAATGCGCCTGGCCGGCTTCGAGGGCGAGCTGCCCCGCAGCATGGCGGTGCGCTACGAGACGAGCTTCGACAGTCCCGGTCCGGGTAGCGGGCTGGATATCGGTATCGCGCCGCGCGCCGGCCTGTCGATCGGCGATTTCGGCCCGGGCTACGAGGCGGGCGCGACCTTCCGCGTCGGCCAGTACGTGCAGGAGGAGCTGGAGGGCCGTCCGGCCTGGTGGTTCTTCGCCGGCGCCGACCGCGAGGCCGTGCTCTACAATCCCGGTCAGCGCTTGGATTTCCGCGAGGCCTTCGCGCTGGGCGATTATGCCATGATCGGCGACGCCCAGGCCGGCATCGCGATGCGCCTGTACGGCGCGGACATCTCGCTGGCCTATGTCCAGCGCGAGACGAACTACGCCATCCCCACCCATTCCTGGGAAACCAAGGAAGATTTCGCCGCGTTCTCTCTCAGCTGGCGCCGCTGACCGGCCGAACCGGCGCAGTCCCGCCTTGCCCGTCCCCTGCGCTCCGGCCACATTCATGGCCTGAACCGGCACGGTGACCTTCCGATCATGACACGAACGATCGCCGCCCTGGTCGCGGCCCTGGTCCTGGCTGGCGCGGCGCACGCGCAGGATGCCGCCCCGGGCCCGCGCGAGGGCAGCGTCGTCTCCTTCGTCTGGGAGAATGACTGGTTCGCCGGCAGCGACCGCAACTACACCAACGGGCTGCGCGCCGAGTACGTCTCGGCGGCCAATCACGTGAACCCCTGGCTGCGCCGTGTCGCCGGCCTGCATCCCTTCATCGAGCTCGAAGGGACCGAGCTGCGCCAGGGCCTCGCGCTTTCGCACACCATCTTCACGCCCGACGACATCACCGATCCCGACCCCGCACCCGATGCCCACCCCTATGCCGGCTATCTCGGCCTTGCCGGTTTCGCCACGGCGCGCACCGGCAACGTGGAACGCACCGCGATGATCGAGATCGGCCTCGTCGGGCCCAGTGCGGGCGGGGAGTTCGTGCAGGAGAACTGGCACCGCCTGCTCGAGGGCGATGATCCCAAGGGATGGGATACCCAGCTGAGCGACGAGCTCGTCTTCGCCCTGTCCGGCCAGCGCCTGCACCGTTTCGCCGGGCCCGAATTCCTCGGCCTCGAGACCGATGCGGTGCTGCACGCCGGGGCGAGCCTCGGCACGCTGCGCACCGACATCTCGGCCGGCGCGAGCGTGCGTATCGGGCGCGATCTTCGCGCCGAGTACGCGCCGCCGCGCCTGCGCCCCGCGCTCGCCCCGTCGAGCCTGTTCACGCCCGGCGCGCCGGCAGGCGGCTACGTCTTCGCCGGGGTGGGCGGCTACGCCGTGGCGCGCGATGTCTTCCTGGACGGCAACACCTGGGCCGACAGCCGCTCGGTGGACAAGCACGCCTTCACCGGCGACCTCCAGGCCGGTCTCGCCGTGCACTTCGCCCGCCATCGCTTCGCCTTCACCTGGGTGCGCCGCTCCGAGCAGTTCGCCGGCCAGGACATCGCCCACGCCTTCGCCGCGGTCTCGCTGTCCTACGCGTTCTGAGCGGTCGCGGTGAGCGCGCCTTCCAGGTCGGCTCGCAGATCCTCCACATCCTCCACCCCGACCGACAGGCGCACCAGGGCGTCGGCGATACCGGCTTCGGCGCGGGCCTCTGCGCTCATCGCGGCATGGGTCATGGTGGCCGGGATGCAGGCGAGGCTCTCCACCCCGCCGAGCGACTGCGCGAGCGTGAAGAGCTCGAGCCGCTTGACGAAGGCGACGGCCCGGTCCGTCCCGCCCTCCAGCTCGAGGCTCAGCAGCGGTCCGAAGCCGCTCTGCTGGCGCGCGGCGACGGCGTGGCCGGGATGGGTCTTCAGCCCCGGATAATCGACGCGCGCGACGCCGGGCGCCGCAGCGAGACGTTCGGCGAGCTCGAGCGCGGACGCGCTCTGTGCACCGGCGCGCAGGGGCAGGGTTCGAAGACCCCGCAGGGCCAGGAAGCAGTCGAACGCGCCCGAGCCGAGCCCGGCCGCGTTCGCCCACCAGCACAGGCGTTCGTGCCGCGCCGCGTCGGCGCAGGCGAGCATGCCGCCGACCATGTCGGAATGGCCGTTGAGCATCTTGGTCACCGAGGCCACCACGATGTCGGCCCCGTGTTCGAGCGGGCGCTGCAGGGCGGGGGTGAGCACCGTGTTGTCGACCGCCACGAGCGCGCCGGCCTTGCGCGCGAGGGCGCTCGCGGCGGCGAGATCGGTGACCCTCAGGCGCGGATTGGACGGGGTCTCCAGGAAGAGCAGGTCGGCGCCGGATGCCAGGGCTGCCTCCAGGGCCGCGGGATCGCTCGCATCGGCATAGACGACCTCGATGCGGCCCTGGCTCGCACGCGCATCGAACAGGCGCCGCGTACCGCCATAGCAGTCGTGCGCGCACACCACGCGCGCCCCGTTCGGCAGATCGTTGAGCAACAGATCGATCGCGGCCATGCCGGACGCGGTCACGCAGGCGCCCGCCGCGCCTTCCAGATCGGCGAGCGCGGCTTCCAGCAGCGCGCGGGAGGGATGGGCGGTGCGCGCATAGTCGAAGGCACCGGCTTCCCCGGGATCGTTCCGGCGATAGGTCGCCGAGACGCTGACCGGGGCGACGACGCCCCGATGGCCGCCCTCCGCATTGAGGCCGGCGCGCACTGCGCGGGTGGCGAAGCGATGGCTCACAGCAGATCCTCCAGGAAGGCGTTGACGCGGGCGGGTTCCTTCAGGAAGCCGTCATGGCCGTAGAGGCTCGCCGCGATCTCGCAGCGCGCGTCGGCGAGCTGCGCGGCCGTCCATTCGACATCGGCGGGCGGCACGAGCCGGTCCGATTCGAAGCCGAGCAGGGCGACGGGACAGCGAATGGCGGAGAGGTCGAGTTCGACCTCGTCCATCGAGCGCGACAGGGCGAGGAAGCGCTGCGGCGGCGTCTTCGCCGCGTAGTCCGCGCCGCGCGTTTTCAGATAGGCCGCCACGCCCGCCGCATCGCGGCTGTCCGGGTCGGGATCGCGGAAGCGCTGCTCGAACTCCTCCGCCGTCCGGTAGGTCGTCATGGCGAGCCGGCGCGCGAGATCCACCCCGCCCGCCCCGTCATTCCTGGCCAGCGCGAAGCGCACGATGTCGCGCTGGATCGAGCGCCAGGCCGTGGCCATGGGATGGACCCGGCCCGCCGCGGCGAGCACCGCGATGCGGCTCACGCGCTGCGGCGCCATGGCGGCAAGGGCGAGGGCGATCGTCCCGCCATAGCTCGCCCCGACCACCGAGAAGCGGTCGAACCCGGCCGCGTCGGCGAGCGCGGCGAGGGCGCGGGCCTGGTCGTGGATGGTGGGAAAGGGGGCGACGGTCTCTGCGAGGAAGTCGAAGGAGAGGAGCCGGTAGCGCGCCGGATCGAGCGCGCCGCCGGGCCCCGCCACGCCCGGCCACCAGCCCGGCCCGGTCCCGTCCGCGACGAGGCGCCGGTGCGCGCTGATTCCGCCGAGCACGATCACGCCCGGCTTTCCCGGCGCGCCGGTGACGCGGCCCGCGGTCTCGATCCAGCGGCCGGGGCCGGGCTCGAAGCTCGCGATGTGGTCGGCGGTCTGGATGCTCATCGGCAGCGCTCCGCCACCAGCCGGGCGATGTCGGCGAGCATGCTCGCCGCAGTGGGTACACGGCCAGCCCCCTTGCCGGACAGGATGAGCGGGGTGCCGGTCTCCGGCGTGAGCACGACGCAATTGCCCTCCAGGCGCGCGCGCGACAGGGGATCGTCGAGATCGAGCACTTCCAGGCGCACGCCGGCATGCACGCCGTCGCCGGCGCGGGCGAGCGCGGCGACCTGGCGCACGCGCCGGCCCTCGCGCGCGGCCTTCGCCGGCAGACCGGCGGGCAGGTCGCGGATCGAGCGGGCGGGGATGGCCGCCGGATCGAGGTCGACGCCCCAGGCGGTGCGCGCGATCAGGGCGAGCTTGCAGGCCGCGTCGCGCCCGTCGAGATCGGCGCCCGGATCGGCCTCGGCGAAGCCCGCCGCCTGCGCCGCCGCGATGGCGTCGTCGAGCCGCTCGCCGTCCGCCAGCCGGTCGAGCACGAAGTTCGAGGTGCCGTTCAGCACGCCGCGCACGCGGGAAAGGCCCTGGCCGCCGTGCGCGAGGCGCTCCACGGTCTCCAGCACAGGCACCCCGCCGCCGACCGCGGCCGAGCACAGGAAGGCCGTGCCCTGCTCGCGCGCCCGGGCGGCGAGGTCGGGCCGGCGCGCGCAGACCTCCTTGTTGGCGCTGACGACATGGCAGCCGAGCGCGACCGCGCGCTCCAGCACGGCCTCGGCCTGCGCCCCGCCGGGCAGGGCCTCGATGACGAGGTCGGGCTTGAGGGCGAGGGCCTCGTCCGGCGCGGTGAAGACCGGGACCGAACGCGGCAGGCCGCTGCGGCGGCTGCGCACGACCACGCCGTCCAGGCGCACGCCGGCCGGCAGCGCGGCGGCGACCCCGCCGCCCACCGTGCCGTGCCCGAACAGCACCGCGCGCATGAGGCCGCTTCGGGTGCGGGCGGGCGGTGCTGTTCGGGCAGGGGACAGGGCGGTCATGACGCTCTCCGGTCGGTGGACGCGGGAGCGGAGCAAATCAGCGAACGCCGGGGAAGAAACGGGGCGCGGTTCGGCTCCAGGTCCGAATTTCCGCCTCGTCGCTTCGCTTTAGCTGCATTTGTTCCGCGCCCGCAAGCTGAAGCTCAAATCGGCGCGAGAAGACGTATAAGGATATCCTTATATGTTGGCAACAGCTCCGGCCGGAAAAATTCCGGCCGGCCCGGTCAGCCGCCGTCCTTCAGTATTCCGATCCTCGCCAGGCCGCGCCTGATGTCGGAGATGAGTACCGGCTTGCTCAGGAGCGGCGCGGACTGGAAGGCCGGATCGACCTCGACCCGGCTGTAGCCGCTGGCCAGCACGAAAGGCGTGCCGCGCTCGTGCAGGGCCCGGGCGACGGGCCAGATGCGTTCCTCGCGCAGATTGATGTCGAGCACGCCGGCGTCGGGCGTTTCGCTTTCCAGCAGCGTCAGCGCCCGCTCGATGCTGCTGGCCGGTCCCATCACCACGCACCCGCACTGTTCGAGCATCGACTTCATGTCGAGCGCGATGATGGCATCGTCCTCCACGACGAGGACGGTCGGGCGCGATCGCGGCATCTGGGCCCTCACATGCGGCCAGCAGGTTTCGAGGCGAGTTCCCCCCTTGGGACACCAGAACCGGCAAGGGGCCGGGTTCGTTCCGGCGCGATGCTGCAGGTTCGGCGAACTGTGGTCTCTCGATCACACGCGGGCCCCGGCCCCGATGGAACAGGCTCGCCGCGGCAGGCTTTGAACAGGCGAGCTGCAGACGAGGCGGACGGGCCCCATGGCGAAGCTGATCGACACGCTCGGCGAGGATGCGCGCGACAAGGCGAAGGCGCGGAACTTCCCCGACTGGATGGACCCGATGCTCGCCAGGCTCACCCACGACCATTTCACCAGCGAGGACTGGGTCTTCGAAAGGAAGCTCGATGGCGAGCGGGTCGTCGCCTATGTCGAGGAGGACGGCTCGGTCCGGCTGATGAGCCGCAACGGGAAGTGCCTGAACGACACCTATCCCGACATCGCCGAGGCGCTTGGCGAGCACGCCGCGAAGGGTCTCGTGCTCGATGGCGAGATGGCGGCCTTCGACGAGGACGGTGTCAGCGATTTCCAGCGCCTGCAGCCGCGCATGCAGGCGTCCGGCCCCGAGGAGGCTGCCCGCCAGGTCAAGGTCTTCTATTACGTGTTCGACTGCATGCATGCCGACGGCCACGACCTCTCGAACGTGCCGCTGAAGGAGAGGAAATCGCTCCTGCGCGAGGCGGTGGAATGGGAGGACCCGCTGCGCTTCACCGAGCACCGCATCGCCGACAGCCTCGATTACTACGAACAGGCCTGCGACAAGGGCTGGGAGGGCCTGATCGCGAAGAAGGCCGATGCCGGCTACACCCATGGGCGCAGCGCGAACTGGCTGAAGTTCAAATGCGTCATGCAGCAGGAATTCGTCATCGGCGGCTTCACCGAGCCGCAGGGCGAGCGCAAGGGCTTCGGCGCCCTGCTGCTGGGCTTCTACCGCGACGGCAAGCTCGTTTATGCCGGCCAGGTCGGCACCGGTTTCGACGACGAGTTCCTCGAAGACACGCGCGAGAAGCTCGATCGGATCGAGCGCGAGGACTCCCCGTATGACGAGGGCGATCCGCCGGCGAAGGGCGTCCATTTCGTCGAGCCCGAACTCGTCGGCGAGGTGGAATTCACCGAGTGGACCGGCGAGGACAGGCTGCGCCATCCCCGCTTCCAGGGCCTGCGGCGCGACAAGGATCCCAAGGACGTCCACAAGGAGGCCGAGAGCCAGGTCACCGAGCCGGAGGCGCGCGGCTCATGAAGATCGGCAACCACCGGCTCGACATCTCCAGCCGGGACAAGATTTTCTTCCCGGACAGGGACCTCACCAAGGGCGATCTCGTCGACTATTACGAGACCATGGCCGAGGTGATGATCCCCCACATGGAGCACTATGGGGTGAACATGCACCGCTTCCCCGACGGGGTCGGCGGCAAGGATTTCTATCACAAGGACACGCCGGACTATTTCCCCGACTGGATCGAACGCATCGAGTTTCCCCGCCGCGAGAAGGGCGGCAGCTTCCGCGCGCCGGTCGTCGATTCCAAGGCCGCCCTGGTCTATCTCGCCGACCAGGCCGTGATCGCGCACCATCTCTATCTCGCGCGCGCGGACGACCTCGAGAAGCCCGACAAGATGGTCTACGACCTCGACCCGCCCGAGGATACCGAGGATTTCGCCGCCACGCGCCGGGCCGCACTGGAACTCGAGGAGGTGATGGAGGAACTCGACATGACCCCCTTCGTCCAGACCACCGGGTCGAAGGGCTTCCACATCGTCGTGCCGCTCGACAGGAGCGCCGGTTTCGACGAGATCCGCCAGTTCGCCCGCGACGTCGCGCTCCTGCTGGTGCGCCGCAAGCCGGACGCCTACACGCTCGAACAGAGGAAGGACAAGCGCGGGGGCCGGATCTTCCTCGACTATCTCAGGAACGCCTACGGCGCGACGTCCATCGCCCCCTACTCGGCCCGCGGCCGGCCCGGCGCGACGGTCGCCACACCGCTCGACTGGGGCGAGGTCGAGGACGGCGCCCATCCGCGCGACTGGGACATCACCAATATTCCCGGCCGCCTCGCCCAGAAGGACGATCCGTGGAAGGGCCTGCACCGCCACGCGGTCAGGGCGATGAGCCGGCGCGGGCGGCTGGACGAGCTTCTTGATGCCGAAGACAGGGCGCAGGAGGAGGGTTAGGGCCGCGAGAGGGCGAACTCCACCAGAATCGGTGTTTCGGCCCCGCGCTTGAACAGCTTCTCCGGCGCGTCCGGGCCGAACTCGGCCGGGGTCCACTCCCGGCAGGTCTCGATGGCAAGGCCTGCCGCCGCGAAGGCGTCGAGATAATCGCAGAACCGGTGCGCATGGGTGGGCATGTGGATCTCCTCCGCCCCGTCGCGGAAATGCGCCTTCACGCCGCACAGCGACAGGAAGGGGTGGATTTCCAGGATCAGCACGCGTCCGCCCGGCACGAGGATGCGCGCGGCCTCGGCGAGCGGCAGGTCGAGATCGCCGGCATGCTCGAGGGCCAGCGCGAACAGGACGAGATCGACCGCGCCATCGGGCAGGGGCAGCGCCTCGGCCATGTCGTGGCGCACGAGTTCGGCCCCCGGCACGCGCTCGCGCGCCCGTGCCAGCATGCCCTGCGACAGGTCGCAGCCCCACAGCCTGGCCGCCCCCGCCGCCTCGAACGCGGCGAGATTGCGCCCGGTGCCGCAGCCGATCTCGGCGACGCGCTTCGCCTTCGCCTCCGGCAGCCGGCGCGAAAGCGCGCGCCCGGCGGCGAACACCATCGGATTGTCGTAGGCGTCATAGCCGCTCGCCCAGCGGTCATAGGCCTCGGCGAAGGAAAGATGGACGGGATCGGTCATCACACATGCCTCCAGCATATCCGGGACACCGTCCCGGCGCGGGGCACTTAGTTCGCCGCATCGCGCGGCCGGCTCCACCAGAGCCGGGAGGGATTTACCTCCCCTCGCGCAGGCCAGGCAAGATCAATCCTTTCCCGCCTTCACCGCCGCCATCAGATAGTTCACCCCGGCATCGCCGGAGATGAAGAAGCGGTCCTTCAGCGGATTGTAGCTCACCCCGACCGGCGTGCGCACGTCGAAGCCGGCCGCTTCCAGGGCGGCGCGGACCTCGCCGGGCTTGACCAGCTTGTCGAAGCGGTGCGTGCCGCGCGGCAGCCAGCCCATCACGTATTCGGCGCCGAAGATGGCCGTGGCGAAGGCGCGGGCGGTGCGGTTGATCGTGCCGACGATCATCATCCCGCCGGGCTTCACCAGCGCGCCGCAATCGGCCAGGAACTGCTCGGGATCGGCGGTGTGCTCGACGACCTCGAGATTGAGCACGGCGTCGAACTGGCCGGGCCCGCCGGCCGCGAGCAGCTGCTCGGCCGTGCCGTGGCGGTAGTCGATGGCGAGCCCGGCCTTCTCGGCGTGGACCAGCGCGGTCTTGATGTTGGCCTCGGCCGCGTCGACGGCGGTGACCTGCGCCCCCAGGCGCGCCATCGGCTCGGAGACGAGCCCGCCGCCGCAGCCGATATCGAGGAGTTTCAGCCCCTTCAGAGGCTCCGGACCCGACCGCGCGAAATGGCGCGCCAGGGTCTCGCGGATCCAGGTCAGGCGCGCGGGATTGAACTTGTGCAGCGGCGCGAACTTGCCTGTGGGATCCCACCAGTCCTCGGCCATGGCGGCGAACTTGGCGACCTCTTCGGGATCGACCGAGGGGGTGGTGAGGGTCTCCGGGGCGGCGGCGCTGGCCATGGGCGGTCCTCCTCAAAAGCCTGAAGCGTTTGCGCACCGGCGGGCCGGGATGTAATCACGGGGCCGTCACGAAATCGCCTCTCGCGGTCTCAATATGGACCGTGCGCGCGGTTTATCGAGCCTCGCCCTCACCGTCCACTTCAAGCGTTTTGTCTCACCCGATGACCGACACCTCCAAGCGCCTGGTCCTGAAATTCGGCGGCACCTCGATGGGCGGGCCGGTGCGCATCGCCCATTCGGCCTCCATCGTGGCCGCCGAGGTGAGGAACGCGCGCCAGGTCGCGGTCGTGGTCTCGGCCATCTCCGGGGAGACCGACCGCCTGCTGACGCTGGCCGGGGAGCTGGGCGGCGGGCTCGGGGAGGTGGAGACCGACACGGTGCTGGCCGCCGGGGAACAGGTCTCGGCCGCCCTGATGGCGCTGGCCCTGAAACGCGAGGGGCTGAAGGCACGCGCGCTGCTCTCCTGGCAATTGCCGATCGAGGTCGACGGCCCGCCGGGCGGGGCGCGCATCACCGGCATAAACCCGGCGCTGCTGCAGGCCTGCGTGCGCGAGGGCGTCATCCCGGTCGTCGCGGGCTATCAGGGCGTCACCTCCGAAGGCCGGCTCGCCACGCTCGGCCGCGGCGGCACGGACCTGACGGCCGCCGCCGTCGCCGCGGCCCTGAAGGCCGAGTGCGACATCTACACCGATGTCGACGGCGTCTTCACCACCGATCCCAGGATCGTGCCCGAGGCCAGGCGCGTCGCGCGCATCTCCCACGAGGAGATGCTGGAGCTCGCCGCCATGGGCGCGAAGGTCTTGCAGACCCGCTCGGTGGAATACGCCAAGGCCAAGGGCGTCGTGCTGCGGGTGAAGTCGAGCTTTCTCGACCCGGGCGTGAGCGAGGGCACCGAAGTCGTGCCCGCCGCTGACATCGCCGAGCGGCGCGTGGTCTCCGGCGTCGCCTATGCGCGCGACCAGGCCCGCCTCTCGGTGTACGGGCTCGACCCGGACAGCGGTCAGGCGGCCGACATCTTCTCCGCGCTTGCCGACGCGGAGGTGGGCGTGGACATGATCGTGCAGGCCCGCGCGCGCTCGGGCGAGGCGGTCAATCTGGAATTCTCGGTGGAACGCAAGGACCTCAAGCGCGCCCTTTCCTCGGTGGAGACCGAGATCAGTCGTTTCTCCGGGACCAGCCTGGCGCACGAGACCGGGCTCGCCAAGGTCTCCGTGGTCGGCACCGGCCTGCGCGGCAGGGCCGATGTCGCGCGCACGCTCTACGACGTGCTGCGCGGCCACGAGATCGCCGTGCGCATGGTGGCGACCTCGGAAGTGAAGATTTCCGCCCTGGTGGAGGCCGACCTGCTCGAACACGCCGTACGTGCATTGCACGCAGCCTACGGCCTCGATCAGGCTTGACGGACCGGGGTGGAACCGGCCCATTGAACGCGACGTTACCCCACGCTCCCGCACAAACCCGGATCGAGCATGAATTCTGAGATCAAGTCCAAGGGCTTACGGGGCCCGCGCCGCTTGCTGGCGCGGATTCGCGATCTCATGGCCGATCAGGACGATGCCCAGGCGCGTCTCGACACCCTGACCGACATCATCGCCGAGGAAACCCAGGCCGATGTCTGCTCGATCTATCTGATGCGGCCCTCCGGCGCGCTCGAGCTTTCGGCCACGCACGGGCTCAACCCCGAAGCGGTTCACCGCGTGCGCCTGTCGCGCGACGAGGGCCTGGTGGGTCTGGTCGCCCGGCGCGCGCGCCCGATCGCGGTCGAGGACGCGCCGCGCCATCCCGACTTCTCCTACAAGCCGGAAACGGGCGAGGAGCCGTTCAAGAGCTTCGTGGGCGTGCCGATCCTGCGCGGCGGCCGCCTCGTCGGCGTGCTCACGCACCAGACCAAGGCCGTCAGGCCGATGACGGAGGAGGAGATCGAGACCCTCCAGACCGTCGCCATGCTGCTCGCCGAGATCGTCGTCTCCGGCGACCTCGTCAAGGCGGAGGCGTTTTCCGGGCTCGAACTCAGGCCCTCCGCGCCGGAGCGCTTCCAGGGCGTGGCGCTCTCCTCGGGCATCGCGGTGGGCACCGCGGTGATGTACGAACCCCACGTGATCAGCGCGCGCATGGTCGCCGAGGACGCGGAGGCCGAGCTGGTCCGGCTCGACGCCGCGATCGGGCGGTTGCGCGCCAGCGTCGACCAGCTGCTGGATTCCGGGCGCGTGCCGATCGGCTCGCCCTCGCGCGACGTGCTGGAAGCCTACCGCATGTTCGCCCACGATCGGGGCTGGCTGGACTCCCTGCGCGAGGCGATCCGTTCGGGACTGACCGCCGAGGCCGCCGTGGAGCGGGTCAGGAACGAGCACCGCGCGCGGCTGATGACGGCGCGCGATCCCCATTTCCGCGAGCGCCTGCACGATCTCGAGGATCTCGCCAACCGGCTCCTGCGCCATCTCGCCTCGGAGACCGGCGCGGCGGTGGAGCGCCCCCTGCCGCAGGACGCGATCATCATCGCGCGCTCGATCGGCCCGGCCGAACTGCTCGAACTCGACCGCTCGCGCCTGAAGGGCGTGGCGCTGGAGGAGGGCTCGCCGACGAGCCACGCCGCGATCGTCGCCAAGGCGCTGCGCGTGCCGATGGTCGGCCGGGTGGAAGGCGCGCTCGACCGCATCGAGGACGGCGACCGCGTCATCCTCGACGGCGAGTTCGGCCTGCTGCACGCGCGCCCCTCCGGAGAGGTGGGCGAGGCCTATGACGAGCGCCTGGAGACCCTGGCCAAGCGTCACCGCACCTATGTGCGCCTGCGCGAGGAGCCGGCGGTCACCAAGGACGGCGCGCGCATCGAGCTGCATCTCAATGCCGGCCTGCTGGTCGAGCTGACCTCGCTGCCCGAGACCGGGGCGGAAGGCATCGGCCTGTTCCGTACCGAGTTCCAGTTCATGGTGTCCGACACCCTGCCGCGCCTGGCCGCGCAGGAGGAACTCTACCGCGCGGTCTACGAGGCGGCCGGCCCCAAGCCCGTCGTGTTCCGCACGCTCGATCTCGGCGGCGACAAGATCACGCCCTACACCCCGTCCACGCGCGAGCCCAATCCCGCGCTCGGGTGGCGCGCCCTGCGCATGGGCCTCGACCGGCCGGGCCTCACCCGCTACCAGCTGCGCGCGCTGATCCGGGCCTCGGCGGGGCGCGATCTGCGTGTCCTGTTCCCGATGGTGGCCGACGTCTCCGAGCTCGCCGCCGCGCGCACCATGCTGGAGCAGGAGCTCGAACACGCGCTGAAGCACGGCCACCCGCCGCCCGCGTCGGTGCAGGCCGGGCTGATGCTGGAGACCCCGGCCGTGGCCTTCGCGCCGGATGCGTGCCTGGAGCTCGCCGACTTCGTCGCCGTCGGCGCGAACGACCTCATGCAATACTTTTTTGCCGCCGACCGGCAAAATCCGAAGGTCGCCGAGCGCTACGACGTGCTCGCGCCGGCCCCGCTCTCCCTGCTGAAATCGGTGCGGGATGCATGCGATCGTCATGGAAAGCCGGTATCGGTGTGCGGCGAGATCGCCGGGCGTCCCCTGGAGGCCTGCGTGCTCGCGGCGCTGGGCTATCGGCGCCTGTCCATGACCGCCGCGGCGGTGGGCCCGGTCAAGCGGGCGCTGAGACAGCTCGACTGCGGGCGTCTTGGCACCTGGCTTGCACGGGAGATGGCCGAGACGAACGGTTCGTCCGGTCCGGGGCTGCGCATGCGGCTCCTGGAAGCGGGCGAAAAGGCCGGATTGCCGGTAGAAGCTGTTGATAAACCGGGCCGGCTCTGATTTAATTCTGTTGCGCTGCGGCAATCTTGCCACAGCGTGAGGGGGTTCGGGGGCGCCTTCACCGAGGCGGCACGCGACAAAGATGGCCCAGGCCACATCAGCAATGGCGAAGTCTTCCTACGTCCCGATGGACGCGATTTATTCAGACGCGCCCGAAGCGCCGCCTGCCAGCGTGGGCGAGTCCCTGCGCCGGGCCCGCGCGAAGCTTGGCTGGACGCTGGATTCCGCCGCCGCGCGCACCCGCATCCGGCGCGACTATCTCGAAGCCCTGGAATCCATGGACCCGCGCGGCCTGCCCTCGCGCGCCTACGCGATCGGCTATCTGCGCACCTATGCCGGCGTGCTCGGCCTCGACGTCGCCGCGACGGTGGAGCGCTTCAAGCACGAGGTGGAGACCGAGACCGGACGCGCCCAGCCGACCGCGCCGCAGCGCCGGCGCGAGATCAGGTTGCCCAAGGGCGTCGTCGGCGCGGTGATCATTCTCGGCGTCGTCTTCGCCGCGGCGAGCTGGTACGGCGCGCGCGTGACCGAGGCCGGGGCCTTCACCGACGCGCCGAGCCCGGCCGACGGCGTGCTGTCCGCGCCGCCGCCGCTGGTCGAGACCGCCGGGCGCGAGGTTACGCTCGCCGATGTCTGGGGCGGGCTGCCGAGTCCGCGCGCCGGCGACTGGCTGGTGCTGAGCGCGCAGGTGCCGACCTATCTGGAGGTGCGCGACGCCTCGGGCCGCATCCTGTTCGCGCGCGATCTCGCCCCGGGCGAGGCCTATCGGGCGCCCGAGGAGTCCGGCCTCACCCTGTCCACCGAAAATGCCGGGGCGATCGAGGTGCGCGCGGGCGAGCGGGTCATCGGCCCGCTCGGCGCGCCCGGCGAGATGCTGGAGAACGTCTCCGCCACGGACTTCCTGCTCGAGGCCATGACGGGCGAGGCCGAGGCGGGCACGGCGGGTGCCGGTCAGTAGCCGGGGCTCGCGCGCGCGCCGGGAACATCCTATATCCGGCATGCCAGCCCTGTCTTTCGAGCAAGTCCCGCGAGCGTCCCATGGCCGTTGAAGCCCACACCAAGGTCCGCCCCTGGCGGATGATCGACCGGCGGGTGAGCCGCAAGATCCGCGTCGGCTCGGTCGAGGTCGGCGGCGATGCCCCGATCAGCGTCCAGTCCATGACCAACACGCCGACGAGCGATGCGGCCGCGACGATCGAGCAGATCCGCCAGCTCGAGGCGGCTGGCGCCGACATCGTGCGCGTGTCCTGCCCGGACACCGACTCCACCGCCGCCTTCAGGACGATCGCGAGGGAGTCCCGCGTCCCGCTCGTCGCCGACATCCATTTCCACTACAAGCGCGGCATCGAGGCCGCCGAGGCCGGTGCCGCGTGCCTGCGCATCAATCCGGGCAATATCGGCTCGATGGAGCGGGTGAGGGAGGTCGTCTCGGCGGCGCGCGACAATGGCTGCTCGATCCGCATCGGGGTCAATGCCGGCTCGCTCGAACGCCACCTCCTGGAGAAGTACGGCGAGCCTTGTCCCGAGGCGATGGTGGAAAGCGCGCTCGACCATGCGCGCATCCTGGAAGACCTCGATTTCCGCGAATACAAGATCTCGGTGAAGGCGAGCGACGTCTTCCTGACCGTGGCCGCCTACCAGGCGCTTGCCGAGGCCACCGACGCTCCGCTCCATCTCGGCGTCACCGAGGCCGGCGGGCTTCGCACCGGCGGGGTGAAGTCGGCGATCGGGATCGGCAATCTGTTGTGGGCCGGGATCGGCGACACGATCCGCGTCTCGCTGTCGGCCGATCCGGTGGAGGAGATCAAGGTCGGCTACGACATCCTGAAAAGCCTCGGCCTCAGGACGCGCGGCGTGAACATCATCGCCTGCCCCTCCTGCGCGCGCCAGGGCTTCGACGTCATCAAGACGGTCGAGACGCTGGAACGGCGCCTCGAACACATCTCAGAACCGATCTCGCTCTCCATCATCGGCTGCGTCGTCAACGGCCCCGGCGAGGCGGCCTATACCGATCTGGGCTTCACCGGCGGGGGCAAGGGCGCGGGCATGCTCTACTTCGCCGGCAAGGCCGACGAGAAGGTCACCAACGAGACCATGATCGAGCGCATCGTCGAGGCCGTCGAGGACAAGGCCGCCAGGATGAAGGCCGAACGCGAGGCGCGCGAGAAGAGCGCGGCGGAGTAGGGCGCTACCCCGCGCCCGCCTTCGCCCGCTCGTAGAACCCCGCCTGCTTCTCGAACATGTCCCGGTACATCCCGCCACGGGCCATCAGGGTCTCGTGCGTGCCCTGCTCGGCGATGCGGCCCTTGTCGAGCACGAGGATGGTGTCGCTGCCCTTCAGGTTGGCGAGGCGGTGGCTGATGAGGATGACCGTGCGGTCGGACTTCGCGGCGGTCTCGATGAACTCCGCCTCGCCGGCCGGGTCGAGGGCGGAGGTCGGCTCGTCCAGGATGAGCGTCTTCGCGTCGGTGCGCAGCATGGCCCGCGACAGGGCGAGGCGCTGCCACTGGCCGCCGGAGAGTTCCCGCCCGTCCAGGAACTGGCGCGAGAGCCGGGTGTCGAGGCCCTCGGGCAGGTCGTCGAGCACGCTCCTGGCGAGCCCCAGCTCGGCGGCATCCAGGAGCGCGCGCCGGTCGGTGACCCTCAGCCCCCTGCCCATGGCGATGTTCTCCCCGGCGGTGAGCCGGTAGCGCTGATAGGGCTGGAACAGCACCGCGGTACGCTCGAACAGCGCCTCGGGCGCCCAGTCGGCGAGGTCGAGCCCGTCGAGCGTGATGCGGCCCTCGCTCGGCAGGTAGAGCCCGGTCAGGAGCTTGACGAGCGTCGACTTGCCCGACCCGTTCGCGCCGGCGATGCCGAGCCGGTGGCCTTCCGGGATGTGCAGCGTAATGTCCTTCAGCGCCGGGCGGTTGCCGCCGTCATAACGGAAGCCCACCCCTTCCAGCCGGTAGCCGTCGCCGGGCACGGGGCCCTCGCGCGCCGTGCCGCGCGCGCGTCCCTCGCCGATCTCGAGCAGGGCGTAGAGATTGGAGACGTAGAGCAGGTCCTCGTAGCCGCCATTCAGGCTCGCCAGCAGCGAGGTCACCGCGTTCTGGCCCTGCTTGAGGGCGGCGATGTACATCGTCATCGCCCCGAGCGTGATCGCCCCGGCGAGGGTGACGAGCACGATCCAGACCTTGCCGGCGATGAACACCGCCGAGCTCACCGCGATCAGCGCGACGCCGAGCCAGGCATGGCGGTGATGGCGTCTGCGGTCCTCGTCGTGGATGCGCGAGAACAGGCCCTCGTAGCGCGCCTCGATCGCCGGGTCGGCGCCGGCATGGATGCGCTCGGGCGCGGCGGCGTCGGAGATCATCAGCCCTTCGAGATAGTTGCGCTGGCGCACTTCCGGCGTGCGCCCGGTATAGAGCCGGAACATGGCCCCGGAAAAACCGAGCTCGTTGAGGAAGAGCGGCAGGCCGCCGAGCACGATCAGCAGGACCGCCAGCGGGGAGAAGGTCGCCAGCAGCGCGGCGAGGCTGATCAGCGTCACGGCGAACTGGGCGAACTCGATGATGCGGATGACGAGCCCGTAGGGCCGCGCCGCGGCGTGCTGTCGCGCGAGCAGGATCTGCTGCTGCACGCTCGCCTCCTCCAGCGTCTGGAGATCGAGGCGCAGGCTCTTGGCGAAGATCAGCCGGTTGACCGCGTGGCCGAGCCGGGCGTGCAGGGCGCGCTTGTAGAAGGTCGTCAGCCGGCGCACGGCGAGCAGGGAGGCCACCAGCCCGGCTTCGGCCACGACGTAGAAGATCGCTGCATTGCGGTCGGCGGCCGCCCCGCTTTCGATGGCCGCGAGCACCGTGTCGATGACCAGCTTGCCGAGCCAGGCGATCGCGGCCGGGGCGAGCGCGGCGAACAGCGAGAGCGCCGCGATCAGGGCCATCAGCCCGGGCGCGGTGCGCACGGCGAGCGCGATCACGCGCCCGGCATGGCGTGCGGTGCGCCCCGGTCCGGGCAATGAGATGTCTGCGAACTCGCTTTCCGCCTCGCTCATGGCGCCTCCCGGCGCACCGGCCTCATTCCGCGACGGCCTTCGCGCTCCTGGCAGCATCCACCTTCTGGGTCAGCAGCGCGCCCTTGTGCGGGAAGGGCTCGACGGGCATCGCGCGGCCGAGGAAGGGGGCGAGCTTCGCGAAGCCTTCCCCGCTGCAGATGTCGATCTCGAGCAGGTCGCCGGGCCGGTCCCTGAAGTATTCGCGGACCTGGCGCACGTGCTCGTCATAGACCTCCACGAAGCGCTCGGGAACGAAATTGTAGCAGCCATACACCGCCGCGCGCAGGAACTGGCGCATCAGCAGGTGGACCTCGTCGTCGGGATCCTCGGCCTGCTTGAAGGCGGGCCGGTTGAACCAGTGGTTCTGGCACGAGCGCAGCCAGCTCTCCCTCTCGCGCACCGTCAGGATGAACTTGCTGCCCGGATAGAGCCGGTCGAACTGGCGGTAGAAGGGCACGGTGGTGATGTCGGTGAGCCCGTCATGGTCGCGCAGCAGGGTGAGGTCGTACTGCCCGTTGGACAGCTCGGTATAGGTGTCCTCGTCGATGGGATAGTGCGCGCAGTCGAAGCCCAGGATCTGCAGCGCGCTGGTCAGCGAGCGCGTGCCGGTGCGCGACAGGCCGATGCCGAAGATCTTCGACTGGGTGGTCTCGTTGCCGAAATACGGCCGGTGCTCGTTCCTCGCGAGCCAGGCGTCGAGATCGGCCATGGTGAATTGCGGCTTCTCGCCGAGCCCCATGCGGGCGAGCTCCGCATCGGCGTGGGCCGGCAGGCTGGCGATGAAGTCGTGCACCTCCGCCGCGCTCGCCGATTTGGGCATGCGCTCGCGGGTATACTCGATCGCGCGCTGGGCGATCTCGTAATCGTGGCTCTCCGCGCGCCCGTCCGGCTCCGGCCAGCGCCGCATCGCCGAGGACAGCCGGTGCAGCTGGACCCGGGTGCGGCTGCGGAGCTCGCGCAGCGCGTACTTCTGGAAGATGTGGCGATTGTACTGGAAGTAGTCGTGCAGGATGTCGAAATTGCGGAACTGCTTGCTCATCCTCAGCGGCTTCATGGCGAGATTTCTCAGCCGCGATTCCGGGCGCAGGACGTATTTCATGTCGCCGATGGGCGGGGTGATCGCCGCCATGGCGCGCACCAGGTCGATGCGCGTGATGTGGACGCCGCAATGGATGCGCCCGCGGAAGCGGTCGCTGACATAGGCGTCGACATAGGCGGAATCGCAGTTCTCGATGAAGCCGCGCATGTCCTCGAGCACGAGGCAGTCGGCGTCGAGATAGACCACGTAGTCGCAGTCGTGGTCGATCTTCAGCATCTGGTTCACGCACTCGGTGAACGGGCGCACGTCGTCGATGACGTAGATGCGGTCCGGCCGGATGTGGCGCTTGGCGAGTTCGAGCGCGACATCGCGCGTGCGCTCGTCGATCTGGCGGAAGACAAGGTCGATCTTGGTCACGACTCAACGAGGTCCCATCTGTAGGCCGCGTTGATTTCGCCGGCCAGGGTTTCGAATAGCGCGCGGTGCGCGCGGGAGAGTTCCTGCGTCCAGCGCTGGTCGAGGCGTATGCCGCCGGGATGGCCGGCGTAATACGCGCGCCGCGACGCGCCGAGTTCGACGGCCGGGCTCGCGGCCCGCGCGGCGACGAACTGGGTTCCCGAATTTCCGCCGAGCGGATGGTGGGCCCGTGCCTCGTAGTCGAGCATGGACGGATCGAAGGCCAGGCCGAGCGCGGCGCAGATCCGGCGCACCTCGGCCTCGGGGTCGGTCGCGAACGCCTCGTAGCGGACGGCCAGCTTTGGACCCTCGAAGCGGGCGAACAGGGCTTCGGCCTGCGCCATCTGGTCGATCCACTGGCCGATCTGCGCGGCCGGGTCGCGACCGGGATATTTGCGGATGCGCGAGTTGATCACCGCGCGCCCGTCGCGCTTGAGGAAGATCAGCCCGGCCCTGCCGCCCGCGGCCCGCGCTTCGCCGGCCCGGGCCTCGATCCAGTCGGGCCGCTTGGTGGAATCGATGACGAGCGTGGCTCCGGTGCGGTCCGCGATCTGCGCATGCAGAGGTGCATCCGGATCGGGGTGGAAGCCGCCCCAGACCGGGCAGTCCTCGCCGCAGATCTTGCAGGCGCGCTTCCGCAGCGGCTTGGAGGCGTCGTGCAGGTAACGCACCTTGGCCGCCTCGCCGGCATAGAAGGCGCCCGGCGCGCCGCCGAGAACCATGCCGAGGAGGGTCGAGCCCGAATGTCCCGCGCCGCAGATGAACAGGCTGTCCACGACCCTCAAAGGCCCTTCTCCCGGAGCGCACGCACCTCGCGCGCGTTCCTTACCCCCAGCGCCGCAATGGTGATGGGTTTGCGTATCTTGGCAAGCGAATTGTGGGCTCAGCGCCCCGCATCCTCCCAGTCTTCCCGCTTCAGCCCTTCCCACCATTCGCGCAGGGCGAGCTTGGGCCGGTCCAGGCCGATCATCGCCATGCGCTCGGCGAAGACCCCGGCGGTGAGGCGGATGGTTTCGATCGCCCAGTTCGGCTTCTGCGCCGCGGCCCAGCGTTCCACCGCGTCGGCATTGGTGGCGGCCAGGAAGAGGGCGGCGGCGACGAGCCCGTTCGTCATCCAGAGCCGGTTCCTCGCGTGGCCGGCCTCGGTTTCGGGGGTCTCGTAGAGTGCGTCTCGGATCGGGTCGGGCTGCATGGCGGGGATCCGTTCAGAACTGGAAATAGATGAAAGGCGCGATGCCGCTCTGGCGCAGGGCTTCCACGACGAGCAGCAGGAAGGCGATGACGAGGCCCGCGAGCGGGGAGGGCATTCTGGCAAGCCCGGCGGCCACCCGCTCGATGCCGCGCGGGGGCAGGAAGTTGAGCGCCAGGCCGAAGACCACGAGCCCGGCCGTGAACGGGGTGAGCGCGAGGACCGGAATTTCGGTGGCGAAGAAGCCCGCGAGATAGCGTCCGGCGATGTCGAAATTCGGCGAGCGGAACAGGATCCACCCGAGGCACACGACGTGGAAGGTGACGAGGAGCGAGATCAGCCCGCGCGCCTTGTCTGCGAGCCCCATCGCCCGCTCGACAGCGAGCGCCGCGCCGTGCAGCGCGCCCCACAGCACGAAGGTCCATGCCGCCCCGTGCCACAGCCCGCCGAGCAGCATGGTGATCATCAGGTTGCGGTAGGTCGCGATGCGCCCGCCGCGGTTTCCCCCGAGCGGGATGTAGAGATAGTCCCTCAGCCAGGTCGACAGCGAGATGTGCCAGCGCCGCCAGAAGCCGGAGAAGCTCGCCGCGCGGTAGGGCTGGTCGAAATTCCTCGCGAAGCGGTAGCCCAGCAGCGCGGCCACCCCGATCGCGATGTCGGAATAGGCCGAGAAGTCGCAATAGATCTGGACCGCATAGCCGTAGGCGCCGAAGAGCAGGTCGACGGGCCCGTACTCGGACGGGGCATAGAAGACCGGATCGACCAGCCGGTCGGCGATCTCGGCGGCGATCACGGTCTTCTTGAACAGGCCCCAGGCGATGAGCAGGGCGCCGAGCGCGATCATCTCCCGGCTGATCCTGGGCACCTGCTCGAGCTGGGGCAGGAAGTCGCGCGCGCGCACGATCGGGCCGGCGACGAGCTGGGGGAAGAAGGAGATGTAGAGCATGGCGTCGAGCAGCCCGTGCGGCCGGTCGACATCGCCGCGGCGGATGTCCACCACGTAGGAAATGCCCTGGAAGGTGTAGAAGCTGATCCCGACCGGCAGGATGACCTGCATCAGCGGCAGGTCGCGTTGAAGCTCGAGGGCGGCGAGCAGCTGCGCCGCGCTCTCCAGGAAGAAGCCGTAATACTTGAAGAAGCCCAGAACGGCGAGATTGGCCGCGACCCCGATCGCCACCAGCAGGTTCTGCACCGGGCGGGCGGGCGTGCGCCAGATCGCCTGACCGATGATCCAGTTGGCGAGCGCGCTGGCGAACAGCAGGCCGCAGAAGCGCCAGTCCCACCAGCCGTAGAACACGAAGCTCGCCGCCAGCAGGAACAGCTTCCTGCGGTGATTGTCGAACTCCAGCGCCCACGCCCCGAACAGGACGATCACGAAGAAGACCGCGAAGGTGAAGGTCGGAAAGAGCATCGCGCCGCCCCCTCTCTGGCGCGCCGGTGAGCCGTCAGTTCCGGCTTCGGCGGGCCTCGGGACTGAGCGCGGCGTCGATCTGGGCCTCGCTGGCGGGCAGGCAGACATAGGGCTCGCCGCGGATGTAGAGCTGGACGAGGCTCTCGAAGGCGGGCGTCTCCGGCTCGGCGGGCCGCGGCCGGCCGAGCTCGGGATCGGCGAGCGCGGCATCGATCACCGCGGCGACCGGGGCGGCGATGCGCCGGTAGCCGGGAAGCGTGAAGTGGATGCCGTCATCGGCGCGCATCAGGCGCGGCGTTCCCGAAGCGTCTTCGAGATAGCCCGAATAGCCCCCGTCCGGCCCGGCGCTCACCTCGCGGGTGGAGACATAGACCGCTCCGGCGGCCTCGGCCTCTTCCTCGAAGATCGCGTTCAGGTGCCGGACATTGGCGTCGTAGCCGGCCGAGCGCATCACCGGCAGGCCGACCCAGATCACCTGCGCGCCGTGATCGTGCAGCAGGTCGAGCACGATCCTGACCCGTTCGCGATAGACCGCTTCCCATCCGGCGGAGCGGAAGCGGTGCACGCTGCCGGTTCCGTCGCGAATGCCCTGCATGTCGTTGGACCCGAACATCACCACCGCGATGTCGTAACGGCCCAGGCCAAGCTGCTCCTCGGTCTTCGCTGCGATGTCGCGATAGGTCCAGTTGGCAAAGCCGGTGGACACTTCCGACAGCTGGACGACGTCGGCGACGCGGTTGTCGCCGCGCAGCTGCCATCTCAGCCCGACCCACAGCCCGTCGGCGAGGCTGTCGCCGAACACGCCGATCGTGACGGGAGGGGCCGGGGAGGCCGGCTCCTGGCTCTCGCCGGATGCGGTGATGAGGCTCAGCGCCGCCGCGCACGCGGCCGCCAGCATCGCGCCGATCCGCAGACCCATGAATGCCCCCTCTCGTCGCCGCCCCCGCGGCTGTCCGGCTCGCACCGGTTAAGGGGAAGTAAACAGGAGGCTATGGGGACCTGCAAGCGCGCCGCGGCGGGACCGGTGCAAGGATGCCGGGCTGTGACCGGAAAGGCGCGCCTTTCTCCCTCAGCGCTTGCGGTCGCTCGGATGGCTCTGCCCGTCGCGCACCGGGACGGGGTCCAGGTCGAACGGGTAGATCGCGTCTATGCACGCCACGTTGAAGCCGTACTCGTTCGGGTTCGAGCGGCGCTGGTGGTGGGTGTAGATGCCGCAGGTCCGGCAGAAGAAGTGCTGCGCGGTATGGGTGTTGAACGTGTAGAGGCCGAGATTGTCCGCGCCCTCGATCACCTTCAGCCGGTCCAGCGTCACAGAGGCGACGATCGCGCCGCGGCGCCGGCACATCGAGCAGTCGCAGCGGCGCGGATCGACGATCCCCTCGGGCAGGTCGAGTTCCAGCACCACGCTGCCGCAATGGCACCTGGCGTGATGGATTCCGGCATACTCGGGGTGGGTGCGGCGGGTCATGGCAGGCTCCGGGGCCGAGGTCTGCACATTGGCTGCCCCGCACGCGCAACCGTCAAGCCGGCCTCCCCGCGAGCAGCGGCATTTGCGCCCTCTTAAGGCCCGGGGGTCAGGGTGGCCGCCCGACAGCAGACAGGCGGAGTGGGACATGGCGACGATCAGCGCGGGAACCCGGATCGTTCCGGGCCCGGCAGCGGTGGAATACCAGGGCGCGACGGTGGATGCCGATCCGGCGCGCGGCTTCGTGCTGATGAAGCTCAGCGCCTTCCGCTCCGACGTGCGCGCGCGCGACGCCTTCGACTTCTGCATGGAGGTCTACGAGGAGCAGCCTGACAGGCGGATCCTGCTCGACATGCGCGAGGCGTACTGGCCGCTGGAAACCGCCAAGCTCGCGCAGCGCTTCCGCGAGCATGCCGGACGCGTGCCGAGATCGCGCGTCGCGGTGCTGTGCCACGAACCCGGCCACGACGTGATGGTCGCCCATCGCGAGGCCAATGTCGCGGCCGGCCACACCGTGCTCTACACCAGCGACGAGGCCGCGGCGCTGGCCTTCCTCGAGGCCCCCTGAGCGATCGCGACGGACTGCGCCGCGCCGGCGCGTTTCACAGGTCGCAGACACCAGGGAGGCTCGTCATGCTCCAGAAATGGTTCGCGGCCGGTGCCGCGCTCGTGCTGGCCGCGGCAGCGTTGTCCGAAGCGCACGCCCAGCGCTTTCGCGACGCGGTCGACCCGCGGGCGCGCGATCTGCAGGCCGCGCCCGCGCCCGATTCCACGCCCGCGCCGGACTATCGCGCCGGCGCGCGGCGCTTCGCGGTCGAGATCGAGGACGGGAGCTGGACCGACGCGGCACGGTCGCGCGAGATTCCCTGGCGGCTCTATCGCCCCGCCGGCGTGGAGTCGGCGCCAGTGCTCGTCTTCTCCCACGGCGGAGGCGGCTCGCGCGAGGGCGGGGCCTGGCTCGGCGAGTATCTTGCCGGCTTCGGCTACGCCTCCTTCCACATCGAGCACGCCGGGACGGACGGGGACGCGGTGCGCGAGGCCGTGAGGGCCGTGCCGCGCCGCGAGCGCCGCGATGCCGCGCGCGAGGCCTTCGCGCAGATCGGCGCCGCGGTGAACGACCCCGCGCTCGCCGAGGACCGGTTCCGCGATCTGGCCTTCGCGGCGGAGCAGATCGCGCATATGGGCGCGGCGGCCGGACTGGATCCCTCGCGGCTCGGGGTGTACGGCCATTCCTTCGGCGCCATCTCGACGCTGGTCGCGGCCGGCCAGGCGGTGGAAGGCTATGGCCGCAGCCTCGCCGTGCCCGCATTCGATGCCGCCCTCGCGCTCAGCCCCTCCCCGCCGCGGCCGGGCTACGGCACGGCGGAGGCGGCCTATCAGGACATGACCGCGCCGGTCTTCCACATCACCGGCACGCGCGACGAGTCCCCGGGCGGGGACGTGTCCGCGCGCGAGCGGCTGATTCCGTTCGAAACCATCCGCGACGTGGACCAGTACGCCCTGGTGCTCGACGGGGCGGCGCACATGACGTTCGGGGGGCGTGCACCGCGCTCGGATGACGACTTCGAACGCCATGTCCGGGCCGTGCGCATCGCCGCGCTCGCCTTCTTCGACGCCCATCTTCTGGGCGACCCGCGCGCGCACTCCTTCCTAGCCGAGGGCGGGGCGTTCGAACGCTCGCTCGGCGAAGCCGACGAGTATCGGGTCAAGTCCGCCGAGCGGTGAGGGGGGCGGCCGGTTCGCGCCGAGCCTGCCCGCGGCGCGGCTCAGTCCTCCAGGACGAAGGTGATTTCCATGTTCACCTTGAATTCCTTGAGCTTGCCGTCCTCTACCATGACGTTCTGATCCTTGATCCAGCAGCCCTTCACGTTGCGCAGGGTCTTGTTGGCGCGGTCGATGCCGGCCTTGATGGCAGCCTCGAAGCTGTCGGGCGAGGTCGCGGAGATTTCGGTGACTCGGGCGACGGACATGGCGGTCCTCCTCGGTGATTTGCCGTTTGCAGGCGTCCAACGCCGCGCCCGGGCCGGGAAGTTCCTCGCGGATTGCAAAATCCCCGGGGCGGCCGGGCGGGGTTAGACTGGCGCTGCCGGCCTGCCGCCGCGCCGCGCCGCGAAGCGGGCAGGCCGCTCCCGCCCGGACCGGTCCGATGAGACGGAGACTGCCGCCCCCCGCACCCGGCCGGCCGTGCCGGTTCCCGCCATTTCAGCGCCTTGGCCGCAGCCAGGCCGATAGTAGTCGTTGTAGGAGTCGGGCTTCCCGCTATCCCCTCGGGGGACAAGTGCGGGGCTTCCCGGCGGGCGCGATTCGGCGTCTAGTCCTCGCCTCGAGGCTTTTTCCGGGGAGGACGCCCGTCATGTTCGACACGATACTCACGCCTGCACTCATCCTTGTGGCCTGGACGCTCGTCATGTGGGTCTGGATGTACGCCACGCGCATCCCGGCCATGAAGGCGGCCGGCATCGACCCGACGAAGATGCGCGAGAAGTCGGAGATGGAGGTGCTGCCGCGCGCCGTGCGCCAGGTCGCCGACAACTACAATCACCTGCACGAGCAGCCGGTGATCTTCTATGCGCTGGTGTTCTACGGCCATCTCGCCGGCGTCGCCGACGGGCTCGATATCATGCTCGCCTGGAGCTATGTGGCGCTGCGGATCGTTCACAGCCTGTGGCAGGGCCTCGTGAACTTCATTCCCGTGCGCTTCGCCCTGTTCACGCTCGCATCGCTGGTGCTCATCGTCATGGCGGTGCGCGATCTCGCCGCGCTCGCCGTGTGAGGCAGAGGAGGAAGACCGCAAGAATGACCGCAATGACGCTCTACGGCCTGAAGACCTGCGACACCTGCCGCAAGGCGGGCAAAGCGCTGGACAATGCCGGCCACGATGTCGATTTCGTCGACCTGCGCGAGATGAAGCGGCTCGACGAGAAGATCCCGGTCTGGATCGATGCGGTCGGCGCCGAGCGCGTCCTCAACACCCGGTCCACGACCTGGCGCGGGCTCACCGAGACCGAGCAGGCGATGACGCGCTCGCGCACCGGCCTGGAAGCCCTGCTGCTCGCCCATCCCGCGCTCATCAAGCGTCCGGTCGTCGAGGCGGAAGGCAGGGTCCATGTCGGCTGGAACGAGGAGGTGCGCTCGGCGCTGGGCCTGTGAATTCCAGCCGGGCTAGGCTTGAAGGCATGAAACAGTCGATTTGCGTCTATTGCGGCTCCAACGCCGGCAACAACCCGCTCTATGCCGAGGCGGCCCGCCGGGTCGGCACCTATCTCGGGGAGAACGGCCACACCCTCGTCTATGGCGGGGGGCGGGTCGGGCTCATGGGCCTCGTCGCCGATGCGGCGATCGGGGCCGGCGGCCATGTCGTGGGGATCATCCCCGACTTCCTGCACGAGCGCGAGGTCGCCCATAGCGGGGTGCAGGACCTGAAGATCGTCTCCTCCATGCACGAGAGGAAGCAGCTCATGGCCGATGCCAGCGACGCCTTCGTGGCGCTGCCCGGCGGGATCGGCACGATGGAGGAGCTCTTCGAGATCTGGACCTGGGCCCAGCTGGGGCGCCACGAGAAGCCGGTCGGGGTGCTGAACGTCAACGGCTATTTCGACGGCCTCCTGGAATTCCTCGACAACATGACGGGGGAGGGCTTCCTGCAGGACAAGCACCGCAAGATGCTGCTGGAGAGCGATCGCATCGAGGACCTCATGGACGGGTTCGAACGCTTCACCTATCCCGGCGTCATCACCCATCTGGAGCGCGAGCAGACGTAAGAGCCGCTACACGGGCCCCTTCCCGTCTCGCCCGCTTATGCGTATCTGTCGGCCATGCAAGTTCTAGAATCCAAGCTCGATCAGGTCATCGACCGCTTCGACCAGGTCGAAGCCCGCCTCGGCGCGGCCAGCGATCCCGAGGAGATCGTCAGGCTCTCCAAGGAGCATGCCGAACTCAAGAAGGTGGCCGACAAGGCGCGCGAGCTGAAAGAGGCGCGCACGAGCCTCGCCGAGGCCGAGGAGATCCTGGAGGACGGCTCGGACCCCGACATGGTCGCGCTCGCCCGCGAGGAGCGCATGGAGCTTCGCGAGCGCATCCCGGGTCTCGAGCAGGAGCTCCAGCTTCTCCTGCTCCCGAAGGACAAGGACGACGCAGCCTCGGTCATGCTGGAGATCCGCGCCGGCACCGGCGGGGACGAGGCGGCCCTGTTCGCCGGCGACCTGTTCCGCATGTACGAGCGCTACGCGGCCGAGCACGGCTGGAGCGTGGAGATCGTCTCGGCCAGCGAGGCCGAGGTCGGCGGCTTCAAGGAGGTCATCGCCAACGTGAAGGGCAATGGCGTGTTCGGGAGGCTCAAGTTCGAGTCCGGCGTGCACCGGGTCCAGCGCGTGCCGGTCACCGAGAGCGGCGGGCGCATCCACACCTCGGCGGCGACCGTCGCGGTGCTGCCCGAGCCCGAAGAGGTCGATATCGACATCCGCGACGAGGACATCCGCATCGACACGATGCGCGCCTCCGGTGCGGGCGGCCAGCACGTCAACAAGACCGAGTCCGCCGTGCGCATGACCCACCTGCCGACCGGCATCGTGGTGATCAGCGCCGAGAAGTCCCAGCACCAGAACCGCGCGCGCGCCATGCAGGTGCTCAAGGCGCGCCTCTACGAGAAGGAGCGCAGCGAGAAGGCCGCTGCGCGCGCCGCCGAGCGCAAGGGACAGGTCGGCTCCGGCGACCGTTCCGAACGCATCCGCACCTACAATTTCCCTCAGGGCCGCGTCACCGATCACCGCATCAACCTGACGCTCTACAAGCTCGAGGACGTCATCGCCGGGGCCGCGCTCGACGAGGTCATCGACGCCCTGATCTCGGCCGACCAGGCCGAGCGCCTGGCCGCGATGCAGGAGGCGTGAGCATGCGCAGGGAACGGGGGGGCATGCCTGTCCTGGCATCCTTGTTCGTCCTCTTGCTCGCAGCCTGCACGCCCGAAGCCGGTCCGGGCGAGGCCGCGTGCCATGTGGGTATCTACGCCGCCGGGGACCAGCTGATCGACCTGTCGCCCCTGTCTGCCGGAGGCCTGCGCTGGCGCACGCTGGATGGCGAGACCGGCAGCCTCTCGCAGGCGGAAGATGGGCTCTGGGCGGGCGTTGCGGGCTGGACCGCGGATGCGCACCCTGCCCGTTTCGACCTCGGTGCCTGCGGGAGCGAGGCGATCACGGTGTCGGGTCTCGATGCCGGGCATCCGACTGCCACGCGGGTGTCACTTGTGATCGAGGAGACGCGTTTCGCCGGCGCCGGCGTCGAGCTTGCCGGCCGGCTCGTCCTGCCGCCGGGCGAGGGCCCGTTCCCGCTGGCGGTGCTGGTGCACGGTTCGGGAGATTATTCTGCGCTCGACTACGACTTCATGCAGCGCATGCTTCCGGCCCGGGGTGTCGCGGTCCTCGTCTACGACAAGCGCGGAACGGGTACATCGACGGGCGAGTACACGCAGGATTTCGCCCTGCTCGCCGCCGACGCGGCGGCCGCATTGGACGAGGCGCGCCGCCTGGCGGGCAACCGGATCGAGGCGGCTGGCTATTTCGGTGCCAGTCAGGGGGGCTGGGTGGCGCCCCGGGCCGCGATGCGCAGCGACCCGGACTTCGTCGTCGTAACCTACGGCTTGGCGGTCGGCCCGGCCGAGGAGGACCGGCTGGAAGTCGTCTACGCGCTTCGGGAGGCGGGCTATTCAGAGGCAGACGTGGCGGCCGCAAGCGAGGTGGCGGCGGTCACGGGCCGTCTGATGGCGACCCGATTTCGCGAAGGCGGGCGGGAACTCGCCCGGCTCAAGCGCGAGCATGGCGGGGAACCCTGGTTCGAAGCGATCGAGGGCGAATTTTCGCGCGACCTGCTGCGCTACCCGCTCTGGCTCGTCCGGCTTGCCTGGCCGTTTGTCGACCGCGGGACGCCCTGGGGCCACGATCCGGCTCCGGCTCTCGATGCCCTCGATATTCCCGTACTGTGGCTTCTCGCCGGCTCCGACGCGGAAGCGCCGTCGACTTCCACCCAGGCGATCCTCGAACGGCGGCGATCACAAGGCCAGGACATCGACATCGTGCTCTATCCCGACGCCGATCACGGCATGCGCCTGTTCCGCACGACTGAAGGCGGAGAGCGCCTCTACACGCGCTACGTCCCGGGGTATTTCCAGACGGTGGCAGACTGGATCCTGAACGAGGCGGGCACGGCCCCGACCGGCCATTGACCCGCGCGGAGGCCCTTCGCTGCGTCCGCGGACGGCTCGAAGCGGCGGGGATCGAAGACGCCGCGTTCGAGGCGCGCCAGCTCATCCTCGCCGCGGCGGGCCTCGAGCGCAGCGATCTCGCCGCCCGGCCCGAGCAGGAGATCGGCGAGTCGGAGCGCGCCGCGCTCGACGCCCTGCTCGCGCGCCGGCTCGCGCGCGAACCGCTCTCCCACATTCTCGGCAGCCAGCCCTTCTGGACGCTCGACCTGAAGGTCACGCCCGACGTGCTCACCCCGCGCGCCGATACCGAGACGGTCGTGGAGGTGGCGCTCGAGGCCGCCACGGATCGCTCCGCGCCGCTGCGCATCCTCGATATCGCGACCGGCTCGGGCGCCATCGCGCTCGCCCTGCTGAGCGAACTGTCCCATGCGCGGGCGGTGGCGACCGATCTCTGCCCGGCTGCGCTTGCGGTGGCGCGCGAGAATGCCGCGCGGCACGGGCTCGCGTCGCGAATCGCCTTCGTGGGAACCTCCTGGGCGGACGGCGTGGGCGGCCGCTTCGATCTCATCGTCTCCAACCCGCCCTATATCGCGAGCTCGGTGATCGACACGCTGGACCCGGAGGTAAAGGATCACGAGCCGCGCCTGGCGCTCGACGGCGGGGCGGACGGGCTCGATCCGTATCCCCGCCTCTTCGCCGAAGCGCGCAGGCTGCTGGGCGCGGGCGGAACCGGCGTGTTCGAGATCGGCTTCGACCAGGGCGAAGCGGTGCTCGCCCTCGCCCGCGAGGCCGGCGCCGGGCGCGCGGAGCTTCGCCGCGACCTCGCCGGCCGGCATCGCGCGATCGTGTTCGATTTCGGCTGACAGGCCAGAAACTTGGTGCAGGCGCGAATATTTGCACACGAGGGGTTGGAATCAGGGGGGTGTTGACGCTACTTTACAACACGAACCCGGTAGAGACGGCACGCCGCAGCGGGGCTGCTGCGGCTATATTAGCAAGCGGTCTGCCGGAGGATCGGCCCTCACGATCATCGGATACAGCCGGCGGATACGCGCCGGTGCCGGCGAGCGGGGCTTGAACTGTACAAGCGCCGATTTCGTGAGCAGCCGCAGGCAATACCGGCAAGAAGGTCAGGTTTCACAACATGAAGCGACAACGCGGGCGCGGACGCAAGTCCAGCGGCAACCAGCAGAACCGGTCGTTCGAGAGCAACGGGCCGGACGTCAAGATCCGGGGCAACGCCTCGACGATCTACGAGAAATACCTCCAGCTCGCGCGCGATGCGTCCTCCTCGGGCGACCGCGTGATGGCGGAGAACTACTACCAGCATGCCGAGCACTATTTCCGTATCGTGCAGGCCAACCAGCCCCGGCGCGACGAGCGCCAGGACGGCGAGCCGTCCGGCGACCAGCGCGGCCAGCAGGACCAGCGCGGTCAACAGGACCAGCGCGGCCAGCACGACCAGCGCGGCCAGGACCAGCGCGGCCAGGGCGACCAGTCCTTCCGCCAGGACGAGCGCCGCGAGGATCGTGGCGACCGTCAGGACCGGGACGATCGGCGCCGCGGCGATCGCGATCGCGATCGCGGACGCGGTGGCGAGAGCCCGCCCCGCTCCGGCGATGCTCAGGATGATGAGGACGACCGATCCGACCGGTCCGAGGACAGGTCCGAGGGCCGCGGACGGCGGGGTCGCCGCCGCAAGGAAGACGCGGTGGACGCCTCCGACCCGCTGGCGATCGTCAACCCGGAAGGTGAGGGCGAGGCCCAGAGCGGCGGCAGCGAGCTGACCGCGCAGGACACGCCCAAGCGCAAGCCCCGCGCCCCCAGAAAGCCGCGCACCGACAAGGCCGCGCAAGAGGCTCTCGACAAGGTCGGCGACGGCGAAGGCTCGACCGGCTCGGGCGGGGACAAGGACAGCGAGGCGGCGTAACGCCGTTGCGCCATGGACACGATCACGCCCCGGCCGCCGCGCCGGGGCGTTTTCGTTTGCGTTGACTGTCATCAGCGAAGTCGTTCTCCAGCCGTGGGCCGCGCGGACCGCGGGTCCGGGCCGCCCGCCGCGCCGCTCTCTGCCGCGGAGCCATGGCTCGTCCGGTCCAGCCCGCCAGGGCAGGCAGCGGATTGTTCCCGAAAAATCCGCGCCGCCAACCTTGTGTGCTCAGAAAGTCACACCTAACTGAAGGCTCGAACGGCGGCATCGTTCGTGCTTCCAAGAAGGCGACCGTCCGCCTGTCTCGCTGTCAGAATCCAGGGGACTGAACCGACATGGATATCGAAAAGTATACCGACCGGGCCCGGCAGGTGCTGCAGAGCGCGCAAGGCCTCGCCTCCCGCATGAAGCATCAGCAATTCGCGCCAGAGCATGTGCTGAAGGCGCTGCTGGAGGACGAGGCCGGGCTGGCCGTCAACCTCATCCGCGCCGCCGGCGCACGCCCCGAGCAGGTGGCCGACCTCACCGACCGTGCGCTCGACGCGTTGCCGAAGGTCGAGGGCGGCTCGGGCCAGCTCTATCTCTCGCCGAAGACCGGCGAGGTGTTCGACACCGCCGAGCAGGCCGCCAGGAAAGCCGGCGACCAGTACGTCACCGCCGAGCGCATCCTGCAGGCCCTGTCCATCGTGTCGGGGACCAAGGTCGTCGACATCTTCAAGCAGGCCGGACTCACCCCGCAGGGCCTCAACACCGCGATCAACGATCTGCGCCAGGGCCGCACCGCGGACAGCCAGTCGGCCGAGGAAGGCTATGACGCACTGAAGAAATACGCCCGCGACCTCACCGAGGCCGCGCGGGCCGGCAAGCTCGATCCCGTGATCGGGCGTGACGAGGAGATCCGGCGCACCGTGCAGGTGCTGTCGCGGCGCACCAAGAACAATCCGGTGCTGATCGGCGAGCCCGGCGTCGGCAAGACGGCGATCGCCGAGGGACTCGCGCTTCGGATCGTCAATGGCGACGTGCCCGAGAGCCTCAAGGACAAGAAACTGCTCGCCCTCGACATGGGCTCGCTCATCGCCGGCGCGAAATATCGCGGCGAGTTCGAGGAGCGCCTCAAGGCCGTGCTGTCCGAGATCGAGGCGGCCGGAGGCAAGATCATCCTGTTCATCGACGAGATGCACACCCTCGTGGGCGCGGGAAAGACTGACGGCGCGATGGACGCGTCCAACCTCCTCAAGCCCGCCCTGGCGCGCGGCGAGCTGCACTGCGTCGGTGCGACGACGCTCGACGAGTACAAGAAGCACGTGGAAAAGGACGCCGCGCTGGCGCGCCGCTTCCAGCCCGTCTTCGTCGACGAGCCGACGGTCGAGGACACGATCTCCATCCTGCGCGGGCTCAAGGAGAAGTACGAGGTCCATCACGGCGTGCGCATCGCGGACGGCGCGATCGTGGCGGCCGCGACACTGTCGAACCGCTACATCACCGACCGCTTCCTGCCCGACAAGGCCATCGACCTGATGGACGAGGCCGCGGCGCGCCTGCGCATGCAGGTTGATAGCAAGCCGGAGGAACTCGACGAGCTCGACCGGCGCATCATCCAGCTGAAGATCGAGGCCGAGGCGCTCAAGAAGGAGAATGACGAGGCCAGCAGGAAGCGCCTGGAGACCCTGAAGAAGGAACTCGCCGAGCTGGAAAGCCGCTCGGCCGAGCTCACGGCCGCCTGGCGCGCGGAGAAGGAGAAGCTCGCCTCGGCGACCGAGGTCAAGGAAGAGCTCGACCGGCTGCGCGCCGAGCTCGCCGATGCCGAGCGCCGCGGCGATCTCGCCCGGGCGTCCGAGATCAAGTACGGCCGCATTCCCGAACTGGAGCGCCGCATCAGGGAGGCCGAGGCCGCCGAGGACGAAGGCCGCACCAACGGCAAGGGGGCGATCGTCAAGGAACTCGTCGACGAGGAGCAGATCGCCTCGGTCGTCAGCCGCTGGACCGGCGTGCCGGTCGAGAAGATGCTCGAGGGCGAACGCGAGAAGCTCCTCAGGATGGAGGATAACCTCACCCGCCGCGTGGTCGGCCAGGACGAGGCGCTAGAAGCGGTGTCCGATGCCGTGCGCCGCTCGCGCGCAGGCCTGAAGGATCCCAACCGCCCGATCGGCTCCTTCCTTTTCCTCGGCCCCACGGGCGTGGGCAAGACCGAGCTGACGAAGGCGCTTGCCGAATTCCTGTTCGACGACGAGACGGCGATCACCCGGCTGGACATGTCCGAATACATGGAGAAGCACGCCGTCAGCCGCATGATCGGCGCGCCTCCGGGCTATGTCGGCTACGAGGAGGGCGGGGCGCTCACCGAGAGCGTGCGGCGCCGGCCCTACCAGGTCGTGCTGTTCGACGAGGTGGAGAAGGCCCATCCGGACGTCTTCAACATCCTCCTGCAGGTGCTCGATGACGGGCGGCTGACCGACGGCCAGGGACGCACGGTCGATTTCAGGAACACCATCCTGATCATGACCTCCAACCTGGGCTCGGAATTCCTGCTCTCCGGCGACGTGGAGGAGGCGCGCGACAGCGTCATGAACGCGGTGCGCTCGGCCTTCCGTCCGGAATTCCTGAACCGGATCGACGAGATCATCCTGTTCCGCCGCCTCGAGAAGGAGCACATGGGCGCGATCGTCGACATCCAGCTGCAGCGCCTGGAGCGCCTGCTGAAGGATCGCGACATGACGATCGAGCTCGACGAGGCGGCCCGCGAGTGGCTCGCCGAGAAGGGCTACGATCCGGCCTATGGCGCGCGCCCGCTCAAGCGCGTGATCCAGAAGGAGCTGCAGGACCCGCTCGCGCGGCTCATCCTCGACGGGACGCTGCACGATGGTGAAACCATCCACGTCTCCGCCGAGGCCGGGGCCCTCACGGTCAACGGCCGCGCGGTGAGCCGCAATGCGCGGCCGCCGGCCGAGGCGGTGATCCAGTAAGCTCCGGAGAGGGCCCGGCGGTGATGCCGGGCCCTTTTCGCTGCCGGCAGGGCGTTCGTCTCACGCAATCGAGCAGGCAGCCCGCCTCATCCCGTCGGCCTCGGTGGACCGAAGGGCCAGCCGCCGGAGAAGTCGATCACCGCGCCGGTGAGAAAGCGCGTCTTCGCGCTCGCGAGAAAGACGATGAGTTCGCCGATCTCCTCCGGCTCGGCCAGTTGCCCGGTGGCGACGCTGCGGCGCACATAGTCGCGGCCCGCCTCGCTCCGCTTGTAGAAGGCGGCCGGGTAGAACTGCTCGCTGTAAAGGAAGTTGGGTGCCACCGCGTTCACCGTGATCCGATCCGGCGCGAGATCGACCGCGAGCGAGCGTACCAGTGCGTTGGCTGCGGCGCGCGTCGCGTCGGGAAATGCCCCGCCCTGCAGCGGCAGCCGGTCACGGTTGGACGTGATCATCACGACATTCGCGCCCCCCTGCGCGCGCAGCGACGGAAGCGCTGCGCGGATCAGCCGGAAGGGGAATTCGACGAGCTTGTACTGGTTGTCGCGCAGCGCCTCGATGGGCGCGCTCCCGGGAGGGCGCGACGGGGCTGGATGGTGGTCGTTGCTGACGATCGCGTCGAGTCGGTCGGCGCGTTCGAACGCGGCCGAGACCACGGCTTCCGGCTCGGTCTCGCTCAGCGGCTCGAGGTTCTCGCGTTCGCCGGCGAAGGCGCGCCACGACGCGGGATCGCCGAACGACGCGTCATGAGCCAGCACCCGGAAGCCAGCCTCCAGCAGGGCGCCGACGGCGCCCGGTCCGGCATAGCCGGAGGCGTTGGTTACGAGAACCGTCCTGATTGCGGTCATGCGCGCCGTCTCCACCTGCCCGTGACGGCCGAAGCCTAGCGCGCGCCGGCGAGCGCGTCTTCCCTGCAACCGGTCAGGGGTAAGTGGCGGAGGGCTCTCAGTCCGACGGCGTTTCGCCGCGGCCTGCCCCGCCCGAGCCGGCCCGGTTCTGTGCCACCAGGACCGGCTCGCGTTCGATCGGATCGCTCGCCGCCGGGGCGCCGTCGCGCACCGCCGCGATGCGGTCGCGCTCGGCGATGAAGAGAGGCAGCTCGGCTTCGGTGAGGCGGCGGCCGGTGGGCAGCTCCAGGCTCATCGGGTTGACCGGGCGGCCGTTGAGGTGGACCTCGTAATGCAGATGCGGGCCGGTCGAACGCCCCGTCGTGCCCACATAGCCGATCGTCTGGCCCTGGGTGACGCGCGTGCCGGCGCGGATGCCGCGCGCGAAGCCGTTCAGGTGCGCATAGGCCGTCTTGTAGCCGTTGGCGTGACGGATGCGGATATAGTTGCCGAACGAGCCGTAGCGGTCGGCGCGTTCCACGATGCCGTTGCCGGCCGCCATGATCGGCGTGCCTGTCGGCGCGGCGAAGTCGGTGCCGTTGTGCGGGCGGCTGGTCTGCAGGATCGGGTGGAAGCGCCGTCCGAAATGGGAGGACAGGCGCGCGCCGTTGATCGGGGTCTTCATCAGCAGGCGCTGCGCGCTCTCGCCCTCGCCGGTGTAGTAGCCGACCTCGCCGTCCGGCGTGGTGTAGCGGAAATACTCCAGCGGATCGCCGCGCCCGTCGAAGGCGATGTAGACGATCTCCCCGGTGCGCGCGGTCTCGCCCCTGGCATTGACGAAGCGTTCGAAGACGATGTCGAACGTGTCGCCTTCCTGGACGGTGCGGAAATCGACCGCGAAGCCGAGCACGTTGGCGAGGTCGTAGATGATCTTGTCGGTCGCGCCGAGATCGAGCGCGGCCTCGTAGAGGCTCGTCGTGATCGCGCCTTGCGCGCGCACCATCTGGCGCTCGAACTCCACCGTCGCCTCGCGGGCGCGGAACTGGCCGTCGGCGGTGCGCGCGACGGTCAGCGTACGCTCCACGTCGGGACGGAAGGACAGGCCGGCGAACTGGCGGACCTCCTCGCCGGTCTCGTCGGCGACGGTCTCGAAATAGACGTTCAGCTCCTGGCCGGCGCGCAGCTGGCGGGCGGGGAAATAGCTCTCGAGCGCGGCGATCGCACGCGCAGCCTCGACGCGGCCGGCGCCGGCATCGTCCAGCACGCTCGCGAAGGTCTGGCCGGACCGCACGCGCACCCGGTCGGACTCAACGCTCGGCGCCGCGAGCGTCGTGAACACGGCGTGCTCGGCGCGGATGAGGTCGCGGCCGGTGCGCAGCAGGAACTCGGGTTCGCCTCCTTCGGCGAGCACGCTCTCGGCCTGCGGCCCGGTACTCGGCGCGGCGGCCTCGGCATCCGTGCCGGTATCGCCGCGATTGAACACGAGCACGAAGACCAGGGCGAGCCCCACACCGACGGTGGAGAAGAAGGTCAGCGCGCGGGAGCGGTAGGCGTCTGCGAGGCGGACGTCGAAACCGGACATGGCGAACTTGGCATCCCTCGAAATGGCTGCGCCGGAACCCGGCGTTGCTGCTCAATCCTGAAACAGGCAAGAACCGGGCCGTGATCTCCCCCTGATTACGGCACCGCCTCGTGCCTATATCAGAACGAGACACATCTTGCAGCTTCCGATGCACCAGGGCCGCTGCGGCTTTCCATACCAGCCGCATGCGCGTTAAGGAGCTGTGAACGTTGAAACCCCAGAGGAGGCGTGCCGCCGCCCGCTGCCAAAGGCCACGGACATTCAATGAAGATCGCGCTTCTCATCGCCGTGCTGACGGCGTTTCTCGCCGCCTCCGTCTGGTTCGCCGTACAGTCCTTCACGCAGGTGGAAACGACGATGAGCGGCCATGGCTGGCTCGCGCTGGCGCTGGGTGTGATCCTCAGCCTCGCGCTCGGCGGCGGACTGATGGCCCTGGTCTTCTTCTCCAGCCGGCGAGGCTATGACGATATCGACAGCGATGTCTGATGCGCGCCGGCGTTCGTCGCGTTAACCATACGGCGACAAAGAATCAGATAACCCTTTCCCCATGAGCCAGACCGACACACCCTCCGCCTCCGACCTCGCCGCGCTCGTCGCGGCGCGCCTGTGCCACGATCTCGTCTCGCCGATCAGTGCGCTCGGCGCGGCCTTGTCCGTGCTCGACGACGATCGTGCAGAGGACATGCGCGAGGACGCGATCGAACTGGTGCGCACCGGCGCGCGCCAGGCCCGGGCGAAGCTGGAATACTGCCGTCTCGCCTTCGGCGCGGGCGGCTCGAAGCCCGCCGTCATCGACATGGCCGAGATCCGGCGCCTCGCCGACGCCATGTTCCAGGACGCGCGCGCAGAGCTCGTCTGGAAGAGCGATGCGGCAGGGCTGGAAAAGCCGGCCGCGCGCGTGCTGATGAATCTCGTCTGGCTCGCGGTGGACTCCCTGCCGCGGGGCGGGACGGTGACGATCGAGGCGGCCGCCTCCGACGGCGGCGCGCGGCTGAAGATCGTCTCCGCCGGGCCAAAGGTGCGCCTGGAGGACGCCTATGTCACCGCCATGTCCGGCCGCGCGCCGGAGAGCGGTTTCGACGGCCGTTCGGTTCAGCCCTACTATGCCGGGCTGATCGCGCGCGAGCACGGCGGGCGTGCGGGCGTCGAGGTCGGCGAGGACCGGGCCGTGTTCACCGCCCTCATCGCCCCGATGGCGCGCGAGGCGGCCTGAAATCCGCGTAATGTTCTATTCAGCGCGTCCAACCTTCCATTAACCGTGACATGACAGCTTTGGTCCCGACGGGTTGCATCTACCAATCGGGGACTGAAGCCTCATGGACGAACTGATCGGCGAATTTCTCGGCGAAACGGCTGAGAGCCTCGAGGTCATCGACAACGAACTGGTGAAGTTCGAAGCCGACCCGACCGACCGGGCCACGCTCGACAACATCTTCCGCCTCGTTCACACCATCAAGGGCACGTGCGGCTTCCTGGGCCTGGAGCGTCTGGAAGCGATCGCCCATGCCGGCGAGACCTTGCTCGGCAAGTTCCGCGATGGCGATCTCGTGGCCGACAGCGCCGCGGTGACGCTCGTCCTGCAGTCGCTCGACCGCATCAAGGACATCCTGGGCAACCTGGAGACGGCGGGCAGCGAGGGCGAAGGCGACGACAGCGATCTGATCTCCCAACTCGAGGCGATGTCCTGCGGCGAGACAGTCAGCGCGCCCGCGCCCGCGCCCGAGCCGGAGCCGGAGCCCGAACCCGAGCCGAAGCCCGGCGAGGTCTCGCTGGAAGACCTCGAGGCCGCCTTCCAGGCCGCGCCCGGACCCGAGGCCGAAGATACCCCGCAGAGCGACGAGGACGAGATCGTCGGATATGACGAGGCGCTCGGCAGGCCGCTGCGCCCGGGCGAGGTCTCGCTCGCCGAGCTGGAGGCCGCCTTCCAGTCCGCCCCCGGGCCCGAACTCGATGCCCATGAAGAGCCCGAAGACGTCGACGACGCCGACGAGGACGAGCCCGTCGCCGCCGCGCCGGCCCGCCCGGCGCAACCGGCCGCCAATGGCGGTGGCAGCAGGCCGTCCACCCCGGCCCCGGCGAAGGCCGAGAAGGGCGCACCGCGTCCGGCCTCCACGATCCGGGTCAGCGTCGACGTGCTGGAAAGCCTGATGACGACGGTGTCGGAGCTGGTGCTCGCCAGGAACCAGCTCAACCAGATCGTCCGCGAGAACGAGAATTCCGCGCTCAAGACGCCGCTGCAGCGCCTGACCAGCGTCACCGCCGAGCTGCAGGACGACGTCATGAAGACGCGCATGCAGCCCGTCGGCGATGCCTGGCGGAAGCTTCCGCGCATCGTGCGCGACGTTACCCAGGATCTCGGCAAGAAGATCGACCTCGTCATGGAAGGCGAGGACACCGAGCTGGACCGCCAGGTGCTCGAGCTGATCAAGGATCCGCTCACCCACATGGTGCGAAACTCGGCCGATCACGGCATCGAGAAGCCCGCCGACCGCAAGGCGAAGGGCAAGCGCGAGACCGGCACGATCAGGCTGTCCGCCTATCACGAGGGCGGTGCGATCATCATCAAGATTGCCGATGACGGCGCCGGCCTGGATCCGGAGAAGATCAGGGCCAAGGTTCTGGAAAAGGGTCTCGCCAGCGAGTCCGAACTCGCCACCATGAGCGAGCAGCAGATCCAGCGCTTCATCTTCGCGGCCGGCTTCTCCACCGCCGCGCAGGTAACGAACCTCTCCGGCCGCGGTGTCGGCATGGACGTGGTGCGCACCAATATCGAGCAGATCGGCGGCACGATCGACCTCGTCTCCGAGGTCGGCAAGGGCACGACCTTCTCGATCAAGATTCCGCTGACCCTCGCGATCGTCTCCGCGCTGATCGTGACCACCGGGGACGCGCGCTTCGCGGTGCCCCAGCTCGCCGTGCGCGAACTGGTGCGCGTCGGCCAAGGCTCCGACCACAAGGTGGAGACGATGAACGGGGCGCGCATGATCCGCCTGCGCGAACGTCTCCTTCCGGTCGTCGGCCTGCAGGACGTGCTCGGCACCACCGGCCGGATCGAGAGCGAGAGCACTGCGGCGGGCTATGTCATCATCATGGAGGCGGCGGGCCGCAAGATCGGCCTCATCGTCAAGGACGTGCTCGACACCGAGGAGATCGTGGTCAAGCCGCTCTCCGGGCCGCTGCGCGGGCTGTCCATCTATTCCGGCGCCACCCTGCTCGGGGACGGCTCGGTGATCATGATCCTCGATCCCAACGGGGTCGCCCAAGAGATCGCCCATTCCGAGGACGAGGGCGTGGTTGAAGCGGTCGCATCCGACAAGAGCTCCGATCCCTCCCACCAGCGCCTGCTTCTGGTACGCGCCGTCGGCAGGGAGTCGAAGGCCGTTCCGGTGAGCCTGATCACCCGCCTGGAGGAGTTCAAGGCGGAAGACATCGAGCGCGCCGACGGGCGCCATGTCGTGCAGTATCGCGGCCGGCTCCTGCCGATCGTGCATGTCGGCGGCGAGCAGGCCTTCAAGAGCGAGGGGCGCCAGCCGGTGCTCGTCTTCGCCGAGGAGGGCAAGTCGGCGGGCGTGGCGGTCGACGAGATCCTCGATGTCATCGAGGAGAACCTCGATCTCCAGATGGGATCCGAACGTCCCGGCATCATCGGCTCCGCCATCCTCAAGGGCGAGGCGACCGAGGTGCTCGACATCGCCTGGCACATGGAGCAGGCCTGGGCGGGTACCCCGCAGCGCAAGCCGGTATCGGAGCGCCGCGCGATCCTGCTCGTGGAGGCCGATGCCTTCGCCCGGCGCATGATGGCGCCGCTGCTGGCCGCGGCCGGCTATGACGTCACCGTGGCGAGCTGCCTCAGGGAGGCGCGCGAGGCCGCCCAGATGGGCGCGGACTATGCCGCGCTGGTCGGCGACCCTGCCGCGCTGAAGACGCTCGCCGAGGAAGGCTACTGGGCCGACGTGCCGCGCCTCGGCGTCAGCGACGAGCTCGGTTTCGGTGCGGGCTTCGAGGGGCTCGTCGCGATGACGCGGCGCGGCGACCGGGGCGGGCTGATCGCCGCGCTGGACCGGACCGCCGGCCGTGCCGATGTGGCTGCGTAAGGGAGAGAACCGATGAGCGCTCAGGCGTCCTACGAATACGTCACCGTCCGCATTGGCGAGCAGCTGTTCGGCGTGCCGGTCACCGAAATCCGCGAGGTCTTCTCTCCGCAGGGCGTCACCCCGGTGCCGCGCGCGCCGGAGGAGATCGCGGGCCTGCTCAATCTGCGCGGCCGGATCGTCACGGCGATCGACGCGAGGCGCCGGCTCGGCCTGCCGCCGCGCGAGAAGGGCGCGGCCTGCATGGCGCTCGGCATGGAGCATGGCACCGAACTCTTCGGCATCCTCGTCGACGAGGTCGGCGAGGTCATGCGCCTCGAGGCGAGCACGCTCGAAACGGTGCCGGCCCATCTCGACGCGCGCTGGCGCGCCGTCCTGACCGGGGTGCACCGCCTCGACGGCGAGCTTCTCGCCGCGCTGGACATGAAGAAGCTGATCGCCGCCGGCAACGGTGCGATCGCGGCCTGAGGGGAGGGCTGAAGGATGAAGAAGACCTGTCTCGTCGTCGATGACAGCCGTGTCATCCGCAAGGTGGCGCGCCGGATCGTGGAGGGCATCGGCTTCGTCTGCGAGGAGGCCGCCGACGGCAAGGAGGCGCTCGACTTCTGCAAGAAGTCCATGCCCGATGCCATTCTCCTGGACTGGAACATGCCGGTGATGAACGGGCTCGACTTCCTCATCGCGCTTCGCGCGGAGGCGGGCGGCAGGAAGCCGGTTGTCGTCTTCTGCACCACCGAGAACGACATGAGCAACATCACCCAGGCTCTGCGCGCCGGGGCGGACGAGTACGTGATGAAGCCGTTCGACGGTGACATCATCGAGAGCAAGTTCGCCGAGGTCGGGCTCGTCTAGGCAGAAAAGGACGGCCCCTTGAGCGCTTCGCCCGCATCACCGATTTCCGGCTCCGCCCCGGGCCGCCCTCGCGTTCTCGTCGTCGACGACAGCGCCGTCGTTCGCGGCCTCGTCGCGCGCTGGATCGAGGCCGACGAGCGTCTCGAGGTCGCCGCGACCTGCGCCGACGGGGAACAGGCCGTGCGCCGCGCCGGCGAGCTGCAGCCCGATCTCGTGGTGCTCGACGTCGAAATGCCGCGCATGGACGGGCTCACCGCCCTGCCGCTGATCCTGAAGGCGGCTCCCAAGGCCAAGGTCATCATGGCCTCCACGCTCACCCGCAAGGGCGGCGAGGTGACGATGCGTGCGCTGTCGCTCGGCGCGGCCGACTACGCGCCCAAGCCGGAGGCCGGCAGGGTCGCCGGCGCCGACGCCTACCGCGCCGAGCTGCTCCAGAAGCTCGTCGCGCTGACGCCGGGACGCCGGGCGCGACCGGCCGCGGTGCCGGCCGCTTCCGCCACCCCCGCGCCCCGTCCCGCCTTCGTTCCGGGCCGGTGCGAACTGCTTGTCATCGGCGCCTCGACCGGCGGGCCGCAAGCGCTGCGGGAGGTGGCGCGCGTGTTGCCGCGCGACTGCCGGGTGCCGGTCGTCATCGTCCAGCACATGCCCAAGCTGTTCACCGCCATCCTCGCCGAGCACCTGTCCAAGGTCGGGATGCCGGCGCGCGAGGCGATCGACGGCGAGGTGCTCCAGCCCGGACACGTGTATGTCGCGCCGGGCGATTTCCATCTCACCGTACGCGGCGCGCCGGGCGCCTTCACGGCCGGTCTCGACCAGACTCCGCCGGTGAACTTCTGCCGCCCGGCGGTCGACCCGCTGTTCGCGAGCGCCGCGGAGGCGGCGGGCCGCGGGCTCGTCGCCGCCGTGCTGACCGGCATGGGCCATGACGGGCGGGAAGGCGCGCGCAAGGTGCGCGCCGCCGGAGGGCGCGTCATCGCCCAGGACCAGGCCACCAGCGTCGTCTGGGGCATGCCGGGCGCGGTCGCCGAGGCGGGCCTCGCCGACCAGATCCTGCCGCTCGGCGAGATCGGACCGATGCTTTCACGATATCTGAGGGGACAAGGCTGATGCTTCCGGAAAACAAGTTCCGCTTTCTTTCCGAGGACGTGAAGAAGCGCTCCGGCCTCGTGCTGGGTCCCGAGAAGGGTTATCTCGTGGAGAGCCGGCTCGCTCCGCTCGCGCGCGCGGAGGGCTACCCTTCCGTCCTCGCGCTCGTCGACGCGATGATGCGCGGGGACCAGCGCCTGTGCGCTGCGGCGGCCGAGGCCCTGGCCACGCACGAGACCTTCTTCTTCCGCGACCGCACCCCGTTCGAGATTTTCTCCGGAACGATCGCCCCGGCCCTGAAGACCCAGCTCGGCGGGCGCAAGGCGAAGATCTGGTGCGCGGCGTGTTCGACGGGTCAGGAGCCCTACTCGCTCGCCATGCTGCTTGACGAGACACCGGGCCTGAGTGCCGACATCCTGGCCACCGATCTGTGCGGTTCGGTGCTGGAAAAGGCCAAGGCAGGCCTCTACAGCCAGTTCGAGGTCCAGCGCGGCCTTGCCATCCAGCGCCTCGTGAAGCATTTCGAACAGGCCGGCGACAGCTGGCGCATCGCCCCGAGGCTGCGCCAGATGGTGCGGTTCGAGACGGGCAACCTGCTCGACGATTTCGGCAAGTACGGCAAGCAGGACGTGATCTTCTGCCGCAACGTGCTGATCTATTTCGATACCGAAGCCAAGGCGAAGATCCTCGAGCGCCTCGCCGCCCAGCTCCAGCCGCACGGCTATCTCATCCTCGGCGCCGCCGAGACGGTGGTGGGCCTCACCGAAGCCCTCAAGCCCGTCCCCGGCCAGCGCGGCCTCTATTGCCGCCCCGAAGCGCTGGAGAAGGTGAAGGCGGCCTAGGCGGTCCTCTCTGCGCTCCTGCGCAGGTTGCCGCGTGCGCTGGAGCGATCCCTAGACCTGCCATGGCCCGGTTTGGCCGGGCCGCCCATGCCGCTCCGGTAGCCAGGGCTGCTGCGTCACCCTTACCCCAGCGCCCGGCCGAACACCTCCAGCGTCGCCTCCCAGGCCGCCTTCGCGGGTCCCGGGGCGTAGCCGTCACGGTCGGGATTGTGGAAGCCGTGCTCGCCCTTCCAGCTCAGCACGGTCAGGTCCGGCTTTGCCGCGCGCATCGCCTCGACGATCTCGGGCGGGGTGTGCCGGTCGCCCTCGGCGAGGTGGACGAGCGCTTCCCCGTCCGGCGCAAGCGGCAGATGCCGGCCCATCCGGGTCGGGTAGTAGCATACCGTGGCCGGCAGCTGCCGGCGCGCGCCGGTGCGCCAGGCGAGCCCGCCGCCCCAGCAGAAGCCGAGCACGCCGGTGCGTTCCGGATCGCCGAGCAGATCGAGGGCCGCGTCGAGATCGGCGTCGGTGCCCGCCGGATCGAGCAGGCCGACGAGGGCGAGGCCGGTTTCCGGGTCGCCGTAGGCGACCGGCTCGGTGCGGCCGGTGCGCGCGAAGAGATCGGGCAGGGCGGCCCGGTAGCCGGCTTCGGCGAGACTGTCGGCGATCCGCTTCATGTTGGCGGTGGGGCCGAAGATCTCCTGGATGACCAGGACATGGCCGCGCGCCGCGCCGTCCGGCTCGGCGAGATAGACCGGCAGCGCGAAGCCGTCCGCGGCGGTGAGGGTATGAAAGCCAGCCTTCATGGCGGCGGTTTAGGGCTCACGCCCGTCCCGCGCAAGCGTCATCGCGGGATCGGCCGGCCTATCGCAGAAACGGCAGGAGGCTGACCTGGCTCAGCGTCGCGAAGGTTCGCGCGGACACGTCGACGGCGGTCTGGGCCTGCTGGAAGCGGGTCGCTGCTTCGGCCATGTCGGCGTCCTCGAGATCGGCGAGGAACAGGGTGAGATAGTCGGTGCGCTCGGTCTGGGCCTCGATCGACTTCTCCAGGCGTTCCTGCATCGCGCCGTTCTTCGCCATCGTGTCGTTGATCTCGTCGAACGCCGCGATCGCGTTGGCGATCTCGGTCTGCAGGAAGGCCTGCTGGGCCGGGGTGACCGCGCCGTCGAACGGACCGTCGGGCCCGGCGTCGAAATCGGCGATGCGCTCGAAGATCGCCATCACGTCGGCGGCGAAGTCCTCGGCGAGCGGTGCGACCTCGACCGTGACCTCCTCCTCGATCATCGCCGTCTGCTTGCGATCGGAGTTGCCGAACAGGCTGGCGATCGAGGGCGCGGCCTGGAGGTCGGCGAGCGTCTGCCCGGTGAAGGCGGCCGCGTCGGTGCGCGTGCCGGAGAACACGTAGGAGCCGTTGAACCTCGTGTTCAGCGCGGTGACGATGCGCTCGAAGGACTCGCGCACCTCGGTCATCAGATAGGTGCCGTCATTGGTGGTCAGAGAGGTGCGCAGCTCGGCGACCGCGTCCGACATCTCGCGCAGGGCGAGATCCTGCACGTCGAGCCGGCTCTGAAGGCGCTTGGCGGCGGTGGTGAAGCTCTCGCTGCGCTCCAGCGCGCCGCGCGCGGACAATATGGTCTCGGCCTGGTGGCCGTAGCCCTTCAGGTCGGGGGCCTTCTTGCCCGTGGCGAGCTGTTCGCGCGCGTCGAAGCTGTCGCGCTGGGCGCGCATCAGGTCCATCAGCGCGGACTGGGCGGCGGCCTGGGTGGAAATGCGCATGGGTCAGTCTCCGTCAGACGATGCTCAGGAGGGCATCGGTCATTTCCTTGGCAGCCTGCAGGAGGCGCGCCGAGGCGTTGTAGGCCTGCTGGTAGAGCGTCATCCGGGCGAGTTCCTCGTCGAGATTGACGCCCTCGACATCGCTTCGCTTCTGGTCGGCAGCGGACTTCACCGCCTCCGCGCCCGACAGGGAGCGCTCGGCCCGTGCCGCGCGCGAGCCGACATCGCCGGCCAGGCGCGCAGCGTAGTCCTCCAGGCTCGCCTGGCCGCCGGCAAGGCCGCCGGCCGCGGCAAAGCTGCGCTTCGCCGTCAGCACCGACTGCAGAGCCTGGCCGCCGCGCCCGTCGCCCTCGGCCAGGACGATATCGCCCGCCGCGCTCGTCCCGGTGAGGTCGAGCTTGGCGAGCGCCAGACGGGAGGTGTCGCCGCGGATGTCGGGGTCGATGTTGAAGCTTTCGGCCCGGTTCATCGCCGCGGCGTCGCCGATGCCGAAGACCTGCGAGAAGGCGAGCCCGGTCGAGCCGCGCTGGGTGTTGTCGCTGGTCAGGGCGACCTCGTAGTTCGCGTAGCCCGATGTCGGGGTGAAGTTCAGCCTGCCGCTGGAATCCAGCGCATAGCTGCCGAACCGGCCGATTCCGGTGACCGGATCGTTGAGCGCCGAGATCATGTCGTCGAGGCTCGTGCCCGTGACCGGAACGGTGATCTCCTGCGCCTTGCGCCCGTCCGGGGCGTAGATCGCGAAGCTCATCTCTCCGCCCGCCGCGAGGCCGTGCGCGGCGGTCCCGGTCACGGCGGTCTCGAAGAAGGCCGGCCGGGTGCTGTCGACGAGATCGTTGAGCCCGAAGAAGTGGGCGAAACCGCGCCCGCCGAGCGAGGACGGGCTGGTCTCGTCCTGCAGGGTCGCAATGCCGTTCGTGCCGCTTGCGGTGAGCGTCAGCCGCCCGCCCGCGAAGCTCGCCGAGATGTCCGGCGAGGCCGCGTCGATGAGGCTCGCGAGATCGCCGATCGTGGTGCCGGCAACGCCGTTCACGGTGAACCCGCCGGCGCCGAAGACGAGATCGATGCGATCGACCAGCGTGCCGTCGCTCGCCACCACCGCGATGCTCGCCTCGCCCGAGCCGGTCAGCACGTCGCTGGAAAGAAGCCCGGTATTGCGTCCCTCGAGCACGCCCGGCGGGGGATAGGCGGACGCATTGTTGTGTGCGGCGTTCACCGCGTCGGCGACGCCGGAGGCGAATTCCGCGAGTTCGGCGGCCAAGGCCGGCAGTTCGCCGTCGCGCAGGTCCATCAGACCGCGCAGCTCGCCGGAGCGGATGTTGACCCCGATATCGACCGTGGCGCCGGAGGAGGACACGCTGGCCGTGATCGCCCCGTATTCCACCCCGTAGGCGCCGGTCCCGGCCGGGGTGTAGTCCAGCGTGATCAGCGCGTTGTCGAGCAGGCTCACCCCGTTCTGCGTCCTGACGAAGACGCGCCCGTCGGGCTGCTTTTCCGCGCGCACGTCGAGCAGGCCGGACAATTCGTCGAGCAGCTCGGCCTGGCGGTTCTGCGCGCCCGTGCTGTCCGAGGCGCCGGCATTGAGGCTGCGCACCTCGTTGTTGAGCTCGGCGAGTTCGGCGAGGATCTCGTTGACGCGGCCGACGCCGGCGGCGATGCGCTGATCGGCCTCGTCGCGCATGGAGCGGATCTCGCCCGACAGGCGGCGGGCCTCGTCGAACACGGCCTGCAGGTCGGAGACCGCCGACAGGCGCGAAACGCGCTCGGCCGGATCGAGCGCGGCCGAGCCGATCGAGGTGAACGCGCGGTTCAGCCGCCCGAACAGCGAGGTCGAATCGTCCGTGGAGCCGAACTGGGCCTGCAGCCGGTCGAGGAAGCCGTTCACCGCCTCGGCCCGGCTCGCATCCGAGCTCGCGCGCTGGGAAGCGGCGACCAGGAACTCGTCGACGACGCGCCTTATGCCGGTGACCTCCACGCCCATGCCCTGGCCGGCCGCGTTGCGGGCCGCCTGGCCGAGCTCGGTGCGCGCATAGCCGGGCGTGTTGACGTTGGAGACGTTGTTGGAGGCGGTCCGCATGCCGAGCTGGGCGGCTTGCAGTCCGGACAGGGCATTGCCGATGATCCCGTTGAGACTCATGCGCGATTCTCCCTCGTCGACCGGGCCGATCCTGCCGGGCGCACGGCAAGTCCTGCCGGGCCGCGCGGAGCGGCCGCGACAGGCGCGGCGCCGGAGATCGGATCGTAAGTCATTTCCATAACACGGTTTTTCGGCTCAATCGGTGGCTCGTGCCCCTCGCGGCGCGATGGCCGCGATGGATACGGATGCGCAAGTGCCGGGCCAGTCTCGCGACCTCGGGCGGCAGCGCGGCGAGGGGGAAATTTCGCCGGAGAGAAATTGCCGGGCGGCGCGATCGGCCTTGAGGGTCGCACAGGCTAACCATCAGAAATAAAGTAGGTTTCCGGTTCGCCGATTGTGGCACGCGCCTTGAATACCCTTCCTCACCCGGGCCTGCAGAAGCGCCAGCCCGAACGATCAGACGCCGCAAAAAGCGGTGCGTGATGGATGGGAATCGACGAGCGCTTCATGAGCCTCCTGACGACATTTCTGGCCTTTGCCGGCGCCCAGCCGGCCATGGACGCCCAGCGCGCCGCCAAGGACGCGCCGAGCGCCGGCGACGCCTTCGCCGGGCTGCTCGCCGGCGAGGCCGCGCAGCCGGTTCCCGCCGCATCCGCGCCGGGCGGCGCAGAGGGCAAAGGCGCCCCCGTCGGGGGTATGGCTGCGCCGCAGGCGCGCGGCCCGGCCGGGGTCGCTCCGCCGCCCGTCGAGCAGGGTGAGCTCGTGGAGGAAGGTGTGCCGCCGGCTCCTGCGCCAGCCGTGGAGAGCGGCGGCGAAGCGCCCGCCGCCTGGGGCCACGGCGCATGGGCACTGTCATCGGGCGAAGCCGGACAACATGCCGGGCTTCCGTCCGCACCGGCTGGTCAGCCGGCTGCAGCCGCGATGCCGCCTCAGCCGGCCTCTGCCGGTCCGGATCCATCCACGCTTTCGCAATCGCAACCGGCAGAGCCCGGCGCGGGATCGGTCGGGGCGGCTGCCGCCGCCACGTCCGGGCCGGCGGCCCTTCCCGCTGGCCAAGCGGGCGGGGGGGACGCGCCCCTGCCGGCTGCGCCCGGCCTTTCGAGTCCGTCCGCGGGCCAGTCCCAGGCCGCGCCTTCCGCAGAGGCCGCAGGCCAGGCGCCGCAAGCTGCCGCTCCGGCGCCGGCCACTGCGCAGGGCGTTGAGAACCAGGCCGCAGCGCCGGCAGCCGGAAAGCCGTCATCCGCGGCCCCCGGGAAGTCGATGGCGGCGAGTGTCGGCGCCGAATCGCGTCCCGATGCCCAGGGCGCGCCGCAACCGGCGCACCCCAGGCACACGCCCGCGCAGCCTTCGGAAGCCGGTCAGCCTGGCGCCCGGCGCGGTGAGACTTCCAGCGCCGCGGCCGAAGGGGGTCAGCAGGCGGCCAGGCCCGCGCCGGGCGCGGCGAAGCCCTCGGCGCAGCCTGCCGCCCCGGCTGCAGCCGACAGCGCCCCGGCGGCTTCCCTCCAGATGGCCGCGTCGCGGCAGCCCGTCTCCGAGGCATCTCCGGGCGAGCGCGTCCGCGCGCGCATCGAAGCCGTGCGCGAGGCGAAGCAGGGTGAGGGCGCTGAAGCGGCCCGCCCCCTTCCGGACGCGGCGCCGAAGGCGGCTGCCGCCGCCGCGCCACGCGCCGCGACCCCGTCTGCGCCGCTGCAGGGGCCTGCCCTCCAGCCCGGCGAGCCCGCCCCCCTCCTGCCGGAGGGCATGGCGGAGACCTCCAACGAGACCGCGGATGGCGCACTGGAGGGTCTGCGTATCGAGCGGGCCGAGCGCGGTGCGGAGATGGCCCGTCAGGCCCAGGGCCAGGCCGCCCAGCCGCGCATGCTGCCGGCCCAGGTCCAGACGCTCGCCGCGCGCATCGCGCAGCGCTTTTCCGAGGGCGGGCGGGTGTTCGACATCCGCATCGATCCGCCCGAGCTCGGCCGCGTCGAGGTGCGCCTCGAGATGGGCCGTGACAACCGGGTCAATGCGGTCCTGATGGCCGAGAAGCCCGAGGCGCTTGCCGAGCTGCAGCGCAGCGCGCGCGACCTGGAGAAGAGCCTTGCCGAGGCCGGGCTCGATCTCGGCGAGTCGGGGCTGAGCTTCGAACTCGCCGATCAGGGCCAGTCGCATGACGGCGCAGGCGGTGAACCGGCCTATGCCCGCGCCTTCGAACTGAAGCTGGACGGTGCCCAGCAGGACCTCGCCGCCTCTGCGCGCCTGGTCCCGCACGAGATTTACGGATTCGCCATCGGCGCGCGCGGGCGCCTCGATGTCAGCGTCTAGGAGAGCGTAGATGACCGAGATCAATCCGATCGGGCTCGCCCTGCCGAACAACTCGGCGTCGGGAACCGAACTCGCGGCCGGCCAGCTCGCGGACAATTTCGACACCTTCCTGACACTGCTCACCGAGCAGCTGCAGAACCAGGACCCGCTCAATCCGATGGATTCCCAGCAATTCGTCAGCCAGCTCGTGGACTTCTCCTCCGTGGAGCAGCTGATCGGCTCGAACCAGTCGCTCCAGAGCCTCCTGGAGCTCCAGTCTGCAACCGCGCGCATGTCGGCGGTCGATTATATCGGCAAGCAGGCGACGGTCTCCACCGACGAGGCCGCCCTGTCCGGCGGCCAGGCGAGCTGGACCTACGGCCTGCCGCGCGAGGCCGACCGCAGCCAGATCGTCATAACCAACGAGCAGGGCCGGGTCGTGCGTACGCTGGACGGGGAGACCGGCGCCGGTCCGCACGACTTCACCTGGGACGGGCGCGACGATGCCGGCAATCTCCAGCCCGACGGCGTCTACACGCTGCAGGTCGTCGCCAAGGACCGCGATGACAACGGCATGTTCGTGCCCGTGCGGGTGACCGGGCAGGTCACCGGTGTCGACATGTCCGGCGAACAGGTGGTCGTGGAGATGGGCGGCTTGCGCGTGCCGGCCGACCGCGTGATCGCGCTGCGTAACGCGGCCGCCGCCGCCGCCTAGAGATTTGCGGGAACCGGCGCTGCCGGAACCGCAGCCGGGTCCGCGAGAAGCGCGGAGCGGCTCTAAGCCGAAAGCAGAATGCTCTCTTTCAACGACAAAAAGGGAGCCTGACGAAGATGAGTATCAACTCCGCACTGGCAGCCGGCGCGTCCGGCCTGCTGGCGAACTCCAGCGCGCTGGCGTCCATCTCGGACAACATCGCGAACGTCAACACGATCGGCTACAAGCGAGTCGATACCGTGTTCACCCCGAACTACAAGATCCAGGGCGGTGGCGAGAGCCGCTACGCCTCGGCCGGCGTCCAGGCCCGCACACGTCTCGACGTGTCCAGCGAGGGCCTGCTCAACCCTGCCGCCTCCGAGACCGATCTCGCCATCGACGGCAACGGCTTCTTCCTGGTTCGCCCCAACCCGACCAACGTGACGGGCGCCGACCCGGTCCTGTTCACCCGCTCGGGCGGGTTCGAGACCGACGACAGCGGCTATCTCCGCAACGATGCGGGCCAGTATCTCTATGGCTGGCCGGTCGCGGCGGACGGGTCGGTGGTGCAGAACCCGTCCAACGTGGATCTGCTCGAGGCGATCAACCTGTCCAATATCGGCGGCGCGGCGGAAGCCACGAGCGCGATCCGGATCAACGCGAACCTGCAGGCGAGCGAGGACGTCTCGCCGGCCGAGGCGGCCTACGACCCGACCGACCCGCTCAACAACATGGCCTCGGGGGCGGTCACGCCGGACTTCCAGCGGACGATCCAGATCTACGACAGCCAGGGCGGCGTTCGCTCGGTGACGCTGTCGCTCCTGAAGAGCTCGACCGCCAACCAGTGGCATGCCGAGCTGCACATCGAACCGGCCTCCGACGTCACGACCGGGGCAGGCCTCAACAACGGCCAGATCGCCACCGGCGTGCTCGCCTTCAACACGAACGGCCAGATCGACAGCGCCAACACGACCCTGCCGAACTCGCTGTCCTTCCTCGGCTCGGACTATACCGGTGCGCTGGGCGCGAACGAGTTCCAGTGGGCCGCGGCGACCGGCATCGGCTCGCAGGCCGTCAGCCTCGATCTCGGCTCGGCCGGCAATCCGGGCGGCATCACCCAGTACGACAGCCCCTCGGTGCTGAACTCCACCGTGGTCAACGGCGCGGTGTTCGGCGACTTCGCCGGCGTGGAGGTCAGCCCGGACGGGTTCGTCTCGGCCCGCTTCACCAACGGCGTGGTGCGCCAAGTCTACCAGATCCCGATCGCGACGGTGGTCAACCCGAACGGCCTCGCCTCGGTCGGCGGCGGTTCCTATCAGATCACCGACGAGTCCGGCGCCTTCACGCTGAATCCGCCGGGGATCGGCTCCTCGGGCAAGATCAGCTCGAAGACGCTCGAGAACTCGAATGTCGACATCGCCACGGAATTCTCCAACCTGATCATCACCCAGCGCGCCTACTCGGCGTCCTCCCGCATCATCACCACCGCCGACGAGATGCTGGCCGAAGCCATCCAGATGAAGCGGTAATTTCGGCTTCATGACGGCTCCTGACTTGACCCCGGCGCCGGATGGCGCCGGGGTGAATTTTTCATTAAGCCGTTGGAAGCACTAAATTTACCACGGCGTTTAGGCCTAAGTTAAAATCCCTCGCGTAGTCTCCGCCCATCAAACGGGTGCGCAATGAACGCACCGGATGCGAAGGGATTGGGTGGATGGAACGGCGAGTGAAAAAGGAAAACTACGTGATCGGACCGGACGGCAGCCCGCTGACCGTCGCCGATCTTCCCTCCCCGTCGACGAAGCGCTGGGTCATCCGGCGCAAGGCGGAAGTGGTCGCCGCGGTGCGCGGCGGGCTGATCTCGCTCGACGAAGCGTGCGAGCGCTACCGGCTCACGGTCGAGGAATTCCTCGGCTGGCAGCGCGCGATCGAACGCCATGGCCTGGCCGGTCTGCGCACCACGCGGATCCAGGAATACCGGCACTAGAACGGGCCCGGTCCGGACCGGCGCTCCGAGGCGGACTGCAATTGCTGCAGTCCGCCTTCTGCGTTCGGGCTCATCGTTAAACCCCCGTTTACGCGGGCGGTGGGAAAAACTTGCCTAGCAAGCCGTCCCTGGAGGGGAGGGCCGCACCGGCAGGGGTTTTCGACCGTGAACGCGTTTCTCGAGCAGATTTCCAAATTCGGAATCGGGCGCCTGATCGCCATTTTCGGCCTGACTGCCGGCGTGGCGGGCGCGCTCATCTATTTCACCATGTCGATGAACGGCGACGGCCAGGCCCTCTTGTTCTCCGGGCTGCAGCCGGCCGATGCGGCGAGCGTGACCGAGCGCCTGGAAGGGGCCGGCATCGCCTACGAGCTGCGCGAAGGCGGCAGCGCCGTCTATGTCGCTCAGGACCAGGTCGACGAGGCGCGCCTGCGCGTGGCTTCGGGCGGCGCGCTCGGCTTCGGGTCGGTGGGCTACGAGATCTTCGACGAGACCGATGCGCTCGGCACGACGAGCTTCGTGCAGAACGTCAACGCCAAGCGCGCGCTGGAGGGCGAACTCGCCCGCTCGATCAATGCCATCAACGCCGTCTCGGCGAGCCGGGTCCATCTCGTCCTGCCCGAGCGGCGCCTGTTCAGCCAGGAGACCGAGCAGCCCTCCGCCTCGGTGGTGCTGACCGTGCGCGGCGAGATCGGCCCGGCTCAGGTGGAGACGATCCGCAACCTGATCGCCACGGCCGTGCCGGGCCTGGCCACCAACCGCATCACCGTCGCTGACGATCGCGGTCGCCTGCTGGCGAGCCCGAGCGATGGCGAGAATGCCTCCGCGGCCGCGCTGGAGGTCCGGCGTTCCGGCGTGGAGGAGGACCTGCGCCGAAAGGTGAGCGATGTCGTGGAAGGCGTCGTCGGCAGCGGTGCGGCGCGCGTCGTGGTCACCGCGGAACTCAACCGGGAAAGCCTCACCCAGTCGAGCCAGCAATTCGATCCCGACGGCCAGGTGCTGCGTTCCACCGAGACCAGCGAGGAGATCGAGGACGAGCGCGACGGAGCGCGTAGCGGCCTGGTCTCGGCCTCCGAGAACCTGCCCGATGCGCAGGACGGAGCCGGACAGGGCCCGCAATCGAGCCGGAACCGCTCGATCGAGACCGAAATCCGCAATTTCGAGATCTCCAATACCACGACCACCCGCGTCATCGAAGCGGGCGGCATCGAGCGCCTGGCGGTCTCCGTCGTCGTCGACCATGCCGAAATCCGCGCCGCGGACGGCACCGTGAGCTACGAGCCGCGCTCGCCCGAGCAGATCGAGGCGATCGCGCGGCTGGTGCGCGCCGCGGTCGGTTTCGACGAAAGCCGCGGCGATGTCGTGGAGGTCAGCCAGATGGCTTTCTCGCGCCCCGACATCACGCTCGGCTCGCCTGCCCCGGCAGGGTTCTCGCTGGCCCGCTCGGACATGTTCCGCATCGCCGAACTCGTCGTGCTCTTCCTGACCGCCCTGCTGATCGTGCTCCTCGTGGCCCGTCCGCTGGTGCGCGGCGTGGTCGGCGGGCCCCAGCCGGCGTTCGCCGGCGCGGGCGGCGACATGACCGCCCTGCCGCGCCAGTCGCGCCAGGGCGCGCTGCCCGAGGGTCAGGGCCAGGCCGCCCTGCCGGTGCGCGAGGGTGAGGGCGAGGAGACGATCGACATCGACCAGATCGAGGGCCAGGTGAAGCGCTCCTCGGTCAAGAAGGTCGCCAATCTCGTGCAGGACCATCCCGACGAGAGCATGTCGATCCTGCGCAACTGGATGCATGGTGACTAAGAGATGACCACTGCACTGAAGAAGCGCACCATCGACGATCCCTCCAAGCTGAACGGTGCGGAGAAGGCCGCCGTCATCCTGATGGCCCTCGGCGAGGAGCAGGCCGCGCTCTGGGAGCAGATGGACGAGGAGGAAATCCGCATCGTCTCCCAGGCCATGGCCACGCTGGGACAGGTCAGCGCGGGAGCGGTCGAGAAGCTGATCCTGGAGTTCGTCGGGTCGATGTCGACGACCGGCTCGATCATGGGCTCGATCGAGCGCACGCAGAAGCTCCTCTCCTCCTTCCTCGACGAGGACCGGGTGGAAACCATCATGGAGGAGCTGCGCGGCCCGGCCGGCCGGACCATGTGGGACAAGCTCGGCAACGTGAACGAGGTCGTCCTCGCCAACTATCTCAAGAACGAATATCCGCAGACCGTCGCGGTGGTGCTGTCCAAGGTGGGGCCCGAGCACGGCGCGCGCGTGCTCGCCGCGCTGCCCGAGGACTTCGCGCTCGAGGTGGTCATGCGCATGCTCCGGATGGAGCCGGTCCAGCGCGAGATCCTCGACAAGATCGAGGAGACCCTCCGGACCGAATTCATGTCCAACCTCGCGCGCACGTCCAAGCAGGACAGCCACGAGATGATGGCCGACATCTTCAACAATTTCGACCGGCAGACCGAGAACCGCTTCCTGGCCGCCCTCGAGGAGCGCAACCGCGACAGCGCCGAGAAGATTCGTTCGCTCATGTTCGTGTTCGAGGATCTCGGAAAGCTCGATCCGCAAGGCGTCCAGACGCTGCTCAGGAACGTCAACAAGGACGAGCTCGGCCTCGCGCTCAAGGGCGCCTCCGACACGCTGCGCGACCTGTTCTTCTCCAACATGTCCGAACGCGCGGCGAAGATCCTGCGCGAGGACATGGCCTCCATGGGGCCGGTCAGGCTGAAGGACGTCGATGCCGCCCAGACCAACATGGTCAATCTCGCCAAGGACCTCGCGGCCAAGGGCGAAATCCTCATCGCCGACGGCGGCGGCGAGGACGAGCTGATCTACTAGGAAGCGTTCCATGAGCCAGGCCTACAAACCCTTCGCCTTCGACCGGGTCTTCGCAGAGGACGGCACGGTGCTGCGCGACGGGGAGCGCGTGAAGAACATCTTCACCCGCGAGGAGCTCGAGGCCGAGGCCAGCGCCGCCGCGGCGGCGGCGAGGACGAGCGAGGAGGCCCAGGCCTCGCGCGAGGCCGCCGAGGCGCTGAAACAGCTCACCGGGCGACTCCAGTCGATCCTGTCGCGCATGGACCAGGAATCCGCCCGCCTGCGCGAGGACGCGGCGCGCCTGGCGGCGGCCGCGGCCGCGCGAATCGCGGGCAAGGCGCTCGAAGCCTACGGCGAGGACACCATCACCGAATGCGTCCGGGAGGCGCTCGCCGACCTGCGCTCCGAGCCGCGCATCGCGGTGCGCGTCGCGCCCCATCTCGCAGAGCCGGTCGCCGACCGGCTCTACGAGGCGGCCGAGAAGATGGGGTTCGAGGGTGCGGTCGTGGTGCGCGCCGACGAGGAGGTCGCGGTCGGCGACTGCGTGCTCGAATGGCGCGCCGGCATCATCGAGCGCACCGCGGCCGATATCGAATCCCGCATCGCCGAAGCGATCGAGAAATGGCTGGCCCGTCCGGCCGACGAACAATCCCAGTCCGCGTCCGCCACGTCCGGCGGCGCGGCCGCGTGATGAGAAGGGGCCGTCATGGCTGACGACAAGGAACTGAACCTGCCGAACCTGGAACAGGACGCGGCGCCGAAGGGCGCCGGCCAGGACGTCGCCCACAGCGGGACCGGCCAGTCGCTGGTCGACGAGGAGGCGCGCACCGCGGTCGACCTGCAGCCGGTCTATGACGTGCCGGTCAACATCTCCGCGGTGCTCGGCAAGGCGCATATCGACGTGAACTCGCTGCTGAAGCTGTCCTCGGGCTCGGTGCTGGAGCTCGACCGCAAGGTGGGCGAGGCCATCGACATCTACGTGAACAACCGCCTGGTCGCCCGCGGCGAGGTGGTTGTCGTGGAAGACCGTCTCGGCGTGACCATGACGGAAATCATCAAGGACGGCGACGCGGGCTGAAGCGCCGCTGTTCGCGAGATGAAGGAGACTGACCAATGCGCGTACTGATCGTCGGGAGCCTGGGGGGCCAGCTCTCCACCGCCACCAAGATCGCCATGGACCGCGGCGCGAAGGTCGCCCATGTCGACACGGTCGAGCAGGCGACCGCCTACCTCAGGGCGGGGCGCGGGGCGGACCTCCTGATGGTCGATGTCGGCCTCGATATCGGCGCGCTGATCGCGGCGAACGAGGCCGAACGCATCACGGTGCCGATCGTGGCGTGCGGCGTGAACGTCCGGCCCGAGGCCGCGGCCACCGCCATCCGGTCGGGCGCGAAGGAATTCATTCCGCTGCCGCCCGAGGCCGACCTCATCGCCGCGGTGCTCGCCGCCGTCGCCGACGACGAGCGTCCGATGATCGCGCGCGATCCGGCCATGCTCTCCGTCGTGGAGTTCGCCGAGCGCGTCGCGCCCTCCGATGCGTCCATCCTGATCACCGGGGAGAGTGGCGTCGGCAAGGAGGTGATGGCCCGCTTCGTCCATCAGAAATCGAAGCGCGCGGCCAAGCCCTTCGTCTCGGTCAACTGTGCGGCGATCCCGGAGAACCTTCTGGAATCCGAACTCTTCGGCCACGAGAAGGGCGCCTTCACCGGCGCGGTCGCCCGGCGGATCGGCAAGTTCGAGGAGGCCGACGGGGGCACGCTGCTGCTCGACGAGATCTCCGAGATGGACGCCCGCCTGCAGGCCAAGCTCCTGCGCGCCCTGCAGGAGCGCGAGATCGACCGGGTCGGCGGGACGAAGCCCGTCAGGGTCAATATCCGCGTGCTCGCAACCTCCAACCGCGACCTCAAGCAGGCCGTGAAGGAGGGCACGTTCCGCGAGGACCTCCTGTTCCGGCTCAATGTCGTGAACCTTGCCGTCCCGCCGCTGCGCCAACGTCCGGCCGACGCCATCGCGCTCGCCGAGCATTTCATCCGCAAATACTCCAAGGCGAACGGAATGGATCACCGCCCGCTTTCGGAGGCCGCCAAGGCGCAGATCACCAGCCGGGAATGGCCGGGTAACGTCCGCGAACTGGAAAATGCCATGCACCGCGCGGTGCTGCTCGCCAGCGGCCCGGAGATCGGGCCGGACGCGATCCGCATGCCCGACGGTTCCTCCTTCACCGCGTCCAACGGCGGGGTGGCCCGCCAGGCCGCGGAAGCTGCCGAGGCGGTGCAGAACATGGTGGGCCGCACGGTCGCGGAAGTGGAGCAGGACCTGATCCTCGACACGCTCGACCACTGCCTCGGCAACCGCACCCATGCGGCGAACATCCTCGGAATCTCGATCCGCACGCTCAGGAACAAGCTCAAGCTCTACGGCGACCAGGGGGTGTAATATGGACCAATCAGCGAGACACCTGACGGTAGGATTATAGCCGTTCCCGGAGCGCCTCGTAAGGTGTTTTTCCTCCAAAGGCTCCATGTGGTCTGGCGAAGTTATAGAAGCGCTCCCATTCGTCGAGCTTGGCTTCCAGATCGACATCGTCTTTGTACGACAACAACTGGTAGAACTCCTGCTGGTCTGATCGATGTGAGCGCTCCACTTTGCCGTTGAGCTGAGGGCTGCTCGGCTTGATGTAAACGTGGCGGATACCCTTGTCCTCGACATGCCAATGGAACTTGGCCTGGAACTCATGACCATTGTCGGTGCGTATCTGTTGGATGCGGAATGGAAACTTCTCGACGATGTGATCCACGAAATCGATGGCGCTCGCCTGAGTGTGGCGCTTGTAAACTTTCAAGGCGCGCACCCGCGTGGCGTCGTCAATCGCTGTGTACTGGTAACGCTTGACCTTCTGGCCCTGTTTTCCTCTGAAGATCAGGAACTTGACATCCATCTGGATATGATGGCCCGGCACCTGCTTGTTGTAGCGCTGGGTGTGCACCTTTCTCAATCGGGTCCCCCGAGGCAGGCGGTTCAGTCCATGACGCTTGAGGGTGCGATAGACTCCTGCGTCGGATACTTTGATGGCGTGATAGCGCTCAAGGTACCAGACGATCCGGATCGGTCCGAGATGATACGTTCGTCGAAGATGAAGGATCTTGTCTTCGACCTCAGGTGGCATCTTGTTGGGATGATTATGTGGCACAGAACGGGCGACAAGCAGGCCGGCATCACCCTTGTCTGCATAGGCTTTGCGCCATCGATAAAAGCTCGCACGCCCGATCCCGAAATACCGACATGTCTTGCTCACATCACCGTTTCTGTCGGCATGCTGCAAAACCCGAAGTTTGCGTTGAATCTCTCGCTGATCGCTGTTCATTGAAACCACCTTCCTTCCCCAGCGGGGATATTAAAGAAGGTGTCTCGCTGAATTGTACATATCTACACCCTCCTGGTGATGGACCCCACGGGGCGCCAGGTCGACATGCCCGGCACCCATGTCAAGGAGCCCGCCTTCGGCCTGCCGGCCACCTGGATCGAGGAGGGCTTGCGCGAGGAGGCGACGTTCCGCGGCTACACCATCGTCGACCCGGCCGCGGTGCTGGTGACCCATCTCACCGAGATCCTGCGCGACAACATGGCCGATCTTCTTTCCTATGCGGAGGTGGAGAAGCTGCTCGCCGGCCTGTCGAAGGAGCACAAGAGCCTCGTCGACGAGATCACGCCCTCCCAGATAACCCGGGCGGGCATCCAGCGCGTGCTGCAGAACCTGCTCAAGGAGCGGGTCTCGATCCGGGACCTGGCTGGGATCGTGGAGGGTATCGCGGAAGCGTCCGGCGCGACGCAGAATCTCGACACCATTACCGAGCACGTGCGCGCGCGCCTCGCCCGCCAGATCTGCCACGCCAACAAGGGCCCGGACGGCACGCTGCCCGTGCTCACCCTGTCGCCGCAGTGGGAGCAGGCCTTCGCCGAGGCGATGATCGGGGATGGCGACCGGCGCCAGCTCGCTCTCGCCCCGACCAGGCTTCGCGATTTCGTCGCCCATGTGCGCGACGCCTTCGAGCGCGCCGGCGCGACGGGCGATGTTCCCGTCCTCCTCACGAGCCCGGGAATCAGGCCCTATGTGCGCTCCCTGACCGAGCGCTTCCGGCCGCAGACCACGGTCATCAGCCAGAACGAGATCCACCCGAGTGCCAAGCTGAAGACGCTGGGCCAGGTCTGAAGAGGTAAGCGATGCGGCTGCGCACCTTCACCGGCAGGACGCTCTCCGACGCGATGGCCGCCGTGCGCCGCGAGATGGGTCCGGATGCGGTGATCATCGCGACAGGGGATGCCCCGGGCGGCGGGGTCGAGGTACGTGCCGCGGCCGAGCGCGCTTCGGTGACGAGTTCGCCCGAAACCGCCGAAGCCGCGATGAAGCGCCGCGACGCCGAGCGCGCGAAGGCGCGCGGCGACAGCGCCGGAGGGGCCACCAGGATCGCCCGCGCGCTGTCCTGGCACGCGATTCCCGAGAAGGCTGCCGAGGCGCTCATGGACGCGGCGCTGACGCTGGAAGACGGCGAAGCCACGGCGACGCTCGCCCGCGCCATCGACGCGCGCTACGCGGTGCATCCGATCGAGACGCGCCCGCAGCGCCCGCTGCTTTTTGCCGGCGGGCCGGGGGCCGGAAAGTCCTCGGCGCTCGCGAAGGTCTGCGCGCGGATGGTCGCGGCCGGCGAGGCGCCGGTCGTGATCGGCGCCGACGAGGGCGCGGGCGCCGGCGAGCAGCTCGCCGCCTATGCCGCCGCCCTGAAGGTGCGCTTGGAGACCGTGCAGGGCGGGCGCGAACTCGCGCTCGTCATGGACGATCTGCCCCCAGGCCCGGTCCTGATCGACGCCCCGGCGGTCAACCCCTACGAACTCGACGAGCTGCAGGGGCTTGCCGATCTCGCCGCCGCGGCCGATGCGGAGATGATCGCGGTGATCGAGGCCGGGCTCGCCCCGGGCGATGCGGAGGATGCGGCCGCGCTCCTCGCCTCGGTCGGCACCGGACGCGCCATAGTGACCAAGCTCGACATCGCGCGCCGGCTCGGCGGGCTCGTCGGCGTGGGGGAGGCGGGCCTCGCCTACGCGCACATTTCCGCCTCCCCCTATATCGGATCCGGGCTCGCGCCCGCGACGGCGCTGCGGATCGCGCGCGCGCTGCTCGATGACTTCGCGATCGACTGGTACGAGGACGATCTGCCATGAACGCGATCCCCGCCGCGAGCCCGTTCTCCGAAGCCGAGCCGCGCACGGCCGGGCCGGTCGTCGCCGTCGCCTCCGGCAAGGGCGGGGTCGGCAAGACCGTCGTGGCCACCTCGCTTGCGCGCGCCTTCTCGCGGGTCGGCGAGCGCGTGCTCCTCGTCGACGCCGATCTGGGGATGGCCAATGTCGACGTCCAGCTGGGGCTCAATCCGCCCGGCGACATCGCCACGGTGATCGCGGGTACGATGACGCTGTCCGAGGCCATCGCGCCCGCCGCCGGCGGTTCGGAGAAGAAGGGCGGGTTCGACGTCATCTCCGGCCGCTCCGGTTCGGCGGCGCTGGCGAGTCTCGAGCTTGCGAGTGTCAACAATCTCGCGGCCGGCCTCGCGGCCGCCTCGATGAGCTATGACCGCACGATACTGGACCTCGCCGCGGGAGCCGACCGGGCGACGGTGCGCCTCGCCGTGGCCGCGGACGATGTGGTCGTGGTGATCTCCGACGAGCCGACCTCGCTGACCGATGCCTATGCCTTCGTGAAGACGCTGCGCATGCGCGACGAGGGCGCCTCGCCTTTCGTCGTGGTCAACAACGCGCCCGACAAGGCCGCGGCCGAGGGCGCCTACCGCACCTTCGCCCGCACCTGCGAGAGTTTCCTCGGCTTCACTCCTCCGCTCGCCGGCATCGTGCGCCGCGATCCCAATGTCGGCCTCGCCATTCGTGCCCAGAGTCTTCTCGGCGTGCGCTCGCCCTCGACCGCCGCGGCCAAGGACATCGAGACCCTGGCCTGGCGCCTTGCCGAAGGGGTGGAGGAACGCGGCCGCGCTTGACCGCGCGCGCCTGCCGCCTCTAACTGGCCGGAGCGGCCGCCGGGCCGCGGTGGGGACCTTCCGGGGGGAGGGGCATGATCGCAGAACTCGTCGAACGGCTGTCGGCCGGCTTCCAGTTCCTGGACTGGATGGTGCTGATCATGGCCGCGATCGTCGCCGCGCTCGTCATGACGCGCTGGAGCCAGATTACCGCGGCTGCGCTGATCGCCTATGCGATCGACCTGGCTATCCGCTTTGCCGGTCTCGTCATGGCGACCGAGAACGTGCCGCTGAACTATGCCATGAGTCTGGCACTCGCGCGCCTGGACGAGCACGGGCTGGCCGCCACGCTTCGGCCCTTCCTCTACTTCGCCGCGATCGCGGCGATCTTCTGGGTCAAGCGCAGGTACGGCGGACGCTAGCGGCCCGCCTCGCATGACAATCCTGCCAGCCTGCGCGTGGCGGCGGAACGGGCGATGAAGCACGGTCAACGCGGGACAATTCAATTTCTCCGGGCGATGCCCTTCACCGCTGCACCGAATTCCGGCAAGGTTCTACAGGGCATGACCAGGCGGCAAGGGAGGGCGGATGGAAGAGCTTGAAGTGCTCAGCGGGGAAATTCCCTGGAGGAGCGATTTCGGCAAACTCACCGTCCATCCCGACGATCGCGGCTGGCTGAGCGAGCTGTACCGCGACCAATGGCCGGAGCTTCCACCGCTCAGGCAGTGGAACATTGCCGTGAACGGGGCGAACGTGTTGCGTGGCATGCACATCCACCCCCTGCATGCCGATTTCATCATCGTATTCGAAGGCGAGATGCTGCTTGCCCTGCGCGACCTTCGCCCGGACAGCCCGCATTACGGCAAGGGCGGCATCGTGTCCCTGACGGGAGAGCGGCTCTGCTGGGTCCTCATCCGGCCCGGCATCCTGCACGGGTTCTACATTCGCGAGAAAAACAAGATGGTCTGGGGCCTCTCTCATCCCTGGGACATGTCCGACGAGATCGGCTGCCGCTGGGACGACCCGGAGATCGGGCTGGACTGGCCGGACATCACCGATCCGCTCCTGTCCGAGCGCGACCGCAATGCCGGCAGCTTCAGGGCGCTGGTCGCGGCATATGAGGCGCGCCTGCGATGAGGTCGCAGCGGCGCATCGAGGTGTCGACCGAATTCACGCCGGTGCGCGAGCTGCGCCTGTTACCCGATCATCTGGCGCGCCTGCGCGCGCTCGCCGGCCTGTCCGCGTGAGCGATGGCGAAGGTTCTCGTCCTGTGCCCGACCCACGATCATGCCGATGCGCTGTTCGCGTCGATCGCCAGCGTGCGCGCCCAGAGCTTCACCGAGTGGGAGATGGCGGTCATCTGCGACGGCGCGCCGCCGCGTACCGACCGGATACTCGAGGCGATCTGCGAGCAGGAGCCGCGCGTGCGGGTCTATCGCCACCCCAAGGGCGAGCGCTTCGGAGAGCGCTATCGCGATCCGGTGATCCGCGAGAGCGAGGCGGAGTTCATCTGTCATCTCAGCGATGACGATATCTGGCTGAACTCGCACCTGGCGCAGATGGTCGCGCTTCTCGAGCGCGCGGAGTGGGCCAACCAGGCCCCGGCGCGGCTCAGTCCCGATGGCGGACTCGAGTGGTGGCCGATCAATCACGGCACGCACGTCATGCGTGCGGCCTGTGCCAGCCAGGCGCCGCTCAGCGCAGGCATCAACTACGTGGCCTACCGGCGCTCGGCCTATCTGCGCCTGGCCGACGGCTGGACCTGCGCGCCGGTGGAGGCGCGCACCTCGGACGTCTTCATGTGGTCGAAATTCTTCCGCCTGCCGAGCCTTACCGTTGCCAGCATCGCCAGCACCACGGCGTTGAAGTTTCCGAGCCGGATGTACGGACGCCACCCTTGGGCTCCCGAACAGCGGCTTGCGGAGATCTCGCCCTGGCTCGCGCGCGCGGCCGATCCCGATCTGCCGCACCGGGTGCGGCGATCGGGCCGGGTCCTGCACCGCTTCATCGCCCTGTTCGCCCTGCATGGCAGCGGGGCAGATGCGCACGACAGCCTCGCGCGCGCCGGGTTTTCACCGGTGCCCGAACACCATGCGCCGCAGATCGCGGTCGACGGATCGCCGATGGTCCTGCCCCTGACCGAGGCGCAGAGGCAGGAGATCGAACAGGCTCATCGCTTCGTGTCGGCGTTCGTCCGGAACGACGGCGCGGCCGCGGACGAGGCGGCCCCGGCCCTTTCGGCGGGGGACTGGCTGACCGCGGCACGGCGCCTCGCGATACTGCTGGGACCGGAGCCGTGTCTGCGGGTGCTCGAGGCGGGCTGCAGGCGCTTCCCGGGCCACGCAGGTCTTGCCCGCGAACGCGCCGCCCTCGCTCAGCAGGGCAACAGTCCGACCGGCGCTTAGGACCGGGCTGTGGAGCAGAATGCCTTCCGACTGGTCCTTGATCGCGATCGCGGCGGCGCTGAGCACGACCGGTGCACGCCCGTCGATCTCGAAGATTCCCGGCCCCGCAGGATCGCGGTTTCGGGTCGAATCGATCCGGGTCGGGCCCGACAGGCATCAAGGCAGGCCGGAGGCGTCACCAGCGGGCGCGGAAGGTCGCGCCGATGAAGTGATCCTGCTCTTCCCAGTCTTCGGTGCCGAGCTGGAAATGGCGGCGCTGCTGCACGTAGCCGACGCTCGCATAGGCGCCTTCGGTGACCTCGAAGGCGATGCCGATATGGGCGTCGCCGACGGCTGCACTGCCGCCCACCTGGGATAGGTTGAGGTCGCGGAAGCCGGAATCGGGCGCGACGACATAGGTCTCGCGCTCGGCCCCGGCGACGAGCCACCAGCGCTGCCCGTCCGTGGCGGGCTCGGCGGTCACCGAGAAGCCCATCACGCGGCGGCTCTCGCCATCGCCGTTCGTCGCCGAGATGCGCGGCACGACCGCAAGGTCGATCTGGTCTGCAGACAGGACGAGCGCGGCGGGACCGTCCGATCGCGGGCGGAAGCCGAGCCCGGCCTCCTGCGCCGGCTCGGCCGGCTCCACGGACATGAGGGTGCCGACGACGGCGCGGGTGGCCTCGGCCAGCGGCGCGGCGGGATGGCTCTCGAACCCGGCGAGCATCATGTCGCGCGCGGACATGTCGGCAAGACCGGCCTGGCTCAACGGCGTGAACGCGGTCACCCCGGCGGTCAGGCTGATGAGCCCCGCCAGACCGATTTCCACCGTTCGCCGTACCGTCATCGCGTCTCCCCCCGCGCTGGCGTGCTGTCGCACAAGGCTGGCCCGGGGGAGGGAATTAATCAAGCGTTAACGTGCGTGGACGGTCGCTTACCTAACGTAGGCGTTGCCCTGCAGCCACGCCGTTGCGGGCCCTCAGTGCGCCACGCCGCGAAGCCGGGCGCCGATCTCGTCCATCTCGGCCTGTTCGGCGGCGCGCACGCTCTCCTCGATGCGCGCCAGGCGGCGTTCCTCGAGCAGTTCGTACTTCTTCAGCTCGCTGAACGCGGCCTCGAGCCGGTCGCGCAGGCCCTTCGCCTGGACATCGACCTCCTCGCGGGACGCGCGCAGGTTCTCCTTGCGCTTGATCACCGAGCGGGCATAGCTGCCGTAGGCGACGAAGCCCTCGCGGCTTTCGCTCGCGACGGCCTGCTCCTCCGGCACGCTTTCCTCCAGGCGCTCGATCTGGTCGTCGATCGCCGCGCGGGCGCGGTCGATCTCGGCCATCTGCTTTTGCAGCTCCTCCACCTTGAACCGGGCGAGCCGGATCAGCGGAGCGTGTGAGCGGGTGCTCATCGTCTATCCCTTTCCATCCACCAGAATCCCGGCAAGGGCCGCGAAACTCTCCTCGATGGAGGAGGCCTCGTCTTTTCCCTGGGCCAGGAACGCTTCGAGCGGTCCATTGACCGCAATTGCCCGGTCCACCTCCGGGTTGCTTCCCGCCGTGTAGGCGCCGAGCCGGATCAGTTCCTCCATGTCGGCATAGGCGGCGAGAACCTTGCGCGCTTCGGCCGCGATCGGCACCTCATCGGGCGCATAGACCTCCGGCGCGGTGCGCGAAATCGATCTCAGGACGTCGATCGCCGGGAAGCGGCCGCGCTCGGCGATCTGGCGGCTCATGACGATGTGCCCATCGAGAATGCCGCGCACGGCATCGGCGATCGGCTCGTTGTGGTCGTCCCCGTCGACGAGGACCGTGAACAGCGCCGTGATCGAGCCCGAGCCTTCCGGTCCCGGCCCGGCGCGCTCGAGAAGGCGCGGCAGCTCGGCGAAGACCGAGGGGGTGTAGCCGCGTGTCGTCGGCGGCTCCCCGGCCGCGAGCCCGATCTCCCTCTGCGCGAGCGCGAAGCGCGTGACCGAGTCCATCAGGCAGAGGACGCTGAGGCCCTGGTCGCGGAAGTATTCCGCGACGGTCATGGTCATGTAGGCGGCCTGCCGCCGGGCGAGAGCGGGGCTGTCGCTGGTCTCGGTGATCACCACCGCCCTGGAGCGCCCTTCCGGCCCGAGCGTGTCCTCGACGAATTCGCGCGCCTCACGGCCGCGTTCGCCGATCAGGCCGATGACGATCACGTCCGCGGCCGAGCCCTTGGCGAGCATGCTCATCAGCACCGACTTGCCGACGCCGGACCCGGCGAAGATTCCGAGGCGCTGGCCGGTCCGCATCGGCGCGAAGACATTGAGCGCGCGCACTCCGAGATCGAGGCGCTCCCCGAGGCGTGCGCGAGCATGGGCGCAGGGCGGCTCGCCCTTGAGCGGATAGGCGCTCTCGCCCTCGGCCAGCGGGCCCTCGCCGTCGCGCGGACGGCCCGCCCCGTCCAGCACCCGGCCGAGCCAGCTCGTATGGGGGCGCACGCATGCGGCCTCCGGCTCCAGCCTCGCCTCTGCGCCTGCCCGGATGCCGTTAAGGTCGCCGAAACTCATCATCAGCGCGGTCTCGCCGCGAAAGCCCACGACCTCGCACACGCTCTCGCCCGAGCCGTGCGCGATGTGCGCGCGCGCGCCGAGCGTCAGGGCCGCCTTCGGACCCTCGGCTTCGACCAGCAGGCCGTTCACGGCCGCCACCCGCCCCCTGAAGGTGCGGGTCTCGATGCCGGATATGCGTTCGATCAGGGTCTGCACCGGGTTCGTGTCCGCGTTGCCGGCGCGATTCTGCGCCTTGCCAAGCGTATAACCCGAACGCGGTTTCAGCGGCGTAAACGTCGTGTTCTCCCAGCCCGCCGGCGCAGCGGCAGGGAAAAAGGCCGCGCAGCTGTTTCCTTCCCGGCGAAAATCACTATCTTGCACGCTCACATGCGGAGGTGAGGGTCCACAGTCGGCGCCGTCGTCATCTCGACCGCCCGGACCCCGGCCGCACGCGCTTGCGTGCCTTGTCAGGCTATCGGTCCTCCGCCCTGAAAATCCCTGGCGCTATCGCCGCCGCCGATCCAGTCGACGACGAGGACAGTCCATGCCGCTTGATTCCCAGCCCGTGCGCATTGCCGGCTCCCGCCCCAAGAAGAAGGCGCTCTCGCGCCGTCACAAGGGTAATGTCTATGCCGCGATCGAGGAGACGAAGTTCAACCGCTATGTCGTCCACGACCTCGCGCGCTATCGCAAGTATATCGAGGATGGCGGGGCGCAGATTTATTCCGAACAGGAACTGAAGGAGCTGGAGGAGGCGGGTGTCTCCGACCGCCTGCCGCCGCGCGCGACTGCCTATTATCTCGATCTCGCCCGACGTTCGGGCGCGGTGAAGAACCTGATCAAGGCGCGCCCCGAGGAGATGGAGGACCTGTCCGGCGAGGCCGATCCGTCCAACCAGCTGAAATATTCTCCGGTGCCGGGCCTGCTCCACAAATACGAGCTGGTGCTGCTTTACGTGGTGCGTGCCTGCTCGAGCTGGTGCCGCTATTGCTACCGCTCGGACTTCCTCACGGGAAAGACGGGCAAGGACACCGCCTCGATCCACGAGATCACCGACTACATCACCACGCACAACGCGAAGGTCGCGTCCGGGGAGATCACCGGCAAGCCGCGAATCCGCGAGGCGCTCCTGTCGGGCGGCGATCCGATGGTCCTGTCGAACCGGAACCTGTTCGATTATCTCAACGGCCTGGCCGAGGCCGGGCTCGATATCATCCGTATCGGGACGAAGGAGATGGCCTTCTTCCCTGAGCGGTTCGACGACAATTTCCTGGCCATGCTGGACCTGTTCCACGAGCTGCACCCGCAGGTCATGCTCGCCTTCATGGTCCACTTCACCCATCCCGACGAATTCCTGCGCCTGAACGAGGCCGGCGAATATGTCCGCGACGAGCACGGCCGGCCGCTGCGCAACGAACTGGTTGAGACCGCGGTGATGAAGATGCGCTCGCGCCCCTTCATCACGCTGGAGAACCAGACTCCGATCATCGACTCCGTCAACGACGATCCCGACGTGCTGCGCCTGATGCAGCAGGAACTCAAGCGCATGGGCATCAATAACCACTACTTCTTCCAGTGCCGCGAGATCGAGGGCCATCGCGCATTCGCCGTGCCGGTGGAGACCGCATGGAAGATCCATGCTGACTCCCAGCACAACCTTTCGGGGATCGAACGCTCGCGCTTTTCGTTGTCTACCGAGGCCGGCAAGACCGAGCTCGTCGCCGTCATCGAGGGCGATGAACGCCTGCGCGCGCTGGGCGGCGAGATCGGCGATGCGCTGGCCGAGGGGCTCGTGGTCTTCCGCCTGCACCGCACCCCTCACGAGGATCGCCAGAGCGATCTCGTCATCGCCCGGCGCAATCCCGAGGCGCTATGGATAACTGGCTACGAGGACAGGATTATTTACGATGGTCGTAAGAAATCCCAGCCCGATAAGTGGGCCCAGCTGCTCGCCGCGCTCGGACCTGCGCTGATTCAAGCGGCTGAATAGACTCTCCGTTTCCGGGTCATCCACAGCTGCGCTCAGTGCCGATTCTTGTGCGATTCGCAGGACTCGATTCTAGTGCGGCCGTCAACGCCATTAACCTTCTTTAAGGGATTGTCGCCACACAGTGGCAGGCGTGTTAACCATGGGGCTGGCCTCGAAGGGGAAGATTCGAGCCAGGCGAGGCGGAGAAAAGAACGATGCGGGTTCTGTTGATCGAAGACGATCGCGCCACGGCTCAGGGCATCGAGCTGATGCTGAAGTCGGAGGGGTTCAACGTCTACACCACCGATCTGGGTGAGGAGGGCGTCGATCTCGGCAAGCTCTACGACTACGACATCATCCTGCTCGACCTGAACCTGCCCGACATGCCCGGCTTCGACGTGTTGAAGACGCTCCGGGTGGCCAAGGTCGACACCCCGATCCTGATCCTCACCGGCAATGCCGACATCGACAACAAGGTCCGGGGCCTGGGCTGCGGCGCCGACGACTACATGACCAAGCCCTTCCACAAGGAAGAGATGATCGCCCGCATCCACGCGATCGTCCGCCGCTCGAAGGGCCATTCCCAGTCCGTCATCAAGACCGGCGACATCGCGGTCAATCTGGACGCCAAGACGGTGGAAGTGAACGGCCACCGCGTCCACCTGACGGGCAAGGAATACCAGATGCTCGAGCTGCTCTCCCTCAGGAAGGGCACGACGCTCACAAAGGAAATGTTCCTCAACCACCTCTATGGCGGCATGGACGAGCCGGAGCTGAAGATCATCGACGTCTTCATCTGCAAGCTCCGCAAGAAGCTCGCGGCAGCCACCGGCGGCGAACACTATATCGAGACCGTCTGGGGCCGCGGCTACGTGCTGCGCAACCCCCACGAGGAAAAGGCCGCCGGCGCGGCTTGAAGCCTCCATCCGACGAACCCGCAAGGAAGACCCCGGACGCTCGGCGACCGGGGTTTTTCTTTGCCCGGGGAGCCGAAAGGGCGGGCGCTCGGGAGTAATTTCATGTATAACTGCGCCATGCGGGGGATACGAATGGAGGTGAGCGATGTCTCTTTTCCATGCGATCGCGGCCGCGCTCGCCGCATCCGCCCAGGCCGCCTCGCCAGCGCCGTCCTACGTCATCGGCGGCACGGCCGCGCAGGACTGCTACGAGGCGGCCCGCGGCAGTGGCGCATTCCACTCCGATATCCAGACCTGCCTTGCCGCGCTCGAGGACATGCGGCTGTCGATCGGGGACCGGGCGGGGACCTATGTCAATCTGGGCATTCTCCTGCGGCGGCGGGGCGCCACGGAACGCGCGATCGATGCCTATGACCGGGCGATCGCCCTGAGGCCGGATCTCGCCGAGGCCTGGCTCAACCGGGGCGCGGCGCGGTTCGCGGTCGACGATCGCGAGGCCGCGCTTGCCGATCTGAACCGGGCGCTGGAGCTCGACCTCGCCGAGCCCGAGGTCGCTCTCGTCAACCGCGCTGCCGTCCTGGAGGCCCAGGGCGATGTCGAGGCGGCCTATCGCGATCTCACGGCCGCGCTCGAGATCGAACCGGGCTATCCGCCAGCCCTCGAGGCGCTGGAACGCTACGAGGTCCGGACCGCCGACGGCGGGACCTAGCCTAGGCCGAGATGTGGATCGGGTGGCCGAGGGCAGCCAGCGCCGCCTCCGCGGTGCACTCGGTCAGCGTCGGGTGGACGTGGATCGTGCCCGCGATGTCTTCCAGACGCGCGCCCATCTCGATGGCCAGCGCGAACTCGCCCGACAGTTCGGAAACGTGCTTGCCGACCGCGTGGATGCCCAGGATGACGTCGTCGCTCTCGCGCGCGGTGATGCGCACGAAGCCGCCATCGGCCCCGCCTTCCATCGACAGGGCCCGGCCGGATGCCGCCATCGGGAACTTGCCGACCTTGACGCTTTCGCCCCTGGCCTTCGCCTCGTCCGGGGACAGGCCGACGCCGACGATTTCGGGCTCGGTGAAGCAGACCGCGGCAATGCCGTTGGGATCGAAGCGGCGGCGATGGCCGGCGATGACTTCGGCGACGAGTTCGCCCTGCGCCGTCGCCTTGTGGGCCAGCAGCGGCTCGCCGACGAGATCGCCGATCGCGTAGACCCCGCGCATCGGCGTGGCGCACCGGTCGTCGACCTTCACGAAGGGGCCGTTCATGTCGAGGCCCATGGTCTCGAGGCCCCAGCCTTCGGTGACCGGCTTCCTGCCGACCGCGACGAGGATCTTGTCGGCTTCGAGCGACTGCGTCTGCCCCTTCTCGTCCTCGAATTCCAGGACGGTCTTGCCGTTTTCCTCGCGCACGCCCTTGGCCTTGGATTTCAGGTGCAGGTCGACCTTGTTCTTCTTCAGCCACATCTGGACCGGGCGCACGAGTTCCTTGTCGTAGAGCGGCAGGATGGTGTCGAGCGCCTCGACGACAGAGACCTGCGAGCCGAGCTTGCGGTAGGCGATGCCAAGCTCGAGCCCGATATAGCCCCCGCCGATGACGACGAGCTTTTCAGGCAGCTCCCTGAGCTCCAGCGCCTGCGTGGAGCCGATGACATTGCCGCCGAACTTCATGAAGGGCAGCTCGGTCTCCTTCGAGCCGGTGGCGAGGATCACGTTCTGCGCCGTGATCTCGATCTCGCCCTCGGCGGTTTCGACCGTGCAGGTCTTGGCATTCTTGAAGGTGGCCCAGCCGTCGATGTGCTCGACCTTGGCCGCCTTCAGCAGCTGGCCGACGCCCTTGGTGAGCTTGCCGACGATGGAGTCCTTCCAATCCACCAGCCCGGCCATGTCGAGCTTGGGCTCGCTCGCCAGCGAGATGCCCATCTCGGCCCTGGCCGCGTGATGGCGCATCTCCTCGTACTTCGTCGCGGCGTGGATGAAGGCTTTGGACGGGATGCAGCCGCGATTGAGGCATGTGCCCCCGAGCCCCGACTTGTCGACGATGATCGTGTCGAGGCCCAGCTGTCCCGCGCGGATCGCGGCCGGGTAGCCGCCCGGCCCGCCGCCGACGACGAGAACCTGACATGTCTTCGACTTGGCCATGGAGGGGCTCCTGATCTCGTGGGTTCGAAGTCGGCGCCGGTTTAGCCGCTCGCGCGATCAGGGGGAAGGGGAGGGGTGCGGGAGGCGCCCCTACTCCCACCCATAGGCGTAGGCGATGATGTGGAACAGCGTGTGCTGTTCCATCACGCCGGAGACGAGATGGGCCTGCGGGCCGGTTGCGTAGGCGATGACGTCCTCGCCCGAATGGGTTTCCGAGCCCATCGGCACGGCGCTCTCCTGCTGGTAGTCCGGATCGAGCACCTGCTCCTGGGTCAGCACGCCGCTCGCCGGGCGCTGGTGCGGGCCGGTGTAGTAGCCGAGCGTGGTGTAGGGCCGGCCGTCCCGCGCGGTTTCCGGCGGGGTCGGGTCGTCGGAGAGGTCGGGCGCGGCCGGGTGGACCAGGCCCAGGATCGGGTTGCCGCGGCGCGGATAGCCGGCGATCGAGAAGACATGGCCGTGATCGGCCGTCACCAGGATCAGCGTCTCGGAGAGGTCGACCATCTCGCTCGCGCGTTCGATGGCCTGTGCGAACTCCTGCGCGTCGGCGAGGGCGCGCGCCGCGTTGGTGCCGTGATGGGCATGATCGACGCGGCCCGCCTCGACCAGCAGGTAGAAGCCGTCCTCGTCGCCGGACAGGCGCGAGATCGCGGCTTCCGTCAGCTCGGTCAGCGAGGGCTCGCCCTGCGGCCGGTCGAGCTCGTAGGGCAGGTGGGAGCTGGCGAACAGCCCCAGGATGGGCGCCTCGCCCTGGAGGGCCGCGGTGAGTTCCTCGCGCGTGGCGACATAGTCCCCGCCCGCGGCTTCCCATTCCGCGGTGAGGTCGCGCCCGTCGGTGCGCAGGCCGCCGGCCGCTTCGGGCAGGAAGGCGGCGCGCCCGCCGGCGAGCGTGACCTCGATCCCGTCGCCATGGGCGAACTCGGCGAACTGGCGCGCGATGTCGCGGCAGCCCGCGGCTACCGCCTCGGGCGGCAGGGCGGCGTCGGTCTCCCAGCCCCGGCTCGGCACGTGGGCAAAGGCCGTCGCGGGCGTGGCATGGGTCAGGCGCGCGCTCGACACGATGCCGGTCGACAGGCCGCGCGCCTCGGCCATTTCCAGCAGCGTCGCGGGCAGCTCGGCGTCCGGCCCGCAGGCCTCCAGCGTCTGGCGGGCATAGACCGAGATCGCGCCGGAATGGGTCTTCACACCGGTATGGATCGCGCTCGCCGTCGCCGCGCTGTCGGGAACCTGCGCGTTCTCGGAATAGGTCTTGATCGTGGCCGTGTTCCCCCAGCGCTCGAAGGGCAGGTAGTGCTCCTCTCCGGAGAGGCCCCGGCTCTGGCCGTCATAGATGCGCGCCGCGGTGATCGTGGTCAGGCTCATCCCGTCGGCGATGAAGACGATGACGTTCTTCGCCCGGCCGGAATTGAGCGGGCGGTTGATCCGCTCGGCGAGTTCGGCCTGGGCCATGTTGCGCCACTGCGCTCCGGTGCCGGTGTGCTCGACGGCTTCATAGGCCTCGGCTGCGCGGGGCGGCGTCGGCCCGTAGGGGCTCTCCGCGTCGCGGCGCAGATCGATCGGGCTGCCCGCGCAGGCGGCAAGGGCAAGGCCGGCGGCGGCGGAGAGGAGGAGGCGGAGCGTCATGAAGGGACCTCGGATCGTTGCGGGGGCTCGCCTTGGCCCCATAGCCGAAAAATGTGACGCTTGCACACATTCATGGCGCGCCGGTCACCGCTTGGAACGCTGCCGAGGATCGATCGGCAGGGAGGATTCGTTATTCGGCCATGACGACATCCATGGTCTTGCTGATAAATCCGGGGGCGGGATCGGTGCCGGCGCAGCCGGAGGCCGGATTCATCGCGCGCCTGAAGGACGCCGCGGGCTGGGTCGACACGATCGAGGTGCGCACGATCGACGGCGAGTTCGAGGAGACGGTCCTGCATTCCTGCCGCGAGCGGCCGGACTATCTCGCCATCGCCGGCGGGGACGGCACGGCCCGCGCCGTGTGCGAGACGCTGGCCAAGCGGGGCCTGTCCTGCCGCGTGATCCCCTTGCCGCTGGGCACCGCCAACTTCCTGCCGCGCCGGCTCTACGGCGATCGCGACGCCTACAGCGTGCTGCGCCAGGCGGGCGGATATGACGAGGTGCGCCTGCATGCCGGCGAGGTCGATGGAAAGCTGTTCTTCGTCTCCGCCTCGGTCGGCTTCCTGACCCGCTTCGCCGAGGCGCGCGAGACGGTTCGCTCGGACGGGCTCCTGCGCAGTTTCGGCAAGACCGTTCGCCAGGTCCGGGCCGGCTTCGAGTCGCTCTTCTCGACGCGGCTGAGCCTCTACGCGGACGGCGAGGATCGGCGCTACACGAAGAGCCGCGCCGTGCTGCTGGCGCCGGGCGGGGTGACGACCATGTTCGGCGCCGATCGCTCCGAGCCCGGCAAGGCCAAGCTCGAGGTGGTCGCGGCCGATCCGCGCCATGTGCGTGAAGCCGCCGCCCTCGGCGTGCGCGCCCTGATGGCGCAGTGGCGCGACCATCCGCGCATCGACGCGCGCTGGGTCGGGCGCTTGAAGGTGGAGGGGCGCGACCGCCTCGCCGTCATGCTCGACGGCGAACCCTTCCACATGGACTCGCCGGCCGAATTCACCCTGAAACCGGAAGCCGTGTGTTTCCTCACCGCGAACGGATGAGCGATGACGAAGATCATGCATATCGCCGACCTGCATTTCGGCCGGGAGGACGAGCGTCTCGTCGAGGCGCTGGCCGAGAAGGAGCAGGAACTCAGGCCCGATGTCGTCGTCGCCTCCGGCGACCTGACGACCTTCGGGCGCCGGCGCGAGTTCGCGGCCGCGCGCGAGCTGTTCGACCGCTTCGACGCGCCGGTGGTCGCCTCGCCGGGCAATCACGACGTGCCCTACGCCAACATGTTCTCGCGCCTGGTCTCGCCCTGGCGGCGATTCCGGCGGCGCATGGGCGACACGATCACCGGCAGCTATGCCGACGACGACGTCGCGATCGAGAGCCTGGAGACCAGCCGGGGCGCGCAATGGCGCCTCGACTGGTCGCTGGGCAAGGCCCGGCCCGACCAGGCGCGCGAGATCGCCGGGCGGCTCGAGAGCAACTCGCCGCAGGGCCAGCTCAAGGTCGTGGTGTGCCACCATCCGCTGGTCGCGCCCGGCGGCATGACCGGACGGGCCAAGACCCGGTTCGGCGAGGAGGCGGCCGACATCTTCATCAGGGGCGGGGCCCATCTCGTCCTGACGGGGCACATGCACCAGGTCTTCGCCCTGTCCGAGCGCCATGGCGACCACGTGTGCTGGTTCGTTTCGGCCTCGACGGCCTTCTCCATCCGCACCCGCGACGAGCCGGCGGGCTTCAACCTCCTCACCGCGGAGGAAGACCATTTCGTCATGGATATCTATGTCGCGAACGAGGAAGGCGGGTTCAAGCAGTACGAACGCCGCCACCTCACCCGCAAGGAAGCCGAGATCGTCCCCGAGCATCCCGGCGAGCCTGGGATCTGAACAGAGCGCCGCCGGCCAGCCGACCGGCGGTCGCGGAGCTATTCCATGTGCTCGGCGCGCATCTCCCGCCCGGCCTGGTGGATGGTCAGCGCCGGAACCCTTCCGTCCTCGAGCGTGAAGACAATGCGCGCGTCCACCCCCTCGACGCTGAACTCGGTCTCGCTCAGGGCCCGGATGGGCAGGGCGGGCTGGCCGGTCAGCTGCGTGGTCAGGCTGCCATCCTCGCCGGGGGCGATCGTGACGACCGCGCCGCCGAGCGCATACTGGCCGAGATAGCGCTCCAGCGTCTCCCAGGCGACATCGACCGTTTCGGGTTCGTCCGGGACCGGTCCGGTACGCACCGCCCGCTCGGCCTCGACCGCGCCGCTCTGATGCATCAGCATGACGTGGGCGCCGTCCCCGGCCCGTTCGATCCGGAACCAGGTCAGGCTGTCGGGTCCGTAGAAGAAGCGGTCGCCGTCGGCCGGGAAAACCTCGCTGCGCGATCCGCCCGAGCGCAGCGTGTAGAGCTGGCCATCGCGCGCGAAGAACTGCCGCGTGCCCGCCTCGCCCTCGATCGTGTAGACGCCGAACATGGCCTCGAAGGCTTCCGCCGGGATGTCGGCCGCCTCGAAGCTCGGATAGGGGTCGCCCAGGGCAAGACCGGCCAGCCGGCGCATCATCACGCCCGGTCCGGTCTGCGGGCTGTCGGAATTGGCGAAGACGGCGACGAAGAGATCGGCCTCGGGCACGTAGATGCTGTCGGTGCTGAAGCCGAATATCCCGCCGCCATGGCCGACCGCGTCGCGCCCGCGGACTTCGGTCGGCGCGATGCCGAAGCCGTAATCGACCACCTCGCCGCCGGGAAGCTCGGTCGGCGCGATCATTTGCGCATAGCTCACCTCGCCGATGATCTCGCCCCCGTGCAGGGCGTGCGACCAGGCGGCGACGTCCTCGACCGAGCCGACGAGCGCGCCGGCGGCATGGGGCACGCTCATGTGGATCCTCTGCGCGGGCCGGACGCCGTCCTCGCCCCGGGTGTACCCCTCGGCCATCGCGGCGATCTCGTCTTCTTCCTCGCCATAGCGCAGGGTGTCGAGACCGAGCGGTTCGGCGAAGCGCTCCGCCACCGCCTCATGCCAGGGCTTTCCGGTCACCGCCTCGATCACGGCGCCGACGAGGACATAGCCCGAGTTGTTGTAGGCCCAGGCCTCGCCGGGCGCGGACGGGGCGGGCAGGTCGGCGAAGACGGCGATCATCTCGTCGGTCGTGTAGGGACGGTTGGTGTTCTCCTCCACCATCCAGCCGGGAATGTTCGTGTAGGACTGGATGCCCACCGTGTGGTTCAGAAGCTGACGCACCGTGGCGCTCGCGCCGGGCTCGGGGAAGTCCGGCAGATGATCCGACACCGTGTCGTCCAGTGAGAGGGCCCCTTCCTCGGCGAGTTGCAGGATGAGGGCAGCGGCGAACTGCTTGGTGATCGAGCCGAGCCGGAAGACGGTGTCCGGCGTGATCTCGCGGCCGGTCTCCAGATCGGCAAGGCCCTGGCCAGCGGCGAAAACGGTCTCTCCGCCGTGCGTGACGATCACCGCCGCACCGGGGCCGTCGGCCGGATAGGCCTCGTCGAGGAGGCGGGCGGCATCGGCCCGCCAGGTCTCGGACGGTGCGTTCTGGGCGAGGGCCACGCCCGGGGCCAGAGCCAGCAGGGCGGCGGACAGGGCGATCGTCTTCATCGGGTTCTCCTTGTGGGGACCGGCGCAGTCTGCAGATCGATGCTGCGGATCGCGGTGCCGGATGCAGTCGGGCTGCAGCAGGACAAGAAAAAAGCCGGGTCCGTTCCGGACCCGGCTTCGGTTCAGGGCCGCAGGCCTACCAGATCGAGACCCGGTCCTCCGGCGCGATGTAGAGCGCGTGCTCCTCGGTCACGCCGAACGCGTCGTACCAGGCGTCGATGTTTCGAACGACGCCGTTGATCCGGTACATGCCCGGCGAGTGGGGACCGTTGACCAGCTGCGCGCGCAAGGCGTCGTCGCGGTACATGATCCGCCAGACCTGGGCCCAGGCCAGGAAGAAGCGCTGGTCGCCGGTGAAGCCGTCGATGACCGGCGCTTCGCCGCCTTCGTAATTGGCCTCGACATAGTTGCGATAGGCCGTGTAGGCCATCTGCATGCCGCCGAGATCGCCGATATTTTCGCCCAGCGCGAGGCGGCCGTTCACGCACAGCTCCTCGAACGGGCAGAACTCGTTGTACTGCGCGACGAGCCCGTCGGAGCGCTCGATGAAGCGCTCGTTGGTCTCGGCCGTCCACCAGTCGCGCAGGCGGCCCTCGGCGTCGTAGCGCCGGCCCTGGTCGTCGAAGCCGTGGCCGATCTCGTGGCCGATCACCGCGCCGATGGCGCCGTAGTTGATCGCCGGGTCGGCGTCGGGATCGAAGAAGGGCGCCTGCAGGATGCCGGCCGGGAAGGTGATCTGGTTCTGCAGCGGGTTGTAGCTCGCATTGACGATCTGCGGCGGCCAGCTCCACTCGCGCGGGTCGACCGGCTCGGCGAGGTCTTCCAGCTGCTCGTTCCAGGCCCACTCGGCCATCCGGATGCGGTTGCCGAAATAGTCGTCGGCCGAGATCTCCAGCCCGTCATACTCGTCCCAGATCTCCGGGTAGCCGATGCGCGGCTCGAAGGTGGAGAGCTTCTCGAGCGCCTCGGTCCGGGTCTCCTCGTCCATCCATTCCAGCGTCTCGAGCCGGCCGCGGAAGGCGGTGATGAGATTGTCGACCAGGCCTTCCATCTGCGCCTTCGAGCTCGGCGGGAAGTGGCGCTCGACATAGATCTGCCCGACCGCGTGGCCGAGCGCGCCGCCGACCAGGTTCACGCCGCGCTTGTTGCGCGGGCGCTGCTCTTCCTGGCCGCGCAGCGTGCGCCCGAAGAAGTCGAAGCTCGCCTCGTCGAAGGCGGATGGCAGCCAGTCGGTCCGGTCGTTGATGAAGTGGAAGGCCATGTAGTCGCGGATCGTCGCGATGTCGGTCTCGGCGAAGATCTGCGAGGTCGCCTCGATCGCGCTCGGCTGGATGACGATGACCTCCTCGACATCGAGGCCCAGCGCGTCCATGCCTTCCTCGAAATGGAAGCTCGGCGCCAGGGCGGCGAGATCGGCGACGCTCATCGGATTGTAGGTCTCGGTCACCTCGCGCGAGCGTTCGCGTGTCCAGTGGGCTTCCGCGATGCGGGTCTCCAGCGCGAGGATGGCGTCGGCCTTGGCCTCGGCGTCTTCGATGCCGGCGAGTTCGTGGATCGTGACGATATAGTCGCGATAGGCGTCGCGATACTCGACGAAGCGCGCGTCCTCGGAGAGGTAGTAGTCGCGGTTCGGCATGCCGAGCCCGCCCTGGAACAGGCGCAGCGCGTTGACGTCCGGATTGGCCGGGTCGGCCCAGACCGCGAAGCCGTACGGGCTCTGATGGTGGACCGAGTTGAACAGCGCCGCGGCGTCCGCGAGCGTCTCGATGGCAGCGATCTCCTCGAGGAAGGGACGGACCGGTTCTAGGCCGGCCGCCTCGATCGCGTCGGCATTCATCCAGCTCTGGTACAGATCGCCCACCAGCTGGGTATTCGAACCGGGTTCGCCGGCCGCGGCCTGGGCCTCGGTGATGATCGCCTCGACCTGGTCCTCTGCCTCGAGCGAGAGCAGGGTGAACATGCCATAGCTCGAGCGGTCGGCCGGGATCTCGGTCGACGCCAGCCAACCGCCATTGGCATACCGGTTGAAATCGTCGCCCGGCGCGATCTCGGCGTTCATCCCGGCAGTGTCGAAGCCGAACGTGCCGAACCGCGGCTCGGCGGCGGCGGTCTCGGTGGCGGCCTGCTCGGTTCCCCCAGCCGTGCCGTTGCCCGGCTCGGGCGCGCCGCAGGCGGCCAATGCGATGAGCGCGGCACCGCTCAGCAAGAGATGTCTCATGGTCGTCTCCTCGAACTATCCCGTTGGCGCTCACGACCCCCTGCCATGGCGCGATGTCGGGGGTGAGACTAGCGGGCCTTCGGCCCGGTGCAAGCCTGCCCGTGAGCAACGAAAAAGGCCGGATGCGGCAAGGGGCGCGCCGCATCCGGCCTTGATGCCGCCACCCCGCGGGGCGGCTGCACTAACGCTCTACCAGATGGAGACTCGCGCTTCCGGCGGCAGGTAGAGCGCATCGCCTTCCTCCACGTCGAAGGCGGCGTACCAGGCATCCATGTTCCGCACGATGCCGTTCGTGCGGTATTCGCTCGGGCTGTGCGGGTCGGTGATCAGGCGCTGGCGCAGATTGTCCTCGCGGTAGAGGCGCCGCCAGACCTGGGCCCAGGCCAGGAAGAAGCGCTGATCGCCGGTGAAGCCGTCGATCACCGGCGCCTCGCCGTTCTCGTAATTGGCGTCGGCAAAGTCGCGCCAGGCCGAGTAGGCCATCTCCATGCCCCCGAGATCGCCGATATTCTCGCCCATGGTGAGGTTCGGGTTCACGCACTGGCCTTCGATCGGGCAGTACCGGGCGTACTGCTCGCCGAACTCGGCCGCCTTCTCCTCGAAGCGGGCATTGGTCTCTTCGGTCCACCAGTCCCGGATGCGGCCTTCATGGTCGAAGCGCCGGCCCTGGTCGTCGAAGCCGTGGCCGATCTCGTGGCCGATCACCGCGCCGATGGCGCCGTAATTGATCGCCGGGTCGGCGGCCGGATCGAAGAACGGCGCCTGCAGGATGCCGGCCGGGAAGGTGATCTGGTTCAGCAACGGGTTGTAGCTGGCATTGACGATCTGAGGCGGCCAGCTCCATTCGCGCCGGTCCACCGGGCCGGCGAGGTCTTCCAGCTGCTCGGCCCAGAAGAACTCGTTCATCCGCATCCGGTTGCCGAAATAGTCGTCGGCCGCGATCTCCAGCCCGTCATACTCGTCCCACTTCTCCGGATAGCCGATGCGCGGCTCGAAGGTGGAGAGCTTCAGCAGGGCCTGCTCGCGCGTCGCCTCGTCCATCCAGTCGAGATTGTTCAGCCGGTCCTCGAACGCCGTGAGGAGATTGGAGACCAGCCCCTCCATCTGGGCCTTGGACGAGGGCGGGAAATGGCGCTCGACATAGATCTGGCCGACCGCGTGACCGAGCGCGTTGCCGATCAGCTCCGCGCCGCGTTCGCTGCGCGGGCGCTGCTCCTCGATGCCGTTCAGTGTCGTCGAGAAGAAGTCGAAGCTCGCCTGGTCGAAGGCGTCGCCGAGCCAGGATGCCCGGTCGGACAGGAAGTGGAAGCTCATCCACGCCTTGACCGTGTCGAGATCGGTATTGCGGAAGATCTCCGCGCTTTGCCCGATCGCGGAGGGGGTGGCGACGAGATATGCGTCCAGCCCGCCCAGGCCGAGGCGCTCGAAGCCGTCGATCATGTCGAGGCCGGGGGCGAGCTCGGCAATCTCGTCCGGGGTCATCATGTTGTAGATCTGCTGGATGTCGCGCTGGCGCTCCTGGGTCCAGTGCGCCTCGGCGATCGCGGTCTCGAAGTCGAGGATCGCCTGCGCCTTCGCGGCGCCGTCCTCGATGCCGGCGAGTTCGAAAATGCGCGCGATATAGTCGAGATAGGCGGCGCGGAACTCGGCGAAGCGCTCCTCCTGGCTCAGGTAATAGTCGCGGTCCGGCATGCCGAGGCCGGACTGGCTCACGAAGACGGTGTAGCGCGTCGTGTCGGCCGGGTCCGGCAGGACACCCGCCGACCAGGGCGCGACGTAATGGACCGTGGCGAACAGGTCGGCCGCCGCGTCGTGGGTCTCGACCGAGGCGATCTCGTCGAGATAGGGCCGGGCCGGCGCGAGGCCGCGCGCATTGATCGTCTCGGCATCCATCCAGCTCTTGAACAGGTCTCCGACGAGCTGTGCGTTGGAGCCGGGCCGGGCCGCGTCGGCAGCGGCTTCCTCGATGATCGCCTCGACCTGTTCGTCGGCCTCGATGGAGAGCGCGGTGAACATGCCGAAATTGGAGCGGTCGGCCGGGATCTCGGTGGTCTCGAGCCACGTGCCGTTGGCATAGCGGTAGAAGTCGTCGCCGGGATCGATCTCGGAATTCATGCCCGAAGTATCGAAGCCGAACGTGCCGAAGCGCGGATCGGCATCCTGGGCGAACGCCGCGGTGCCGGCGAGGCTGAGTATGGTGGTGGTGAGCAGCAGGCGTCTCATTCGGGTATCCTCCCCTGGATGAAGAATGAAAGAGTCCGGGGCGGGCAGATGCCCGCCCCGGCGAGGTCATGCCTATTCGGCGGGTTGGCCGGCAGCATGGCCGACATCGATCTCCTCGCCCTTGGTCGAGACGTGGCCGGAATAGCTCGACCCGATCCCGGGCAGCTTCTGGCCGGTCCACAGCCCCACCACCGAGCGGCGCACATCGACGCCGACGGCGTAGAGGGCGGGCACCAGGAACAGGGTCAGGAACAGGGCGAAGATCACCGCGAAGCCGAGCGCGATCACCATCGGTTTCAGGAACTGCGCCGCGGTCGAGCGTTCCGCGATCATCGGCAGCACCCCGATGAAGGTCGTCACCGTCGTCAGCAGGATCGGGCGGAAGCGCTGCACCCCGCCGTCGACCAGGGCCTGGAAGGCGCCCACGCCGCGATCGCGCAGCCGGTTGATGAAGTCGACGAGCACGAGATTGTCGTTGATCACGATGCCGGCCGCCGCCCCGATGCCGAAGCTCGAGAACATGGCGAAGGGCACTCCGAGCAGGAGATGGCCGAACACCGCGCCGGCGAAGGCGAAGGGAATCGCCGTCATGATCAGCAAAGGCTGCCAGTAGGAGCCGAAGGCGACCGCCAGCAGCACGTACATCAGCGCGATCATGACGAGTTGCAGGTTCATCACCTCGGCGATGAACTCCTGTTCGCCCTGGGCATCGCCGATGGCCCCGATCGAGACACCCGGATAGCGCTCCTCCCATTGCGGGAAGAAGGTCTCGTTGAGTTCCTGGCGGATCTGGCGGGCGGCATCGGGATCGGTCAGCTCCGCGCTCACCGTCACGGTGCGCTGGCGCTCGCGGCGCTGGATCCGGTTGATGCCCGGCGCGAACTCGGCCTCGGCGACCGCGGCGAGCGGGACCTCCCGGCCGTCGGCCGTGCGGATGCGCAGATTGTTGATCGCATCCAGGCTGTTCCGCGCCTCCCGGGGGTAGCGCACCATGACCCGCACGTCCTCGCCGTCGCGCGGCAGGCGCTGGACCTCCTGGCCGTAGAAGGCCTGGCGGACCTGCGTCGTCACGTCGTTCAGCGTCAGGCCGAGCGCGTGCGCGTCGGGCTTGAGCGACAGGCGCAACTCGTCGGCACTGGTCTGCAGGTTGTCGACGACATCGTAGGTCGTCTCGTAGGAGCGCAGTCTTTCCTTCAGGTCCGCCGCCGCATCGCGCAGCACGTTGAGGTCCTGGTGATTGATCGCGAACTCGATCGCCGGGCCCTGCTGGTTCAGCGTGGAGTCGAAGCGGATCTCCTCGGCGTCAGGCACCGGGCCGAGCGCATCGCGCAGGCGCTGGGCGACCTCGGCGGTGGGCAGGTTGCCCGGCCGGTCCTCCGGCGGCGCGATGTTGATCCAGGCGCGCACGCTGCCATCGGTGGCGAGCGTGGAGCGGTTGATCAGCATGTCGCGCTCGCCGGGGAATTCCTCGCGATAGGCGGCCTGGACCACTTCCTCGGCATGGTCGAGACGGGCGCGGATCTCCTCGGTGCGAGACCAGGGCGTGCCCTCGGCGAGCTGGATGTTCACACGGATCAGGTCGCTCTCGATCTCCGGCATGAAGCGCGCGGGCACGCGTCCGGTCGCCATCAGCACGATCGCCAGGGCGAACACGCCGATGAACAGCGCGATCGTGGCGTAGCGCTGGCGGATCGAGAAGGCGAGCAGCGGGCCGTACACGTTGCGTGCAAAGCTCGTCAGGCTGTCGGCCAGACCCGATTGCAGCTTGATGAACGGTCCGAAGAAGCCGTCCGTCTTCTGCGGCCCGATATGGGAGAGGTGGGCCGGCAGGATGAGGAGGGATTCGATCAGCGAGAAGGCGAGCGCCGTGATGATGACGATTGAGATCTGGCCGGTGAACTGCACCTCCGGGCCGGACAGCATCATCCAGGGCGCGAACGCCATCATGGTGGTGATCACCGCGAAGATCACCGGCTTGGCGACCATCTGCACGCCGACGACGGCGGCGGTGAGGCCTTCCTCGCCGCGTTCCACGCGGTTGTGGATGTTCTCGCCGACGATGATGGCGTCGTCCACGACCACCCCGATCACGATCAGGAAGGCGAAGAGCGACAGGAAGTTCAGCGTGATGCCGAGCATCGGCAGCACCATGAAGGCGCCGGCGAAGGCGACCGCGATGCCCACCGTCACCCAGAACGCCACGATCGGGCGCAGGAACAGGATCAGGACCAGGAGGACCAGGCCGAGGCCCATCAGTGCGGAATTGCCGATCACGGTGAGCTGGGAGTTGAACTGGTCGGCCCCGTCCCACCATTCCGACAGCTGGACGGAATCCGGCAATTCCTCGTTCTTGCGCTCCATATAGGCCTTCAGCCCGTTGGAGACGGTGATGATGTCCGAATTGCCCGTGGAGCGCACGGCGATGATCACCATCTGCTGGCCATTGAAGGTGGCGTTGAGATTGGCGTCGGCGAGATTGTCGATGACCGTGGCCACGTCGCCGACGCGGATCGTGCCGCCTTCGGGGGTCTGGCGCACCACGATGTTCTCGAACTCCTCGCGGGTGTCGGCGAGCTCGCGCGCGGTGATGCGCACGTCGCCGAGATCGGTGCGCACCGACCCCGCGGAGGTGTTGATCGAGGAGTTGGCGATGGCGCGCGCGACCTCGGAGAAGGTGATGCCGTAGCGGCGCATGCTCGCCTCGGACACCTCGATCGCGACCTCCTCGGGCAGGACGCCCATGATGTCCACGAGCGAGACCTCGGGTACGGTCGTGGAGACCTCGTCGCGGATTTCCCGCGCGATGCGCTGCAGCTCGCGCCGGTCGATATCCCCGTGCAGGGCGAAGCCGGCGATCTGGTCCTGGTTCATCCACTGGCTGACGATCGGGCGATAGGCGTCGCGCGGCAGGTTGTTCACCGTGTTCACGCGGCGCTCGATCTCGTCGACGAACCAGTCCTTGTCCACGCTCGACTTGCCCTCGACCCAGACGCGGGCGGAGCCCTCGCTGGCGGTGGCGGTGATCTCCTCCACGCCGTCGAGGTCGGACAGCGCCTCCTCGATGCGCACGATGATCTGCTCCTCCACGTCCTGCGGCGAGGCGCCCGGCCAGGACATGGAGATGGTCGCGCCCGGGAAGGTGGCGGCCGGGTTGTTCTCCCTCTGCATGGAGAAGAAGCCGATCACGCCACCGATGAGGGCGATCATCATCAGGAGGTTCGCGGCGACGGAATTGCGCGCCCACCAGGCGAGAATTCCGCGATGTGTCTGCTCTTCAGGTCTCTGGACCATGGTGTGCTCCTTGACGCGTTTGCTCGGGTGCGCGGCCGGGCTCAGCCCGCGCGCGCCACGGTGGCGGCGTCTTCGCCGGTGGTGTCGGATTGGCTCTCATCCTCGGGCTCGCTCGGGCCGAAGCCGTCGAGCGGCTCGCCGTCCGGGCCGAGCGGGGTGATGCGCATGCCCTCCGCCGCGGCGCGGATGGGCGAGATCACGACGTGCTCGCCCTCCTGAACGCCCGAGGCCAGGACGACCTCGTCGGAATTGGCGTCGATCACCTCGGCGGTGCGGATGGAGAGCGTGCCGTCGCGGTTGGCGACATAGATCTCGTTCTCCCCGCGCAGCGCGCTGCGCGGCAGGACATAGGCGCGCTCGATCGCGCGGCCCTCGATCGCCGCCTCGACGAACAGGCCCATGGCAAGCGGCGCACCGGCCGCCTCGGCGGCACTCCCGTAGGGATCGTCCACCTCGACGATGGCGTAGAGCGTGCGGGTCTGGGGATCGATGGCGCTGTCGGTGCGCACCACCTCGCCCTGCCACTCGCGGCGTTCGCCGGCGAGTACCGCCGACAGGGTCACGTCCGGACCGTCGACCTCCTCGCTGGCCTGGAAGGCGAGCGGCATGCCGAGCGTTTCCAGCTCCGAATCGCTGAGCGGCAGGCGGATTTCCGCCTTGCCGGTGGAGAAGACGCGCCCGATGCGCGTGCCCGGCCCGACATACTGGCCGAGATCGGCCAGCTTGGCGCGCACGCGCCCGTCGAACGGGGCGGAGATTCGGGTGCGCGACAGGTTGAGCCGCGCCTCGGCGAGGCTCGCCTCGGCCGCGGCGAGCTGGGCGCGCGCCTCTTCGAGCTGGGGTACGCGCAGGGTGAGCGGGGAGGCCTCCCCTTCGCCCAGCGATTCCCATTCCTCGGCGGCGAGTTCGGCCTCGGCCTCCTCGCGGGTGAGCTGCTGGCGGCGCTGGGCGACGAGCGCCTCGGCGCGGGTCACGGCCAGGCGGTAATCGGCGTCTTCCAGGCGCACCAGCGTCTCGCCGGCGCGGAAGAAGCCGCCCTGGACGAAGTTCGGCGCGACGTAGTCGATCCGCCCCGCGACCTGCGCGGTGAGATCGATCTCCGTCAGGGGACGGACCTCGCCCTGCGTGCGCACGACGAGCTGGACCGGCTCGGCCTCGGCCTGCGCGACGAAGACGGCGGAGGGACGGGGTTCTACCTCGGCGCGCTCGGGTTCGGGCTTCGTGGCGAAGAGCACCGTGAAAAGGACGATGAAGAGGGCGCCGACCAGAAGGGGGGCGCCGAATAGGGTCAGACGACCGACAAGCTTGCTCATGACCAACCTCGTTTCTTTTTTCTGTATTCGCTCTGCAGGCGTTCTAGTTGCTGGCGCCGGTGATGCCGCCGCCGGCGGCGAAGTCCCCGGCGATGGCGAGATGGAGATCGACCCGGTTGGCGGCGCGCTCGCGCCGGGCCGTGATCAGCTGGGCTTCGGCATTGATGAGGCGCGTCTGCGCGTCGATCAGCTCGAAGATCGTGGCGACGCCGCTGGCATACTGGCGCTCGACCAGGTCGAGCGCGGCCCGGGCCTCGCTCTGGGCGACGATCAGGGCCTCCACGCGCTGCTCCAGCGTGTGGTCGGCATGGATCGCATCCTCGGCCTCGCGCAGCGCGGTCAGCGCGGTATCGACATAGCGGGCGGCAAGCTGGCGGGCGACGGCCTCGGTGCGGTCGCGCTCGGCACGCAGGGCGCCGCCGCGGAAGATCGGCGCGAGGATCGAGGCCGAGACGGTCTCGACGAGGAAATCGGGATCGAGCAGGTCGCCGGCGTCGGAGACCTGGTTCGACGCCCCGCCGCCGATCGACAGGCCCGGATAGAGCGCCTTGCGCGCGGCGGAGGCCGAGTAGCCGGCGGCGGCCAGGCGCGCCTCGGCGGCGACGATGTCGGGCCGGCGTTCGATCAGGGTCTGCGGCGTGCCGGGCTCGGGCAGCGGTGCCAGCTGCGGCAGGCTCCCGGCATGGGAAATGGTGTTGCCCGGATAGCGCCCGAGCAGGGCTTCGAGCGCGCGCGCGGAGGCGGCCTCGAAGCGTTCGCGGCTGGCGAGCGTCGCCTGGGAAATGGCCAGCGCCGAGCGGGCCGTTCTCACGTCGGAGGAGCGTGCCACGCCCCGTTCGAAGCGGCGCTGGACGATTTCCAGCTGCCGGGTGCGCGTGTCGACATCGCGCTGGGCGAGTTCGGTCTGCTCGCGCGCCTCGATGAGGGCGAACCAGCTCTTCACGGTGGCGCCGGCGATGGTCAGCCGCGCGCCGTACAGATCGGCCGCGGCGGCCTCGGCGCCGAGCGCGCCGGCGCGCGCCTGGTCGGTCAGCCGGCCCCAGACGTCGACCTGCCAGGAGAGGTTCAGCCCGAGGCTGTATGTCTCTCTCGAGCCGGTCGGGGTATCGCTGGCGCTCGCGCCCGAGCTCGCCTCGACCGAGGGCAGACGGCTCGCTCCGGCGGCGCGTGCGGAGGCGCGTGCCGCCGCCAGGCTTGCCTCGGCAGCCTCCACCGTTGGATTGGCGGCGAGTGCCTCGGCGATGAGCGCGGTGAGCGCAGGGTCGCCGAATCCGGCAACCCAGTCGCCGGGCGCGGGCAGCGCCTGCTCCGGCTCGGACCGGAACTCGCCCGGTGCATCGAGCACAGGCGGTTGTGCGAGATCGGGCACCCCGGCACAGGCGGCGAGGGTGAGGGACGCAGTTATGAGCAGACTCTGCCGGAGCAAGGGCCTCTCCTTTATGTTGTTTTCTTAATCGACCGTCGCCGACCCTATCGCGGCAATCCCGAAAGTCAACAAACTTTTATCGAAAAACGCTAAAAATCTCTCGAATTACAGAAAATTCATCTTGGCAGTGTGGAAATGTGACAACCCCATACCGCGCCGTCATGAACACATGTTATCTACCGTTCATGGCATCAACTCGAGACAAGGCTTCGCACTGGTCCAAGCCGCCGCCCGACCGGCCGCGGCGTCGGGATGTCGCGGCGACCTGCGGGCTGGGGGTGCTGATCCTTGCCGTGCTGCTCGCGGCGGGCACGATCGACTTCGCCCCGTTTTTCGGGGCTTCCCTGGCGCTCGCGGCGCTTGCCTTCGTCTATTACCTGACCGCGATCACCTCCGCCCAGCCGCAGGTCGAACCGGCGGCCGTCCGGCCGATGCGCCCGGCCGGCGCGGAGGTCGCCGAGCTGATGCTCGAGCGCATATCCGTGCCGGTCCTGTTGATCGGGGTGGGCGGGCGCATCGAGCGGGCCAACCCGGCGGCGCGCGCGTTCCTCGGCCTGGGCGCGGAAGGCGGCCTGCTCTCGGCGAGCCTGCGTCAGCCGCGTGTTCTCGAGGCGGTGAGCGCCGCGCTGCGCGGGGAAAAGGGCCAGTCGGTGGAATATTCCACCCTGGCCCCGATCGAGAGCCATGTGCGCGCCTTCGTCGAGCCGATCCGCCTCGACCTGCCCGGACCGATGCCGTGGCGGGCCATGCTGGTGCTGGCCGACGATACGTCCTCCAAGCGCGCCGAACGCATGCGCGCCGACTTCCTCGCCAATGCGAGCCACGAACTGAGGACGCCGCTCGCCTCGCTTTCGGGGTTCATCGAGACGCTGCGCGGGCCGGCGCGTGAGGACCCGGACGCGCAGGAGCGCTTCCTGTCCATCATGTACGATCAGACCGAGCGGATGCGCCGGCTGATCGACGATCTCCTGTCGCTGAGCCGGGTGGAGATGAACGAGCACCTCGCCCCGTCCGGGGAGGCCGATCTCGCCGAACTCGCGCGCGAGGTCGTCAATGCGCTGTCCCCCGTGGCCGAGCCGCGCGGCATCTCGCTCGAACTGCGCCGGCCCGACGGACCGGTCCTGGTGCAGGGCGAGCGCGACCAGCTCTACGAGGTGATCGAGAACCTGGTGGAGAACGCCTTGAAGTATTCCGAGGACGCTGGCCGGGTGTGTATCAGCGTTCACGGCGGGCTGACGCGCGACGCTTCGGAACACGCCGAGACGCGGATATCGGATGAGTCCGGCCGGCTGACCATCGCCGCGCCGCCGCTGAGCACCGATTCGCGCTACGGCGTCGTGCGTGTCCAGGACCGGGGCAAGGGAATCGACAGGCGCTACCTGCCGCGCCTGTCGGAGCGCTTCTTCCGAGTCGGCGGACAGAAGAGCAGCCCCACCTCCGGCACCGGGCTTGGCCTTGCCATCGTCAAGCATATCGTGACGCGCCACCGCGGCGGCTTCACTGTGGAAAGCGCACCGGAGAAGGGCTCGGTCTTCTCGGTCTTCTTCCCGATGCGGCAGGCGGCGCAGACGGGCGACACCGCATCGCGTGAGCCCGGCAGGGGCGAGGCGGCGGAATAGGCTGTCACCAGACAGGCCCGCGGGTGTCACAAAACCGTAGCAGACCTGTCATATTTCGTAAGCCGATCCTCTTCATGGTCCGCCGCGCCCGAAAGGGCCCCCTGCGCGTGGATGTCCCGTGGGCATGCAGGCGCGGTTCCCGATCGCGACGCATTCGGACGATTCATGCAGGTATCCCTGTTCACCGCGCTGATCTTGCTGGTCCTGACCGCCGTCGGCTTTCTCGTCGGGCGCCGGCGCGCGCTCGCCGTGAGCGAAGGGCGCCCGGCCCGGCTGCACTCCCTGCCGAGCTATTACGGCTATTACATCGCCCTGTGGACCGGCGCGCCGGCCTTCCTGCTGCTCACGCTCTACGGCATGTTCGGCGCCGATCTCGTCAATTCCCTCGCCCTGTCCGAACTGCAGCGCGCCGCCGCACCGCTCGAGGCGCGCTACGAGCAGGAGATCGGCCAGGACGAGCAGATTGCCGCGCTGCAGGCGGAACTCGCCAGCATGCGCGGTCAGGCCGGGCGCGCCGAGGAGGCGCTCGCGGACGGGCGGCAGATGCTTGCTGCCGAGGCAGGCTTCCCGGCGCAGGCCCCGGCCGAACGCCTGTCGGCGGCATCCTCGCAGGCGAACGCGCTCGCAGCGGAGATCGAGGCGCGGCGCGAGGCGCTTGCGCAGACCGTGCTGGAAAGTGCTGAAGACGCGTCCGCGCGCGCCGGCTTCCTCTACGAGCGTCTCGGTCCGGAGCGACGGCAGGTCATGGTCCGGGATGCACGCGCACTGGCCTTCGAGGAAGGGGTGGCAAGCCAGGACACCCCGGAGGTCCGCGCGCTCGCCAGCGCGCTGCGCCCTTACGAGCAACTGTTCAAGTATGCCATCGGACTGGGGGCGCTCGCCATCGCGATCGGCGGGCTCAGCTATGCCCGCGGCCGCGTCTCGGCGAGCTTCCGCGCGCGCAACCGCGTCGAGCGGGCGATCTCCTTCGTGCTCCTGTGCGCCTCGGTGATTGCCGTGGCGACGACGGTCGGAATCGTCCTGTCCCTGCTGTTCGAGTCGATTCGCTTCTTTTCCGCCATCGACTGGCGCGTCACCGAGTTCCTGTTCGGCACGCAGTGGAGCCCGCAGATCGCGATCCGCGAGGGCCAGATCGGCCAGTCCGGCGCCTTCGGCGCGGTGCCGCTGTTCGCCGGCACGGCCCTGATCACCCTCATCGCGATGATCGTGGCCGTTCCGGTCGGCCTGTTCGCGGCTATCTACCTGTCCGAATACGCCGGGCCGGGCCTGCGCGCCTGGGCCAAGCCCGTCCTCGAGATTCTCGCCGGCATCCCCACGGTGGTCTACGGCTTCTTCGCGCTCCTCACCGTCGGGCCGCTCCTGCGCGACGCGCTGCTCTTCCTCGGCTACGAGGACGCGGTCACCCAGAGCGCGCTCGCGGCCGGTCTGGTGATGGGCGTGATGATCATCCCCTTCGTCTCATCGCTCGCCGACGACGTCATCAACGCGGTGCCCCAGTCCCTGCGAGACGGGGCCTATGCGATGGGCGCCACCAAGTCGGAGACCGTGCGCCAGGTGGTGATGCCGGCCGCCCTGCCTGGCATCGTCGGCGCGGTGCTGCTGGCGATTTCGCGTGCGGTCGGAGAAACCATGATCGTGGTGATGGCCGCCGGCCAGGGCGCCAACCTGACCGCGAACCCGCTCGAGAGCGTGACCACGATCACCGTGCAGATCGTCATGCTGCTGACCGGCGACCAGGAATTCGACAGTCCGAAGACCCTCTCGGCCTTCGCGCTCGGCCTCGTGCTCTTCGTGCTCACCCTCATCCTCAACATCATCGCCCTGCGCGTGGTGCAGCGTTACCGGGAAAAATATGACTGACGCGCCCGACCAGAGCTCGATCCGCGCCGCCGTCGAGCGCCGCCTCGCCCGCCGCCACCGGGCAGAGCGGCGATTCCAGGCCTATGGCATCGGCGCGATCGCGCTCGCCGTCGTCTTTCTCGTCGTGCTGATCGGTTCGATCGTGCTGCAGGCCATCCCCGCCTTCACGCAGTACACGCTCACCCTGCCGGTGACGATCCAGGAGGAGATGGCCGACCCGCAGGGAGATCGCAGCGAACAGTCCCTGCGCGCGGGCAGCTATAATCGCCTGCTGCAGCTGTCCCTGCAGGACCAGTTTCCTTCCGTCACGGGGCGCAGCGAGCTGCGCGAGCTGTTCGGCCTCTACACGGCCGTGAATGCCGCGACGCTGCTGCGCCAGGTGGTGGAGAATCCCGATCTCGTCGGAGAGACGATCGAGTTCTCGATGCCGATCTCCGACGATGCGGACCTCTATCTGAAGGGTCTGACGACGGGCGAGCGCTTCATCGGGCACCAGACACCGATCGAACTCGTCCTGGACGGCGGCGACGCCACGCTGACTGCACAGGCGCCGGTCTTCGAGCCCTTCCTCGCCGGGCTGCGCGAGGACATCGTGGCGGCCGCCGAAGCGGCCGAGGCGCGCGCGAGAGATGCCGCGGCCCGGGCCGAGGCCGCCGTCACAGAGGACGAGCGCGCCGCCGCGCAGGCCGAGGCCGAACGCGCCCGCGTCGAGGCCGAGGCCCTGCGCGCGCGCCTCGAAGAGGGCGCGGAAATCGCGCTGGGCCCGCAGATGGCGAGCCTCATGGTGCGTGCCGGCGACGGGGTGGTTAAGATCGAACGCATCTTCGATGGAGGCCGCACGGCCGAAGGCACGGTGCTGATCGCGCCGGACGCCGCCGGTACCCTGTCCAGCTGGACCGAATGGCGTCTCGAGACGCCGCCGGCCGGCCGGCGCATCTCCGATGCGCAGATCGTGTGGACACGTGTGCTCGAGGAGCGCGGCCTGGTCACGAGCGGACCCAACTGGCTGCTCTTCACCAACGCCGACAGCCGGGAGCCCGAGCTCGCCGGCGTGCGCGGCGCGATCATCGGCTCGGTACTGACGATGATCGTGACCATGCTGATGGCGGTCCCCGTAGGGGTCGGCACGGCGATCTATCTGGAAGAGTTCGCGCCGAAGAACCGCTTCACCGATCTCATCGAGGTCAACATCAACAACCTCGCCGCAGTGCCTTCCATCGTCTTCGGCCTGCTGGGCCTTGCAGTCTTCATCAATCTGTTCGGCATGCCGCGATCGGCCCCGCTGGTCGGCGGCTTCGTGCTGGCCTTGATGACGCTGCCCACCGTCATCATCTCTTCGAGAGCGGCGCTCAAGGCCGTGCCCCCCTCGATCCGGGAAGCCGCGCTCGGCGTCGGGGCCTCGCGCACCCAGGCGGTGTTCGCCCACGTGCTGCCGATGGCGATGCCCGGCATCATGACCGGCTCGATCATCGGCCTGGCCCAGGCGCTGGGGGAGACCGCGCCGCTCCTGATGATCGGCATGGTCGCCTTCATCGCCGACCCCCCGACGCTCGGCATGAGCGGGCTGACCGAGCCGGCGACGGTGATGCCGGTCCAGATCTTCCTCTGGTCGAGCGGCGCGGAGCGCGCCTTCGAGGCCAAGACCGCTGCGGCGATCCTGATCCTGCTCGTCCTCATGGTGCTCTTCAATGCGGTCGCGATCTATCTGCGCCGCCGCTTCGAACGGAGATGGTAAGCGTGAACGATACTGCCCAGACGCGCGCGAACGAGGCGACCGTCTATCACGACGATCCGCTGCCCGGCCCGGTCAAGGTCGCGACCGAAAAGGTCACCGTGACCTATGGCGACAAGGCCGCGCTGCACGGCGTCTCGATAGAGATTCCCGACCGGTCCGTGACGTCCTTCATCGGCCCGTCCGGCTGCGGCAAGTCGACCTTCCTGCGCTGCATCAACCGCATGAACGACACGATCGAGACCGCCAGGGTGGCCGGCTCGGTGAAGATCGACGGCGAGGAGGTCAATGCCCGCTCCGTCGATCCGGTCGTGCTGCGCGCCCGCGTCGGCATGGTGTTCCAGAAGCCGAACCCGTTCCCGAAGAGCATCTACGACAATGTCGCCTACGGGCCGCGCATCCACGGCCTCGCTTCCGGGCGCGACGAGCTCGACGCGATCGTGGAGGAGAGCCTGAAGAAGGCCGGGCTGTGGAACGAGGTCTCCGACCGTCTCGGCGCGCCGGGCACCTCGCTGTCGGGCGGCCAGCAGCAGCGCCTCGTCATCGCGCGGGCCATCGCGGTCAATCCGGAGGTCATCCTGATGGACGAGCCGTGTTCCGCGCTCGACCCGATCGCCACCGCGCGCATCGAGGAGCTGATCGACGAGCTGCGCGAGAACTACTGCATCATCATCGTCACCCACTCGATGGCCCAGGCCGCGCGGGTGAGCCAGATGACCGCCTTCTTCCACCTCGGCCATCTCGTCGAGTACGGGCCGACCGAGGCGATGTTCACAAACCCGCACGACAGCCGCACCCAGGACTACATCACCGGCCGCTTCGGCTGATCACACCCGAGCCGCGCGCCAGAAACGCGGCCAATGACAACAGAAAGCGTTCGCCATGAACGAACTGAGCAAGCACCAGCATACCGTGAAGGCCTTCTCCGAGGAGCTGGAGAAGCTGACCGCGGACGTCTCAAGCATGGGCGGTCTCGCCGAGGACGCCGTTTCGCGCGCCATGGAGGCGGTGCTCAACCGGGATGCCGAGCTGGCTGCCAAGGTCGTCGAGGGCGATGCGCGCATCGATGCGATGCAGCGCGAGATCGAGAAGCAGATCGTGCGCCTGCTCGCCCTGCGCCAGCCCATGGCGAGCGATCTCAGGATCGTCATCGCGGCGCTGAAGATCGTGTCCGACCTGGAACGCATCGGCGATCTCGCCAAGTCGACCGCGCGGCGCACCAAGGTGCTCAACAAGACCGATCCGCTGCCCGCCACCCCGGCCGTGGAGCGCATGGGCCTGCTGGTGCAGGGCCATCTGCGCCAGGTGCTCGACGCCTATGCCAGCGGCGAGATCAAGCACGCGGTCGGCGTCTGGGAGCGCGACGAGGACGTGGACGAGCACTACAACGCCCTGTTCCGCGACGTCATCGCCCAGATGATGGAGGACAAGGCGCTGGTCGGTCCTGGCGCGCACCTGCTCTTCATCGCCAAGAACCTGGAACGGATTGGCGATCACGCCACCAACATTGCCGAGGAAATCCACTATGCGGTCACCGGTACCGAGCTGAAGGGCGAACGCCCGCGCGGCCCGCGGCCGGAACTGCCTGAATAGAAGGACCGGGGGAGATGACGCCGCACGTTCTGGTCGTCGAGGACGAAGACGCGCTTGCAGAGCTGCTTCAGTACAATCTCAAGAAGGAAGGCTTCCGGGTCTCCCTCGCCGCGGACGGCGAGGAGGCCATCATGCTGGTCGAGGAGCGCCAGCCCGACGTGATCCTTCTCGACTGGATGCTCCCCAAGGTGTCCGGCATCGAGGTCTGCCGGCGCCTGCGCGGCCGGCAGGAGACGCGCAACATCCCCATCATCATGCTGACCGCCCGCGGCGAGGAGGCCGACCGCATCCGCGGCCTCGACACCGGCGCGGACGACTACATCGTCAAGCCCTTCCTGATGAAGGAGCTGTTCGCCCGGGTGCGCGCCGTGCTGCGCCGGATCCGGCCCGGTCTCGCCGACGACAAGGTCACGCACGGCGACATCACGATCGACCGGGTGTCGCACCGCGTGCTGCGCAAGAGCGAGGAGATCCATCTCGGGCCGACTGAGTTCCGCCTGCTGGACTATCTGATGCAGCATCCCGGGCGCGTGTTCTCGCGCGAGCAGCTGCTCGACGCGGTGTGGGGCGCGGACGTCTATGTCGAGGCCCGCACGGTCGACGTCCATATCGGCCGGCTCAGAAAGGCGCTCGGCAAGGTGGAGGGACCCGACCCGATCCGCACCGTGCGCTCGGCGGGTTATGCGCTGAACGCGGAGTAGGGCGAAAGGGCGCACTGGCCACCCGCCGCCGGACGGGTTAGTCAAAGTCCCTCCCGTTTCAGCGGATTTTTCGCGATGCTCGATTCGACCGGCTTTCTCACCGATATCTGGTATCTCGGCCTGCCGGCCGCGCAATTGAAGCGCGGCAAGCCGGTGCGCAAGATCATCATGGGCCAGCCCATCCTGTTCGCCCGCGACGCCGGGGGGCGTGCCTTCGCCCTGCGCGACATCTGCCCGCACCGCGGCATTCCGCTCTCCTACGGGCGCATGGTCGCCGGCGGCAACGAGGTGGAATGTCCCTATCACGGCTGGCGCTTCGGCCCGGAAGGGCGTTGTACCGCCATCCCCTCCCTGGTCTCGGGCCAGGAGATGGACATCTCCAAGATCCGGGTGCGCCGCTACCCGGTGCGCGAGCGCAACGGGCTGGTCTGGGTGTTCATCGCCTCCGGTCCCGTGGAGGGTGCGGCCCTGTCGGAAGCGCCCGAGCCGGAGTTCGGCCCGCCCGAGGTGCCCGGCGCGGGTGAGGCGAGCCCCAACTTCACCTATGTCGTGAAGTTCGACTGCCATCTCGACAATGCGATCATCGGCCTGATGGACCCGGCCCACGGGCCCTACGTGCACCAGTCCTGGTACTGGCGCACCTCGAAATCCACCTACGAGAAGGAAAAGACCTTCGCTCCGGCCGAGCGCGGCTGGGTTATGAAGAGCCACCCTCCGTCGAGCAATTCGTTCGCCTACAAATGGCTCGGCGGGAAGCCGGTCACCGAGATCGTGTTCCGCATTCCCGGCGTGCGTACCGAGTACATCCGCGTCGGCAAGTACTTCGTGACCTCGCTCACCGTGGTCACCCCGATCGACGAGAAGACCACGGAAGTGACCCAGCTCCTCTACTGGGATCATCCGGTGCTGAAGGTCTTCAAGCCGCTGATGGTCGCATTCAGCAAGGCCTTCCTGAACCAGGACCGGGTGATCGTGGAAAAGCAGAACGAGGGCCTGCGCTTCAATCCGCGCCTCATGCTCATCCCGGACGCCGATACCCAGGCGAAATGGTATTTCCGCATGAAGAAGAACTGGGCCGACGCCGGGGGCGATCCCGCCCGCTTCGACAACCCGGTCAAGGGCGAGACCACCTTGCGCTGGAAAAGCTGAAAAAAGGCCCGGGACCTCGCGGTCCCGGGCGTCCGGTTCGGGGCTGAACCGAAGAAATTAGAAATTCACCTTGCGGGCGCCGGCCAGGCTGTCGAGCACGGCGCGGGCGTCGTCGGTGGGCTTGCGCTTGCGCTTGGCCTGCGGCTGGTAGGCCATCTGCGAATGGGCCTCGCAATAGGCCTGGCCGGGACCCGACCGGCGGCCGCAGAAGCGGAAGGTCGTGTCGGCCGGATCGCCGATCGGCCACTTGCACATGGAGTCCTTCAGCGTCAGCACCGTCGCGTATTCCCCGCTCGCCAGGCGCTCTGCCTCGATCGGCGCCGCTGCTTGACGCAGCGCCGGTGCGGGCGTGGAGGGTTGGGGCTTGGCGGTGCTGGCCGGCGCGGCCGGCTGGGCGCGCGGACGCGGGGCGGGCTTCGGCGCAGGGCGCCGGGCCGGACGCGAGGGCGCCGCGCGGCCCGACAGACCGAGCCGGTGGACCTTGCCGATCACCGCATTGCGCGTGACGCCGCCGAGCTGCTTGGCGATCTGGCTGGCGCTGAGGCCGTCAGCCCAGAGTTTCTTCAAGGTTTCAACACGTTCTTCGGTCCAGGCCATGGCGGTGCGCTCCTCGCCTCGTTACGCTGCTTTCCGTGTCCGGCCCTGGCTGAGCCTACCATGTCTGGTAGGTCAGTCTGTGGAAAACCCAACATCTTGGGCCCGACACCAGATACAGTATCCAGAAGCGGTTGAGGCACAAGATGCCGCAGTGATTCGACCGTGGATAACTCCGCTGCGGCGCACCTCGCGTTTCCTCGCCCTCGCGTGCTAGATCAGGCGCGAACCTGCTCTACAGGGAGTCGCGCATGAGTGATCAAGCCCGCAGCTCAGACACCGCACGCATCGGCGATGGCGTTGCGCCGGCCCGGCCGGCCCCGGCGCCGCGCCGCATCGGGGCGGTGAACTGGCTCGGGCTGTGGACGCTCTACAAGAAGGAGGTGCGCCGCTTCCTGAAGGTGAGCTTCCAGACCATCCTGGCTCCGGTCGCGACGACGCTACTCTTCATGACCGTGTTCGCGCTCGCCATCGGCGCGCGCCGCGGCGATGTCGGCGGTGTCCCGTTCACCGCATTCCTCGCACCCGGCCTCGTCATGATGGCGCTGATCAACAATGCCTTCGCGAACTCCTCCTCCTCGCTGATCGTGGCGAAGGTTCAGGGCAACGCGGTCGACTTCCTGATGCCGCCGATCTCGCCGGCCGAGCTCGCCGTCGCCTTCATCGCCGGCGCGATGACCCGCGGGGTCCTGGTGGCGGCGGCCACGGCGCTCGTCATCGAGCCCTTCGTCGGCGTCGGCATCGCCCATCCCTGGGCGGTCGCCTTCTACGGCCTCGGCGCGGCAAGCGTGCTCGGCATGGTCGGTCTGATCGCCGGGGTGTGGGCGGAGAAGTTCGACCATCTCGCGGTGATCACGAACTTCGTCATCATGCCGCTCGCCTTCCTGTCGGGCACGTTCTACTCGATCACCATCCTGCCCGAGCCCTTTCTGACGATCAGCTACTACAACCCGGTCTTCTACATGATCGACGGCTTCCGCTACGGCTTCACCGGCTATCACGACGGCAATCTCGCCGTCGGTGCCGCGGTCATCCTGGGACTCAACCTCGTTCTGGGGGCGCTGAGCTATCTGGCGCTGCGCACCGGCTGGCGCTTGAAGAGCTGAAGCGGCGGGCCTACACCTCACGCGATCCGAACTCCCTTTCCAAGCGCACGGAGCCGTTCATGCCGAAGCCTCTTATGGAGACCTATTCGCCCCCCGAGGAAATCTTCGTGAAGGGCGAGGGCGTCTATCTGTTCGAGAAGGGCGGCGGGAAGTATCTCGACTTCATCTCCGGCATCGCGGTGAACGCGCTCGGCCACGCCCATCCCAAGGCGGTGAAGGCGCTGAAAGACCAGGCCGAGAAGCTGTGGCACACGTCCAACATGTTCCGCGTGCCCGGCCAGATCGAGCTCGCCGAGAAATACTGCCGCGACAGTTTCGCAGACCGGGTCTTCTTCACCAATTCCGGGGCAGAGGCGATGGAGTGCGCGCTCAAGACCGCGCGTCATTACTGGTACGCCAAGGGCCGGCCGGACAAGTACCGCATCATCACCTTCACCGGCGCGTTCCACGGGCGCACCTACGGCGCCATCAATGCCGGCGGCAATCCGAAATACCTCGAGGGCTTCGGCCCGCGCATGGAGGGCTTCGACCAGATCGAGTTCGGTGACATGGAGGAGCTGAAGGCGGCCATCACCGAGGAGACTGCGGCGATCTGCCTCGAACCGCTGCAGGGAGAGGGCGGGGTGCGCCCCTTCCCCGACGCGACGCTGCGCGAGATCCGGCGCCTGTGCGACGCGCACGAGCTTCTGCTGATCTATGACGAGGTCCAGTCCGGCGCCGGGCGCACCGGCAAGCTGTGGGCCCACGAATGGGCCGGCGAGGCGAAGCCGGACATCATGGCGGTCGCCAAGGGCGTCGGCGGCGGCTTCCCGATGGGCGCATGCCTGACCACCGACGCCTGCGGCGAGCACATGGTGGTCGGCACGCACGGCTCGACCTTCGGCGGCAACCCGCTCGCCATGGCGGTCGGCAATGTCGTCTATGACGAGCTGACCCGCGAGGGCTTCCTCGATCATGTCGTCGAGGTCGCGAACTTCTTCGGCCAGCAGCTGGAGTGGCTCAAGGACGCCCATTCGGCCAAGGTCGAGGAGGTGCGCGGGCGCGGCCTGCTGCTCGGACTGAAGCTGAAGGAGGGCTATGTGAACAAGGCACTGGCAAAGCATGCCCGCGATAACCATCTCCTGATCGGCGCGGCCGGCGACAATGTCGCCCGCATGGCCCCGCCGCTGGTTATCGAAGAGGCCCATGCCCGCCAGGCCGTCGAGGCGCTCGACGCGGCCCTGAGCGAGCTTGAGCCCGGCTAGAACGAGATCGCTCCAGGTCGAAGCGATCTGATTCTGGCACTCTTGAGTGGTCGCGTGGTCGAACTGGTGAACCGGTTTTCGCTTCACCTGATCACGCTCTAGACGGAGCTTCCTTCATGGCAGCCGACATCAAGACGCCCGGCCTCGACGCGCTGGGCGCCGGGGACGACATCGTCGCGGGCTTCCAGCTCGCCGAGCTGCCCGTGCGCGGGCGCGTTGCGCGGCTGGGCCCGGTAATCGACGAGATCCTGTCCGCTCACGATTACCCGCCTTCGGTCGCCTCACTCGTCGGCGAGGCGGCGCTGCTCGCGCTGCTGATCGGCGATGCCATGAAGTTCGAGGGCCGGCTCGTGATCCAGGCCTCCGGCGGCAACACGAATCCCGGCGGCATCGAGGGCAAGGGCGCGGTTTCCTTCGTCGTGGCCGACTACGTGCCCGGCGAGGGCGTGCGCGGCTTTGCCAAGTTCGATGCCGGGAAGGTCGCCGCGCTCGAGATCGAACGCGGCGCGCGTCCCGGCGCGCAGGCCCTGCTGGGGGAGGGCCATTTCGCCATGACGATCGACCAGGGCCCGGACATGGCGCCCTATCAGGGCGTCGTCTCGCTCGACGGGCCCTCGCTCGCTTCCTGCGCCGAGCACTATTTCCACCAGTCCGAACAGCTGCACACCCGCATCCGCCTGGCGGTCGGCGAACACTATGCCGGCGAGGGCAAGCGCGCCTGGCGCGCGGGCGGGGCGATGATTCAGCGCCTCGCCGGCGACGATGTGCGCGCCAGCCAGGACGAAGACTTCGAGCACGTGCGCACCCTGTTCGACACGATCGAGGACGCCGAGCTGCTCGATCCGGATGTCGCCTCGGGCCGGCTTCTCTACCGCCTCTTCCACGAGGACGGCGTGCGCCTGCAGTCGCAGCGCCCGGTCACCAGGCGCTGCACCTGCGAGGCCGAACGCCTGATGCGCATCCTTGCCAGCTTCCCGCCCGAGGACCGCGACTACATGGCCAGGGACGGCAGGATCGTCATGACCTGCGAGTACTGCAACAAGGACTGGACGTTCGCGCCGGAGGATGTGGAGGCGGCGGGACGGTAGGCGCGCTACCTCCGCCAGAACCCCGGCGTCAGCAGCACCAGCATCGTGAACACCTCCAGCCGGCCGATCAGCATGGTCAGGGTCATCACCCATTTGGCCGCATCGGGCAGAGGCTGGAACGTGCCGGCCGGGCCGATGATGGGGCCGAGGCCCGGGCCGACATTGGCGATCGTGGTCGCGGCGCCGGAGATGGCGGTCACTGGATCGAGGCCGATCAGCGACAGGGCCGCCGCCGACACCACCCAGGTGGTGAAGAAGACGAAGAAGAAGCTCAGCACCGAGCGCACGGTGTCGTCGCTGACGGCGCGCCCCCCGTAGCGCACCGGGCGCACGACGCGCGGGCGCGCGAGCAGTTCGACCTGGCGCAGCAGCGCCGCGCCGGCGATCTCGTAGCGGAAGAGCTTCACCGAGCAGGTGGTCGATCCCGCGCACCCGCCGATGAACATCAGCACGAAGAAGACCGCCACCGCCGCCCCGCCCCACAGGCCGAAATCGGCGCTGGCATAGCCGGTGCCGGTCAGCACGGAGACCGCATTGACCGCGGCGAGCCGCCAGGCCGGCAGGTCCTGGCCGAGGGGCGGATCGGTGAGGAAAAGCCAGGCGGTCAGGAACGCGCTCGCGGCGAGGACCACGCCGATGAAGCCGCGCACCTGCGGATCGGTCCACAGATAGTCCGGCCGGCCCTGCGCGGCGCGCAGGAATAGCACGAAGGGCAGGGCGGCGAGGATCATGAAGACCAGCGCGACGAGGTCCGACCCGCCCGCCGCGAACGCCCCGATCGAGCCGTCATGGGTGGAGAACCCGCCGGTCGCGACCGTCGTCATCGCGTGGGCGGCGGCGTCGAACGGCGTCATGTCGGTGGCGATGTAGGCGAGAAAGCAGATGAAGGTCAGGACCAGGTAGATCACGCCCACCGCCGCCGCGATCTGCCCGGCGCGCGGCAGCGCCTTCTCCGAGGTGTCGGAGGATTCCAGGCGGAAGAGCTGCATGCCGCCGATGCCGAGCAGCGGCCAGATCGCCATCGCCGTGACGATGATGCCGATGCCCCCGATCCATTGCAGGATGGAGCGCCAGATCAGCACCCCGGCGGGCTGGTCCTGCAGCCCGGTCATCACCGTCGCGCCCGTCGTGGTGAGCCCGGAGGTGGATTCGAACAGCGCGTCCGTCCAGCTCATGCCGGTGACGGCGAGCTTCAGCGGCACCGCGGCGGCGATCGCCATCACCACCCAGGATCCGCCGGTCACCAGGATCGCCCCGCGGGCGGTCAGCGTCTTGGCCCCGCCGCGCGTCATCAGCGCCAGTACCCCGCCGATGAAGCCGCCCACCGTCGCAGAGCCCAGGAAGGCGTGGGCCGAGGCCGCGTCCGACTGCAGGTCGACGACCGCGGGGATGAGTTTGGCCACCGAGAGGGCGGCGAGCATCACGCCGAGCACGAACAGGACGGTCCGGGTGGAATCGTTCACTGTGGACCGTCCCTGCCAGGCCTAGTGGAACGTCATGCGGTCGTAGGGGGAGTCCAGCGCGAAGGCGGGAATGCTCGCCGCGAAGGTCTCTCCCCCGCTCGCGCGCATGCCGTAATGGCCCCGCATGAAGCCCGACGAGGTCGCGAGCGGCGCTCCCGACGTGTAACGGAAGCGCTCGCCGGGTTTCAGCACGGGCTGCTCGCCCACCACCCCGTCGCCGCGCACGATCTCGGTCACCCCGCGCGCATCGGTGATCTGCCATTCGCGGGTCAGCAGCTGGACCGTCTCCGGCCCCTGGTTCTCGATCTCGACCGTGTAGGCCCAGATATAGCGGTTCTCGGAGGGCTCGGACTCCTCCTCGAGATAATCCGGCTCGACCTTGATCACGACGCCGCGCGTCTCGCTCTTGTACATCCCCGCCGCTCCTCAAGCGCAGTTCAGGCGCGATGAGACACCCGGACGGGGCGATACTCAAGAGGCAGGGTTCAGCGTTCGGGGCTGGACTCGCGGGCCGCAGGGTTGAAAACCTCGTTTCCTGATCACGAGCCGGCGATTCACCTGCAGCCGGCGATCCGCCGGACCCGAGGATGGCTGATGGCCCCGACGCCTGGAATCCTGCCCGATCGCGCGCTGCGCGCCCTGTTCGACGAGGGCGCGATCATGGCCGGGCATCCCCTCGATGCCGACCAGATCCAGCCCGCGAGCCTCGATCTCCGGCTGGGAACGAGAGTCTGGCGTCTTCGGGCGAGCTTCCTGCCCGGCTCGGGCCGGCGCGTATCCGAGCGGCTGCAGTCCGATTTCACCATGCACGAGATCGACCTCACCGGCGGGGCGGTGCTGGAGACGGGCTGCGTCTATCTCGCCGAGCTGGCGGAGCGCATCGCCCTTCCCGGCGACGTCGCCGCGGCGATGAACCCGAAGAGCTCGACCGGCCGGCTCGACGTCTTCACCCGGGTGATCGGGGACGGGGCGGAGGCGTTCGATCAGGTTCCGGCCGGCTATGCGGGCCCGCTCTATGTCGAGATCTGCCCGCGCACCTTCTCCATCCTCGCCCGGCCCGGCGACCGGCTGGTCCAGGCAAGGCTGCGGCGCGGCGCGCATGCGCCAACCCGCTCGGTCACGCTCTCGGTCGACCTGGCTCCGGCGAACGGCGGGCCGGTCGGCTACCGCGCCAAGCGCCACAGCCCGCTGGTGGACCTGAAGAAGGTCGGCGCGCACGATCCGGCCGCCTTCTGGGAGCCGCTCCACGCCATCGACGGCCATATCGTGCTCGACCCGGGCGAATTCTACATCCTGGCAAGCCGCGAGGCGGTGGAAATCCCCTTGGGCGAAGCCGCCGAGATGGCGCCCATCGCGCCGGAGATCGGCGAGTTCCGCGCCCATTATGCCGGCTTCTTCGATCCCGGCTTCGGGGTGGAGACCGCCGGCGGCAAGGGCGCGCGCGCCGTGCTGGAGGTGCGCGGCCGCGACGTGCCCTTCATTCTGGAACACGGCCAGGCCGTGGCGAAGCTGGTCTACGAGCCGATGGCCGGCGCGGTCGAGACGCCCTACGGAACGGCGGGCTCGAACTACCAGGCGCAGGGCCTGAAGCTCGCCAAGCATTTCCGCGCGCCGGGCTAGCTGCAGCTCGCCCCGCCGAGCACGCAGAACTGGGCGCAGAAGCGGTGATTGAGCTTCACCGGCTTCAGCGAGGCTTCCAGCGTATCGCCCATCTCGAACCCGGCATCGTAGGGGATGAGCGTGCACGACAGCACGACCGGGGCCTTCGCCCCCTTGCGCTTGACGACCATGCGGCTCGACGCGCACATCACCTCGGACGGGTCCTTGGACAGGATGTCCCAGCAGGCGGTGGTGATCTCGGGCGGATGGCCGCCCGGGTCCATCTCCGGAAAGATGACGAGTTCGGCCGGTTTGAACGCATCGATCGGGATCGCGTGGCGTTCGAACAGCGCCGCGAAGCCTTTCCGGGCGCTCGCCTCGTCCTCGTCCCACAGGCTCCTGCCCGCCGCGGTCATGGCAAAGCCGTTGCGCGCAAGCCAGATCATGCCCTCCAGCGTGATCTGCCAGGTACCCGCCCCGCGCTCCTCGTCGTGGTTGCCGGCGCTGAAATGATCGAGGCTGATGCGAAGGGTCAGCCTGTCGCCATGCCGCTCTCTCAGCGCGATGAGGCCCTCCTGCACCTTCGGGCGCATCATCGGCTTCATCGCATTGGTCAGGATCAGGACGCGGTGGCCGCGCGACAGCGCGTCCTGCGCCATCCCGATCATGTCCGGGTTCATGAAGGGCTCGCCGCCGGTGAAGCCGATCTCGACGGGGCCGAGCCCCATCGTGTCCATCTCGTCGAGATAGGATGCGACCTCGCCGGCGGTCAGATAGACCAGCCGGTCATTTGTCGGCGAGCTTTCGATATAGCAGTGCGCACACTCGATATTGCACAGCGAGCCGGTGTTGAACCACAGCGTTTCCAGGCGGTCGAAGGCCACCGAGGCGCGCGCCTCGCCCTTGGCGGTCACGTCCGGATCGGTGAACGGCAGGATCGGCACGGAATGGTTCATGGCGGCCTTGAAAGCAGCGATGCGGGTACGCCGTGAAGCTAGGCCGCCCGTGCGCCCGTCTCAACGCGCCTGACGCAGATGTGAGCGGGAGGCGGATCTAGAAATAAAGCCCGAAATTGATGTTGACCCTTCGCTCCCACTCGTCCGTGCCGCCGCCGGCGAGCGCGTCGGAGAAATTGGGGCCGAGCCAGGCATTGTTCTTGCCGGCCGCGAAATCGGCATAGACGAAGAGCGGCCCCTTCACGTCGAAGGCGGCGCCGATCACGTTGTGGTAGGAGGCCTCGAACGCGCTGCTGGACTTCGTCAGCACGCTGAAATCCTCGTACACGGTCAGCCCGTCGAGCCAGGACGTCATCCACCGGCCCTGCAGCGGCACCTCGTAGGAGAGCGCCGCCGACCAGATGCGCCCGTCCGCGGCGACCTGGTAGGGGAAGTCGTAGGCGCCCATCACCACGACATCGTCCTCGGCGCCGGGCGGGCTTGCCAGCTCGTAGTCGTAGGCGGTCGCCTGAAGTTTCAGCTCCCACGGCCCCTCACGCCAGCGCGCATGGGCCGCGCCGGCGAGATGATGCCCGTCGCTGCGGGTGACGGCGTTGGGGATGCGCCCGGCCTGCAGCGAGACGCCGAGTTCCAGACTGTCGCCGATCCCCGGCGCGCCCGACCAGGCGACCCGCGCATTGAGCTGCCCGGCCTCGTCGTCGCGGCGCCCGAAGCCGGAGACCACGTCGTAGGAATAGCGTGCGCTGTCCTCGCTCTCGCCGAACCAGTCGCCTTCGTCGGAGGGGAACCAGGCCGTATCGACGCGCCAGCCGCCTTCGCTCTGCGACCAGCTGAGGCCGAAGTCGTAATCGTCCTCGAGGCCCGCATAGTAGGCGATGGAGAAGAAATAGCTGTTGGCCGCATAGGGCAGGAGGCCGAACGGGACCTGCTGGATACCCGCCTTCACCGTGCCCAGCGTCTCGCTCTCGTAGCCGAGCCAGGCATGGTGGGGGAAGGAGGTGAAGCGCCCGGTCTCGTCGTAGTAATAGACCCGCCACTGCGCCGAACCGATCCAGCCGGAGGCATGGTCGAGATTGAGTTCCAGCCGGGCGGTGTCGAACTCGGCGTCGGCACGCGGAAACCGCGTCTCGCGCGTCTCCCAGCTCTTCGACAGCACGTTCAGGCGCACCGCCGCGCCGACATCGACCGGGCCGATCTTGAACAGCTGGGCGCTGGCCGTAGCCGGCCAGGTGCCGAGGAGAAGGACGGCGAAGGGCACGCATCTGGTTGCAGTCACGGCACAGCGCTCCCGATGGGCTTCGCCGCTCTAAGCGATCGGCGGCGCTGCGCGTTCCGGCCCGGCTGCGCTTCGCGGGGCGGGCCAATTCAATAAGAGATAGTAGAATAGATATTGCCGCTCCCGTGTCACGCGATAGGATGGCGTCTGATTGTTTGCGTCGGAGAGGGGAAACCGTATGCGCTGGATCGCCGTCATCGCCTTGCTGTTCGTATCATCCGGGAGCGTGTCGGCCGCCGAGCCTCCTCCGCTGGAGGCTTTTGCCGAATTCGACGATATCAGCTCGGTGGACATTTCGCCGAACGGAGACCGGCTCGTCATGCTGGCCGGCACCGATCACGGCAACCGCTTCGCGCTTGTCCACGCGCTCTCCACCGGGGAGAGCAAGCCGATCCCGCTCGGGGAAGGCTTCGTGATGGGGGTGAGCTGGCTCAGCGACGTGTTCATCCAGGTCGTGTTCGCGGACCGGCGCATGGTGGATGCGGGCGACGACCGCACGGACGTGCGCCGGACGCTGATCCTGAACGTGGACACGGTCGAGTACTACGAACTCTCCAGCTATGCCGAGATCGTGAGCATCGTCCCCGAGCGGCCGGACGAGATCATCGTCGAGCTGCCGGTACTGCGCGACGACCGAAATACGATGGCGGCCAATCTCAGCAACGAGGACGCGATCGGCTTCACCACCGGCATATTCCGGCACCAGCTGGGCGATCGGCGCTCGCGGCGCCGGATCGATATCGGCAATCAGGACACGTCCTATTACCGCCTCGGGACCAGTCACGAGCCGGTCATCCGGGTGGATTTCGACGATGAATCCTACGAGATCGACGTTTATGCCCGCCTCGGCGACACGCATCGCTGGACGCACATCCACGACGAAAAGCTGACGATCGAGCGCTACGGCCGGCGCGGCAAGCGATATCTGGGCACCATCTCCAACGTGCTCGGGATGGACCGCAACGGGCGGGAGGCCTGGTTCTGGCAGCGCGTGGACGACAATCGCACCGTCCTGCGCACGATCGATCTGGAGACACGCGAATTGACCGACCGGGTCATCGCCTCGCCTGTCGCCGATGTATACACTGCGCTCATCGACTGGCGCGACAACGCGGTTATCGGGGCGAGCTGGCACGAGGGCGAGCCCAACATCGTCTATTTCGATCCCGAGTTCGCCGAGCTGCACGCCACGCTCGAGCAGATGTTCCCAGACGACGAGGTGAGCCTGTCCAGCTGGGATCTGGCCTTCAACCGGGTCGTCGTCTACATCGAGGGCGACACGACGCCGGGCGATTATTATCTGCTCGACCGGGGCGAGGGCGCAATGTCCCTCATCGCCAGCCGGCGCAGGGGTCTCGGCCCCGAGCACGTGAATCCGGTGGAAGTGGTCCACTACACGGCGCGCGACGGGCTGGAGATCATGGCCTATCTCACACTGCCGCGCGATCGCGATCCCTCCGATCTGCCGCTGGTGGTGATGCCGCATGGCGGTCCCGAGGCGCGCGACTATTTCGGCTTCGACGAATGGAGCCAGCTGCTGGCGAGCTACGGCTATGCCGTGCTGCAACCGCAGTTCCGCGGGTCTGACGGGTTCGGACGCGACTTCGTCCGGCTCGGGCACGGCGAGTTCGGCGGCAAGATGGTCGCCGACGTGGCCGATGGCGCGCTCGCCCTGGTCGAGCGCGGCATCGTTGCGCCCGACCGGATCTGCATCTGGGGCTGGAGCTATGGCGGGTACCAGGCGCTCGCCAATCCGGCAATGTTCCCCGACCTCTATCGCTGCGCGATCGCGGGAGCGGCCGTCTCCGACCTGCCCTCGATGATGCGCTATGCCGAGACCCGCCACGACGGCGCGGCGGTCGACTACTGGAGCGAGTACATCACCGACTGGCGGGTGAACCGCGATCACCTGATCGATATCTCGCCGACCACCCACGCCGCGAGAATTGAGGCCCCGATCCTGCTGATTCACGGCACGGACGACCTGATCGTGCCCTACCAGCAGGCCGAGGCGATGGCCGAGGCGCTGCGTGCGGCGGGCAAGCCCTACGAACTGGTCGCGATCGAGGACGGCGTCCATCACTCCTACCGCATGACCTACGACCAGAAGCTCCAGCTCTACCGGGCGCTGATCGGGTTCCTTCAGCGCCACAATCCGCCGGACTGACGGGGCCGCCACCCCTCGGCCCTTCCTGGTCGTCCACTGCGGCGGCACCGGGGATACCGGTTGCCGCCGCCATCTTTTCTGGTAAATCTCTTCCGCCCGGCGCGGGTGTAGCTCAATGGTAGAGCAGAAGCTTCCCAAGCTTACGACGAGGGTTCGATTCCCTTCACCCGCTCCAGCCCTTCCCTGACCAATCGCTAGAACCCGCCGCGCCCGGTCTCGATGCCGAACAGGTTCAGCACGTGCACCGCCAGCAGCAGGGTGAACACGCCGGCCAGGATGGCGAGGCTGGTCCACGGGATCAGGCGCGGGCCCTTCATCGGGTTCCACGGCCGGCCGCTGCGCCAGGCGGAGAAGGCGAACAGCGCGCCGCTCGCGCCCATCAGGATGAGGGTGGTGGTCAGGGTCATGCGGGGTCTTCCATGGCCGGTCCGGTTCACTTAGGAAGCCGCGCGCGATTTGGGCAAGTCTCGATGCTGCGTGACAGCCGGGCTCGCCGGCGCGGGCGACCCGTCAGCTTCCCGCGGCACGCCGTGCCGGGCTGAGCCCGTGCTCGGTCTTGGCCCAGAGGTGGGGATCGCCGCGTGCGATCTCGGCCAGGGCGCGCACCATGGCCGGACCCTGGAGCAGCCAGTAGGCGGGCATGGTCACGAGGTCGGCGGTTCTTGCCGCGATCCCCGCCCGCCGCGCGGCGAGTGCGGCACTGAGCATGGCGGTGAGATAGGCGCCGGGCAGCAAGCCCATCCACAGGATAGGCGCCGTGCCAGCGGCGAGCCCGGCGAGAAGGATTGCAAGACTGACGCCCAGACAGGGCAGGTGAAGCAGGGCGCTCAGCACGTTCCAGCCGAGCGTGAGATGCAGGGCAGCGTGCGCGCCCGCCCCGCCGGCGCGGGCAAGGCCGCGCGGATCGCGCATCTGGACGAGCCAGCTGACGAGATGACCCTTCAGCCAGCGGCTGCGCTGGGCGCACCAGGCCCCGAGGCTGATCGGGGCTTCTTCCAGCGTTGCAGGGGCGATCCAGCCGATGGTCCAGCCCGCGCGGACCAGGCGGAAGCCGAGATCGGCATCCTCGGTCACGTTGAACGGGTCCCAGCCGCCGGCGGCCTCCAGCGCGATGCGCCGGAACACGTTGCTCGTCCCTCCGAGCGGTACCGGCCAGCCCAGATGCGAGAGGATGGGCACCAGGGCCCGGAACTGCACGGCATATTCCAGGGCGAACTGGCGGGTGAGCCAGTTGTCTTCCCCGTTGTACCAGCCGAGCGGGGCCTGGACGCAGGCCAGCCGCCTGTCGGCGGCGAAGGCCTCGGCAGCGGCGCGCAGCTGGTCGGGGGCGGGCGCGTCCTCCGCATCGTAGATGGCGACGAGTTCGCCGCGCGCGACCCGCAGGGCGAGGTTGAGCGCCTTCGGCTTCGTGCGCGGACCGGTCCCGGGTACGGGTAGGACGCGGATCGCGTGCTTGCGCGCGAGGGCTCGCGCGGCATCCAGCGTCTCCTCGTCGTCGGCCTCGATCGCGAACACGATCTCCAGCCGGTCGCGAGGATAGTCGAGCGCGGCGAGGCTACGGGCAAGTCCCGCTATCACGGCCGCCTCGTCGTGCAGCGCGACGATCACGCTCATCGCGGGAAGCGCGGCCCGGTCGAGTTCCCGGCGCGGGTTCGGAGCGGGGGGAAACAGGGCGGCCGCAAGGCGCAGGATCAGCGAGGCCGCGACGAGGACGGTGAACAGGGCGGCGAGGATCGCGGCGGACGTGCCGGGCGCACAGAGCGCCGTTCCGCTGACGAATGCGGCCGGTCCGAGCAGGACCGGCCAGGGCGGACGCAGGGGTCGACCCGCGCTCGCCTGGGGATGGCGTTCGCACAACCCGAATGCGGCCGCGTGCGCGAGCGCGTCGAGATCGTGTTTCTGAAAGGGCCGCGGCGCCTGCGGCCGAACGCGGCGATGAACGAACCGCGCCGCCGGTTCGGCCATCCCGGCCACGCCGGCTGCCTCCGCGCCAATCCCGTCCTCCACGCCCGGTCCCCGAGAAACCCCGTACCGGGGAACTCGATAGCATGATCTATCGTGACAGGCGAATCAGCACGTCCGGGTTGTCAACCCGCCTTGCGCAGATCGGCGAGCGCACGCGGCGCATTCACCTGGCGGGCATTGAGCTCGAACAGCTCCTCCATCTCGCCGTGGCGGGCGAGATCGGTGACGGCGTAGAGGAACATGGTGGTGTCGATGCCGCGCAGTTCGAGGGCGTGCAGGATTTCCTCGAACTGACGGATGTGGTCCGGCCAGCGCGTCATCGCGGCCCTCCTGCGATTGCGAAATTGGCCCGCTCGCGATCGCCGGCCTCGGCCGGGTCGATCAGCGGCGAACGCTTCATCCCGAAGAGTTTGAGGACCTTGGCGTAGGCTTCCGGCGTGGTCTCGAAGTGGACGGAGACATAGGTGCTGTCGCCCATCGTCACCGGCAGGCCGAGCGGCGTCGCCCGGATGCCCATCTCGACATATTGCGGTAGGGTATGGGCGAGGGTGAAGCTGATGCATGAGGTGATGGAGCGCCGCACGCAGTAATCGAAGACCGAGGAGACCTGCATCGCCTTCAGCCGGTTGCACTCGGCCGGGGAATACCGGTCGGCTGCCACCGCGAAGCGGGAGTAGTCGTAGATGTGCGGCCCGCGCGGAATGTCGCGCAGGTTCGCGTATTCGGGAAACTGCGTGGCGCAGATGTTCGGGGTGAGCGAGGGAACGAGCCGCGAGCACGCCACCACCTCGCCGTTTTCCACGGTAGCGAAATAGACCGCGTGTTCGTGGTCGTAAGGGTCGATATCGCGCCCGTCCTCGCGCGCGATGTCGCTCCATCCCAGGAGACCGACGAAGATGCGGTGGCGGAACCGGTACATGTCCTCCACGACATCGTGGAAGAGCTCCCGGTATTCCGGTTCGATGACGAGCGTCATGATCCACCTCCCAAGCTTGAAGACGCTCGGGAGAAGTAATCCGACGTTGAGTGGCGCGGTAACTACCCATTCGGGTAGGTTCGCACATCCGCGTACATCTAACCCAAGGCTGTGGATACAGGCGTGCGCCGGGGCATGCAAGGGGCCGCGTCGAAAAAGATCGTGGTCAGGGACGCAGATAGCCGCGCCGGTAGGGCTCGACGACGGCCTGGGTGCGGGTATGGCAGTCCAGCTTGGACAGGATCCGCTTCATGTGGAAGCCGACCGTGTTCTCCGAGATGCCCAGGATGTCGGCGACCTCGGTCGAGGTCTTGCCCGAAGCGATGTAGTTGATCACCTGCACCTCGCGGGCGGTGAAGGCCGGGGAGGGCGCCTCGTCGCGATCGCGCCCCTCGTTCATCAGCCGCTTCAGCGTGCCGACGAAATACAGGCAGAGCATGTGCATCATCGCCCGCTCCTTCGGCGACCAGTCGAGCTTCTCCCCCACCACCGTGACCGTGTTGATCGGCCCGGAAAGCTGGTGGGAGGGCACGGTGAAGCCGTCGGCGAGCCCGAAGGCGCGCGCCTCGTAGAAGACCTTCCGGCCCTCGCGCGAGGAGACCTGGAAGATGTCCTTCCACTCGAAGGGCTCGGTACGCACGAGGTTGGCGTGCACGATCGGGTCCACGTGCCAGAGCTTCTTCTCCACCCAGTGGGCCTGCCATTCTTCCGGCCAGGTGGAGATCAGGATCGGCGTGGACACGCGCGTGGGGTTCTCCACGAGGCCTGCGGAGAACATCGAGCAGCCGAAGCGCTGGATGATGCGCTCGAATTCGGCGATGACCCGGGCGCTGTCGTCCATGGACTGCAGGCGCTCGATGAAATCGAGCGCCTGGGCCAGGTTCAGCGCGATCGGGCCATCATCGTTCATGGTGAGCCCGGGCCGGATGGTCACGCGTCGATATCGTCCAGTACCGAAGCCACCTGTTCGACCGCCTTGCGGCGCGTCTCGTCGTCCTCGATCGCGGCCAGGCGCAGGGCCAGGCGCGCGACGTCGACCGGGAGCGTGGGTGCCTGCTCGGCATTGGCGGCCGCCTCGTCCGCGCCCTTCAGGTCCTCGAAGAAGGCGCTGACCGGAACGCGCAGGATCTGCGCCGCGTGATAGAGCCGGCCCGAACCGATGCGGTTGACGCCGCGTTCGTATTTCTGGACCTGCTGGAACGTGACGCCCAGCTCCTTGGCGAGCTGGACCTGGCTGATGTCCCGCGCGCAGCGGAAAAGACGAAGTTTCGCGCCGATCTCCATGTCGATCGGCGTAGCGGCACGTGCGTTCAAAAGGGTACCCTCCAGTAAGTATGGGCCGCGGCCGGCCCCCGTCGAGCCACGGCATTCGCTAAGTGCGTTCAACCTAGGACATTCTTGCAGCGGAATCCAGCTTCGGTTGCGGTGTCAGGCTTTCGGGTTGTGCAGCAGCACCTGCCTGGCGCCCTTCAGCGCGGAGGCCGGTGCGACGATCTCGAAAACCGAGGCGGCGCCGGTGGGATAGCCCTCCGGCCAGCGCGACAGCGTCCCGGCGCGCGCGGCCATCTCGCGGGCCAGCCCGCCAATGCCGGGATTGTGGCCCACGAGAACGAGCCCGGCGGTGCCCGCTTCGTAGGCCTCGGTGACGGCGCGCAGCAGCATCTCGGTGGAGGCGTGGTAGAGCGCCATCGGGCTTTCCACCGGCGGGTCGCCGAGCGTGGAGGCGATATGGCTCCAGGTCTCCTGCGTGCGCCGGGCCGGGGAGACCAGGGCCCGGTCGGCGGTCAGGCCTGTGCGGGCCAGGGCCTGCGCGGTCCGCTCGGCATCCGCATGGCCGCGCTCGGTCAGAAAGCGGTCGAAATCCTCGTCGACTTCCGACCGGTCGATCGTCTTGGCGTGGCGGATGATGATGAGGTGCGGCATGGGGCGTTGGTCTCGTGTCCTGCGGTCCGGCGCGTGCGGGCCATGGGAAATCGAACGGTCCGGGCCCGATCGGGGTTGCGCCGGTTCCGGCCGGGGTCCAAGTAAGCGCCATCGCACTGTCCCCGCAACCCTGTGACAAGGAGAATTGGGATGCCCCTGCTGCTTGGCGACACCGCCCCGAACTTCCAGGCCGAAACCACCGAAGGCAAGATCGATTTCCACGACTGGATCGGCAATGACTGGGTGATCTTCTTTTCCCACCCGGCCGACTACACCCCCGTGTGCACCACCGAGCTCGGCTACACCGCCAAGCTCGAGGACGAATTCAAGAAGCGCGGCGCCAAGGCGATCGCGCTGTCCGTCGATCCGCTGGAGGACCATCACGGCTGGATCAAGGACATCGAGGAGACCCAGGGTGTCAGGATGAACTTCCCGATCATCGCCGACACCGACCGCAAGGTGTCCGAGCTCTACTCGATGATCCACCCCAAGGCTGATCCGAAGGTGACCGTGCGCGCGGTCTATGTGATCGACCCCGACAAGAAGATCCGCGCCACCTTCACCTATCCCCCCAGCGCGGGGCGGAATTTCAACGAGGTGCTGCGCCTGCTGGATTCCCTGCAGCTGACCTCGAAATACAAGGTCGCCACCCCGGTGAACTGGGAAGAGGGCCAGGACGTCATCGTCGTGCCGAGCCTCACCGACGAGGAGGCCGACAAGCTCTTCCCGAAGGGCTACAAGAAGATCAAGCCCTACCTGCGCGTGACGCCGCAACCCAACAAGTAGGCGCGGCGAAGTCGAAGTCTTCGATGCGGCCGGTCCCGGAGTTTCGGGGCCGGCCCTTTTTATCCCTCCTTGTAAAGCGAACTTGACGTCAAGCGACCTTGACGCTATCAGGTCAAGGTCGCTTGACAAGAAGGAGGGTCTGATGACTCTGGGACGTGACATTCGAAAGGTGCTGTTCGGATTCGGGCTCGCCGTCGTGATCGCCGCCTGGGCGAGCGTGGCGGTCGTGTTCGCGATCGATGCGCCGAAGGCGCTGGTGATCGCGATGACGGTCGCCGCGGCGCTGGCGAGCGAGGGCGTGTTCTGGCTCGGCGTGGTCCTGCTGGGCTGGTCGGTGCTCGATCGCCGCCGGGCGCTGTGGCGCTGGATCGCCGGCCGGGGGCAGGGCCGCAAGGAGTACGAGGCATGATCGATCTGATCCCGGAGTCCAGCTCCGCCCCGCCGGCGGCGCGCCGGCGCTACAACAGGCGCTCGGTCGCGCTCGCCCTGCTGATGCTGCCTGTCACGGCGCTGGCGGCATGGCTCGCCGAGGCCGATGTGCCTCCTGCTGGCGTGGCCGCGGGACTCGCCGGCGTCTTCGCCGTCCTGCTCCTGTTCGCCTACGAGTTCGTGCAGCTGATGCGTTCGCTCGACGAGCTGCAGCACCGCATCCATCTGACCGCGCTCGTCATCGGCTTTGCCTCCGCGTTGCTGGTGCTGATGGCGCTCGGCATCGTCTCGGCCCTGACCGGCCTGATCGGCGCCGAGGCCTGGGCGTTGATCGCCATCCTCGCCGTGCCGGCATCCTTCCTCGTCTACTATGTCTTCCTGCATGTCGGCCTGAGGCGCTATCGATGAGGAACCGGCTGCGCGAACTCAGGGCCGAGCGCGGCTGGAGCCAGCAGAAGCTGGCCGAGGAACTCGGCGTGTCGCGACAGACCGTCAACGCGCTCGAGACGGGCAAGTACGCCCCCTCCCTGCCGCTCGCCTTCAGGATCGGCCGCGTCTTCGGCCTGAGGATCGAGGAGATCTTCTCCGACGCCCCGGATTGAGCGCGGCTAGTCGAGCGTGCGCTGGTAGCGTGCCATCGCGGCCGCGGCGATCACCGAGAGGATGATCAGGAGCGGCCAGAGATCGCTCCACACCTCCGCGAGGCCGGCATGCTTGAGCATCACCTCGCGCACGGCCCTCAGGTAATGGGTCAGCGGCAGGCATTCGCCGATGAACTGCGCCCAGTCCGGCATGCCCTTGAACGGGAACATGAAGCCGGACAGCAGGATGGAGGGCAGGAACATGAAGAACGTCATCTGCATCGCCTGCATCTGGCTCTTCGCCAGCGTGGAGAACAGGAAGCCGAGCGAGAGATTGACCAGGATGAACAGGCCGGTCGCCAGGACGAAGGCCAGCGCGCTTCCGCGAAACGGTACGCCGAACAGGGTCCAGGCGAGGACCAGCATGAGCACGACCTGCAAGAAGCCCACGAAGACATAGGGCGTCACCTTGCCGATCATGACCTCGAACGGGCGCGCCGGGGTGGAGAGCAGTCCTTCCAGCGTGCCGCGCTCGCGCTCCTTGGTGATCGCCATGGACGTCATCATGACCATGGTCATGGTCAGGATCACGCCGAGCAGGCCGGGCACGATGTTGAGTTCGGTGCGCCCGGCCGGATTGTAGCGCCGGTGGACGACCGTCTCGGCCGCCGGCGCTCGCCCGCCCGTCAGCGGCGCGAGCGCCTCGCTCACGATGGTCGGGAAGGCGCCGATGCCCGCGCCGGCGGCGACCGGGTCGGTGGCATCGGCATCGAGCAGGATCTGCGGGCGCTCGCCGCGCAGCAGGTCGCGCTCGAAATGGGCCGGGATGGTCACCACGAACAGCGCCTCGCCGGTCTGCAGCGCCTCTCCGGCCTCGCCGGGATCGTCGACGACGCCGATGATCTCGAAATAGGTGGAGGTCTCCATCGCCTGCACAATCGCGCGCGAGAGCGGCCCGTGATCGCCCATCTCCACCAGGGTCGGCAGATGGCGCGGGTCGGTGTTGATCGCATAGCCGAAGAGCAGGAGCTGCATCAGCGGGATGCCGACCATCATCGCGAAGGTCAGCCGGTCACGGCGCATCTGGATGAATTCCTTCGCGACCACGGCGAAGATGCGGGAGAACACGCGCGAGAGGGTCACGGCGCAGCCTCGCGCTTTTCCGCCATCAGCCAGATGAAGGCTTCTTCCAGGCCGCTGCGGACGGGCTCGACGGTGTAGTCCTCGTCGTCGACCCAGGGCCGCAGCGCCCGCTCCAGCCTCTCCTCGTCGCGCCCGCTCACGTGCAGGGCCGAGCCGAAGCGGGCGATCTGGTCGATGCCGTCCAGACCCTCGAGCTCGTCGCGCAGGCCGGCGAGATCGGGACCCTCGATGCGCCGCGTGTACAGGCCGACGCGCTCGGGCACCTCTCCGGAGGGGGCGTCGACGAGCTTCTTTCCCGCCGAGATGAAGGCGATGTAGTCGCACTGCACCGCCTCGTCCATGTAGTGGGTCGAGACCAGCACGGTGACGCCCTTGCGCGTAAGGCCCCTGATCCGGTCCCAGAAATCGCGCCGCGCCTTGGGATCGACGCCGGCGGTGGGCTCGTCGAGCAGCAGGAGCTGCGGGCGATGCATCTGGGAGGCGGCGAGCGCCAGGCGCTGCTTCCAGCCGCCCGAGAGCGTGCCGGCCAGCTGGTCGGCGCGCGGATCGAGATTGTACTCCTCCAGCGCCGCCTCGACCGCCTGCTTGCGGCCCTCGAGTGCGTGCAGGCGCGAGACGAAGTCCAGGTTCTCGCGCACCGTCAGGTCCGAATAGAGCGAGAAATGCTGCGTCATGTAGCCGATGCGCTGCTTGATCTCGCGCGCCTGGGTCGCGATGTCGTAGCCCAGCGCCGTGCCGCCGCCCGCATCGGGCCTCATGAGGCCGACCATCAGCCGGATCGTCGTGGTCTTGCCCGAGCCGTTGGGCCCGAGGAAGCCGTAGATGGCGCCCTTCGGCACGCGCATGGAGAAATCGTCCACCGCGGTGAGCCCGCCGAAGCGCTTGGTCAGGCCCTCGACCTCGATGACGGTGTCGCGCTCCTCGCTCATTCGACGACGCGCACCCTCAGGGGCGTGCCCGCGGGCGGTGCGTCCGCGCCTTCGAAAACCGCCTCGGCGCGATAGACCAGGCGCGCGCGCTCCTCGTCGGAATAGATCACCGGCGGGGTGAACTCGGCTTCCTCGGAGATCGCGGTGATCCGCGCCTCCAGGTCCGGCGGGCAGGCATCGCAGGTGACCGAGAGCCGCGTGCCGACCGGCGTGCCGGCGAGGATCGGCTCGGGAATGAAGACCAGGGCGTAGAGCGCGCCGTCCGGCAGGAAGCGCACGACCGGCTGGCTCGGTCCGGCCATCTCGCCTTCGAAGGCGAGCACGCGGTCGACCCGCCCCTCGGCCGGGGCGGACACCGTGCGCCGGGCGAGCTCGGCTTCCAGGCGCGAGGCCTCGGCCCGGGCGGCCTCGGCCTCGGCGGCGAGCGCGGCGAGGCGCTGTTCGCGGGCCGGCAGCTGTACCAGCGTCAGGCGCTGGCGCAGCTCGGCGACGCGCGCGTCGGCGCTCGCCGCCTGGGCCTGGGCATCGTCGAGGCGCGCGCGCGGAACGACGCCGCGCTCGAACAGGGTCAGCGTGCGCACGAGGTTCTCGCGGGCGCGCTGCTGCTCGGCGCGGGCCTGGTCGAGCGCGTCGCGCGCCGCGGCGATCTCCGGCTCGCGCCCGCCCGCAGCCGCTTCGTCGAAGCGGGCGGCCGCCGCCTCGGCGCGCCGGCGGGCGGCTTCCAGCGCCTCGCGCTCGGCCCGGCTGTCGAGGCTGAACAGGGCCGTGCCCGCTGCGACCCGGTCGCCGTCGGCGACGTTCAGGCTGTCGATGCGCCCCGGCGCCTGCGGCGCGAGATTGCGGAAGTCGGCCTCGGCATAGCCGTGCAGCGTGAGTTCGTCCGGCTCGCCGCAGGCGGCCAGGGCCAGCACGCACGAAAGCAGGGGGATGGGCAGATGTCTCATGGCCGGTCCGTCCGGGGCGTCAGCCCGTAAAGCACGATATCGGTGATCTGGTCGGCGAGCCGGGCGGGATCCGGCCGCGGATCGCCCGGCAGGGCGAATACGGTGGACAGCATCAGGTGCGCCACGGCCGGCCCGGCGAGCACGCGCTCGGCCGCCACGAGGTCCACTTTCCTGAACACGCCCGACTGCGCCCCGGTTTCGAGCAGGCGCTTCAGCGCGCCGATGCCGATCTGGATGACGCGCTCGCGGTAGTAGCGCGCGAGTTCGGGAAAGCGGGCCGCTTCCGACAGGACCAGACGGGGCGCCGCGGAGATGTCCGGATCGGACATGGCGGTGAGCACCATGCGGAACACGCTGCGATAGGTCTGGACCGGATCGCGCGCGGCCCCCGCCTCGATGAGCGCCGCGGCCCCCTGCGCGATGCGGCCGGCAGACTGCTCGACGAGCGCCTTCAGCATCGCCTCCTTGGTGTCGAAATAGAGATAGATCGTGCCCTTCGAGACGCCGGCGCGGCGCGCGATGTCCTCCACCTTCGCGCCGGCGAAGCCGGCCTCGGTGAACTCGGCAAGGGCCGCGTCGAGGATCTCGTCGGGGCGGTCTTCCGGGCGGCGCTGGCGTACGGGCTTGGACATACCGTGCTTATAACTGACCGGTCAGTCAGTTTGCAAGAGGGGGTCTGCGTGCGCCGCGAAGCCGTGCGGCGCGCGCGCAGGAACCGGTCTGTCACGGCCTTGCCCGGTCGCTGGCCCAGGCTTGACGGGCGGGAGATGGGTGCAGCGTGACCGCCGCGGCGCGGATCCCCGGTCGAGGCGCATCATCGCCGCAGGAGGGCAGAAGGGGCGGGCTCTGCGCTCTCGGCGCCGAACACGCTGCCCCGCACGCCCTGAACCCTGCCGCGGTCCCCGGTGTTGTACCGGGCAAGGAGGACCGGTTCATGACCTTGCGGGACAAGTCGCGCTACCTGCCCTGGCTCGCCGCCATCCTGCTCGCTGCCCTGTCGATCGCCGCGACGATCGCCTGGAGCGGCTGGTGGATGATTGGCGTGGTGTTCTTCGGCACCGGCGCCCTGCTCGGCCTCTTCGACCAGTTCCAGGCCGCCCACACCCTGTGGCGCAACTACCCGGCCCTGGCGCGCATCCGCTGGGTCTCCGAGGCCCTGCGCCCCTTCGTGCGCTCCTACTTCGTGGAGAGCGAGACCGACGGGCGGCCCTTCCACCAGGAAGAGCGCGCCCTGGTCTACCGCCGTTCGAAGAATATCGAGGGCCTCGAGCCCTTCGGCTCGAAGAGCGATTTCCGCTACACCGAGATCGAGTGGATCCAGCACTCGATAGCCGCGCGGACCGGCGAGAACGCCAAGCGGCGCCTGACCATCGGCGGGTCCGACTGCAAGCAGCCCTACGATGCGTCCATCTTCAACGTGTCCGCCATGAGCTTCGGCGCGATCGGCGCGCGCGCGACCGAGGCGCTGAACAAGGGGGCGAAGGCCGGCAATTTCGCGCAGGACACCGGGGAAGGGGGCATCTCGCGCCATCACCGCCATGGCGGGGACCTCATCTGGGAGATCGGATCGGGCTATTTCGGCTGCCGCACGAAGGACGGCGGGTTCGATCCTCAGAAATTCCAGGATCGGGCCTCTTCCGATCAGGTGAAGATGATCGAGATCAAGCTCTCCCAGGGCGCAAAGCCCGGCCATGGCGGGGTGCTGCCCGGCGAGAAGGTCACGCAGGAGATCGCCGAGGCCCGCGGCGTCCCGGCGGGCCAGGATTGCATCTCCCCGCCGTCCCACTCGGCCTTTTCCAACCCGATCGAGATGATGGAGTTCATCGCCCGCCTGCGCGAACTCTCGGGGGGCAAGCCGGTCGGCTTCAAGCTCTGCGTCGGCAAGAGGAGCGAGATGCTCGCTCTCGCCAAGGCGATGCTGGAAACGAAGATCCTGCCCGACTTCATCGTCGTGGACGGGATCGAGGGCGGTACCGGCGCGGCGCCGACGGAGTTCATCGACGATATCGGCTCGCCGATGCGGAACGGCCTCCTCGTCGTGCGCGACGCGCTCACCGGCACGGGGCTGCGCGAGAGGGTGAAGATCGGCGCGGCCGGCAAGATCATCACCGGCGCGCGCTTCGCCAAGACGCTGGCGCTCGGCGCGGACTGGGTCAATTCGGCGCGCGGCTTCATGTTCGCGCTGGGCTGCGTGCAGTCCATGCGCTGCCACACCAATCGCTGCCCGACCGGCATCACCACCCAGGATCGCGACCGCCAGCGCGGCCTCGTCATCGAGGACAAGGTCCCACGCGTCGTCAATTTCCACCGCAACACGATCGACGCCCTCATCCAGGTCTGCGCCGCGGCCGGGTGCGAGGATCCCAAGGACATCCATCCCGAGCAGATCATGCGCCGCTGGGGCGCCGACAAGGCGAGCGCGTTCTCCGAGCTCTATCCCGTGCTCGAACCCGGCCAGCTGCTCGACGAGCCGGAGGCCACGATCTATGCCGAGGAGTGGAAGGCCGCGCGCGCGGACAGCTTCGATCCGCGTTTCAAGGCGGCGTGAGGGCGCGCGCATTGACGCGGTGGCGCGCCGGGTCTACCTCGCCAGCCGACATCCCCGCACGCTCGAGAGCAGACACCGATGACCGACTTCACCGCGCTTGCCCAAGACGCCAAGGCCTGGCCGTTCGAACTGGCGCGCGAGGTGAAGAAACGCGTCGAGAAGGACGGCCTGACCGGCGACGCGGTGGTGTTCGAGACTGGCTACGGGCCGTCGGGCCTTCCCCATATCGGCACCTTCGGCGAGGTCGCGCGCACCACCATGGTGCGTCACGCCTTCCGGGTACTGACCGGCGACAGATATCCCACCAGGCTCCTGTGCGTCTCCGACGACATGGACGGCATGAGGAAGGTGCCCGAGAACGTACCCAACCGCGACGCGCTCGCGAACCATCTCGACCGGCCGCTGACGAGCGTGCCCGACCCGTTCGGCACTCACGCGAGCTACGGCGCGCACATGAATGCGCGCCTGCGCGCCTTTCTCGATCATTTCCGCTTCGAGTACGACTTCGCTTCGGCGACCGATCTCTACCGCGACGGCACCTACGACGCCGCGCTGCTCGCGACGCTGAAGCATTTCGACAAGATCATGGACGTCATGCTCCCCACGCTGGGCGAGGAGCGGCGCAGGACCTATTCGCCCGTGCTGCCGATCTCGCCGAAGTCCGGCAAGGTGCTCTACGTGCCGATGAAATCGGTCGATGCGGAGGCCGGGACCGTCACCTTCGACGACGAGGACGGCGAGGAGCAGACGATCAGGGTGACCGGCGGGAACGCCAAGCTGCAGTGGAAGCCCGATTTCGGCATGCGCTGGGCCGCGCTGGGCGTCGATTTCGAGATGTTCGGCAAGGACCACCAGGCCAACGCCCCGATCTATTCCAAGATCTGCCGCATCCTCGGCGGCAATCCGCCCGTCCAGTTCGTCTACGAGCTGTTCCTCGACGAGCGGGGCGAGAAGATCTCCAAGTCGAAGGGCAACGGAATCGCGGTGGAGGACTGGCTGCGCTACGCGCCGTGGGAAAGCCTGTCGATGTACATGTACACCAAGCCGAAGACGGCCAAGCGTCTCTATTTCGACGTCATCCCCAAGGCCGTCGACGAGTACCGCCAGCATCTCGCCGCCTTCCCGCAGCAGGAGCCGGCGCAGCAGATCGAGAACCCGGTCTGGCACATCCACAACGGCAACCCGCCCGCGCCCGGCGCGGACATCTCGTTCGCGCTGCTGCTCAATCTCGTCTCGGTCGCCAACGCGTCGGACAAGGACACGCTGTGGGGCTTCATCACGCGCTACGCCCCGGACGCGACGCCGGACAGCGAGCCCTTCCTGGACCGGCTGACGAGCTATGCGATCGCCTATTACGAGGACTTCGTGAAGCCGCAGAAGGTCTATCGCGCCCCGACCGCGAAGGAACGCGCGGCGATGCAGGACCTGCTCGCGCGCCTCAAGGCCCTCGACCCCGGGGAGACCGACGCGGAAATCATCCAGACCGAGGTGTTCGCCGCGGGCAAGGCGCACGATTTCGAGCCGCTGCGCGACTGGTTCAAGGCGCTCTACGAAGTCCTGCTCGGCCAGAGCCAGGGCCCGCGCTTCGGCAGCTTCGCCGCGATCTACGGCCTGCCGCAGACGATCGACCTCATCGAGCGTGCCCTGAAGGGCGAGGACCTCGCCTAGGACCGCACGCGACCCACGCGGGGCGGGGGTGAGAATATGCATGCCTGGACGGGGCTCGGCGCGTTAAGCTGATCCCATGCGCCCGATTGCCGTCCTCCTGGTCCTTCTCATGCTGCCCGGCCCTGCCTTCGCCGGCGACGGCGAGGCCTCCGTGCTCGACCGCGCCGGGGTGGCCTACCGGGAGGGCGAGTGGGAGCGGGCCGAGCGGCTCGCGCTCGAGGCGGACGGCGCCCGGGGCCACATGCTCGCGGCCGAGGCGGTACTCGCCGCGCTGATGACCTGGAAGGACGGCCTCGACCGGCCGCAGGCCGCGCGCACCGCGCAAGAGCATGCCGAGGAAGCGCTCGCGCGCGACGACACGCTGGCCGACGCGCATCTGCGCCTGGCCGCTGCGCTCGGCTATCGCGGCCGCTTCATGCCCGCCTGGCGCGCCTGGCTCGCCGGCATCCCGCAGCAGGGGCGCGACCATATCCTCACCGCGCTGGAGCTCGACCCGGACGATCCCTGGGCGCACGCGCTCTACGGCGCCTGGCACATGGAGGTCGCGCGCCGCGGCGGGGAAGGCACGCTCGGCGCCTCGCTCCAGACCGGCCTTGCGCACTATCGCTCCGCCGCGCGCAGTGCCCCGGACGAGCCGGGCATCGCCTATCATCTCGCCATCGCGCAGGTCGCCGCCGATCCGGACCGGTTCGCCGACGAGGCCGCAAGCTGGCTCGACCAGGCCGCGTCCGCCGAGGTCGAGGAGGCGTTCGACCGTCAGATGAAGCAGCGCGCGCAGGACTTCGCCGGGCTGCTCGCCCGCGACAGGCAGGCCGCCCGCGAGGAGGCGGTCTACCGGCTGGAAAACTGAGAGCCTACTGGCTCGCCCAGACGATGCGGGCCATCCAGACGATGTCGCGCACCGCAATGACGCGGTTCTCGAATTCGGCATTGAGCGAGATCAGCTCGACCGTGTCGGCGGTGACGCGGCCGAGTTCCTTGGCCATCACCTCGCCGGAGCGGGTCTTGACCACGACCCGGTCGCCGCGCCGCGGCTGGGCGTGCGGGGCGACCACGATGCGGTCGCCGGGCCGGTAGACCGGCCGCATGGAATCCCCGCTGATCTCGAGCGCATAGGCGTGGTCGTCCTCCACGCCGGGGAAATGAACCTGCTCCCAGCCCGTGCCGGCGGGAAAGCCGGCATCGTCGAAGAAACCCTCGCTGCCGGCCTGGGCCATGCCGATCAGCGGCACGGCACGCCCGGCGCCGCGCCCGGTGGCGAGCGCGGCGAACTCGTCGAAGCCGGTCCCGACCGCCTCCAGCGCCTTGGCCAGGCTTTCGGTTGAGGGCCAGCGCGGCTTGGTGCCGTCCGCAGCGAAGCGCTTGGACGGATTGAAGGTCGTGGAATCGAGCCCGGCTGCCCGGGCGAGGCCGGAGGGCGACAGTCCTGCGCGCTCGGCAAGCCGGTCGATTCCGCGCCAGATCTGGCTGTGGCTGAGCATGCGGGCGGGTCCTTCCTCGCGCAGGAGCGGAGACTTCGGTCTTCTGTAGAGGAATTTATTCCTCAGCGTGGACCCGGCGTCAAGCCTTTGCGCTTGCGCCGCCGCGTGCGCCCGGCTATGCGCGCGCTCCATGAGCGACGATATCCTCTACCGCCTCGCCGATCCGGCGAGCCTCGCGCGCGCCGCCCTCGACGGCGTGTTCGAGGGCGAGGCCATCGACCTCGCCGACGGGTTCATCCACCTCTCCACGCGCGCCCAGCTCGCCGGAACGCTGGAGAGCCACTTCTCCCATCTCACCCGTCTCGCGCTCGCCGAGATCGACGCGCGCGAGCTCGGGGCGGCGCTGAAATGGGAGAAGTCGCGCGGCGGCGAGCTATTCCCGCACGTCTACGGCACGATCCCCTTCGCCGCGATCCGCACCGTCCATCTCATGCGCCGCAGCGAGGACGCGCCCTGGCAACTGCCCGAGGAGCTTTCATGAAGCCGGCCGACCTCGCCGCCAGGGCGCTGACCCTCCTGCCTGCCGAGACCGCGCACCGTGCGGCGATCCGGGGGCTGAAGGCCGGGTTCGGCCCGAAGGACACGGGGCTGGCCGATCCGGTGCTGGCGACCTCGATCGCCGGCATCGAGCTCGCCCATCCGGTCGGTCTCGCCGCCGGGTTCGACAAGAATGCCGAGGCGCCCGACGCGCTGCTCGCGGCCGGTTTCGCCTTCGTCGAGGTCGGGGCCGTCACCCCGCGCCCGCAGGCAGGCAACCCGAAGCCGCGCGTGTTCCGCCTGCGCGAGGACCGCGCCGTCATCAACCGCATGGGCTTCAACAACGAGGGGCTCGAGGCGGTGAAGGCGCGCCTTCAGGCCCGCAAGGGCCGGCCCGGCGTGGTCGGCGTCAATCTCGGCGCCAACAAGGAGTCCCAGGACAAGGCCGCCGATTACGTCCTCCTCCTGAAGGAACTCTCCGGCCTCGCCGACTTCTTCACGGTCAATGTCTCATCGCCCAACACGCCAGGCCTGCGAAGCCTGCAGACCGGCCCCGCGCTCGACGCGCTGCTCGCGCGCGTCGCCGAGGCGCGCTGGGCCGAGCCGGTCTTCCTGAAGCTCGCCCCCGATCTGGAGCCCGGCGATGTCGAGCCGATCCTGAAGGCGGTGCAGACATACAAGCTCTCCGGCCTGGTGGTCTCCAACACCACGCTCGCCCGCCCCGACACGCTCGGCAGCGCCCGCAAGGACGAGGCAGGCGGGCTGTCGGGCGCACCGCTGTTCGCGCGCTCGACCGAGCTTCTCGCGCGCTTCCGCCGCGCGGCCGGGCCGGGCCTGCCGATCATCGGCGTGGGCGGCATCTCCTCGGCCGAAACCGCCTACGCGAAGATCCGCGCCGGTGCCAATGCGCTCCAGCTCTACACGGCCCTGATCTACGAAGGCCCCGGTCTCGCGGTGAAGATCCGCGACGGGCTGGCGCAGCTGCTGAAGCGCGACGGCTTCGAACGCCTGAGCGACGCGGTGGGCGCGGATCTGTGAGCTGAACGCCCGCCCCGCCTCGATCCCTCCTGTCGGCCGAACCGAAGGCGTGGATGCCCATTCCCCTGACCGAGACGGCCGCGGCGGGACGTTCAGCGATCTTGAAATTCCCGCCTCAGCCCCGGCCAGCCCGCCATCAGGGTCGCGGCGCGCGCGAGATAATAGCCGAGGAAGGCGAGCCACAGGCCGTCTCCGCCGAGTGCGGGGCGCAGCAGGAGGTCGAGCCCGACATAGAGCGCGAGCGCGGCGATCATCGCATTCCTCATCAGCGGACCGCGCGTCGTGCCGATCATCAGCCCGTCGAGCTGCCAGCTCGGCATGCCGATCAGCGGCACCAGCGCGCACCAGGGCAGGAAGCGCGCGGCCATCCCGCGCGCCTGCGGGTCGGTCGTCATCAGTGCGATGAAGGCCTCGCCGAAGACGAAGAGGACGGCCGAGAGCAGCAGCGCGAAGGCGAGGGCCTGCTCGCTCGTCAGCCGGAAGGCGCGCATCAGGGCCGGCCAGCTCCGGCGCCCCGCCGCCTGGCCGGCGACCGCCTCGGTCACGTGGGCGAAGGCGTCGAGGAAGAAGGCGCTGATCGAGATGAACTGCAGCAGGATCGCATTGCCCGCCAGAACCGCCGGGCCTTCCCTCAGGCTCGCCTCGTTGAACCAGTAGAAGCCGGCGATGAGGGCGACGGTGCGCAGGAAGATGTCGCGGTTGACCGAAAGCAGGCGGGCAACGGGTTCGGCCGCGAGCAGGAAGCTCGGCCCGGCCGGCGGGCGCGGCTTCAGCACCAGGATCACGATGCCGGCCGCCGCGGCGAGGTGGACCCATTGCGCGATCGCGCTTGCCGCGCCGACCCCGGCCACGCCCCAGCCGAGGCCGAAGACGAACAGGATCGAGAGCCCCGCATTGGCGAGGTTGAGCGCGCCCTGGAGGGCCAGCGCCATGCCGGTGCGCGACAGTCCGATCAGCCAGCCATAGACCGCATAGCCGGCCAGCGCGGCCGGCGCGCCCCAGATCCGCGCGGAGAAATAGGCGCGCGCCTCGTCCTCCACCGCCGCGCCGCCGGAAAACAGCATCAGCGCGCCCTCGCGCAGCGGCCACTGGAACACGATGAAGAGGAGGCCGAAGGCGAGGCCGAGTGCGCCGGCGCGGATCAGCGTGGCGCGTACCTCGCCCTCCTCGCCCTTGCCCTCGGCCTGGGCGGTGAGCGCCGTGGATCCCATGCGCAGGAAACCCAGCGACCAGAACAGGGCGTTGAAGATCAGCGTGCCGAGCGCGACCGCGGCGATGTCCTCGGTCGCCCCGGTGCGTCCGATCACGGCGATGTCGACGAGGCCGACCAGCGGCGTCGCGATATTGGCCGCCATGATCGGCACGGCCTGGGCGAGGACCTGGGGGCGGGTGAGGCGCGCACTCATGGGACCGGCGCTTAAGGCCTCCGATCCTCCCTCGCAAGTCGCCCGTTTTGCTCTAGTATCGCAGGTCCACAAGCAGGAGTGCCGCCATGATCCGCGCCTATGCCGCGAAACAGCCCAGGGGCAGGTTCGAGCTGATCGAATACGATCCCGGCCCGCTCAAGAGCGACGACATCGAGATCGCGGTGGAGAGCTGCGGGCTCTGCCATTCCGACCTCTCCCTGCTCGACGACGAATGGGGGATGAGCGAATACCCGCTCGTGCCCGGCCACGAGGTCGTGGGCACCGTCACCGGGGTCGGGCGCGAGGTGACGCACCTGAAGCCCGGCGACAAGGTGGGCGTGGGCTGGTTCTCGCGCTCCTGCCTGGTCTGCGACCAGTGCATGGACGGCGATCACAACATGTGCCCCGACGCCGAGCAGATCGCGGTCGGGCGCTATGGCGGGTTTGCCGACAAGGTGCGCGTGCAGGCGAGCTGGGCGAACCGGCTGCCCGACGAACTCGACACCAGGAGCGCCGGCCCGCTCTTCTGCGGCGGCATCACCGTGTTCAATCCGCTCGTCCAGTTCGACGTCAAGCCGACCGACCGGGTCGGGGTGATCGGCATCGGCGGGCTCGGCCACATGGCGCTGCAGTTCCTGTCGGCCTGGGGGTGCGAGGTCACGGCCTTCACATCCACCGGCGCCAAGGCCGATGAGGCACGCAGCTTCGGCGCGCATCGCGTCGTGGACAGCCGCGACAAGGACGCCCTGAAGGCGGAGAAGGGCCGCTACGACTTCATCCTGTCCACCGTCGCCGTGCCGCTCGACTGGCAGCGCTATTTCGCGGCGCTCGCCCCGCGCGGACGCCTGCACACGGTCGGCGCGGTCTCCGAGCCGTTCCAGGTGGAGGCCTTCACCCTGATCGGCGGGCAGAAATCGCTGTCCGGCACCCCGCTCGGCAGCCCCGCCACGATCCGAAAGATGCTCGACTTCTGCGCCCGCCACGGTATCGCGCCGCAGATCGAGGTCATGAAGATGAGCGAGATCGACGCCGCCTTCGACCGGCTCCGCGAGGGCAAGCCGCGCTACCGCATCGTGCTGGAGAACGATTTCCGGTGAAGCGGGCTTCAGCCGGCCCGCGAGCGGGCGAGATCGATCCAGCGCTTCTGCATGCGCCGGGCGTGCTGCGGGGCGATGCGGGCGGCCGAGAGGATGTGCTGCCAGCGCTCGCGCGCGGCCTCGCGCCGCCCGTCGGCTTCGAGCGCCATCGCCCAGCGCGCCTGGGCTTCCGCGCCGGGAAAATAGCCCGACACCGCCTCGTACTCGGCGAGCGCCTCCTCGCGGCGTCCGGCGGCCTCCAGCGCCCGGGCGTAGAGCAGGTGCGCGCCCGGCAGGCGCAGCGTGGGGTGGGCTGATTTCAGGGTCTCCAGCGTCTGCAGCGCCGCCCCGACATCGCCGCTCTCGAATTCCGCCTGCGCGCGTCCCTGCAGCAGGGCTGCGTCCTCGCGGAAGGCGCCCTCGGTCGCTTCGCGATAGAGGTCCAGGGCTTCGCGCGGGCGCTCGAGGGCGAGCAGGGCCTCCCCGGCGCGCTTGAGATTGCCCGGCGTGCGGCTGATCTCGAGCTGGTGGAGTGCGGTGCGCAGCTCGCGCTCGGGATCGATCAGGCGGCGCGCCGCCGCTCCGGCCCGGCGCGCCTGCGGCGACTGGCCGAGACCGGGCAGCACCACCGTCACGGCGTAGACGAGCGAGCCGAGGCCGGGGAACATGAACAGGATGACGAGCCAGTAGATGGGCTGGCCGCTGCGCACGGCGTGAACCGCGAAGGCGAGCGCGATCAGCACGTGAGCCCCGAGGAAAACCGGCATGACGACCTCCCCTTCATTCAAGCCGCAGGCGAGAAGTTTTCGCCCTGCTGCACGCTCTTGTCGAGAGACTTGTTGGCCTCCGACGGGGCGGATGCGGCTTCATCCGCCAGCGGATCGCACGGCCCCGCGATGACGCTTCCCGTCGTCTTCCACGATGCCTATGTCGCGCGCGACGTGCCGGCGGCGCACCGCTTTCCCATGGGCAAGTTCCGCGCGGTCGCCGACCGGCTGATCGCGGACGGGCTGGTGACCGGCGAGGACGGCTTCCACCGCCCGATGCCCGCCCCGGCGCGCTGGCTCGAACTCGCCCATGACGGGGCCTATGTCGACCAGGTCCTCGATGCGCGCGTGGAGCCGGCGCGAGAGCGGCGCATCGGCTTCAAGATGACGCCGGCCGTGGCGATGCGCTCGCGTTGCGCGGTGGCCGGAACGGTCCTTGCCGCCCGCCTCGCCCTCGAACATGGTGCGGCGGCCAATACCGCCGGCGGCAGCCATCATGCCGACCGTGCGGGCGGGGCGGGGTTCTGCGTGTTCAACGATGTCGGGGTGGCCGCGAACCTCCTGCTGGCCGAGGGCGTGATCTCGCGCGCGCTGGTGATCGATCTCGACGTCCACCAAGGCGACGGGACAGCGCGAATCTTCGCCGCGGAGCCGCGCGTGTTCACGCTCTCGGTCCATTGCGAGACCAACTGGCCGCGTCTGAAGGCGGTGTCCGATCACGATGTCGGCCTGCCCGCCGGCCTCGGCGACGAAGCCTATCTGCAGGCCAGCCGCGAGGCTGTGGAGGACGCGCTCGAGGCGAGCCGGCCGGACCTCGTCTTCTACAATGCCGGGGTCGACGTGCACCGCGAGGACCGGCTCGGCTTGCTCGACCTCACCGATGCGGGGATCGCCGCGCGCGAGGCGATGGTCGCCGGCGCGGCGCTGCGCCGGGGGATCGCGATCGTCGGCGTGCTCGGCGGAGGTTACTCGCGCGATCTCGACCGACTCGCGGGCCGGCACGTGCTGATGCACGCCGCGCTCGGCGCGGCGCTCGCGCGCCATGGCTGAAGAAAAAGCCCCGTCCGCGAAAGGGGGGAACGCGGACGGGGCAGGGGAACGGCGTCGTGAGCGTGAGCGCCGTTATCCGGTGGGAGAGGCGTGTTACTGCGCGCCGCCCGCGCTCAGAGCGGCGGTGACCACGGCGCTGCGCGCGTCGAGTTTGGCACGCGCCTCGGCGATGGCCCGGCGCTGGCATTCGAGTTCGAGGCGCCGGACCTCGGCATCGGTCTTGCCGGGCGCGTTGCAGACCTCGCGGGCGGCGGCGGCGATGCGGGTCTCGATGGCCTCGCGCCCGCTCTCGGAGGCGAGTTCGGAGCGCGAGAAATCGACCGCCTGGCTGCGGATCTCGGTCTCGGCGAGGGCGGGCGCAGCGGCGCACAGCGCGGCCAGCGAGGCCGCGCACAGGGTAACCAGTTTCATGAGAGGGACTCCTTGTCTCGTTTCAATCGACCAATGCCGTCCCGGGATGTGGATCTGGCGTCCGTCCTGCGGGTTCGACAGGAGCGACCCTCTCACCGCGCGCATTGCGCCGGCATGACGAGGACATTTTTTTTTGGAAATGTGGCCGTTCGACAGCTATCCGCCTCGGCCGGCGCAGCGCTTCGAGCAGTATTTCACCTGGGCCCAGTCGCGGGCCCATTTGCGTCGCCAGGCGAAGGGACGCGCACAGGCGGCGCAGGTCTTCTGCGGCAACGCTGCCTTGGGCAGCGTGCGTCCGGTCCTCGCGGACTTCATGTCCGCTGCGCGCGACGGACCAGGCGCTGCACGCCCGGCCGGATGGGAAGGAAGAGCCGGTAGAGGCCCTCCGCGATCCACAGCACGGGCGGGAGCGCCAGGATCCTGCCGGCCAGGCGCCAGCCGGGCGTCGCCTGCCACAGCTCGGCGAAGGCGGCCGCGCCTGAGACGAGCCGGCCGTCGGCGAGGCGCACGTGGAAGCGGGCGAGCATCGCCTCGCGCGAGCAGCCCTCGGGCAGGATCGATCCGGCGTCGCTCACGTCGCGGAAGCGGGCCCGGGCCCCGGCCTTGCGGTAGTGTGCGATCTCGGCCTGGCAGAGCGGGCAGGCGCCGTCGAAGAACACCTCGGGTGCAGGCACCTGCGGCGCTGCGCATTGACCACGCCGGTTAGTCGTTTTTTTGTGTTCCTGGGCCATATCGCCCAATCTAGTCGGATATCCGGGCGGGAAAAGCGCATGGGCGGGCCATCTCGCGGTCTTGATGTCGCAGTCGTCGGCGCCGGCCTCGCCGGGGCGTCGTGCGCGCGCGTGCTCGCGCGGGCCGGTCACCGCCCGGTCGTGTTCGACAAGGGGCGCGGGCCCGGCGGACGGCTCTCGGTCCGCCGCGCCGAAACCCCGCTCGGTCCTGCCCGGATCGATCACGGCGCGCAATACGTCACGGCGCGCGGCCGATCCTTCGAGGCGCATCTCAGGGCCGCCGCGCGCGAGGGACTCGCCGCGCTCTGGCAGGCGCGCCTGGTCTCCATCGACCGCGGCGGCAACGCCGTCGATCTCAAGGGCGAGTACCGCTGGGTCGGGGTTCCCGGCATGAGCGCGATCGTCGAGGCCGCGCTCGGCGTGCTCGACGTGCGGTCCGGCCGCCGGATCCTCCGCCTCGCCGGCGGTCCGGGCGCGTGGCATCTCGATTTCGAGGAGGGCGGGCGCGAAGGCCCGTTCCACCGCGTCGCGCTGACCCTGCCGCCCGAGCAGCTCGTCGATCTGCTGGCCCGCAGCGAGGGGGACTTCCCCGAGATGATCCTGGAGGCACGCGCCGCCGAACTCGCGCCGTGCTGGGCGGTCATGGGGGTGGTCGAGGCTCCCTTCGATCCCGGCTTCGACGCGGCCAGGCTGCTCGGCGGCGGCGTGCGCTGGATCGCGCGAATGAACTCCCGCCCCGGCCGGGCGGGGCCGGAGGCTTTCGTGCTGCACGCCTCGCCGGACTGGTCGCGCGCCCATCTCGAGGAGACGCCCGACCCCGTCGAGCGCGCGCTGTGGGAGGAGATGTATATCCGCTTCGGCCTGCCCCGGCCGGTGTGGCGCAAGGCGCACCGCTGGCGCTACGCCCTGTCGGAGCGGGCGCCCGGCAGCCCGTTCGCGCTCGACGAGACCGGCACGGTGGGCTGTGCCGGGGACTGGCGCCTGGGCCCGCGTGCGGAATTCGCCTGGGACTCCGGAGAGGCGCTGGGGGAGGCGCTCGGGCGGGAGTGATGCATCCGCGCAGCGGATTGCCTGCATCTGAGCGGAATCGAACGGTCATCTATCCGGCAGGAACGCCATGGCTCCGCTCCCTCTTCTCCGGTCATTGCCCTACTTCATCGTGCCGTCGGCCCTGATGGCTCTTGCCCTTTACGTGTCGATCCCGGCGCTGGACGCGGCCGGCCTGCCCCTGATGGTCAACGTGATCGGCCATATCGCGCTGGTCATGGGCGGCATGGGCGTCGCCGCCGTGCTCCTGGCGGCGCGGGAATGCGCACAGGGTGAAGGGATCGCGCGGCGCCTGCGCCTGCGGGCGGTGCGGCGTGTCGATCTGCTCCTCGGGTTGGCGATCGGCGCGGCCGGGCTTTGGGCCTATCTGGATCTGGCAGAGCTGTCCGCGCAGGTCTACCGGATCGTGCCCTGGGACTATCCCGAATGGATGCGGCGTTTCCAGACCGAGACGCGCTTTCTCGACGTGACGATCGCCGGAGCCTGGTGGATCCTTGCGGCCTATGGCGTGATCTATCTGTGCAATGTCGTGGGTGAGGAATTGTGGTGGCGCGGCTATCTGCTGCCGCGCCAGGCGGCGGCGATGGGCGCCTGGGCCTGGATTCCGCATGCCTTTCTCTGGGCGGGCTTCCACGCCTTCTTCGCTTGGGACATCGTCCTGCTGATCCCGATCGCCCTGATGATCGCATCGGTCTGCCAGTGGCGGCGCAGCACCTGGCCCGGACTCGTCGCCCACGGCGTCTTGAACGCCCCGGCCTTTCTCAGGATCTACGACGGCATCATTTCGGCGTGAGAGCCTGGCGATCCCCCGCCGGCTTGATCAGGAAATGGCCGTGCAGGGCGGCCACCGGCGCGCCGCGGCGCTCCTGCCAGGCTTCCACCCGCACATTGGCGACGCGCGAGCCCTGGCGGGTGATGGTGCCCCGCGCATAGACGTCCAGCGGCTTGCCGGGCCTGAGATAATCCACCGAGACGTCGATCGGCTTGGGCAGTGCGACGAGGTCCGTCGCGGCGAGCAGGGCGGCCGAGGCCGTGATCTCCATGAACGCCCCGATCGCTCCGCCGTGCAGGGCCGGGATCAGCGGATTGCCGACGAGGTCCTCATGATAGGGCAGCGTGCCGGTGAGCTCGTCGCCGTGATCGTCGAAGCGCACGCCGAGCTTCTGCACGTAGGGCGCCGAGAGCAGGAGGTCGAGGCGCTCGATCATGGCTTCACCTGGCTGATCGGGCTGGTCCCGGCGGCGAGGTTGGCGCGGGCCTTCTTCGCCGCGGCCTCGCCGGCCCTGGTGACCATGAAGGCGGCATTGGCGCGCGCGACCGGATTGTCCGGGTTGCCGTCATGGGCGATGGCGCTGACGAAGGCCAACAGGCCCGAGACCCTCACGCATTCGGCCTCGGCGAGGACGTCGTGGCCCGGCTCGGCCGGGCGCATGTAGTCGAGCCTCAGGTCGAGCGTGGCGCTCGCCTTGTCCCCGCCGAGCCCGGCGAAGGCGGCCAGCCCGCAGGCATGGTCGAGCAGGGCAGTGACCACGCCGCCGTGCAGCACCCTGGTGTCGGGGTCGCCGATGAGATCCTCGCGGTAGGGCGCGCGCATCACCGCGCGCGTCGGCGTGATCGCCTCCAGCGCGAAGCCCAGGGCCTTGGCGTGCGGCGAGCCGTCCACCAGGAAGGGCGCGAGGGAATCGAGGCGGGCCTGCATGTCGTCGCTCATGTCACCGGTCTTAGCCGCTGAGGCGGGGCGAGGCTAGAGCGCCGGCGCTTCCCGGTCGGGCGTCTAGGCCGCCTTGCGCTTCATCACGATCGCCTCGAGGCCGTTGACGAGTTCGGCGCGGACCTGGGGCTCGGCGCCGCGCAGGTCCTCGAGGCGGGCGAGCGTGGCGCGGTGCAGGTCGATGATCTCGCGCGCCTGCGGGGTCAGCGCGTCGAGCCCCTCCAGGAAGCGGCGCAGCGAGCGGCCGACGCGCGCGCCGATCGGGTCGCCCCGGCGCATCGACTGGAAGGCCATGTCGTCGGCCTGGTTGAGCGCGGCCTGCATCGCGTCGACCAGGCCAGCGCTCACGTCGGCGCCGCGCTTGTAGCGCGGTTCGCCGAACCCGGGCCGGGGGCGGCGCCGGTCCGGGCCGGCAAAGCGCGCGGTCTCGATGAAGCGGGCAGGGCGGCTGGAAGCCTGACGCATCCGGCGTTCGAGGTCGCGCGCGCAGAACGGGCGCAGGAGATAGCCGTCCACGCCGGCATCGCGCGCGTCCTCGATATCGACCGCGCGCTTGCGCTGGGAGACGATCAGGGCCTGGCTGCGCCGTTCCGGCCCGCCCTGCACACGCAGGCGGCGCACCAGGGCGAGCCCGTCATCGCCGCCCTCCCAGCCGCAGATCAGCATCGCGTCGCGGCTCTCGCGCACGGTTTCCAGCGCGTCCCTGGGGCAGCCTGTCGGAATGACGCGCGCCGCGCCGGCAAAGCGCAGCACCTCGACGCTCAGACGGCGCAGGAAGGAGACGGTCTCGAACACGACGAGCGGGCGCGCCTGCCAGGGCAGGCGCGCGGCTTCCGCCTTCTCCTCGAACACGTCGAAATCCAGCACCGGCCCGTCCCCTGGACACACGCCCGCAAGGCTTGCGTGTACCGCAGGGGCGCCGCGCGTTCACGCGAAAGCTCCGGTCAGGGTAAAGGTGGGGTTAGTCTCAGTCCGAGCGGCCGGACGCGGCGCGGATGATGCGCCAGACGATCCAGATCGGGATCACCAGCACCGCGCCGAGGAAGAAGTACTGCACCGCCCAGCCGAGGGAATCGGCGATGATCTCGAAGAAGCGCTGCCAGGCCTCGCCGACCGCGCCGAAGAAATCGACCCAGAGCGTGGCCGGGTCGACATTGAACACGGCGAGGATCAGCCCGGCGAGCACGCACAGGAAGAACACGGCGAGCAGCTGGCCCGGCGTGATCGAGATCAGGCGCGCGAGGAAGCTCTTCTTCGCGGGCGGTTCGGTGCGGGTTTCGCCGTTCGTGGTCATGGGGTCTCTTGTCCGAAGCAAATGCGGCGGGCTCATGGCAGCCCCTCCGCTTCCCGGCGCATCCGGGCCTAGGCCCGCTTCTGGATCTCCACCTGGTGGGGGTAGGGGATCTCGATGCCCTCGCGGTCGAAGGCCTGCTTGACGGCCTTGAGCATGTGGAAATGCACCGGCCAGAGGTCCTCCGCCCTGGTCCAGGCCCTCACGGTCAGGTCGATCGAGGAGCCGCCATGGGCGGACACCTCGCAGAACAGCTCGGGATCCTTCAGGACGCGCTCGTCGGCCTCGAAGACCTCGCGGATCACCCTCTGGGCCTTGTCGATGTCGTCGTCGTAGGAGATCGAGAAGGTGAAGTCGGCCCGCCGCGTCGGATAGGCGGAGAAATTGGTGATCACATTGCCCCAGGCCTGGCCGTTGGGCACGATGAGCTGCTTGTTGTCCACCGAGTTGAGTTCGGTGAAGAACAGGGTGATCTCCTTGACCGTGCCCGTCACCCCCGCGATCTCCACGAAGTCGCCGAGCTTGAACGGGCGGAACAGCACGATCATCACCCCGGCGGCGACGTTGGAGAGCGTGCCCTGCAGCGCGAGGCCGATGGCCAGCACCGCGGCGCCGAGCGCCGCGACGATGGAGGTGGTCTCCACCCCGAACCGGCCGAGCACCGCCACGATGACCACCACGATGATTCCGTAGCGCGCGATGTTGGAGAACAGGCTGGCCAGCGTCTGGTCGACGCGCTCGTTCTTCGACAGCGCCTTGCGCAGGTTCCGCCCGACGAGCCCGGCCACGAACAGGCCGACGACGAGGATGAGGGCGGCGAGGATGACGTTGAGCACCACGTCGGCGCCCACCCGCACCACGTACTCGGCGACCTGGCCGGCGTCGAAGCCTTCCATCTGCGTCGGATTCATCGGAACAAATCTCTGTCTGCTAACGAACCGAACCGGTCAGATAGCACTAACTGCGGCCCGGGGCGAACCGCTCTTCAAGCAGGGCTTCGAGAAACCCGATCCGGTCGGCCTGCGCGGCCGGCTTGTCCCAGCGTATGCGCGAGACGCGGGGAAAGCGCATGGCGATGCCCGACTTGTGGCGCGGCGAGCGCTGCAGCCCCTCGAAGGCGATCTCCAGCACGAGGCCGCCATCCTTGCCGGCTGTCACCGCCCGGACCGGCCCGAAGCGCTCGACGGTGTTCTCGCGCACGAACTTGTCGATCTGCTTCAGCTCCGCGTCGGTGAATCCGAAATAGGCCTTGCCCACGGGAACGAGTTCGTCCCCGTCCTCGCCTTCGCGCCAGACGCCGAAGGTGTAGTCGGAATAGAAGCTCGAGCGCTTGCCGTGCCCGCGCTGGGCGTACATCAGCACCGCGTCGACCAGGAAGGGATCGCGCTTCCACTTGAACCACGGGCCCTTGGGCCGGCCGGGCACGTATGCGCTGTCCCAGCGCTTGAGCATCACCCCTTCGGCGGCCGGATCGGGCGGGTCGGCGCGCAGCGCGTCGATGGCCGCCCAGCTCTCGATCCCGACAAGCGCGGAGACGTCGATGCGGTCATTGGGCACCGCCGCCACGAAGGCTTCCAGCCGCTTGCGGCGTTCGGCGAAGGGCGCGCGGCGCAGGTCCTTCCCGTCCTCCACCAGAAGATCGTAGGCACGGATGAAGGCGGGATGCTTGTTGAGCATCGCCTTCGGGACGGTCTTGCGGTTGAGGCGCTGCTGCAGGTCGGAAAACGGCGCGACGCCGCCTTGCCCGTCCCGGACCAGCAGCTCGCCGTCGATCGCGCCCTCGAAGTCCATGGCCGCGATCACGTCGGGGAAGGTGTGGGAGATGTCGTCCCCGGTGCGGGTGTAGAGCCGGCGCACGCCGTCCTCGCTCACCGCCTGGACGCGGATGCCGTCCCATTTCCATTCGGCCGCGTAGTGTTGCGGGTCGAGGGTCTGCAGATCGGCCTCTTCGATCGCGGTGGCGAGCATCACCGGGCGGAAGGGCGCCTTGGCGGCGCTGACCGGTTTTTCGCCATGGCCGTCGAGCCAGGCGAAGAGCGTGTCGTAGGGCGGCTCCAGGCCATGCCAGAGTTCCTCGATCTCGGTGACGTCCTTGTCCCCGTATGCGGCAAGCGCGGTCTTGGCGAGGCGCGCCGAGACGCCGATCCGCAGCCCGCCGGTGACGAGCTTCAGGAGCGCCCACCGCCCGGTCGCGTCGAGCGCGTCGAGCCAGGCCTCGACCAGCGCGGGCGCCTCGGCGCGGCTTGCGCCCTGCAGGCTCTCGACGACCTCGGCGAGCTCGGGCGGCCGGTTGGCGCCGTGCCTTGCCGGCCAGATCAGGGCCGCGGTCTCGGCGAGGTCGCCGACATAGTCGTAGGACAGGGCGAACAGGACCGGGTCGCAGCGCCTGGAGACGAGCTCGCGGATCATCGCCGGCTTGGCCGTCGTGAACTCGAGATCGCGCGTGATCGCGGCGAGCGCGAGCCCGCGCTCGGGATCGGGCACGGCGGCGAAATGCTCGGCCAGCAGGGTGATCTTCCCGTTGCGCGCGGGCGTGAGCGAGAGCCGGTCGAGGAGCTGGGCGAAGCGCTGCATGCCGCCCGATATAGGCACTCGCGCCTGCCGCGTCCGCCGGCTCGCGGTGAAATTTCCGGCGCTGACCGGGTTTGTGTTTGTCCGCGGACACGCTAATCCTGTCGTCCTCATAACCATAATCTTGAGGGAGAGGGGATCATGGCGAAACCGAACGGGGAGCAGACGGTCGAGCACCAGAAGGGGATTCTGGGCTTGATCGAGCGGGCCGGCAACAAGCTGCCCGACCCGGCCTTCATCTTCTTCTACCTGATCATCGTCATGGCGATCGTGTCCACGATCGCGGCCGTCATGGGCATGTCGGTGCCCCACCCGACCCAGCTCGCCGAGGACGGTTCGGCCTTCATCGTGCGCGCGGCGAGCGCGCTCTCTCCGGAAAACATCGAGCACCTTCTGGTGGAGATGCCGGAGATCTTCACCGGCTTCCACCCGCTGGGCTACGTGCTGGTGGTGATGCTGGGTGCGGGCGTCGCCGAACGCGCCGGCCTGTTCGGCACGGCGATGCGCGCCATGGTGCGCGACGTGCCGAAGATCTTCCTCACCCCCGCGGTCGCGCTCGCCGCGATGATGGGCAACCTCGCCGCCGATGCGGCCTATGTGGTGCTGATCCCGCTGGCCGGCGTGATCTTCGCCGCGGCCGGGCGCCATCCCGTCGCCGGCATCACCGCGGCCTTCGCCGGGGTGTCGGGCGGGTTCTCGGCGAACCTGCTGCCGGGCCAGCTCGATGCGCTGCTGTTCGGCATCACCGAGGCCTCGGTCGTGGCCATCGTGCCGGACTGGACGATGAACATCGCCGGCAACTGGTACTTCATCGCCGCCATGACGGTGATCTTCACCCCGGTCATTTGGTACGTCACCGACCGCATCATCGAGCCGCGCCTTGGCAAGTGGACGGGCGGTGCTGTCGCCGGCGGCAAGGGGACCGAGGACGATCAGGACCCGGAAGCCGACCTCACCGAGGGCCAGAAGAAGGGCCTGGTGCGCGCCGGTCTCGTCTCGCTCCTCGTGGTGCTGGTCTGGCTTGCCCTGACCGTCGACCTCGTCGCGCTCATCCCGTTCACCGACATCTCGATGTATGGCGGCAACATCCCGCTGTTCAACGAGGCCGCCCTCACCGGGCCCGACGGGAATGTCGCGATCGCGCTGGTGCCGATGTTCTCCTCGCTGGTGGCCGGCTTCATGCTGCTCTTCATCTTCGCCGGCATCGCCTACGGACAGGCCGCCGGCACGATCAAGAGCCACCGCGACATCGTCGAGATGATGGCCGGCGCCATGAAGGACATGGGCTACTATCTCGTGCTCGCCTTCTTCGCCGCCTATTTCGTGGAGATGTTCAACGTCTCCAACCTGGGCCTGATCTTCGCGGTCAACGGCGCGGACGCGATCGAGAATTCGGGCCTGCCCCTGCCGCTGGTGCTCGGCCTCATCGTGCTGTTCTCCGCGACGCTGAACCTGTTCGTCGGCTCGGCGAGCGCGAAATGGGCGCTGATGGCCCCGGTCCTGGTGCCGATGCTGATGCTGCTCGGCGTCAGCCCGGAGATGGCGACGGCGGCCTACCGCGTCGGCGACAGCGCGACCAACATCATCACGCCTCTCATGGTCTACTTCCCGCTCGTGCTGGTCTTCGCCCAGCGCTGGGTGCCCGGCTTCGGCATCGGCTCGCTGACCGCCTCGATGATCCCCTACTCGATCTACCTGCTGATCACCGGGATCATCATGACCATCGTCTGGGTCTATCTCGACATCCCGCTCGGGCCCGGCGCCACGGTGGACTACGTGATCCCGGGGGCGGTGCAGTAGACGCGCCCGCCTTGCGCGCCTTCAGGAACGCCCGGCTCCGGCCGGGCGTTTTTGCGTGCGCCGGGCCCGGGAGGTCGCGATGGCCGAGGCGACCGCGCCGCAAGGGCACGGCCGGAGACGGCGGCGCGCGTTTGACACAATTATCCCGCCGGGTAATTTTCTGCGCATGTCCAAGGATGATTCTCCCGCTCGCGGCCGTCCCCGGGACGCCGACCCCGACGCGACGCGCCGCGCGCTGATGGCGGCGGGCGAGGACCTGTTCGCCGCGAAGGGCTTCGAACGCACCACGCTCGGCGAGATCGCCGAGGCGGCGGGCCTGTCCAAGGGGCTCGTTCGCTATTATTTCGGCGACAAGGCCTCGCTCTACGCCGCGATCATCGACGCGGTCGCGAGCGAGGTTCTCGCCGATCTCGAGGCGCGCCTGCCCGCCGAACCGGCCGGCGAGGACGCGCTGGGGCAATACATCGCCCTGTTCTGCCGCGCCATCATCGCCCGGCCGAGCTTTCCGCGCATGATCGTGCGCGACCAGCTCGACGGCGACCTGCTCGCCCGGCCCGAAGCCGCCCGGTCCCTGCGCCGCTTCATGGAGACCACGCGGCTCTACTACGAGCGCGGCCGGGCGGCCGGCCTCTATCGCGAGCTCGACGTGCACGCCCTGCATCTGTCGATCGTCGGGGCGACGGTCTTCTTCACCGTCACCGGCCGCTATCGCGATCTCGCTGCGCAGAAGTCGGGCATGGGCGATATCGCGCTGAAGGTCGATGCCTTCGTCGCCCAGCTTTCCGGCGTGCTCATGGACGGCATCCGGACCCGCTGAGGCGGTTTTCGATTGACTTTAATTATCTCGCCGGATAATTCCATCTCCCGTCCGGTTGGGACGATGCTTCCAAGACAAGAAAAACGGGAGAGAGAGATGAGGACGATCAAGGCGGCGGCCTGTGCCGCCCTGCTGGCGGGAGCCGCGGCGCCCGCCCTGGCCCAGAGCGAGGTCGGCGACATGCTGGACCGCTTCGCGGCCGACTACATGGAGGATCCCACCTTCACGCGGGACTGGCTCTTCGGGGTGGAGATCGGCGGCGAGATGTGGACGCTGTCGCTCGACCGCGACACCGCGAGCTACGAGATCCGGCGCGGCACGCCGCCCGAGCCGGTCTTCTACTTCACCGGCACGCCGGAGATTTTCGAGCGGATCGGGCACGGGGAGATCACCGCGCTCACGGCCATGGGACGGGCCTTCGAGAACGACCCGGTGCCCTTCGACATCCAGCTGATGGACGGGGCCGGATTCGATCCGGCCATCCTGAGCTTCGCCTTCCACTTCTGGACGCGCGGCTTTCCGGAAATCCTGAACTATCGCGAGCTCGACACGCGCGAGATCCACGGCGCGAACGGCGCGCTGATCTACTACCAGCCCGGTTTCCGCTCCGGCTTCGGCCATGTCGCGCCCGGCCAGCACGCCAACGAGGACCCCGAAAGCCGGTCCAATCCCTTCCCCACGATGTTCATCGTCACAGAGGGCCGGCTTATCGCCCGCATAGGCGGCGAGGATACCGAGATGGAGGGCGGCCAGCTCGTGATCATCCCGGCCGGGGTCGACCACGAATTCCTCAATCCCTTCGGCGAGCCGGCCTATTTCTTCCTGTTCATGTTCGGCGAAGGGGCGTGAGGGGCGCCCGCCTTCCCGAACGAAAAACCCCGGCCGCGAGGCCGGGGTTTTCACGTCTGCGAAGGCCGCAGGGCTAGATGCTCGTGAGCCAGTCGGGCTTCCTGTACTCCAGGCCCAGATCGTCGGCGACCGGCTTGTAGGTCACCTTGCCCTCGGCGACATTCAGGCCCTCGGCCAGGAACGGATCGTCGTTGAGCGCCTTCTTCGTGCCCTTGTCGGCGAGCGCGCGGGTGAAGGGCAGGGTGGCGTTCGTCAGCGCGAGCGTCGAGGTGCGGGCCACCGCGCCGGGCATGTTGGCCACGCAGTAATGCACCACGCCGTCCACGATATAGGTCGGGTCGTCGTGCGTCGTCGGACGCGAGGTCTCGAAGCAGCCGCCCTGGTCGATGGCGATGTCGACGAGGACCGAGCCCTCCTTCATCGTCTTCACCATCTCGCGGGTCACCAGCTTGGGCGCGGCCGCGCCGGGCACCAGCACCGCGCCGATCACCACGTCGGCGTCCCGGACCGCGCTTTCCAGCGCCGCCTGGGTGGAGAAGGCGGTCTTGGCCGAACCGCGGAATTCCGCATCGAGCTCGGCCAGGCGCTTGATCGAACGGTCGAAGATCGTCACGTCGGCGCGCAGGCCCACCGCCATCTCCGCGGCATGGGTGCCCGAGACCCCGCCGCCCAGGACGATCACCCTGGCCGGGCCGACGCCCGGCACGCCGCCGAGCAGCATGCCGCGCCCGCCATTGGACTTCTGCAGCGCCGCCGCGGCGACCTGGACGGACATGCGCCCGGCGACCTCCGACATCGGGCGCAGCAGCGGCAGGCGGCCCTGCGCATCGGTGACCGTCTCGTAGGCGATCGCGGTGCACCCGGACTCCATCAGCCCCTGGGTCTGCTGCGGATCGGGCGCCAGGTGGAGGTAGGTGAAGAGCGTGTGGTGCTCCTTCAGCCGCTTGTACTCGACCGGCTGGGGCTCCTTGACCTTCACGATCAGCTCGGCGGTCTCGAACACCGCGCCGGCGCTGTCGAGAATCCGCGCGCCGGCCTTCTCGTAGTCGGCGTCGTAGAAGCCGACGCCGTCTCCGGCCCGGGTCTCGACGAAGACCTCGTGGCCGGCCGCGACGAGCTCGGCCGCGCCGTTCGGCGTCAGGCCGACGCGGTATTCGTGAACCTTGATTTCCTTGGGTACGCCGATGCGCATGAGGGGTCTCCCGTTCGATCCTGCGGCGGCCTCGAAGGCGGCCGTGATTTTGGCGCGGAAGCTACGCGGACGGCCCGATCCGTGCAAGTGGGATCGCATGTACGCAATTTTCCTCTTTTACTGGCGTACAAGACGAAATATTCTTCCATCTTCGCCGGAAATCGCCCGCCGGCCGCGCGCCTTGTTCGAAAAAGCCTTCGGGGGACTTCGCCATGCGTCTCGACGCCGTCGACCGCGCCATTCTCGATCAGCTCCAGCGCGAGGGCCGGCTCGCCAACGCCGAGCTTGCCGAGCGCGTCGGGCTGTCGGCCTCGGCCTGCCACCGTCGCGTGAAGGCGCTCGAGGCCGCCGGCGTGATCGAGCGCTATGTCGCCCTCGTCGATCCCGAGGCGGTCGGGCGCCGGCTGATGGTCGTCGCCCTCGTCACGCTGGAGAACCAGAAGCGCGAGACGATGGTTGCGTTCGAGCGGGCCGTCGCCGAGGTGGAGGAGGTGACGGAGTGCTCGCTGATGACCGGGGCGGAGGACTATGTGCTGCGGGTGGTGGTGCGCGACGCGCGCGACTACGAGCGCGTCCACCGCGAGCGCCTGTCCGGCCTTCCCGGTGTCGCGCGCCTCGTCTCCAACATTGTCATGCGCCGGGTCTTCGCGCGCACCGCCCTGCCGGTGGACTAGGCCGCGGGCGTCGACATCGGGACCAGCTCGGGTTCGTAGGCCTCCATGACGCGTGTCATCCAGGCCGAGATCCGGTCTGGCGCGACGCCGGCAAAGCGGAGCAGCGCAGCCGCGAAGTCGAGCCCCTCCGGCCGGCCGCGCGTGATCACCGCCTGCATGCCGAGCGCGGCGTGGCGCGCACGTTCGGCCTCGCCCCCGACCGCGACGAAGCGGGCGAGATCGGGGAAGGTCTCGCGCATGAAGCCGGTGACCTCGCGGGAGATCTCGTAGCGCGGCTTGGCGAGCGCCAGCGCGCCGGCGTGATCGACCCCGACCGTCTTCATCAGGCGTATGTCGGAGGGATCGCCGAACGTGACGTCGTAGCCGTCCGCGATCGCGGCGAGGAAGCGGTCCGGGTCGCTCTCGATCGCGACGAAGGGGATGTCGAAGGCACGCAGCCCGTCATAGGCGAGCCGTCCCGCCGGGGTCATGGCGAAGAGAAGGATCGGGCGCGTCTCGCCCGGTTCCGCCGCGCTCGCCTCGCGCCGTCGCGCGAGCGTCGCAAGGCGCTTGGCCGCCCGGAATCCGAGCCCCGCCCAGGCCGGCGTGAGGGCGAGCGAGATCGCGCTCGCCGCCACCAGCACCGCGCTCGCCTCCGGACCGAGGGCCGCGGTGACGCCGGGCAGGGCGAGGATGACGAGGCCGAATTCCGAGCCCTGCGCGAGCACGAAGGCGAGTTGCGTGCCGCCTGCGAGGCTCCAGCCGTTCGCGATCGCCGCGAGCCAGGTCAGCAGGGTCTTGAGGAGCATCAACGCCAGGAGCGCGGCGAGGATCCAGTGCGCCTGCCCGATCATCACCCGCCAGTCGAGCGCCATGCCGACGGTGATGAAGAAGAAGCCCAGCAGGAGCGCGCCGAAGGGCTTCGCCTCTGTGCGGATCAGATGACGGAACGGGGTCTCCGCGACGATCATGCCCGCCAGGAACGCGCCCAGCGTCAGCGACAGGCCGAGCGCGCCGGTGGCCGCCGCGGTGGCGAGCACGAGGAAGAGCGCGGCGGCGGTGAAGATTTCCTCGTTGCGCGTGCGCGAGAGCAGTCGGAAGAGCGGGCCGATCACCAGACGGCCGAGCGTGATCGCGGCGAGGATGGCGAGCGCGGCCTTGATCCCGGCGATCGAGAGCGTCGCGCCGAGCCCGTCCGTGCCCGTGCCGAGCGCGCCCGCGAACACCAGGAGGAAGATGCCGGCGATGTCCTGGAAGACCAGGACGGCGGTGGCCGAACGACCCAGCGGACAGGTGGTGATGCCGCGCTCGGCCAGCGTCCGGGTCACCACCGCGGTCGCCGAGATTCCCGCCCCGGCTCCGAGGATGAGGCTCAGGGTCCAGTCGAGCCCGAAGGCGCGCGCGAGCAGGGCGAAGCCGAGCGTACACACCAGCATCTGGGCCGGCGCGAGGCCGAGAAGATCGCGCCCGCTCTCGCGCACCGTCTTCACCGAGAAGCCGAGCCCGATCTCGAACAGCAGGAAGACCACGCCGAGCTGGGCGAGCAGGTTCACCGTCTGGCCGGCCGGCACGAGGGCAAGCCCCGACGGTCCGATCGCGACGCCCGCGGCGATGAAGGCGACGATCGGGGACGTCTTCAGCGCACGCGCGGCAAGGACGCACAGCAGCCCCACGCCCAGGAGCGTCACGGCCGGCAGGATGGCGGAAACGCTGTCCATCTGGATTCTTCCCGGAAGCCAGCCTCCAGATTAGATCAAGGCCGGGACAGGTCCAGATATTGCCGATCGCGCCCGCGCCGATTACATCCGCGCCCATGACACAGGATCGCTATTCCGGGCTGGACCAGCTCGGCTCCAAGACCGAAACACCGGCCAGCCCGGACGAGGCGAAGCTCGAGCGCGTGGAGAATCCCGCGCGCGAGCACGATTATCTCATCCGCTTCACAGCGCCGGAATTCACCTCGCTCTGCCCGGTGACCGGCCAGCCGGACTTCGCCCATCTCGTCATCGACTACGCGCCCGGCGACTGGATCGTGGAATCCAAGTCGCTGAAGCTGTTCCTGACGAGCTTCCGCAATCACGGCGCCTTCCACGAGGCCTGCACGATGATGATCGGCCAGCGCCTGGTCGACGAGCTCGCGCCGAAATGGCTCAGGATCGGCGGCTACTGGTATCCGCGCGGCGGCATCCCGATCGACGTGTTCGGCCAGTGGGGCGAGATCCCGAAGGGCCTGTGGGTGCCCGAGCAGGGCGTCGCGCCCTATCGCGGCCGGGGCTAGGGTCCGGAGCCGGCGTTCATCTTCCTTGCGGGCAGGTGAACGACCCTATCCGCGCCCGTTCATGATCGGTCCTCCAGTGTGACCAGCGTACCGGATGCAAAGGGCGTCCGGAGCGCTATCCACACGGAGGCACGACATGAAACTTCATCTTCTCCTCGCCACGGGGCTCGCGGCGGTCACCATCATGGGTACGGCCGGAGCCGCCGAGGCGCAGTCGCGCAACCACGTGCGCATCGACCAGTCCGGCTATTCCAACGAGATCGCCGGGCGCCAGGACGGCTATCGCCAGCGCCTGTCGATCCATCAGCACGGCGTGCGCAACTACATCAGCACCTATCAGGACGGGGCGCGCAACGGCGCCACGGTCGGCCAGTACGGGCGCGGCAACGATGCCGTGGTCGACCAGCGCGGCCGGCGCAACACCACGGTTGTCGGCCAGCAGGGCCATTACAACTACGCCGACACGTATCAGCGCGGCTACAACAACACGACCGGCGTCGCGCAGATCGGCAGCGGCCACACCGCCTACACGACCCAGACCGGCTCGCACAACACGCTCGGCGTGATCCAGGTCGGCCAGGGCCAGAGCGCCAATGTCCGCCAGAGCGGCAGCGGCAACACCACGGTGATCATCCAGGGCGATCACTGAGCCATGAACGGACCGGAGCGCCCCGGCGGTCCGCCGGGGCGCTTCCCCGCCCTCTTTCGATGGAGGTTCCCATGAAGACGCTTCACGCCGGTCTCGCCGCCGCCGCGCTCGCGGCCGGAGCCGTGCCGCTGATGGCCTCTGGCAAGGCCGAGGCCGGCCCGGAGCCGGAGGTGTGCTGGCTCGCCTACCAGCCCGCAGGGGACGAGGCGACGCTGACGGCCTTCGCCGCGCCCGGGCTGTCCGGCCACTGGTCGCTGCGCGTGCACCATGCCGACGGCTACAGCTTCGACAGCACCTGGTCGGGCTCGCTCGACGCGCCCGGGGCCGACCCGGTGGTGCTCGGCCGCTTCGTCCTGAAGCGCGAGATGCCGACGCCGGCGGCGATGTTCGCCGGATTCGGGCGCGCCGAGCCGGGAACCACGGTGATCGCCGGGTCCGGTCTCGTCGCCGACCGTGCGGACCGGCTCGCGCTCCGCGCCGAACTCGACCTTGTCGGGCCGCGCGGCGAACCCCTGTGCCGCACCCGCGACATCGCCTGGCTGGAACCCTAGCCGCGTGGCCCGCTCCAGCGCTCGACCCGCGGCTCGGCGCGCGGGCGTTCGGTGGGCGGCTCGCTCGCGGTGCCGAGATAGACGAAGCCCGCCACGCGCTCGGTCTGTTTCAGGCCGAGCGCGGCGCGCACCGTCTCGTCATAGGCATACCATTCCGTCAGCCACTGGCCGGCAAAGCCCATCGCGCTGGCGCTCACCAGCAGGTTGAAGCACACCGCCCCGGCCGACAGCACCTGTTCCCACTCGGGAATCTTGTGGCCGGGCGTGACCTCGGAGATCACCGCGATCACCACGGGCGCGCGCTCGAACCGGGCGCGCTCGAAGGCATAGCGTTCCTCGGGCCCGCCGGGCTCGATCTCGCGCAGGCGCGCCTCCAGGATCTCCCCGAACCGGCTGCGCGCCTCTCCCTCGAACACGATGAACCGCCAGGGAAACAGCTTGCCGTGATCGGGCGTGCGCGCGGCGAGGCGCAGGAGGGTGGCGATCTGCTCGTCGGAGGGGCCCGGACCGGTCATGCACTTGGCCACCGTGGAACGGCGCCGCGCCAGAAGGCTCAGGGTTTCCCCGTTTGGATGGGCCGGGGCAAGCGTCTCGCCCTCGCTCGGGAATTCGGGCTTTCGAACGTCGGTCATCGGGTTGGAACTCCCTACGCGGTGTGGCGGTTTTTTGACGCGGAGCGCACAACGCCGCTATATCAGAAGACCGCGCCGGAGCGACAGGGGCCGGTGCGGGCGTGTTGACGCACGGCCGCATGGCCTTCGCTTTCCGGATCGGAGTCCAGACTTCATGACCGCCGAAATCGCCGAGAACGACGATCTCAGCCCCGCCGAGCGCCGGCGGCGCAAGGTGCGCGACGCCATCGTCAGCGCGGCCGAGGAAATCTTCGCCGAGGAGGGCGAGGCAGGCCTGTCCATGCGCCGCATCGCGGAGCGCATCGATTACTCCCCCGCGGCCCTCTACAAGTATTTCGATTCCAAGGAGGCCCTGTTCGACGAGATTCGCGAACAGTTCTTCGAACGCCTGCTGACCCGCATGCGCCGGGTGAGCGAGGCGGTGAAGGAGGGCCCCCGCCTCAACGGCCAGTGCCTGCGCGCCTACGTGGAGACGGGGCTGGAGCAGCCTTCCCATTACCGGCTCGCCTTCACCAACTATTTCCACAAGGACCGTCTCGACGAGAACAGCTTCGCGTTCGCAGCCGCGATCCATCTCGAGGACATGATCGCGCGCTCCATGGAGGAGGGCTGGTTCGAGAAGGCCGATCCCGGGCTCGCGGCCGCCTCGGTCTGGGCGAGTTCGCACGGCCTGACCATGCTGGCCGTGACCGTGCCGGGCTTTCCCGACGGCAAGCCGGGCTGCGAGGGCACCACGCTCGACGACGTCATCGACTTCCAGGCCCGCCTGATCATGCGCGGCATGGCCACGCAGAAGTGCCGCGACTGGATCGACCGGAACCTCTAGGAACCGCGCGGCCTCGGCCTGCCTGCCGGCGCTGCAGACATTTTCCGGGAAGTGAACGCTGTTCACTTTGCAAACGATGTTAGACGCGCTATCTCTCCGGTGACCGTCACCGTGGAGCTCCGCGCATGTTCGCGCCCGCCAGACCCGCCCCCTCCCGTTTCGCGCTCGGCGTGATCGCCGCCGCCCTGGCGCTCGCCGTCCTGGTGATCGGGCTCAGCAGCCTTCGCGGCGCCTCGGCCGGAGCCGGCGAAGCCGCGGGCGGGGCCGATCCGGTGCCGGTGGAGACGCTCGAGGTCCGCTACCAGGAGGGCGCGCAGATGCAGGTGCGCTATCCCGGCCTCGTGACGGCGCGGCGCGAGAGTGCGCTCGGCTTCGAGACCGGCGGGCGCATCGCCTCGATCGCGGTCGATATCGGCGATCGCGTCGAGGCCGGCGACACCCTCGCCGCGCTCGACACCCGCTCCCTGGAGGCCCAGCTCGCGGCCGCGCGCGCCGACGCCGAGGCCGCGCGGGCCCAAGCCGAGCTCGCCGAGGCCACGCTCGCGCGCCAGCGCACGCTGCTGGAGCGCGGCCACGTCTCGCGCCAGCGCCTCGACGAGGCCGCCTCCACCCAGCGCGCCGCCCGCGCCCAGGCCGACGCCGCCACCGCCGCGGCCGATGCGCTCGCCGTGCAGATCGATCTCGCCCGGATCGAGGCGCCGTTCTCCGGCGTCATCACCGCCCGCCATTTCGACGAGGGCGCGGTCGCAGGGCCGGGCGCACCCGTCCTGACCCTCGTGGAGGCCGACGCGCTGGAGCTCCGCGTCGGGCTTCCCGCACGCGAGACGCGCGCCCTGGTGGCGGGCGATCTCTACGAGGCCGAGCTCGACGGCGCGCGCGCGCGCCTGCGCCTGCGCAGCGTGACGGGCGTGGTCGACCGGCAGAGCCGCTCGGTCACTGCCGTGTTCGACTTCATCGAACCCGGCGCGGCGCGCGCGGGCGAGGTGGCGCGCCTCATCCTGCCCGCCCCTCTGGAGGATCGCGGCTTCTGGGCGCCCGTCACCGCCCTGGCGGAGGGACGGCGCGGGCTGTGGTCGGTCTATGTCCTGACCGGGCAGGGCCCCTTCGGCCTCGAGCCGCGCCCGGTGGAGATCCTGCACAGCGAGGGCGAGCGGGTGTATCTGTCCGGCGCGGTGGAGGAGGGCAGCCTCATCCTCGCCACCGGCCTGCAGCGCGTCACGCCCGGCCAGTCGGTCGTGCCCGCCCGGCAGGGGGGCTGAGGCCGATGGCGACGCTCTTCTACCGCTATCCGCGCCTGACCGGGCTGCTGATCTTCCTCATCCTGGCGGCGGGCATGGCCTCGCTCGCCACGATGGGCCGCCAGGAGGACCCGAGCCTCGTCGAGCGTTTCGGCCGGGTCGTCACCTTCTTCCCGGGCGCCGACGCGCACCGGGTCGAGGCCCTCGTCACCGAGCCGATCGAGGAGGCGGTGCTCGAGCTGGAGGAGATCGACGAGGTGCACTCCACCTCGCGCGCCAATGTCTCGGTCGTCGACGTGTCGATTCGCGAGGACCTCTCCGAGGCGATGGTGGAGCAGGCCTGGACCAAGATCCGCGACCAGGCCGCCGCCGCCGAGGCCGGCTTCCCCGAAGGCGTCGGCCGGCCCGAGGTGATCCGCCAGTACATGGGCGCGGCGACCCTCATTGTCGCGCTGACCTGGCCGGAGGAGGCCCCGGCCGGTTACGGCGCGATGAGCCGGCTCGCGCGCGATCTCGCCGACCGGCTGCGCAACGTGCCCGGCACCGAGCAGGTGGAGATCTTCGGCGCGCCCGGCGAGGAGGTGCGCGTCGTCCTCGATCCCGAGGCCGCCGCCGCGCTCGGCGTGACCGCCGCCGACATCGCGCGCATCCTCGCCGCCTCCGACGCCAAGGCGCCGGCGGGCCGGGTGGAGGGCAGCGGGCTCGACCTCACCGTGGAGGTCGAAGGCAGCTTCAACTCCCTCGACCGCGTCCGCGCCGTGCCGTTGCCCGGCCTGTCGCGCGACGGGCTGGTGCGCATCGGCGACATCGCCGAGGTCGAGCGCGGGGTGGAGGATCCGGTCGCGAGCGAGGCCTGGCGAAACGGCACGCGCACCATCCTCGTGGCGGCCTATCTCCAGCCCGAACTGCAGGTCGACAGCTGGGACGCGCGGGCGCGGGAGGCGGTGGCCGCCTTCGCCGGGGCGACGCCCGGCCTCGATGTCGACATCGTCTTCGCCCAGGCCGAGTACGTCACCGACCGCCTGTTCGGCCTGGCCCAGAATCTCGGCTTCTCCGCGCTCATCGTGTTCGCCGTGCTGTTCGTGATGATGGGCTGGCGCTCCGCGCTCGTCGTCGGCTCGGCCCTGCCGCTGACCGTGCTGCTGTGCCTCTTCCTGATCGATCTCTACGGCGAGCCGCTGCACCAGATGTCGGTCACCGGCCTGGTGGTCGCGCTCGGCCTGCTGATCGACAACGCCATCGTCATCGTCGACGACTACCGGCTCCTGCGCGCGCGCGGGCTCGACCGGCTCGAGGCGGTGGACAAGGCGATCAGGAGCCTGTTCGGCCCGCTGCTCGCCTCCACGCTCACCACCATCTTCGCCTTCGCCCCGATCGCGCTGATGCCGGGGGTGGCGGGCGAGTTCATCTCGATGATCGGCATCTCGGTGATCTTCGCGGTGGCCAGCTCCTTCGTCATCGCCTTCACCGTGATCATCGCGCTCGCCGCCTGGTTCGACGACGGACGGGCAGGCGAAGGAAACCAGCCCTTCTGGCGCAGCGGGCTGAGCCTGCCCCGTCTGGCCGGGCTCTACCGGGGCCTCATCGACGCGGTCACGGCCCAGCCTCTGCTCGGCCTGGCGCTCGGCGTGCTGCTGCCTGTGGCCGGCGTCGCCGCCGCGGCAACCCTGCCGAGCCAGTTCTTCCCCCAGACCGAGCGCGACATGTTCCAGGTGAACATGACCCTGCCGCCGGCCGCGTCGCTGGAGCAGACCCGCATGCGAACCCAGGCCGCGACCGCGATGCTGGAGGCCTACGAGGGCGTCGAGGACATCGTCTGGGTGATCGGTGAGAGCGCGCCGCGGGTCTATTACAACGTGGTGACCGGGGAGGCGGGCCGGCCGAACTACGCCGCCGGCTTCGTGCGCACGCAGAGCGCGGAGGCCACCCGGCGCATCGTCACCGATTTCCAGCGCGAGGCGCGCGAGCGCTTTCCCGACGCCCAGTTCCTCGCCCTGCCCTTCGAGCAGGGCCCGCCCAACCCCGCCCCGATCGAGCTGAAGCTCATCGGGCCCGAACTCGCCACGCTCGGCCGGCTCGCCGACGAGATCCGAACCGTCCTCGCCGAAACGCCGGGCGTGACCTACACCCAGGCCCAGATGCTGACCGGGGAGCCGGTCGCGCGCCTTGCCGCCGACGAGGCCTCCGCGAGCCTTGCCGGCCTCAGGCTCGGCGAACTCGCCGGCCGCATCCGCGCCGATCTCTCCGGCGCCGTCGGTGGCAGCGTGCTGGAAGGGGTGGAGGAATTGCCGGTGCGCGTCATCGCCCCCGAAGCCCGCCGCGACGCGCTCGCGGCCATCGGCGCCATCCCGCTGCCGCAGGATCCGCGCACCGGCCTGGCCGCCGCGCCGGCAGGCAGTTTCGGGCCGGTTTCGCTCGAGCCCCAGATCGCCAGCATCTTCCGCATCGACGGCGAGCGCGCGAACCCGGTCTACGGCTTCCTCGCCCCCTTCGTCCTGCCCGCCCCGGTGCTCGCCGACTTCATGGACCGGCTCGATGCGGCCGGGATCGAGCTGCCGCCGGGCTACCGGCTGGAAGTGGGAGGCGAGGCGGAGAGCCAGGGCGAGGCGATGGCCAATCTCATGTCGACCGCGCTGCCGCTCCTCATCCTGATGATCGGGGCGGTCGTGCTGGCCTTCAACTCGGTGCGCTATGCCGGGGTGGTCTTCACCGTCGGCGCGCTCTCGGTGGGGCTTGCCATGTTCGGGGTCTGGCTGTTCGGCACGCCGCTCGGCTTCAACGCCATCGTCGGTGCCATGGGCCTCGTCGGGCTGTCGATCAACGGCACGATCGTCGTGCTCTCCGCGCTGAGGTCCAGCGAGGCCGCCCGCGCCGGCGACCGCGCGGCGATGCGCGAGACGGTCGTCGACGCCACGCGCCACATCCTGGCGACCACGCTGACCACCATAGGCGGCTTCGCCCCGCTCCTGATCGAGGGCGACGCCTTCTGGCTGCCCTTCGCGGCGGCGGTCGCCGGCGGGGTCGCGGGTTCGGCGGTGCTGGCTCTTGTCTTCGCGCCGGCCGCCTTCGTGCTGCTCGTGCGCCTCGAACACGGCTGGCGCTTGCGCAACGCGCCTGTCCCGGCGTAAGCCCGGCCTGCAGCAGCAAGGAAGCCCGCCTTGATCGAGAAACGCGGTCCCTGGACGGTGCTGTCGCGCCGCACGGCCTATTCCAATCCCTGGATGGAGGTCGCCGAGTACGACGTGCTGAGGCCCGACGGCTCGCCCGGCCTCTACGGGGTGATGAGCCCGCGCGGCTACGCGATCGGCATCCTTCCCGTGTTCGAGGACGGCACGACCCTGCTCGTCGGCCAGCACCGCTTCCCGCTCGACGCCCATTCCTGGGAATTGCCCGAGGGCGGCGGGGCGAAGGACCTCGACCCGCTGGAGAGCGCGAAGCGCGAGCTGGCCGAGGAGACTGGCTACACGGCACGCCACTGGCAGGAATTCCTGCAGATGGACCTGTCGAACTCGATCACCGACGAGCAGTCCTTCTCCTTCCTCGCCTGGGGCCTTCGCAAGGGCGAGCGCGCGCTCGAGGCGGCAGAGGCGGACATGACGGTGCGCCGGCTGCCCTTCGACGAGGCCCTGGACCTTGCCATGAGCGAACAAATTCGTGATGCGTTCACGGTCGCAATGTTGGCCAAGGCCGATTACATGCGTCGCAAGGGCCTGCTTCCCGAAGCCATCGCGGCGGCCCTGTCGCCCACGCGGGAGAGAGCGAAATGAGCGCAGACCACACGATCGAGAAGCTCGCCGAGGATCACGGCGTCAGGACACCGGCGCCGCGCGGGGCCGAGGCGGTCAGGCTCGCCTGGTCGCGCCTGCGCATGGAGGCGGCGAGCGCGGCGGCCGAGGAGCCGATGCTGGCGAGCTTCGTCAACGCGGCGATCCTGCGCCATGACAGCTTCGCCGCCGCGCTCGCCCACCGCATGGCCGAGAAGCTGGAGGACAAGCAGCTCGACGCGCTCGTCATCAACGACGTGGTCCACGAGGCGCTGCGCGCCGACCCGCAGATCGCCCAGCACGCCGCCGCGGACATGCTCGCCATCGCCGAGCGCGATCCGGCCTGCCGCTCGCTGCTGCAGCCCTTCCTCTACTTCAAGGGCTTCCACGCCACGCAGGGCCACCGCATCGCGCACTGGCTCTGGCACGAGGGCCGCGAGACGCTCGCCTTCCACCTGCAGAGCCGGGTCAGCGAGCGCTTCGGTGTCGACATCAACCCGGCCGCCCGCATCGGGCAGGGGATCATGATCGACCACGCCACCGGCGTCGTCATCGGCGAGACCGCCGTGGTGGGCGACGACTGCTCCATCCTGCAGGGCGTCACGCTCGGCGGCACCGGCGCGGCCGGCATCGACCGCCATCCCAAGGTGGGCAACGGCGTGCTTCTGGGTGCGGGCGCGCAGGTGCTCGGCAACATCACCATCGGGGACGAGGCCCGCATCGCGGCCGGGTCGGTCGTGCTGAAGCCCGTGCCGCCGCGCTGCACCGTGGCCGGCGTCCCGGCAAAGCCCGTCGGCGGACCCTGCGCGAAGCCGTCCAAGACCATGGACCAGACGCTGGACGACACCGGCGGGGCGAAATAGCCCGCAGCCCGCTTTCCTTCCCCGTTCGCGGGGAGCCCGCCGCGCACGGAAGCGCAGCCCTCGCCGGTTGATCCGCCCGCCTTGCGCGCTAGGCTGCGCGCCTTATCCTTCCCTGCCGTTCAGAACAAAGAGAGGTCCGCCCGTGAGCGCTCCCGTTTTCCATCGCGACGAAGCCGCCAAGGTCGAGAAATTCCTGCGCGCCAAGCTCAACCCGGATCTCAAGGTCCAGATGCGCCAGCGCGCCGACGAGTGCGCCGAGATCTACAAGGGCGCCGAATGCCTCGGCGTGGTGTCGAAGAACGTGGAGGAGGGCGAGACCTCCTACTCCTTCACCATCACCATCCTGGACATCGATCTCGAAGAGGTGTGAGCCTCGGGGCGAAGGTCGGGCGGGGAGCGTGAAGCGGCACGTCCCGGCCCGCGCAGCCCCGCCCCGCTACCTCACCAGGTGATAGAGCCACTGCAGGTGGTGTTCGAAATGGCGCAGGACATCGCGGATGATCTGCGTCTTTGAGTATCCGAACACGTCGTAGTGCTGGCCGCCTTCGGACAGGAAGATCTCGGCGCGGGCATAGCCCTCCTCGATGTCCTCGTCCTCCTGCGTGCCGGGGAAGTGCGGCTCGTCGTAGATCTTGGTCTCCGCCCCGTAGACGAAGGGCGGGCTGTCCTCGTACTCCACGGTGAGCCAGCTCTTGCCCTCCTCGCGCTCCACCCGCGTAATGTAGCCGTGCTTGTCCAGCTCGCTCGCCATCTCCTTCAGGGCGGGCTCGACGGTGTCGCGGATGAAGGCGTCGACCTCGCTGGATTTCGGGCGCGAGAACATCAGCCTGAGGCGCGTGCGCCAGGGCATGGCCGCGCCTTCCACCGGCAGCTGGGCGGCGGTCTTCATGCCGCGCTTTCTCTGGCTTTCCACGCTCCAGGCCCGGAACAGGCCGCCCATGGCGAGCAGGATCACCAGGGTGAAGGGAAGCGCCGCCGCGATGGTCGCGGCCTGCAGGGCGGCGAGCCCGCCCACGAGCAGCAGCACCGCCGCGACGACGCCCTCCAGGATCGCCCAGAACAGGCGCTGGCTGACCGGCGGATGCAGCGCCCCGCCCGAGGCCAGGGTGGACTTCACCAGCGAGCCGGAATCCGATGAGGTGACGAAGAAGGTCGTGACCAGGACGATCGCCGCGACCGAGGTGATCGAACTCAGCGGCAGGCCATTGAGGAAGGCGAACAGGGCAAGCTCGGTATTGCCGTCGCGCACCGTGTCCAGGATCGCCTCGCCCACCGGGCTGCCCGCGATCGCCTCGCGCAGGGCCGAATTGCCGTAGATCGTCATCCACGCGAAGGTGAACAGGGTCGGGCCGAACAGGACGCCGAGGATGAACTGGCGGATCGTGCGCCCGCGCGAGATGCGCGCGATGAACATCCCCACGAAGGGCGACCAGCTGATCCACCAGCCCCAGTAGAACAGCGTCCAGGCATTGACCCAGCCCCCGTCCCCGTAGGCGTCGACATTGAAGGTCAGGAAGGCGATCTGGTCGACATAGTCGCCGAGATTCTGGACGAAGGCGCCGAGCAGGAAGAGCGTGGGCCCGGCGAGGAAGACGAAGAGCAGGAGCGCGATCGCGAGATAGAGATTGATCTCGGACAGCCGCTTGATGCCGGCATCGAGCCCGGCGACGACCGAGATCGTCGCCATGCCGGTGATGATCGCGATCAGCACGACCTGGACCGGGGCGGAGATGGTCAGGCCGAACAGCTCGTTCAGGCCGGCATTGATCTGCGTCACGCCGTAGCCGAGCGAGGTCGCCACTCCGAACAGCGTGCCCAGCACCGCGATCGTGTCCACGGTGTGCCCGATCGGCCCGTAGATCCGGTCCCCGATCAGGGGATAGAGCGCGGAGCGGATGGTCAGCGGCAGGCCGTGGCGGTAGGTGAAATAGGCAAGGCTCAGGCCCACCACGACATAGATGCCCCAGGCATGGATGCCCCAGTGGAAGAAGGTGAGCACCATGGACTCGCGCGCCGCGTCGACCGTCTCGCCCATGCCCTCGGGCGGATGGAGATAGTGCGTGATCGGTTCGGCCACGGCGAAGAACATGAGCCCGATGCCCATGCCGGCCGAGAACAGCATGGCGAACCAGGGGGCGAAGGCGTATTCGGGCTCTGAATCGTCCGGACCGAGCTTGATGCGGCCCCAGTCCGACAGCGCGACGATGATCGAGGCGACGAGGAAGATGCCGACCCCGATCGTGTAGACCCAGCCCATCGTCTCGGTGATCGTGTCGCGCAGCGAGATGAACAGCGCCTCGGCCGTGTCGCCGGCGAAGACCGCGAAGGCGACGCCGGCGAAGACCAGGATCGCGGCGGGAAAGAAGACGGCCGGTTCGATTTTCTTCATGCGTGCGTCATCCTTGCCGGGGCGGCATGTCTGGGCGGGTCAGTCGCGATAGCCGGTCAGGGCCGGGCCGAGCGCGGTCTTGAGCTCGTCGAGCCAAGGCTCGAAATGGCGCCATTGTTCCGTGCCGCTCCTGAAGATCGGCTGGCGCACCTGTTCCGAGCTCGCGGTTCGCACCTCGCGCCTGGTCTTGTGGAACTCCACGCAGGCCGGCTCGAAGGGCAGGCCGAGATAGTCCAGCATGCGCCGGACCTGGCCCTCGAGATCGTCGACCACGTCCTCGTGGTGCACGCGCAGGACCGCGCCGGGCAGCACCTCGTCCCAGTGCGCCATCAGGTCGACATAGCCGCGGTAGTAGCGGCCGATCTCCTCGAGGCCGTAGGTGAATTCCTGTCCCTCGGCGAACAGCTGCTTGAAGCCGGAGAAGCAGCACGCCATCGGGTGGCGGCGCGCATCGATGATCTTCGCGTTCGGCAGGATCAGCTTGATGAGGCCGATATGCCGGAAATTGTTCGGCATCTTGTCGGTGAAGAAGGGCGCGCCGCGGCGGTGGAGCGCCGTGCCCTCGATATAGTCGGCACCGAGCTCGCGCAGCTTTTCGCCGGACAGCTCGGCGAGGATCGCAGGGTAGCGTGTCTGGCCGCCCACCCGCTTTCGTCCGCGCAGGCGGTGGGACAGGGCGAGGATGTTGGGCAGTTCCAGCGTGCCGTCGATCTGGCTGTGGCTGGCGAGGATCTGCTCGATGAGCGTGGAGCCGGCCCGCGGCAGGCCGACGATGAAGATCGGGTCGGGGGCGGGATGGCCCGTCTCCCCCTTGGATTCGAAGAGCTCGCGCGTGCACACGCGCTTCTGCGCCTCGAACTCCTCCTCCATCTGCGCGCTGGTATAACGGGTCTGCCTGCGCTTGAGCGCGTTGCCGCGGGCATAGTACTCGAACGACCGTTCGTACCGTTCGTGATCCTCGTGTGCCTTGCCGAGCGCGAAGCAGAGATGGATGCGGTCGGCGAAGGCGAGGTCGGGGCGGGCCTCCTGGCGCTCCATGGCCGCGATCTCGTCGCGGGTGAAGCGGTAGGTCTTCAGGTTGGCGAGCCCGTACCAGGCATCGCCGTGATCGGGTTTGACCTCGGCGGCGCGGCGATAGGAGGCGACGGCCTCCTCCTGGCGCCCGGCGGTCTTGAGCGCGTGGGCGCGCGAGGTGAGCGTCGCGGGGTCGTCGGGTACACGCTTCAGGACCGCATCGAACAGCGAGATAGCCGCCGGGTAGTCGCCGGTCTGCATCAGCTCTATGGCGTGGTGGGAAGCAAAGAGCGGGTTGTCCGGCTCGCGCTCGTGAAGGAGGCGGGCCTCCTCCAGGGCCTTCGCGAATTTCTGTCTCTTTCTGAGGACTTCGATGTAGTCGAGGCGAAGCTGGACATTGTCCGGCTCGAAGCCGATCGCGCTTTCCAGAAGGAACTCGGCGTCCTCCATCACCCCGAAGCGCTTGGCGATCGCGGCGAGCAGGCGCATCGCCTCGACATGGTGGGGGTGCTTCTGCAGGAAGGCCCGGCACAGCTTCTCCGCCTTCAGGATCCGGTCCTCGTGCAGCAGGTGCGTGACCGAGACGAGCTCCTTCGGCAAGGCGAGGATGCGCTCGCCCTGGGCCCGGGCCTGGCGCGCCTCCTCGCCGTGGCCCTGCGCCTCGAGGATCTCGGCCTGCGCCATCCAGCTGGCATGCAGGGCCGGGTTGAAGCGGCAGGCACGCCGGTAGGCGGCGAGGGCCTCCTGCTCGCGGCCGCGCGCACGGTGCAGATGGCCCTCCTCCTGATAGGCGCGGCCGAATTCCGGCGCGGCGGCCTTCAGCGCCGCGAGCGCGTCGAAGGCCTCCTCGCGGCGGTCCAGATAGCGCAGGCATGCGGCGCGCATGTAGAGCGCCTCGGCATGGTCCGGTTCGGCCCCGAGCAGCGGGGCGAGCGCCTCCAGCGCCGCCTCGAAGCGGCCCCGATACATGTGCTCCTGCGCGGTCTTCAGCGCGGCGGCCGGGCTGTCGGTCTCGTCCAGCACACGAACTCCGTTCACGACGATGAAGCGCGCCCCGCCGCGGGGGCGGGACGCGCTCATCTTCAAGCTGCGGCCGGGGATTTCAACCCGCGGCCTAATACTCCACGCCGAAGCGGAGCCCGATCGTGCGCGGACGCAGCAGCGTCGCGCGCTCGCGGTCGTAGACGAAGTTCGAACTCGTCTCGCCCGCCTCGTTGGTCAGGTTCTCGCCGAACAGCTCCACGCTCCACTGTTCGCCGGCAAGTCCGGCGGCCAGTTCCAGCGTGGTGTAGCCGTCCACCGTGATCCGGTTGATCCGGATGACGTCGGACTGGGAGTCGCCCGAGTGGGTCACCTGTCCGGAGACATGGGCCTGGTAGCCGTTCTCCAGGGCCCACTCGTAGCGGGCGCGCAGGTTGGCCTGGAATTCCGGCGCGAAGGCGAGCGGAGACCCCACCCGCACATCGTCGGTCGGCACCAGCACCTCGGTGATCTCCGTGTCCAGAAGCGAGAAGGCGCCGGCGATGGTAAGCCCGTCCACGTTCGGCACGTACCAGCTGAAATCCCCCTCGACGCCGCGGATCTCGGCGTCGGCGGCATTCGCGGAGAAGAACAGGTTGGTGATGGAGGGATCGAAGATCGTGGTCTGCAGGTCCTCGATGTCGATGAAGAACGCGTTGCCGTTGAAGCGCAGCGCGCCGTCGAACAGGAAGGTCTTCCAGCCGAGCTCGTAATTGGTCACCTCGTCGGTATCGAGCGCGAACGGCACGGTGAAGCCGGCCGGTCCCTGCGCCCCGCCGGGACGGTTCAGGAGGCCCGGACGGAAGCCTTCCGAGTAGGTGGCGTAGAACAACAGGTCGTCGTTCGGCGTCCAGGTGCCGGTGAACTTCAGGATCACCCCGTCGGTCGCCGCGACGTCGGGTGCGCGCACCGCGTTGAAGACCTGCGTCGCCTGCGCCTGGCTGAGGCCGGCTGCCATGATGTCGGCGATGGAGTCCGCCTCCGTGAAGGTCTGGCGCAGGGTCGGATCGCACGAGCCGCGGAATGTGTACTGCCCGTCCCCGTTGTAGAGATCGGAGATGTCGGTGCCGAAGGCGTCCTGGTCGGTGGCGCTGAAGGAATTGCAGAACGAGGAGTTCGCGCTGCCCTGCAGGTCGACCTCGATGTCGTACCAGCGCGCACCCGCGGTGAAGGAGAGCTGGTCGGTCAGATCGTAGGTCACCTCGCCGAACGCGCCGCGCTGCTCGTCGGTGCGCCGCACGTCATTGCGGAAGATCACGCCCGGCGGAAACGGGCCCGGATCGGAGAAATAGCCCGTCATGAACGGGAAGTTCGGCGCGAAGGGGCCGAACGGATCGGCCGCGATCGAGCCCAGATAGGTGTAGTCGTTGCGCTCGTCGAGCTGGGTGTCGGAATAGAACACGCCGGTCGTGGCGCGCAGGCGCGCCGTCTGCGGCGTGAGCACCCGGAATTCGTGGCTTTCCACGGTGGTCTCGGTGGTCGATTTCACGAGCGAGTTGGGCGGCTGGCACGTGCCGGCCGGTCCGGCGGCGCCGGGATAGGTCACCGAGCCGTCGCAGACATAGTAGGGGAAGTACTGCCCGACGAACATGTAGTCGGTGTAGTCCACGGTCTGGTCGGCATCGCGCTCGGTATAGGCCCCGGTATAGACCGTCTCGAGCGCGCCGAGCCGGCCTTCCAGCGTCCAGGCGACATTGGTGAAGTCGTCCTCCAGCTCGTCCTCCTCGAAGCGCTGGATCTCCCAGTCGTCGAGTTCGGGATCGGCGAAGAACACCCCGTCCTTGTCGAGCGTCTGCTGCGCATAGCCCACGGTGAGGCGCCAGTCGGCATTGAACTCGTAGCGCCCCGACAGGCGGAAACCGGAATAGGTGGCGTCGTTGAAGTCGTCTTCCACCAGGTCGGCATTGTCGGCTTCCAGGAAGGTCACGTTCGACAGGTCCTGGCCGGCCTGGAACCCGGCGCGGCGCGCCGAGACCGGCACGCCATTGGCGCGCACGGTGCCTTCCGGGCGGAAACGGGCCGATTCCGACAGGTCGCGGGTGCCGCGCACATTGTCGATATAGCCGCCCTGGTGATCGGAATAGACCACCGCCCGCAGCGCGAAATCGTCCCCGACCGGCAGGTTCACCACGCCGGTGACGTTGGAGCTCATCTCCCCGTCCTGCGTCCAGGAGAAGCCGAAGTTGGAATAGGCCTCGAAGGCGCCGAGCACCGGCTTGTTGGTGATCAGGCGCACCGTGCCGGCCTGGGAGGAGGCGCCGAACAGCGTGCCCTGCGGTCCGGGCAGGACCTCGATGCGTTCCAGGTCGGCCGCGTAGACGTCGAGATTGCGGCCCGGCTGGGCGAGCGGCTGCTCGTCGAGATAGAAGGCGACGTTCGGCGCGAGGCCGGCGACGCCCGCGACCGTCAGGTTCGGCGTCGTCGAGGCGATGCCGCGGATGTAGATCGTGCGCTGGCCCGGCCCGTTGCCGCCGGCGGTCACGCCGGGCAGCTGGACGAGATAGTCGCTGAACGTGTCGATGCGCAGCTCTTCGAGATCCTGGTTGTCGAGCGCGCTCACCGCGACCGGTATGTCCTGGGCGGACTGCTCGGTCTTGGTCGCGGTCACCGTGATGACGTCGCGCGGGCGCTGCTGCTGTGGGATGGTCTGGGCGGCGGCGGTGCCGGCCATCGCGGCGGCGGTCGCGGACACGAAGACCGTGTTGAGGAGAAGTGATTTTTTCATCGTCTGTCCTGGTGCTTGTCGTTCGAGGTCGAAGGTTCGATCGCAATGCATCCCGTGAGGGCATCGCAACCGGACAGCGGATTTTCCTGACAGACGGGGCGCCCGCGCGAAGCCATGCCGGGCACGGATGGTGCCGATCGGCGAATGCGCATGCTCGCTTTGGGACTGGCCCCGCAGCCGAGACGTGGTTTAGCGCCATACTGATTCGAGTTCAAACAATGTTCAGGAATTGAACGCGGGCTGTGTCATATATGCGACAGCCCGCATCGCAGGCGGTCCCCGGCGCGGCGGCCAAAAGCGGTCACGATTGCGGGGCTTGTCCGTATTCGCCCGAAGCCAGGATCGGCGCGGCGTCCAGATCGCCCGCATCCATGAGATCGGCGATGCGCTCCATCGAGGACAGCAGCATGTGCTGTTCCCAGGGCTCGAGCGCGCGGAAGCGCTTCAGGAAACCGGCCTGGAGAAGTTCGGGTGCGCCGCGATAGGCGCTGAGGCCTGCCTCGGTCAGGCTGATCTCCACTCCGCGCCGGTCGCTTTCGCGCGGACGGCGCTCGACGAGGCCGAGCCTGGCCAGGCGTTCCACGATGGTGGTGACTGTCGGCGGACTCAGCGACACCCGGTCGGCGATCCTCGAGGGCGGGAGCGGACCCTCCCGCTCGAGCGCGCGCAGCACGACGAGTTGCGGTGCGGTCAGCCCTGTCTCCTTCAGGAGTCGCTTGGACTGCAGGTCGATCGCGCGGGTAATGCGTCGCAGGGCGACGAGGATCTGGTCGTGTTCGGTCATGGCGAGGGCAGCTTCGCCGAGCGCCGCCGCCGCGGCAAGACGGCAGACGCCCGCCTGGATGTCCGGGCGGGCGCCGCCTTCAGTCCCGAAGCGTCGGGATCAGAGGACGTTGAGCATGTCGGCCACCAGCGGATGGCGCACGATGTCCTTGGCGTCCAGCCGGCAGACGGCGACATTTTCCAGCGCCTCCAGCCGGTCGGCGATGTCCTTCAGGCCGGACAGGTCGGGCAGGAGGTCGGTCTGGGCCGGGTCGCCGGTGACGATCATGGTGGAGTTCCAGCCCAGGCGCGTCAGCAGCATCTTCAGCTGGCCGTAGGTGCAGTTCTGCGCCTCGTCGACGACGATGAAGGCATTGTTCAGCGTGCGCCCGCGCATGTAGGCGATCGGGGCGATCTCGATCAGGCCCTCGGCCATCAGCGCCTTGAGGCGCTTGGGGCTGAGCCGGTCGGCGAGCGCGTCGTAGAGCGGCCGGAGATAGGGAGCGAGCTTCTCCTCCATGGCGCCGGGCAGGAAGCCTATGGATTCGCCCGCTTCCACCGCCGGGCGCGACAGCACGATGCGCCCGATCTCGCCGGCCTCCAGCGCCTCGACGGCCTTGGCGACCGCGAGATAGGTCTTGCCGGTGCCTGCCGGGCCGAGCGCCATGACGAGATTGTGCTCGTCGATGGCCTGCATCAGTTTCGCCTGGCCGTCGGAACGCGGTTTGACATTCTTGACATAGCGCTGGTCCCGCATCGGATCGACCTCGTCCGGCGACCACCCGGTGCCGGGAAAGAGAGCGCGAACCTTCTCCTGCTCGTAGTGGTCGGCATTGAACTCACCGGTACGGCGTTTCGCGGCGCGCTTGGCCATGTCAGGACCTCCAGACAAGAAAAAACCCCTCGCGCGGGAGCGGAGGGGCGGACAATGCGGTTAGGTCAGGGAAGCCGGCCGGGCGTGACATCGGCGGCGCGGGCGGCGCGGCGATGCCTGGGCTTCTCGGGGGTGCGACAGCCATGTCTGCCGTCTACTCCTTGCGGTCGGTCCCTTTGCGATGCGAATTCGTTGAACCCGAATCGCATCTGCAGTGTCATTCTAATCTGGTGAAGGAAGTGTGAGCGCCCCCGTCGCAGAAGTTTCATCGCCGCCGGTGCGCCGAAACCACAGAAGGAAGGACCCCCATCATGATGCGGATCTACGAACTGGACGGAGAGCGCCCAGACATCGAGGCCGACGCCTGGGTCGCGCCCACGGCGGTCCTGGTCGGCAAGGTGATCCTGAAGGCGCGCGCCTCGGTCTGGTTCGGCGCTGTCCTGAGGGGCGACAACGAGCCGATCACGATCGGGGAGGACTCCAACGTCCAGGACAACACGGTCATGCATACCGATCCGGCCTTCCCCCTGACCATCGGCAAGGGCGTCACCATAGGCCACCAGGCCATGCTGCACGGTTGCACGGTCGGGGACTACTCCCTCATCGGCATCGGGGCGACGGTGATGAACGGGGCGAAGATCGGCAGGCACTGCATCATCGGGGCCCACGCCCTGATCACCGAGGGCAAGGAAATCCCCGACGGCTCCATCGTGATGGGCGCGCCCGGCAAGGTCGTCAAACCGGTGCCGGAGGGGACGCAGGAGATGCTGAAGGCGAGCGCCGAGCACTATGTCGAGAACGCGAGACGGTTCTCGAACGGTCTGAGCAAGATCTAAGAGCGGCCTCGTCCCCTCCTCGGGCAGGAGAGATCCGGCGCTATTGCGGCCGGCCCCACAGCTCGCGGATGCGCTGGTCGGCGTCGCGGCCGAGATTGAACCAGGCGGTGCGGTCGCGGCTGGCGTCGACGACGAGCAGCTTGTCGTCGCGTTCCAGCAGGTGGCTGAGCTCGTTCCTGAGAATCGCCGCGGTCGCCGCGGCGCGCAGCAGCCAGACGCCCGGCGCGATCTCCTCGGTGTCGCCGAACTCGGACAGGGCGGCGACGAAGCCGGTTTCGGTCTCGCGCGAGAGATGGGCGATGATCACGAAGTTCGCCGTGCGCGCATCGCTCGGGGCAGGGCGCGCACGGCGCTTGCCGGGGGCCTCGCGCGCCTCGTCGAACCAGCCCTTGAACTGCTCGACGGCGCGCGCGTCGCGCCAGCCGCTCTCGCGGTTCTCCGACACGACGGAATGGGCCGCCACGCGGCCCTCCTTCACGAAGGCGCGCATCTGGGCCGGCGTATAGGGTCCATAGACGCGGCCTTCGACCTTGACGAACCAGGACGTGGCGCTTCCGTCATCACGTGGCATCGACATGTCACTCCGGTCTTCCATCGGCTCACATTGCATGAGCCATGCGGCAAGAATCAGGCCGCGGGATGGATATGGGGCCTTAGCATGAAAGTTTAAGGACGGCGTCTGAGTTCCGCCGCGCCGAGAACACCGGTCTTGTCAGGCGGGATGCGCCTCCTCGCGGGGCCTGGGCGGGTCGAAGGCGACCGCGATCCCGTTGTCGAGCCATCGCGCGACGCGGCCCGTCATCTCGCCCACGCGTATCGGTTCGCCCACTCTGGGACGCTCCAGGCAGGCGAAGGCTGCCCCGGAAATGGACACGTCTATGACGTCGGCCTTGATCATCACCCCGTCCTTCAGGCGCAGCGTGGCGCGTCCCTTGCCGGGCTTGCGCGGCGCGTGGCGGTCCTCGGTCAGCCCGAGGCGTTCCATGTTGAACCGCCAGGTGATCGCGTCGGCGAGCCGGTCGCGCTTTCGCTGCGAGAAGACGAAGCGCACGGCGAATCCCGCCCTGCCGGCGCGCACCACTTCGCCCTCCAGCCGCCCGAGCCCTTCGAACAGCATCACGATCGTCTGATGGACCGGCGGAGGCACCTCCGCCGCGATGCGCGCCCCGCCCGGCGAGACGTCGACGAGGCGGCACATGAACTCGCCGCGGACCGGATCGAGATAGCGCCCCGGCACGGCGAGCTTCACGCGGCGGTGGCGGCGCTGCTCCTGGGCGCCGCGGGCGGCGACCTTGATCCTGCGCCGGTCGAGGCGGGAGCGGATGTCTGTGAGCGTTGTCATCGTCGCGGCAGAACGCACCCTTGAAAAACGGGCGTTCATACTGCCGCGCAAGATTTAAGAAATGCTGGACGGGACGGGCCCGGAAGGAACGCCGCTTCAGATCCGGTCGTTGGCTGCCCGGTTCGGGCGGGGGCGCAGCGCCTGGGGTGCGAAGACGTTGACGCTCGGCGCGGGGCGCACGGCCGGATGGACCTCGCGCAGCGCATGCTGGACGACGGGCCGGCCGTTGAGCCGGCCGGCGCCGAGCGGCTGGTAGAGGCCCAGCACCCGGTCGACCAGGCCCTCCGGGCCCTTGAGCGGCAACAGGGCGATCTCGATCTCCACGCTGCGCCCGTCGATCGACTGCGCTTCGGCGAGCGCGCTCGCCGGAGCCGGCGCGTTCAGCGCCCCCTCGATGAGTGCACTCATGTGAACCCGGTCGTGGCCGCGCCAGAGCGACAGGAAGTTCTGGTCCTTGAATTCGCGCTTGTGCATCTGGCACAGCGCGCTCCCGGCCAGGCGGAAGACGTGATGGTCGGCGTCCATGCGCCGCAGCAGGAACAGATGGGCAAGCAGGCCCGACAGATCCTTCGGCGCGATGTCGGCACGCGCCGGGGCGGTGCGGCCGAGCCGGCGCGTGTTCCAGTACTCGTAAAGGGCCTTCGTATTGATGTGCCGCACGGGTCGGGCGCTCCTCGTTCCTGTCCGGGTCACGTCCCGGCGCCTTTCTCGCAGTCGAGCCGGTCGTCTGCAGGCGGCGTGCCAATCGCTCGCCGTTCGGCAGCACGCCGCAAATGGCCTCCCGCTTGCAGCGTGCGTCCCGACAGCGACGGAGCGATCCCATGCGCGTTTCAAAGCGATACGCCGGCCTTGCCGCCGCGATAGCCGCCGGCTTCATCAGCGCGGCGGCCGCGGCTGGCGATCCGGCACCGACCCCGCCGAGCCCGCCGCCGCCCCATGGCGGCTGCTGCACCCATCCCGGAGGGCCGACGATCAACGTGCCGGGCGTGTATATCGGCGGGCCGAGCGTCCATGTCGGCGGGCCGCACGTGAAGATCGGCGGGGTGAACCTGTCCAGCTCGGTCAACGTGAACGTCAACGCCAGCGCCTCGGCGAGCGCGATGGCCCAGGCCAGTGCGATCAACAACAACTCCACCGTCGTGTTCGGCGGCGGCAGCTGGATCCCGCCGGTGGCGCGTTCGGGCGCGGCCTCTGCGATCGCGGGCCTGCGCCTCGCCGAGGAATACGAGCTCGTGGAGGAGGAGCGCACGCGCTGGGTCGAGGAATGGCGTGTGGTGCGCGCGGTCTGCGTGGACGACAGCGGCACCCCGCACCCGGCCTCGCGCCCCGATCCCGAGGAGCGCGTCGATCCCCATTTCGACGGCGAGATCTTCCGCTGCATGGCCGGCACCTCAATGCAGGTGACGCTCGGCTGGGAAGAGGAAGGCGAATACATCTACCAGGACGGCCGCACGATCGTCTGCGAGAAGGGCGAGGCGCTGCGCCACGCGCCCGGCGGCCGGCTCTACTGCGCGCCCGAGGAAGCGCGCCGCAACTGCAACGAACGCTCGCTGCTTCGCCGCTACGGCCCCGGCGTCAAGCTCGTCTATTACCGCTACGAGGAGACCTATGCCGAGACGGTCGAGCGCCGCTCCGAACGCGCCTCGGCCTCCTCGATGACCCTCGTCCTCGACGGCGGCGTCGGCGGCTACTGAGCCTTCGACTTCACCGCACACCCACGGCCTGACCCCGGCGCAGACCTGCGCCGGGGTTTTTCTCTTGCCGATGCCAACCCGGTTTAAATGAAAAACATGTGCGATATGGTTGAGTCTCCGGTGTAGGGATTGATCTGTTTTTCCTTTTTCTTGGCAATAAACCGACCGTTAACCGGACGGTCTGAGTGATCGTCGCAGCTGGTTGACCTTTAGGAGCTGTCCATGTTGTCGATTGTCCGGCGTAGCATATCTGCCAAGGTCGCTTCCGCGGCGGCCGTTCTCGTGATCTGCGCGCTCTCCATGGGGGTGACCGCATTTCTGCTGCTCGGCGAAAGCAATCGCCGCCTGGGCGACATGTACCAGCAGGAAGTCGTCGGACTCGAAACCGCGGACGATATCAAGGCCGCGCTCTATCGCATCCGGTCGGACTCCCTGGAATACGTGCTCGCTGATCGCGACGAGACGCGCATGCGATTCCGCGAAGAGATCGACAATCAGAATATCCGTGTGCGCGAGCGCCTCGATCAGCTCCGCAGCGCCGACCTCGACGAGAGCGAGCAGGCCTTCGTCTCCGATATCGAAGCGCAGGCCGACCAGTATGTGACGATGTTGGAGACGCGCCTGTTCGCCGCGATCGAGCGCGGCGACCGGGCCTATGCGGAGGACCTCGCCCGCAACGAGGCGGCCGAGATCTTCAGGGCGGCACGCGATGCGGCCAACGCGTTCATGGACTACTCGGTGGAGCGCGCCGCGCGACGAATGAGTAACGCCGAGACCGACCAGGCCCGCGCCGGTTTCCTCATCACCGCCCTCATCGTCGTGGCGGCCCTGATCGGGATTTCCGCCGTCTGGTTCCTCCAGCAGAACGTCTCGCGCCCGCTCACCCGCATTGCTGCCGGGCTGAAGCGCCTCGCCGAGAAGGACTGGAAGGTCGAGATTCCCGGTGCCGGCCGTGCCGACGAGATCGGCCGAATCGCGGATGCCGCGGAAGAATTCCGCCGCACCGGCATGGAGGCCGAGCGCCTCGAGGCCGAAGCCGCCGAAGCCGGGGCGCGCGCCGAGGCGGAGAAGCAGAAGGCGCTGAAGCTACTCGCGGACCGGTTCGAGGAGGCCGTGGGCGGCGTCGTAACGCAGGTCGCCGCCGCGGCGGAGCAGCTTACCACCTTCGCCGGGCAGATGTCGAAGATGGCGCGGGAGGGCAACGAGCAGGCAATGAGCGTATCCGCCGCCGCCGAGCAGGCGAGCACAAATGTCCAGTCGGTCGCGGGTGCGGCCGAGGAGTTTTCGGCAACCCTGCGCGAGGTGGTCAAGCAAATCCGCGCTTCGGCCGACCAGACCCGCGAGGCGCTGACCCTGTCTCACAGCAGCAAGCTGTCGATGGAGAGCCTGTCCTCGGCGATCGAGAACGTGGCGGGCGTGACCTCGCTGATTGCCGAGATCGCGGAGAAGACGAACCTGCTGGCGCTCAACGCGACGATCGAGTCGGCCCGAGCGGGCGAGGCCGGGAAGGGCTTCGCCGTCGTGGCGAGCGAGGTCAAGCAGCTCGCCGCGCAGACGGCGCGCGCCACCAGCGAGATTTCCGGCCGGATCGAGGAGATCAAGACGACATCGAGCCGGACGTCGCAGAGCGTCGCGGCGATCGCTCGCTTCATCGAGCAGATTCAGCTGAACTCGGAATCCATCTCGGCAGCGACCGAGGAGCAGCAGGCCACGATCGACGATATCAGTCGCAACGTAGCCGAGGCGGCGAATGGGACCTCGGAAGTGTCCGCAGGCGCCCATGGCTTCCGGGAATTCTCGGGCCGCTCGCAATCGACATCGGCCGAGCTGAGCGATGCGGCGCAACTTCTGTCCGGCCAAGCGCAGACGCTCAAGAACGAAATCGGCCGGTTCCTCGGGCAGATCCGCACGGCCTGAGCGCCGCGCCATCGCAGCATCGAGCCCCGGCGCAGACCCTGCGCCGGGGTTTTCCTTTGCCGCATCGATTCAGCAGCCTATTTCGGCCCGATCATCTTCTCCGGCCGCACGATCCGGTCGAACTCCTCCTCGGTCACGAAGCCGAGCCGGATGGCTTCCTCGCGCAGGGTGGTGCCGTTCTTGTGGGCGGTCTTTGCGACCTCGGTCGCGTTGTCGTAGCCGATCTTCGGGGCGAGCGCGGTGACCAGCATGAGGGATTTTTCCATCAGGTCGGCGATGCGCGCCTCGTTCGCCTCGATGCCCTTCACGCAGTTCTCGGTGAAGCTCTCGGACGCATCGGCCAGCAGGCGGATCGAGGTCAGCACGTTATAGATTATTACCGGCTTGAAGACGTTCAGCTCGAACTGGCCCTGGCTGCCGGCGAAGCTCACCGCGGCGTTGTTGCCCATGACCTGGGTGCAGACCATGGTCATTGCCTCGTTCTGGGTCGGATTGACCTTGCCCGGCATGATGGAGCTGCCCGGCTCGTTCGCCGGCAGGGCGATCTCCCCGATGCCGCAGCGCGGGCCGGAGCCCAGGAGGCGGACATCGTTGGCGATCTTGAACAGCGAGACCGCGACGGAGTTGAGCGCCCCGTGGGCTTCCACGAGCGCGTCCTTGGTGGCGAGCGCCTCGAACTTGTTGGGCGCGGTCACGAAGGGAAGGCCGGTGAGGTCGGCGACCTCCTCGGCGAACTTTTCGGCAAAGCCGGGCTTGGCGTTGAGGCCGGTACCCACGGCCGTACCGCCCTGGGCGAGCTCGTAGAGTGCGGGCAGCGTGCCTTCCACGCGGCGGATCGAGTTGTCGACCATCGCCACATAGCCGGAGAACTCCTGGCCGAGCGTGAGCGGGGTCGCGTCCATCAGATGGGTGCGCCCGATCTTGATGATGTCCTTGAACGCGTCCTGCTTCTCCTTCAGCGCGTCGCGCAGGCCCTTGAGCGCCGGCACGAGGCGGTCGGCGATCTGGCGCGCCGCGGCGATGTGCATCGCGGTGGGGAAGGTGTCGTTGGACGATTGCGAGCGGTTGACGTGGTCGTTCGGGTGGACCGGGTCCTTGCTCCCGACCTTGCCGCCGAGGATCTGGATGGCGCGGTTGGCGATCACCTCGTTGGCGTTCATGTTCGACTGCGTGCCCGAGCCGGTCTGCCAGACCACCAGCGGGAAATGATCGTCCAGCTTGCCGTCGGCGACCTCTTTTGCGGCCTGCGCGATGGCGTCGCCGAGCTTCGCATCGAGATTGTCCAGCGCCATGTTGGCCTTGGCCGCGCAATGCTTGACCACGCCGAGCGCATGGACGAGCGGGACCGGCATGGTCTGGCCGCCGATCCTGAAATTCATCAGCGAGCGCGCCGTCTGGGCGCCCCAGAGCTTGTCGGCGGGAACCTCGAGTTCGCCGAAGCTGTCGGACTCGATGCGCATCTCGGTCATGGGGAGATCCTCTTCGAAAGGCACAGGTGAGATTTTGCGCCGTGTATGGCCTCTCGCCCGCGGTCCGGGCAAGGGGCTTGCGCGCCGCAAACGCCGCGACCGGTCTGTTTACCCGCGCTTAACCCTGCCCTTGCCGTGGGGAACGCCCTGGCGGACAATGGGCTTCTTGAGTCGGGCAGACGGATGGCGTCATGACCGAGGGTGAGAACAAGACCCTGGATTGGGTCGGGAGAGGGCGCGTGCAGGCGGCGAATGCGAGGGATTCCCTGCATCTCAGGGTCGATGCGGTGACGACGCAGTCGCGCCGCTTCAAGTCGCTGATCGGCGATTTCTTCCGCACCGAGTTCAAGCGCGTGCGTCCGAAATGGGGTCCCTACGAGGTGACCATCATCATCGAGCACACGCCCGGATCGCCGCGTCACGACGTGGACAATGTCGCCAAGGCCGTGCTCGACGCGCTGACCGGCGTCGTCTTCCACGACGACAGCCAGGTGGAGAAGCTCCTGGTCGAGAAGATCGAGGGCGAGCGCGCGCGGGTGAAGGTGCGTGCCCGCCCGATCCTGCCCGAGGCGGCAGAGTAGCGGCGCGGCATGGCCGATCCGCCGGCGCCCATCGCGGTGATCGGCGGTCTCGAGCTCTGGCTGTTCAGGCGCCCGAAGCTGCTCTAGCCGCGCCCGCCGGCGAGCTGGCCCGCCTCCGGCCTCGCCCGTAGCCGCAGCATCGCCCAGATGCCGACCGCCGGCCCCAGGGCCAGCGGGGCGAAGGCGAAGCGCCAGCCGGTGACTTCCACCCAAAGCGGCAGGGCCTGCACGGTCAGCACGGTGAGGGCAAAGCCCGCCGCGGTCTGCAGCGTCAGCAGCGATCCGGCCTGATCGCTCGGGGCCAGCTCGGCGATGGCGGCCGAGAACTGCGCGGAATCGGCGATCACCGTGATGCCGTAGACGACGAGCAGGATCGCCATGACGAGCAGCGGCGCATCCCACGCGAGCCCGGTGAGGATCGCGCAGGCCCCGCTGACCGCCATCGCGGCACTGGTCACCACCGTGCGCCCGACCCGGTCGGCGAGCCAGCCTGCGCCGAGCGCGCCGGCCGCGCCGGAGGCCACGACCGCGAAGGTCAGCACGCCCGGCCAGGCGCCGGCGGGAAGCCCGTGATGGAGCGCATAGGCGTAGAGGAACGCGCCGAGCCAGGCCCAGAAGGCATAGAGTTCCCACATGTGGCCGAGATAGCCGAGATTGGCGAGCCGCAGGGCCGGGCGCGCGATCGCGAGCCGGATGGCAGAGGGATCGAACCGCGCGGCGCGGGCGAAGGCCGGCCCGGCCTGCGCGGCGAGGATCGTCCCCGCCGCGACCAGGCAGAGCAGGGCCGATCCAAGGAAGGGCGTGCGCCAGCCGAACCCCGGTCCCAGCACGGGGAGGAGGTGCGGCGCTGCCGATCCCAGGGTGAGCGCGCCGACGAGCAGGCCGACCAGCAGGCCGGCATCGCCCTTCGCCCAGCTCGCCGCCATCTTCATGCCCACCGGATAGACGAGTGCGAGCGCCGCGCCGGTGAGGATGCGCAGGGCGATCATCGCCGCGCTGCCGGGTTCAGTCAGCGCGGCGAGTCCGGTCGCGAGCCCGGCGACCGCCGCCCCCGACGCGAAGAGGTGTCTCACCTCGAGCCGGTCGGCAAGACCCAGCGCCGCGCTCGCCAGCGCGCCGGCGACGAATCCGAGCTGCACCCCGCTCGACAGCGCGGCGGTGGCGAAGGCGGAGAGATCGGCCGAGCGGGCGATGGCAGGAAGCGCGGCCGCGCCGGCGAACCACACCGAGAGGGCGAGCACCTGGGCGAGCGCGATGAGGGCGAGGCTCCTCGCCTTCACCTCACCGCTCCAGCGGGCGGATCGCGCAGGTCGCGCTTGCCGTCGCGCAGAGTGCGCCCTCGGCGTCGAACAGCCGGCCCTCGGTGAAGGCCACCGAGCGTCCCAGGCGCAGCACCGTGCCGCGTGCGCGGCACTCGCCCTTGAACAGCGGGCGCAGGAAGCTCGTCTTCATTTCCAGCGTGGGCACCGCGGCGGTCAGGTCGCTCGCGATGAACGCAGCCAGCGACATCGCCTCGTCGAGAAAGCCGGTGACGATCCCGCCCTGGACCGAGCCGTTGGGATTGAGGAATTCGTCGCGGGCGGTGAACTTCGCCTCCACCCAGCGCTGCTCGGGATCCAGGTCGAGCAGCTCGAAGCCGAACAGCCGGCTCGCCGGCGGAATGTGCGCGGCGTCGGAGAACAGCGCCATCAGGCGCTCTTTGGCGCTGCCCTTCAATCTTTCTTCCTGAAGGAGTCGAGGCTGACGACGGTGTTCTCGCCCTGCGCCTGGGCCTGCGCCTCGGGCCGGGCCGCGAGGTCGTCCCCGCTCGGGGGCTCGTACTCGAAATAGAGCTGGAAATTGACCGCCGGGTCGTGGAAGCGCGTCACCGCGCGCCACGGGACCTTGAGATATTTCGGGACGCCGCCAAATTTCAGGGTGACCTCGAACCCGTCATCGTCGGCTGCAAGATCCCAGAACTGGTGCTCCAGAACGATCGTCATCTCGTCGGGATAGGACTTGATCAGCGCCTCGTCGAGGTCGCAGCCGGGATCGGTCGTCTTGAAGCTGATGTAGAAATGATGGCTGCCGGGCAGGCCCTGGGGGCCGGCCGCGCGCGCGACGGCTTGCCGGACGACGCCGCGCAGCGCCTCCTGGGCCAGCTTGCCGTACCCCATCAGATCCTTGGCCACGCGTCCCTCCCAGAGCTGGGGAGGAGAGTATCCATGGCAGAGCCCGCGTCAATTCGGTGCGCTGCAGAGCGGGGCCATCGCGGCGGTCGCAATCGGTTAAGTATTGTGAGCTAGGCATGCAACCAAGGGGTCAGGAGGCTGCCATGGCCGACATCCGTCATGCCGAGGCGACAGGCCGCGATCGCCCCGAGCGGCGCACGGCGCTGTTCGAGCCGGTCGCCTGCGTGCCGCTGGACCGGCCGGTGAGCCTGATCGAGACGGGGCGTCTCATGCGCGAGAACCCGATGTCGATCCTGCCGGAGGCACTGTTCCGCGAGACCATCCTGACCGGGCCCTATATCGGCAAGTCGGTCCACGAGATCTCCGGGCCGGCCGAGATGAGGTCGGTGCTGCAGGAGAATTTCCACGCCTGGCGCAAGTCGCCGCTGATCCTGCGCATGCTGAGGCCGATCCTCGGCGATGCCATCCTCACCGCCCACGGCGAGAGCTGGCGGCGCCAGCGCATGAGCCTGCAGCCGGCCTTCCTGCGCCGCCGAATCGAGCGCTTCATCCCGATCATGGACGAGGTCGCCGCCGCCACGGTCGAGCGCCTCGCGCGTGCGCCCCAGCCGGTCGAGGTGCAGTCCGTGCTCAACGACGCCACCTTCTCCGTGATCGAGCAGGTGCTGTTCTCCGACGCCGTCGAGTTCGACCGCGCCGGCGTGCGCGCCGCCATCGAGGTCATTCTGGAAGAGACCGGCACGATGCGCATGAGCGACCTGGTGCCGATGCCGGAATGGATGCCCCGCATCATGAGCCTGCGCGCCCTGCGCGCGCGCCATGTCTTTCGCAAGGCGGCGCTCGCCCAGATCCGGCGCCGGCGCGCGCAGGGCGATCCGGGCGACGACCTGCTCGGCCTGCTCCTGAAGATGCGCGACGAGAAGACGGGACAGAAGCTGTCCGACACCGACATCCGGGACACGGTGATGACCTTCATCGCCGCCGGCCACGAGACCACGGCGATCGCGCTGACCTGGACGCTCTACCTCGTCGCCAACGATGGCGAGACACAGGAGCGCCTGCGCGCGGAGGCCGATGGCGTGCTCGACGGCGCGCTCACGCCGGAGGCGATGGCGCGCCTTTCCTTCACCCGCCAGGTGATCGAGGAGGCGATGCGGCTCTATCCGCCCGCACCCATTCTCGGCCGGCGCGCCGTCGAGCCGACCGAGATCTGTGGCCGGCCGGTGAAGAAGGGCGATGTCGTCCTGCTCGCCTTCTACGCACTGCACCGTCACCGCACGCTGTGGGAGCATCCCGACCATTTCGACCCGGACCGGTTCGGGCCCGATCGCCGGCCGCAGGACCGCTATCAGTTCATGGCCTTCGGCGGCGGGCCGCGGGCCTGCATCGGGGCGAGCTTCGCCATGATGGAGGCGGCGATCTTCCTGGCCCGCTTCGTCTCGCGCCTGAGCTTCACGCCGGTCGAGGAGGCGGATGTCTATCCGGTCATGCAGGTCACGCTGCGCCCGCGCGGGGGCATGCCGCTGCGGATCGCGCGGCGCTAGACCGGCACCCTCGCGTCCGTGCCCGAGCGTGCTTGCGCCCGGGCACGCGCGATGCGAGCCTGTCTCCCGGTCCGGCCGGGGGGATGGTCATGATCTCGCGCGTTCAACGTCTTTTCGCCGGCCTTGCCGGTTTGCTGGCGGCCGGCTGTGCCAACACCGCGGCGCTGAACGTCGAGTACGCGCCGCGCGTGCCGGGCGCGGAACGTCTTTTCTCCATCGCCGTGCTCGACTTCGATGGCCGCGGCGGCGTCGCCTTCGCCGATACTGTGGAATCCGAACTCGTCACCGCCCATTTCCGCGGCGCGCCGGCGATCACGGTGGTCGATCCCTCGCTGGCAGGGCCTGGCTTTGCCCGCGGCCGTTTCCGGGACCGCCACGGCTCGCCGGAGGGGCTCGCCGAAGTGGGCGCGGTGCTGGGCGTGGACGGCATCGTCTCCGGCACGGTGCTCGACGAGCGCGTCAGCGACAGCCCCTATACGCGAGAACGCGAGAGATGCATCGAACGCGACGGGGACGGGGACTGCCTGGAATACCGGCTCGTCGTGATCGAGTGCTGGAGCGTGCGCGCCAGCTTCCAGGCCCGCGCCGTGCTCGTGGAAACGGCGAGCGCGGCGGTGCTGTTCAACGACATCCTGTCGGGTTCGAGCAGCATGCATTACTGCGAGGACGAGCGTCTGCCCTATACCGCGAGCCAGCTCGTCGACCAGGCGATGATCGATGCCGCCCGTCCCGTGCGCCGGCTCTTCCTGCCGCACGAGGAGATCGTGCACGCCCCCTTCGCGCATGCGGCCGAGGGGCTTTCCGAGGCCGACGCGGCGCGCTTCTCCGCCGCCTACGAGCTGACCGGCCACGACCGGATGGGCGAGGCGTGCACGGCCTTCGCGGAGCTGGCCCGCGAAGGCGTGGAGAGCGCGGAACTGTTCTACAATCTCGGGCTCTGCGCCGAGCTTCGCGGCACGCTCGAGCCGGCGCTCGCCCATTACGAGCGCGCCATCGCCCTGTCGGCGGAGCGCTTCGGCGATGCCGAGCGCGCCCGCGAGCGGGTGCTGATCCAGATGAGCGAGCGCGCCCGCCTCGACGGCTAGCGCCGCGGGACGGCCATCAGCTGCCGGGTGCAGGGCCGGAAGGTGACCGGCTGGGCCTTGCGCGCGAGAAAGCGCTCCGCCTCGCCGCGCCGCGTGGTCAGCAGCACCTCGTGGCAGCCCCCGCGCAGGGTCTGGGCGAGCAGGAGGGCGGCGGGGGCCTGCACGTCCCCGGCCAGCAGCGCCACCCGGCTTCGCGGCGCCAGGTTCGAGATCATCGAGAAGCGTTCCACGCAGGGAAAGAGCGGGTCGGGAAAGCGCGCACCGGTGAGATCGACCAGGACCGAGCGGATCTGCTGGGCGGGGTAGAAGGCCAGAAAGTTCGCCGCGAACTCGCGCTGGCGCGCCTCGTCGCGCGTGCCGAGGAGCCGCACGGACACGTACCGGCCGGAGTCGTCGGTCGCGATCTGGAAGGTCGGCTGCTTCATGGGGGGCGCGTATAATGAATACGTTCACCGGCATCAATCGCCATCGACAGCCTAGGCGCGAGCCTGTGGATAAGCAGCGACCCGCGCAGCCGGCCAGACCGGCCACGCGCGCCAGGAGCCGCGCAGCAGGCCGCGGGCGTGTTCCACAGGCCGCACGTCTCTGTGGACAGCGGGGATAATCTCTTGCGGCACCCGGCCCGGTTGCGGGCGCGTACCGGCAAAGCTTCGTGGCCGCGCGCGTGGGTGCGGCGCCGAAGGCGTGCCAACGCTGAACCTGCGAGAACGTCGTATCGGAGATCGGAGAGGAAAGTGGGGGCTTCTGTTGCCAGGCGCCCCCGAACCCCGCCTGACCTTGCTAGAGGACAGGACTTAAGAAGCGAGTTGCTCGCGCCGCTTACGCAGCGAGGGCGAACTCTTCAGCAGAGTTGTCGTTGGCAACTACTGTTTACGGGCTTTTGACGGAGCCCATTCGGGCGAAAGCAACGTCTTTAGCCATCCGTCGATCCTAATTCGGCCCCGCAAGACCCGCCCAACGAGCGAGAGGATTTGGTGGAGCCGCCGGGGTTCGCACCCGGGTCCGGTCTGGTTATTGCACGCGCGTTTATCGCCATAGTTCCCCGAAGGGAACGCTCCCAATATAGGCGCGTTGGCGCGAGGATGAAAGGGATGGTGTCCAATCGGGCTGCAGCAGTCCTGGCCGGGCTCGCCCTCGCGCTGCTCCTTGCCGCGGCGTGGGCCGTGCTGCGCCCGCCCGCCGCGCCGCCGCCGGGACCGGGCGATTGCGAGATCGTCGCGGTGACCCGGCGCGCCCTGCACACCGAGATCGTCGTCCCGGCGAGCGCCTTCGGACCGCAGTCCCCGCTGAAGGCCATCTATCCCGGGGCGCAGAGCTACTCGATCGGCTGGGGCGACGCGACCGCCTTTCCCGGCGGGCTGACAGTGTGGACCTCGATCCGGGCGCTCGCATGGCCGACCGCGAGCGTGCTTCACGTCGTTCGCCTCGACGGGGCGCCCGGCGAGGGTGGCGATGCGGTTCCGCTCGCCGTCTCGCGCGAGGGTCTCGACCGGCTTGCGCGCGAGATCGAGGCCGCCTTCGCGCTCGACGCGGCGGGCGAGCCGGTCGTCACCGGGCCGGGCAGGCTGTCCGGACGCAGCGTCTTCGCCCGCGCCGGATCCCGCTATCACCTGTTTCGCACCTGCAATGTCTGGACGGCAGACAGGCTGCGCGCCGCCGGCGCGCCCATCGCCTGGCCCGGCGCCCACCTCCTGCCCTGGACGCTGACCGCGGAGGTGGCCGTACGCGGACAGGAGGCGTGTCCTTTGGATCGTTAGGGCGCGCCAAGTTCGCTGCGCCCGGCATGGAAGGGCCGCTGGTGGAATCTGCCGGTTCGGGCACGACGAACCGGTTCGCCGGGACTTCGATCCCCCGGATCGAAGTCTGATCCGGCTCACTCATGCACGCCGGCGAACGCGGCCTTCTCCGGGCGAACCGCTCCACCGGAGCCTTTCGCCGATCCTTCGAAGGATCGCCCACACCGACAGCGCGGGCAACACCGGCGGCATCAATCTCTACGCCTACGTGGGTGGGGATCCGGTGAATTTTGTCGATCCGTGGGGGTTGAGCGAAATCTGCGCTCCCTCCCTCTGGATCCATTCGGGTCAACCCGTGAGAGATGAAAATGGCAACATCATCGGGCGCGAGGAGGGTAGCCAGCTGCTCTCGACGATCAACACGTGTTACGATTTTAGCGCGCGAAACCGATACGATACCATTTCGTTCTTCGGAGGCGGTGGTGGTGGTGGTGGTGATGGCCGTGGCAAGGAGAAGGACTCTGCAAGGTGTAGAGCCGCAGCTATTACACTACGCGCGGCTCACGGCATTCGTAATTCCGACCTTAACCACAGCCCAGCGAACGTAGATAGTCCAGGGCAATTGGTTGGAACCATCTCCACGTTCGCAGGCCATCTTGCGGCAGGCGGTTCGTTTTCTTCAGGTGCTTGGTTTCACCGACCTTCCGGTTCCTATGGGACATTTCGAAGCTGGGAAGCCGGCGGCGGATTGTCGCTTGGCGGTTCAAATTCTCTATTCTGGCTCGAACAGACCACGCCGGGGGGCTTCGAAGGCACGGGTGTCTCGTTAGCTGGGGCTTTGCTTTTTGGAGGGATGTCGGCGATTGTTGCTAGGGAATCTGGATCAGTGTTTGATGAAGGCACGCTCTCTTTTCGTGGAAGCTCCGCAGGGGTCGCCGGTCTGTCCGGCTATTTGCGAGCTGGCGGGAGTTTCGAAATTACTAGAACGACGGTGTCGTCATGCAAATAAGCCGAGCAACTTACTCTCGGGTCGTCATCGCCGTATTTATAGGCGCCATAGTTTCGTTACTTATTCAAGTGTTCTCTGGTGAGATCAATAATCGTGCAGTTATTACTTATTCGATATTATTTATTTACTTGATTGGGGCGTGGGTCTACCGCGAAGCCAATGTTAAATATAAAAAAATCGCTTGGGGGCTACTGGTGGCTTCCTGCTTGGTGATTACGATTTTTGTATTCCGTCTAATCGGAGTATGAATTATGAATATAAATCTTTTCAACGACTCTCATGATATAGCGTTGGCTACGCCTTTGTTAGTATTTATTGCGTCAATGTCCTCTGAAGGCTTTGCGTTATACACAATTATTAATTTATTTCTAATGGTCGTCCTAATCTCTTCGATACATCTATTTAGACGAGAGAAGCGAATTTAGCACCCGACGGTTCCCGGCACCAATACCGGGACCGACGACGAGATCTACACCTATGCCGCCAACGGCCGGCTGGCGAGCCGGCAGGTGCGCACCGACCAGACCTTCCACTACGGCTACGATAATCTGGGCCGCATCACGAGCGTGTCCGCGCCTTCGGGCACGCCGGGCACGAGCTATAGCTACGACCTGTTCAACCAGGTCAGGACCGTCTCGGCGAACGGGCAGACGATCACCAACAGCCATGACAGCCTGGGCCAGCTTCTCTCCCAGGCCGGTCCGAACGGCACGGTGAGCTATCAGTACGACACCGCCGGCCGGGGTTTCCATCGTGATGCGCGTCCTCGCCCGGCTGCGCCGGTCTGCGGGCGACGCTGGCCCGGCTGACCTGGCCGGACGGGTTCTACGTCGCCTACGATTACGACACAGCCTCCCGCGCACCGACAGCGCGGGCAACCGCACCGCCACGCTCGCCTACGACGAATACGGCAATCCCGGCAGCTCCAATACGGGCCTGTTCCAGTATACCGGCCAGATCGCGCTCTACGACACCGGCCTCTATCACTACAAGAACCGCGCCTACCATCCGGGCCTGGGCATCTTCATGCAGACCGACCCGATCGGCCAGACAGGCGGGATCAATCTCTACGCCTATGTCGGCGGGGATCCGGTGAATTTTACCGATCCGTGGGGGCTGTCGAAAACCTGCACAGGGTCGAGGATCAAGCGGCCCGACAATTACAATTGCTCAAGGACCGGTGCTTCCTGTACAGGCGACTGCAGGGGATTCTATGGCAATCCGAGGTCCGGTTATGTAACGATAACTGACTATGGGGTTGGACGGCCCAGAGAGGGCCGGGCGGGCAGTAGCGGCCGAGGTCTTGTCGGCGTTGTGTGTATCGTGCCCGGAGGAGAATGTTCGTATACGTACGCTATTAGCTTTCAAAGCGCGTCTAACGGGTTGCTTCCCGATCCTCATCCCTCGCTGGTTATCTTGGGGGTAAGCTATGTAAGTTTCGATGATCTAGCATGGCAAGAAATAAGGGATAAGCATACTGTTGGTGGAGCGCGAAACCATGGGAAGTCGACATTTTTTGATGCTGTAGCGCGTAATGATAGGTTGTTTTCCGCATTTTTAATGGCTGGCCTTTCGCAAGGCGTTTTACACACTCAGCTGCAATATAATGGCAACCTCAGGGTGTGGGTTGGCTTCGGTATGGATATTGGCTATGTCTCGATGAACCCTGGAAGTGCAAATACGCGCTTCGCCCGCATCATTTTGGAACCGCTGACTGCAGGACAATACCGAGTATATAACGCGTTTCCCGATTTTCTACCATCGGGCGATATGTGAGAGAATAAGATGAAGGTTTTTCTAAAGCCCTCTACTCATCAATCTGATAATCAGATCGGTGGTTTCGGGCCCCAGAAGGGGAATGTAGATATAACATTCGCATTCGGCAAATGGGAGTATCACTTTTCATCAATAGAGTGGAGCGACTTAGTGGAGGAGATGTCGATTTCAATAATGCGTAGTCTTCTCTTAAGTGAGCCTCAGGAGATATGGGTTGAAGGCGGGCGCATTTGTGGACTATCTTTCGATGGTGATGAATTTATATTCAAGTTTCAAAATTCAAAAGTTTATCGAGTGAGCATTTCCGATGTGATGGTATCTTTAAGGGAAATTGTTAAATATTATCCTTTTGTCGATATAAAAGTACTCCCTCGAGAATGATTGTAAGCCATGAGTTCGGGGGTGCGCCGCGTGTCACGGACTTGAGGAAACCGTGCTAAATTCGGAGGGGGAGAGAGAACGGGGGCATGGTCGTAATCGCGGCTGGTCACGCTCGAGAAAGCGGGGACAGACACCATTTTTCTCCTGAGGCCGCTTCGCGAGCCGGCGGGTGCGCACCGATCAGGTCTTCACCTACAGCTATGACAATCTGGGCCGGCGCACCAGCCTGACGCGCGGCAACGGCACGGTGACGAACTACAGCTTCGACGCGATGAGCCGGCTGGACTCCCTGACCCAGAACCTTGCCGGGACGAGTGACCTGAGCCCCGAGCCGCCCTCGCTTTTTATGGGAGCGCCGCGGTTTGATAGTCCATCTGGTCGGTTTGATCGAGTGCGCCGTGAGCCGAGCCCCTCAAGAGCTCGGGCGATCGGCGCACGGCCGCCGGCGTATGCCCGTTAAGCGCCGAGTGTGGTCGGACGTTGTTGTAGTCGTGCCGCCAGCGGGCGATGACGCGGCGGGCGCGGGACAGGCTCTCGAAGACCTCCTCATTGAGAAGCTCGTCGCGTAGCCGCCCGTTGAACGACTCCACGAAGCCGTTCTGCTGCGGCTTTCCCGGCGCGATGTAATGCCACTCCACACCCGCCTCCTGCTGCCAACGCAGGATCGCCCGGCTGGTCAGCTCCGTGCCGTTGTCCGACACGATCATCGCCGGCTTGCCGTAGAGCCGGATCAGCGCATCCAGCTCGCGCGCGACCCGCTGGCCCGAGAGCGAGGTGTCGCAGACCAGCGCCAGGCACTCGCGGGAGAAGTCGTCGATCACGGCCAGGATGCGGAACCGGCGCGCCGCGCCGAACACATCCGCCAGGAAGTCCAGGCTCCATCGTTCGCAAGGCCCGGATGGCACGAGCATCGGCCGACGCGATCCGGTCGCCCGCTTGCGCCCGCGTCGGCGCTTCACCGCCAGCCCCTCTTCGCGATAGATCCGTCTCAGCTTCTTGTGGTTCATGGTTATGCCTTCACGCTCCAGCATGATGCCGATGCGCCGGTAGCCGAACCGGCGGCGCTCCGCCGCGATCTCGCGCATGCGCTCTCGGACCTCCGGATTATCCGGCGGCCGTTTCCGGCGAACGGTCTTGGGATCGACGCTCACCAGCCGGCAGGCTCGACGCTGGGAGATCTGGTAGCGCTCCATCAGCGTCACAGCCGCACCGCGCCGTCGCCGGGGCGTCGTCAGTTCTTTCCCAGCAGATCCTTGAGCATCGTGTTGTCCAGGACTTGCTCGGCCAGAAGCCGCTTCAGCCGGGAGTTCTCGTCCTCAAGCTGCTTGAGCCGTCGGGCGTCCGACACCTCCATGCCACCGTACTTCGACTTCCAGCGATAGAAGGTGTTCGTGCTGATCCCGTGCCCGCGGCAGACCTCCGGCGTCGGCCGCCCCTGTTCCTGCTCACGCAGGATCGAGATGATCTGCTCCTCGCTGAACCTGCTCTTCCTCATGGGTCCGTCTCCTTGTTGAGCGGACTCCCATTTCAAATGCGGGGCCAAACGGGGCGCAGGCCACCAGATCACCTCGATGATGCGCTCGAACACGGCGCTGCGCGTCTGCAGGCACGGTGGCGACCTCGATCAGATCACCAGCGTGACGAACGAGACCGCGCCCGGCTATGACGAGCGCGGCAATCTGACTTCGTATGCGGGCGTGAGCTGCGGCGGAGCCTGCCCACCTTCCGCCTCAGCCCATCACGAAGGCAATTTGCCAGAAAATGGGGTTTCAGCTGGCGACACTTCCAAGCACCGGCGTGAACCCAGCTGGGCCGTTAGATGTGGTGTCTGGGTTAGGGCCAAGAGGTCCGCATTACTCTCGCTCTTGGGCAACTGTTCGGATCGTCTCGATGATGTTGTACCGAACCTTCGGACTCATCGTGTTGAGCGATTGGAGCACTTCCTGCGCCACGTCGGCCTTCAAGTTCGGATAGTCGCCGAAGGAGGAGGCGGCAGCCGCGTCCGCTTTTCGGCCGGTGCGTTGAGCGCCGTCGAAAAAGAAGCTCATCGGTACCTGTAGAGTGTCTGCGAATACGTGGAGGCGCGAGGCCGGAATCCGGTTTGTTCCGCGCTCGTATTTCTGGATTTGCTGGAAGGTCACGCCAACCGCCTCACCGAGCGCCGTTTGAGACAATCCTATCATCTGACGGGCCACACGAAGCTGCTTACCGATGTGGCGATCCAACTCGCCGGCTTCCCGAGGCGACTTATCTGATGCTTTCATCTTCCTCTTCCTTTTGCGATGGGTAACTGCCGGCTAAGTCAGGATGGACCCGCTTGACGATCCCGATTGTCGATCGTCGGATCGGTAGCGATAAGCTGGCCAGTGGTCTTGTGCCGCATCACGATCTGATACCGGTGCGCGCAGAAGGCTTTGCAGGCGTCTTTCAGTAAGACCGAGTTTTGCCCGCTGTCTCCGAACTCCACCGTGAAATCTCCGTCATCGGGAAAGATCGCCAGACCGGGCCAGTTCTTCCCTGCGAGGTCGAAGTTTTCGAAGGCCCAGTCCTCGCTCATTGAGGCAAAGATGAGGTCGGTCGGGAAGTCGACCCCGAAATTTCCACTTCCTTCACCGACATAAATCTTGTGGGTCTCCACGAACTGACCATCCTTGACCTCCGTCGCGGGCAGCACGTGCACGCCAATATGGAGGATGTTGCGGGCGCTCAGCCCGAGGCTTTCAAAACGCTGGACCTGGCTGGGTATGGACATCGTTAATTCCTTGCTGCTGGTGATGATTGTAGCTGTGCCGTAAGTGCCTGCTGCTGCCAGAACGCTATGAACTCAGGGTGTGCATAGCCGTCCTCGATCAGAGCGTCGTGCAGGTCGAGGGCAATATCGCCGTCGCCAAGACGCAGCGTGATGCGGCTAAGGAGATCGCGCTCGCGGAAGGAGCGAAGCGAGCGGTCGGCAAGCCGATCCCGAGCCTGTCGGTAAGAGTTCTCGGCTTCCTCGCTACGCTGTGCGCCAGAGAGCGCTTCGCCATGCAGGAAGTAGGCTTCAGCGGCAAGCTCACTAGCGGCTGCATAGCCAGCTCCCAACGCTTGTTCGGCAGCGAGGATAGCTTGGCTTGCATCGCTGAGAGCGACATCATGGGCACCGGCCGACATCGCGATCTCGGCTCCGAGGAGATATATCATCCCGCGTTCCAGATGACGTTCATCGTCCGAGCCTTGCTCGTCCTCCAACGTACGCACCCGCCGAGCTTCTCCTTGAAGGAGTTGGGCTCTCGTGAGGTCATCCTGCCTGAGAGCCAGCCGGGCCCGATCACTTAGAGCGATCATGTAGATGCGCCTGGCTCGGCTATTGGAGGGGCTTTCAGAGAACAAGTCTGCGGAGAGATTCAGACTTTCTTCCATTTCCACTGTCGCATTGGAAACATCGCCAAGCATGGTGAGCAGAACTGCGTACTCTCGGAGAGCTCGCGCTAGTGCCTCTCGGGTATCATAGTCGTCCGGACGTGAAACGAGCTGCGCACGGTAGGCGGAGACCTCTGCGCGTCGGCTCTCCAGCGCTGGACGGAGTTGACCTCTCGCGAGATATGCGTTTGCACGCCATCCTTGGACGTTAGCGATGTCAGCCGGGGTGACGACACCCTCTTCAAGCGGCCGGCCGCTGAGATCGCGTATTCCTTGATCAAGGAGGTCCGCGGCTCGATCGGGGTTCCCGTTTTCGAGCGCCATGATCCCTAGATTGTTTGCTGCATGGCCAGCCTCAGCTAGGTAGAGCGGATTATCCTCATCGATTGAGACGAGCTGATCACTGAGTGATTTGTAAGCTTCCAGTGCCTCCATTGCAGCGCTGAGATCGCCGGCGCGATACGCACTGTTGCCTAACCAGAATGCCGACTGTGAATGCGCAAAAATCCGTTCCGGCTCGTTGGGCGTCTCCTGAAGAAGCTGAGCAGTGATATCGAAGGCGGCTTGAAATGATTCCCGCGCGCCATCCGGGTCGCCGTGGACGTCGCGCGCCTCACCGATGAAATGTAGGATCTGGGCGCGCCGCTGAAGTTCGTCTGCATCACTTTCGGTCTCCAGGCCGAAGGACTGCATCATCTCATCTGCGATTGAGATGAGCGTGTCCCTTCGAGCGGCTGCCGGAAGTTGATCAGTGAGTTCTACGACCAGTCGGCTCGCAAATTCCTGCGATGCTCTCGCTCTCTCTGCATTCTCGGAAGCGACCATGTGATTCCATGTTCCCCAGGTGATAGCGCCGATCGCCAGAAGCGCTGTGCCGGCAGTGAGCGCGGGTGCGAGGCGGTACCGGATTTCTCCAGCCGGAGCAGCGTTGCCTCCCGGTTTGCCAATCCGTGCGCTCAACACATCGGCAAGGCGCCTTAGCGATTGTTCGCTTGAATCTATCTTCCCGGCTGTGGGAGGAGGAGAAATTGGCGTCAGGAAGCCCTCGCTGTCGCGCTCGGAGAGTAGGACAGGTGGGAATGTCGGGGTGTCGGCCTCCACCGCCAGGGGGAGGATTAAACTGCGATCGCGCTCGTGTGCCTCAAGGAAGCTCTCGATCGCGTGCGTGACATCTGTGGCGCGGACGGCAGCTGGAGAGCAAAGCAACACAAGGTGCGAGGCGAGCGTTGTGCCAACCGTCTGGTCGAACAGGCCCACAGAAAGCTCTTGGGCTCTGAGCGCCGTCCAGAGGCGTTCTGCGTATCTGCGGTCGTCTTCAGCAAAGACGATAACAATGTGTGTACCAGCGAGGGATGTGGCGTTCATTCTGACGCCCTCCGCACTGCACGAAGCAAGCTACCGGGAAGCCCGCTGGAGGGGGGCTGGGCGGTTACGCCGCCTTCTGCGATCGCGCTCACATGCTCGACGAGCTGGCTCAGCTCTGAAGGCGTCATGCCGGCGGCGGTGTGATAAAGTTCAGCGATGACGATTTCGAGTTCCGGCATGCTGCCGGGCTCGTGAATCTGGAAGGTAGACAGCGGCACCTCAAGGATACGGGCGATTTCAATAAGCTCGCCGAGGCGCGGCTCTTCCCCAGAAAACAGGGCCTTCAGTCGCGGCTTGCCGAGAAGATCGACTAGCTCGGATTCAGCTTCGAAACCCCGGTGCGTCGTTAGAAACTTCAGCATTCCGGCAAAGCGCTCGCCTGCGCTTTTCCACCGTCCGTTCGTCGCCATCCCGTCCCCCAACCCGATGATCGAATGGCAACTCTAGCAATATATCGCCCAACAAGCTAGCGTTGATTGTTCGAGCGACCTGAAAGGCGATCCCTACTTAGGGCGATGCCGATGTGCGGGCTATTTAAGCACTTGAGCTCAAAGGATTATTTTTCGTTGTTTACCCTTTTTCCCGCACTGCCGGATCGTGTTCCGGACGTCCAATCCGGCGGGGCTCGCAAGCGTTCCTGGAGGGTTGCCTCGACGACTCGCTGCCCGCCGTATTGAGCTTGGCCTTACAAAGCGCGAAGTGGCTGAGCGGATTGGTGTTCATCATGAAATGATCGGCCAATGGGAGCGTGCGGAGCATGAACCCCGCTGTCGCTATATGCCGGCAATCATTGAATTTCTCAACGATGATACCTGGCTCCCGGCGCTCACATTCTCCGACCGGCTGAAACGCTTCCGGCAATCTCGGGGATGGTCTCAGAAGCGTCTTGGCAAGTGGCTTGGATGCTCGGAGCGCCCGATCGGGAGGTGGGAGGATGGCCAATACCCGCGGTCTCAGGTGACGGCAAAAATCGAGGAGCGGATCAAAGGTTCGACTCCGAAATCCGATCGTCAGCGCGCGGGTCCGGGAAAAAGGTCAACAATCGAGCGGCGGACTCAATGAGGTGCCAGTGGACAGGTCCCGTAAATATTTCCGTCTCGGTGCTGTCCGATTTGCAGCGCCAGCTGAACGAGCTGAGCGGTGGAATTGAATAAAGCTTGTCGAGCATGTTCTGGGTCTGCCCGCTTACCGCGTGTCGGGCGAGCAGCCGAGGCGGCATCCGATCGCCTCCACCGAGTGGCCCCGGCGGATCGCGCGCCGCGCTCGCGCCCGGTCAGCGTGTTCGAGCCCATGAGCCCGGTCTTGTCGTGAGCTTCGATCCGGCGGCGCCGGGTGAGCGTGCGGTAAAGTGCCAGGTCACAAGTGGAGAGCCGGAAAAGGAGATTCCGGTAATTCCGGCATAGAAGCAGTAGGGGGGCGTTTGAACTCACAGTTTCATTTCAGAGCCTGCGGACTGCGAATAATCTCCAATATGACCATTTGTCAGGAAACCTAGGACACTTAGAGCGGCTGGCTCATAACCCGTTCGGTGGAGTGTAGTTTATTAGAATTTGGGTTAGGCGCATCGATTCGGCGGTTGTGGGCGTCCGTTTTGAGTTGCTGAGCCGGTCGTTTCGAAAGGTCGATGCCTTTCTAAAAGTTTTTACTGAGCGAAATCCGGTTGCGCCTGCCATGAATCATCTCAACTCAGACTTCAGCTTGCGTCTGGCCCGGTGAATGCGCACTTCAGCCGCTTTCGCCGAAATGCCCATGACCTCCCCGACTTCGGACAGGGAGAGGCCTTCCACCGAGGCCAGGAGGAGTGGTGTGCGCAGGCCTTCGGGCAGGCGCGCGATCGCGTGCTGGGTCTCGATCAGCGTCTGACGGTCGGAGACTTCTGTCTCAGGCGAGGGCGAATCCGACGCAGTGCGCTCGAGCGTCTCCTCGACGCCGATCCACTTCAACACGGCGCGGCGGCGAAACAGGTCGCGCATCTTGTTGCGGGCGATGGCGAACAGCCAGGTCTGGAAGGATCGCGACTGATCGTAGCGGTGAAGGTTCCGATAGACGGCAAGGAAGGTTTCTTGCGCAATATCATCGGCATCGTCTTCGCTCAGCCCTTGAGCGATGGCGAAGCGCACGAGGCGCGGGCCATCGCGCATCATCAGCCGATTGAACGCATTACGATTACCCTCACGCACGGCGGACACAAGGGGTTCGCCAGAAGATGCGCTCGAGGACTCTGGCCGATCAGCCTTGGTCATCGAAGGCGCGCGCCAGCAAGGAATCGAATTCGGCGGCCTGATCGGGTCCGAGTTCGGCGCGCATTTCCAGGATATGGTCGAGGGTGGCAAGCTGCAGTGCCAGCATTGCGTCGTGATAACGCGCGGTCGCAGCCATAACATCCTCGGACAGGGCTTTGTCGCGGAGGAGCGCCTCGCCGATTGCCTCGCGCGCCTCGGCCAGCTCGGTCTCTTTCGCGCGCCGGAGCGAGGCAAAGCGCGCCTCAATTTCCTCGATGCGCGCCTCCTGGTCCGGATCGAGATCGAGTTCGTCATGGATCAGGACGTGGAAACTCTCGCCCGCCGGGGCCTCGCTTCCGAGCCCGATACCGATCCAGACCCCCAGAAGCCCGCCAGCGAGCCCGAGGATTGCTGCGAGCAGACCCGACCGGATCATCGCCCGGCTCCTTCGTCGAACGAAACGAGCGCATACGGTCCGGACGGGTCGAACGCATCCAGGATATCACGATCATGGGCCTGGGCCGCGTTCACACCGGCAAGACTTCCCGCGATCAAGGCGAAGGCGGCCGGCGCCGTGCGCCACGACAGCGCCCGGGCGATCTGGCTGATCGGACCGGTCGATGTCGGGCGCTTTCCGGCGACCCTGCTCCAGAACATCCGTGTAAAGTCCGGCCGCAGACTTCGGGCGGATTTTCGCCCCAGCTCATCAAGACGGAAGTTGAGATCGCGGTCGTCCATTGCGCTACGGTTCCCTGGCGGAGTGGGAAGAAATGTCGAGGTGAAACCCATTACGCACTGTCACCGCCCGTCCCTCAAGCCGATAACAGTCGCGTCTGAGAGCTAGTCTGGTTGATGCAACCGATTTGAGGGAAGGAGGCTTGCGGGCCGTAGTGGTTTTGTGTCGGCCGTCGCAAGCGGCCGGGGCGCGTTCGTCCGGATGCGCGTTTGCGGGCACTTCGCGACGCTCGACGCGCACGTGAGCCAAACAAGATATGAGGGCTTTCGAGCATGACGTTTGTCAACCGGCGCAATTTTCTCGCCACTGGCGCCGCAGGCGGGCTCGCCATTTCCGGCCTGCTGCCGGCTTGGGCGCGCAGCGGAGGCGGATTGGCGCCGCAGAACGTGCTTAGCGGTACCGTGTTCGACCTGACGATCGGGCGTACCCCGGTTCGCATCGACGGCCGGCCCGGACGGGGCATTACCATCAACGGGACCATTCCCGCACCGCTGCTGCGCTGGCGCGAGGGCGACGAGATCACGCTACGCGTCACGAACACGCTGGACTCGGATACCTCCATCCACTGGCACGGCATTCTCATTCCCTTTCAGATGGATGGCGTGCCCGGGGTCAGCTTCCCCGGGATCCGGCCCGGTGAGACCTTCACTTACCGCTTCCCGGTGCGCCAGGCCGGCACCTACTGGTATCACAGCCATTCCGGCCTGCAGGAGCAGCTCGGCCATTACGGACCGATCGTGATCGATCCGGCCGGCCCGGATCCGGTGGAGTTCGACCGCGAATACGTCATTGTCCTGTCGGACTGGACTTTCATGGATCCGCACCGGCTTTTCGACGAGCTGAAGAAGAGCGCGGACAGCCTCAATTATCAAAAGCGTACCTTCGCCGACTTCCTGGCCGATGTCAGCGAGGACGGCCTCGGCGATGCAATCGCGCAGCGCGACATGTGGGCGCGAATGCGCATGATGCGCACCGACATCTCCGACGTAACGGGCGCGACCTATACCTATCTGATCAACGGGCACGGCCCGGAAGACAACTGGACCGCCGTGTTCAATCGCGGCGAGCGGGTCCGCCTGCGGATCATCAACGCCTCGGCAATGAGCCTGCTCAATTTCCGCATCCCCGGCCTTCCCATGACGGTCGTCCAGGCCGACGGGCTGAACGTCCAGCCGGTCGAGACCGACGAATTCCAGATCGGGGTTGCGGAAACCTATGACGTGGTCGTCGAGCCGCGCGAGGATCGGGCCTACGCGATCGTGGCAGAAGCAATCGACCGCTCGGGGATGGGCGTCGCCACGCTGGCCCCGCGCCCCGGCATGCGCGCCGAAGCTCCGCCGCTTCGCGAGCGTCCGCTGCTGACCATGACCGATATGGGCATGGGCGGTCACGCCGGCCACGGCAGCGCCATGGGCGCCGGCGCGGGTATGGCTATGGATCATGGCTCCGGCGGCGATCACTCGGCGATGGAACATGACGGCCCAGCCCACGGAGCAATGGATCATGGCTCGATGGATCACGGCGCAATGGCCGGTGGCGCCACCGGCATGGTCGAGCACCACCATCCGCAGGGACCGGGCGTGGCCAATGTTGCGATGGCCCCGGTCAGCCGCCTCGACGAGCCGGGCATCGGGCTGGACGATGTGCCCCACCGCGCGCTGAGCTACGCCCAGCTCCGCAGCCTTGATCCCAACCCTGACACGCGTGCGCCCGGCCGCGAGATCGAGTTGCACCTGACCAGCAACATGGAACGCTATATGTGGTCGTTCGATGGTGTGCGCTTCTCCGAGGTCGTCGAGCCGATCGTCTTCCATCAGGACGAGCGGCTGCGCCTGACCATGGTGAACGACACCATGATGCCCCATCCGATCCACCTGCACGGCATGTTCTTCGATGTGGTCAACCACGAGGGCGATCACCGGCCGCGCAAGCACACCATCATTGTGAAGCCGGGCGAGAGGCTCTCGGTGGACATCACGGCGAACGAGGTCGGCGACTGGGCTTTCCACTGCCACCTGCTCTATCACATGCATGCCGGGATGATGCAGGTCGTCTCCGTGCGCACAGACGCGGACAGCTCCCCCGATGCCGACGCTCATGCCGGCCATCACGCTCACATGACGGGGAGGGACTGATGCGCGCTCTTCTGACGACCACTGTGCTCTGTGCCGCCCTTGGAGCGCCCGCGATCGCGCAGGACGGTCAATGGTCGGCCGCTGATGAATACTACGACCCGGCCGAAATGGACGAGGCGCGCCGCCAGCTTCAGCACGAGGGCGGCGGCACGCGCTACCTCTTCTTCCAGGCCGACCGGCTGGAATACCAGTCCAATGACGGCGCGCCTCTGCTCGTGTGGGACGCGCAGGGCTGGTATGGCGGCGATCTGAACCGGATCTGGGTCAAGACCGAGGGCGAACACAGCCTGGAGGAGGACTCCATCGAGGGCTTCGAGATCGAAGCGCTCTACAGCCGCGCCATCACACCGTATTTCGACCTGCAGGCCGGCCTGCGCCAGGATTTCGATCCAGATTTCGCGACGACCTACGCCGTGGTCGGGCTGCAGGGGCTCGCCCCGTACTGGTTCGAGGTCGATGGCGCGGCCTATCTCAGTGAGGACGGTGACCTGACGGCTGGGTTCGAGGCCGAGTACGAGCTGCTGCTCACTCAGCGTCTGATCCTTCAGCCTCGTGCCGAGCTGGCCTTTGCGGCCCAGGACGTTCCAGAACTCGGCCTCGGTTCAGGGCTCACCTCGGCAGAAGCCGGGGCGCGGCTGCGCTATGAAATCGATCGCCAGTTCGCCCCCTATCTGGGCGTGAGCTGGCATGAAAAATTCGGCGAGACGGCCGATTTTGCCCGGCTCGAGGGCGAGGATACGCACAGCGTCTCCTTCGTGCTCGGTCTGCGGCTCTGGTATTGAGGGGGAATTTCATGGATTCGCTGATCGAACCGAACCTGCATCCGATCTTCGTTCATTTCGTCGTCGGATTGTTGTTCACGAGCGCGCTTGGCCTGGCCGCGAGCAGCTTTCTTCCGACCGATGCGCGCTGGCGCTCGACGCTTCAGGCGGCTGGCGACTGGATGCTGGGGCTGGGAATTCTGGCCGCGCTCGGAGCCGTGATCGCCGGTTTCGACGCCTATTATTCGGTCGCCCACGACGGCCCCTCCCACGCGGCCATGACCACGCACCGCAACTGGGCGCTGCCCACCGTAGCGGTATTTGCCGGCCTCGGCGTCTGGCGCTGGCTGAAGCGCTCGGAGCAGCCCAGCCCACTCTTCGCCCTCGCCGGGCTTGCCGGCGCCGCGCTTCTGACCGTGACGGCCTGGTGGGGCGGGAATCTCGTCTTCAAGCACGGGCTGGGCGTGGAAAGCCTGCCGGCCGTGACCGGAGAGGGCCATGACCACGATCACGGCGATGGCGGGCACGCTCACGCGACCGGTGAAGACGGCAGCGATGAAGCGGGTAATGACGCTCATGGCGAGGGTGGCCACGCCTACGATGGGGAAAGCTCCAGCGATCACGCTCACACCTCTGGCAACGGCCATGCGCAAGCCGGAGCGTCGGCCCAGCCGATGCCCGGTACGCCCGAGGCGACGGCGCTCGACTTTCACGCCGCCCTTGCCAGCCAGGACGAAGCGCAGGTGCGCCGCCTTCTCGCGGACGACGTCCTGATCCTGGAATCGGGAGGTGCGGAGCGTTCTCTCGCGCAATACGCCTCCCACCACATGATGTCGGACATGGCGTTTCTGTCGAGCGTGTCGAGCGAGACTCTGTCGCAAACCGCCGAGATCTTCGGCGATACCGCCTGGGTGGCGACGGAGACCGCCCTTCGCGGCCGCTTCAACGACCGCGAAATCGCCGTGAAAAGCCAGGAGAGCCTGGTGATGCGCCGCGAGGACGATCGCTGGATAATCGAGCATGTTCACTGGTCGAACAGTGCGCTGCCGGAGGCCGCGGCGCAGTCCCAGCAAGCGCAGGATCCTGAAGCCGAACACGACCATGATGACCATGAACACTGATCCGGGCGATGCCCGAACCGGGAAGAAGCAAGGAGGCCTGCCATGATGGACGGATGGGGACACGGACTGTTCGGCGGCGTCTGGATGATCCTTTTCTGGGGCGTCATCATCGCCGCTCCGGCCTTGCTCGTTTGGCTCGCCGTTCGCGGCAGCCGACGCGGGAGGCAGCAGAGCGCACGCGAGATTCTCGAAGAACGCTATGCGCGCGGCGAGATTGACGCAGATGAGTTCGAGGAGCGCAAGCGTAATCTCGACTGATCCGCCCTACCGATCGGTGAGGGGGCGTCGACCTGGCCATAGCCTTCGAAGTCGGGGATCGGACTTCCCCGGTCGGGGCGAGCCGTGGCGGACGCGCGGTGTTCCGCGATGGATCGAATGAAGCGATAGCACGAGCCAGAAAGTTTTAGGGGGCGCTGATGGAAGAGCACGGCCGCGAGGCGCAATACCGGGAAAACAGCCTGACTTTGCTGGGCGCGGTGGCCATGGGCACGGGCGTGATGATCGGTGCGGGGATCTTTGCCCTGGCCGGACAGATTGCCCAGTTCGCCGGGCCGCTCTTCCCGCTTGCCTTTCTTGTCGCAGCGGTGATCAGCGGATTCAGCGCCTATACTTATATCAAGGTCTCCAACAAATACCCTTCGGCGGGCGGAATCGCCATGATCCTCGAGAAGGCGTACGGCCCGGTCACCGTCACCGGCGGCGCCGCGCTGTTGATGGCGTTCTCAATGATCATCAATGAAAGCCTCGTGGCGCGCACCTTCGCGACCTACACGCTGCAGCTCTTTCCCGGCGAGCAGCACCCGGTCTTCGTACCGATCCTGGCGCTCGGGCTGATCGTGTTCGCGTTTCTCGTCAATATTGCCGGAAACCGGTTCGTCGGCGGGCTTTCCAAGGGCGCCGCCGTCGTGAAGATCGGCGGCATCCTCGTCTTTGCGCTGGTTGCACTCGCCGCAGCCGGTTTCAGCTTCGAGCCGTCGCAGGCGAGCCAGGGCGCTGATGGCTCCATCACCGGATTTCTTGCCGGGGTGGCGCTCGCTATCCTGGCTTACAAAGGCTTCACCACGATCACCAATAGCGGGGCGGAAATACGCCATCCCCACCGCAATGTCGGTCGTGCGATCATGATCGCACTCGCGATCTGCCTCGTGGTCTACATGCTCGTGGCCTGGGCAGTCGGCTCCACGCTCTCGATCAACGAGATCGTGGCTGCTCGCGACTATTCCCTGGCGCAGGCCGCCCGCCCGGCTGTCGGAGAAGCCGGCGTCTGGTTCACCGTCGCCCTTGCCATCGTCGCCACGGCGTCCGGCGTTATCGCGAGCATTTTCGCGGTCTCGCGAATGATTGCCATGCTCACCGACATGAAGCTGGTCCCGCACAGCCATTTCGGCATGCCGGGCCACATCCAGCAGCACACGCTCGTCTATACCGTGGTGGCCGCAGGGCTGCTCGCCGCTTTCTTCGATCTCGGCCGGATCGCCTCCATGGGGGCGATCTTCTATCTGGTCATGGACATCATCATCCACTGGGGGGTGCTGCGGCGGATGCGCGAAGACGTCGGCGCCAATCCGTTCGTGCTGATCGCGGCAATCATCTTCGATCTCGTCGCGCTGGGCGCCTTCATCGTCATGAAGCTGCTCACCGATCCGTTCATCATCGCGGTCTCGGCAGCGGGTATTGTCTCGATCTTCGTCTTCGAGGCCGTCTATCTCGCCCGGCGCAACTCCGACCCCGAAGCGGACGCTTAGGCGCGCTTCGCGAAGAAGCGCCAGAGCGGAACGAAAACTACGGCGATATACCAGCCGTAGAGATAGGCGCCGATGGCACCGAAGACGAAGCCCGGCCAGGTCAACCATTCGAATCCGGGCAATAGCGGCGCCCAAGCTTCGTGCATGTGGAAGCGGGCCGGCATGACGAGGCCGAAACCGACACAGAGCAGGTAGCTTACGAGGAGAAAAGCGGACAGGGCGAGCCCGGTCACCTTGATGCTCAACGGGCGGGCCGGAACGGGCGTATTCATATCGATAACTCCCTCTTTGCAGCGGCACCGTCATTCGCGGTGGCTTGCAAAAGAGAGTACGCATTGACGGAGCCAGCCCCTCACCGATGCGATGAAATCTGAGGGCAGTTCAGCTTTCGCACGTAATCCCTCGATAGCTGTACTGGGGGACTCTCCTTGAGAACGATCGGAGCCGCGTTTACCGGGCGGGACAACCGCTTCACCCCGATCCGTCTGGCGCTGGCGAGCGCCGTGCTCCTCGAGCACGCCATCATCGTGACCCAGGGACCGCTTCCTCCACCGCCCATGGCGATCAATGCATGGTCGCTGAGCTATGCCGCGGTGAACGGCTTCTTCGTTCTATCCGGCTTCCTGATCGCCAACAGTCTGGAGCATCGCGCGGATCCCTTCACCTATGGCGCGTCGCGCATTCTGCGTTTGATGCCGGCCTTGGCATTTCTATCCGCTGTAGCGGTATTCGTGATCGGCCCTGTTGCGACCCGCCTGCCACAAGCAGAGTACTGGACCGATCCGCAGACCTGGACATACCCGGTCCAGGTCCTGGCCTTTCTTGACACCTCGCAAGGCCCGGCCGGGATATTTCCCGATCATCCATGGCGCGGCGAATTCTCCGCGACGCTCTGGACGCTGCGATATGAAGTCATCGCCTATATCGCTGCTGCCGTCCTGTTCTTCACGCCCTTTCCTTGGGGGCGGAGCGCCATGCTCGCTTATTTTGCGATTGCGAACCTTGCCTATCTGCTTCTGCAGGCAGTTTGGCCGGACGCGCCGGCCCTTTTCACGAGCGCCGCGCGCCTGTCGGCGGCGTTTACGCTTGGTATGGCCGTCTATCTCTGGCGCGATCGGATACCGGTCGGTCCGTGGGCAGCGCTCGTGGCCATTCCGCTCTGGCTGCTCCTGGGCGAGTCCCCGCTTGCCGAGCTCTTTCTCAATGTGGCGATCGGCTCGCTGCTCTTCTGGACCGCGTTCGCCCGCCTCGGCGGCGTGCCGACCGGGAGCTCGATTCCGGACTGGTCGTACGGCATCTACATCTGGCACTATCCCATCATGCAGCTCGTACTCCTGGCGGATCGCGAGGCCAGTCCGTTCCAGCTGGCGCTGATAACCGTGCCGGTAACGGCCGCCATCGCCGCTTTCTCCTGGCACTGCATCGAGAAACCCAGCCTCCGCCAGAAATCTCTGCTTGGAGCCGCGCTGCGAAAGCCAGGCATCGTGATGACACTCTTTCGGAGAACTCCGTGAGGGAAGGTCGCGATCGGCGCGTATTCAAGGTGATGACAAGCAAAACCCGATGAAGGAGGCTTCAGATGAGGACCACCTTGATATCCGCACTCGCTATGGCCGCATCGCTCACCGGGGCAGGCTACGGCCAGCAAGCCGGAGAGGATCACAATGCCCATCATGGCGAGCAAGGCACGATGCAATCGGCCGACAGCGATTCCGGTCGTCACGAACACATGATGATGGGCGGTATGGATATGAGCGCTCACCAGGAGCAGATGTCGCGCATGCGCGAACTCATGGTTCAGGCGCGAAATACCGAGGATCCCGAGGAGCGCCGCCGCCTCATGGAGCAGCATGACGAACTCATGCAGGCGCACATGGACACCATGATGGACGATGGCGAGCACATGGCGATGATGATGCGTCACTGCGGCCAGCGCATGTCGATGATGCACGACATGATGGAGCAGATGAGGGCGCGCCACGAGATGATGGAAGGCCCCGCCAACGCCGAGGCCGGCGAATAACCAAGGTCGACCCCGGGCCTCAAGACTGGTATCAGGTCTTCAAGTCGGGCTGGCAGAGCCCCATATGACGGGCTGCGATCCCGCCAACACGAGCCGGACAAAGAGTTTGACGCACGCCGCAAGGATCAATGTGAGAACGAGCATCGCCGCATTTGCGCTGGCGGTGATTTCGCTCGCTTTGGTCCTGTCCTCGCCCGCGCTCGCCGAGTTAGCCCATGAGCAGGAGGCCTGCGCTTCGGCCCATCATGACGAGGCGTGCTGCATGGACGCCATGTCCGCAGAGATGGACGCGCAGGCCGCATCCAAGGCTGGCGGGGCGGATCATGTCTGTGACGAGGCGAGCTGCGCGATGATGATCTCCTGTGCGCCCGCAACCGCCATTCTGGCATCGGGTGGCGAGGACGCCGCCCTTGCGATTCCTCTGGATCACGGGGCAGCCCGCTACACCTCCCCGCATGCGTCCGCCTCGGTCGACGGGCTGAAACGACCTCCGCGCGCCTAGCTTTTCGAGCCGGTTGCGGTCTGACGACCGGAGCCGTTTTGCGAAAAGCAACTGCGTGGAGACATCCCAGTGAAATTCCCAATTTTTGCGGCGGCGCTTGCAGCCGTAGCGACTGCGTCGGCAGGCGCACAGCACGGCGCCCAGCCGGATGCGCCGCTGAGCCTTGCCGAGGCGGTCCTCATCGCCGAGCGAAGCGAGGAACCCGGCGTGCTCGCCTGGCGGCAACACTCGGCCTCGCTCGAAGCGCTCGGCGAGTCGGAAAATTCCCGGCCCGATCCCTCGATCCGGATCGCCGCCAACAATATGCGCCTTGACGATTTCGACCTGAACCGGGAGGCCATGACACAAGGCGAGGTGCGCGTGCGCCAGAGCTTCCTGCGCGGCGAGACCGGCGCGCTTCGCCAGGCCCGGCGCGATGCGCAGGCCGACGGTGCCGGGGCGCGCGGCGTTCTGCGGCAAAGCGAGATCCGGCGCGAGGTGCGCGAGAGCTGGCTCGACGCCTTCTACTGGGAACAGGCCGGACACCTTACCCGCCAGCGCCGCGACGAGCTGCGCCAGCTCGGCGAGATCGCGCTCGCGACCTTCGCCACCGGCCGGTCGAACGCGGCCGACGTGATCCGCGTCGATCTGGAGACCGCAGTTCTCGATACCCGGCTCGTCGACATCGAGCGGTTCGCCCACCATGCGCGCACGAGGCTTGCCCGCTATCTCGGCGACGCGGCGCACCGTCCTCTGGCCGGCGGGCTTCCGCACCTGCCCGCCCCGCCGGAGGCCGAGGCCGTCGAAGAAATTCTGCCGCGCCACCCTTCGGTCGCCGTGCACGATGCGCAAATCCGCGCCAGCGAGCGCGAGATCGATCTCGCCCGCCAGGCCTTCAAGCCGGCCTGGTCGGTCGACGCCGGCTACGGCGTTCGCGACAGCCGGTCGGATTTCGCCAGCGTCGGGGTCAGTGTCGAGATTCCGCTCTTCAACCGCGATGCGCGCGAGGCCGGGGTGCGCAGCGCGCGGGAGGCGCGCTCGGCCGAGGAACTCGAACGCCGCGCGCTGCTGCTCGACCTGCGCCGGGACTGGGAGCGGCTTTTGTCCGACCGCTCCAGCCGCGAGGCGTCCATCACCCTGTACGAGCGTGAAGTGCTTCCCAATGCGCGCGAGACCGCCGAGGCGGTCATGACCGCTTACGAGAACGGCCAGGCGGACTTTCCCGAACTGGTGCGCGCCGAACTCGCTTTGCTCGACGCCGAGCTCGCGCTCCTGCGCCTGCGCGTCGACGCCCTCAAGGCCGAGGCCGGCCTCCTCTACCTCGCCGGAGACGTCCAATGAATATGCGTAATCTCATCGCAGGCGCCGCGCTTCTTGCCGGCGGCGTGCTTCTCGGCGCGGCCGCGGTTTTTGTCCTCGCGCCGGCCGGTGACGGTCCGGCGGGCGATGGAGAACCGGACATCCTCTACTGGGTCGCGCCCATGGATCCGAGCTACCGGCGCGACCAGCCCGGAAAATCGCCGATGGGAATGGACCTCGTCCCGGTCTATGCCGGCGAGGAGCCGGGCGAAGCCGAAGAGGGCGTCGTTCGCATCGATCCGACCGTGGCCAACAATATCGGCGTGCGAACCGCCGAGGTGGAACAGGGCGCGCTCTCGCGCCGGGTCGAGACCGTGGGCTATGTCCGCCCGGTCGACGATTCTACGAGCGTCGTCGATGTGCGCGCCGAAGGCTGGATCGAGCGTCTTCCCGTCGCCGCCGTCGGCGATGTCGTCGAGCGCGGCGACCTTCTGTTCGCCATGTATGCGCCGGCCATCCTGACCGCGCAGAGCGAGTTCCTGCAGGCTCGCCGGCTCGGCCGCGAGGCGCTGATTCAGTCGGCGCGCGCCCGCTTGCGTGCGCTCGGCATGACGCAAGGCCAGATCGAGGCAGTCGCGCGTAGCGGCGAACCGAGTCGGCTGACCGACGTGCGCGCCGACCAGGGCGGGACGGTGCTGGAAATCGGCGTGCGCGAGGGCCAGCATGTCCAGCCCGGCGCCCGCCTTATGACCATCGCCGATCTTTCCGAGGTCTGGGTGGTCGCCGACCTGTTCCAGGACGAGGTCCACGCGGTCTCGCCGGGCCAGTCGGTCTCGATGCGCACGCCCGACCAGCCCGGCCGCGTCTGGGAGGGCGAGGTCGAATATGTATACCCGACCGTCGATCCCGACAGCCGCTCGGTGCCGGTACGCATGCGCTTCGACAACCCGGAGCGCACGCTTCGTCCCAACAGCTATGTGAACGTCGCCATCGAGGCGGACCCGCGCCTCAACGTGATCCACATCCCGCGCGAGGCGCTGATCCGCACCCGCCAGTCCGACCGGGTCATCCTGGCCCTCGGCGAGGGCCGGTACAGGCCCGCTCGCGTCGTGACCGGCATCGAGTCCGGCGGACGGGTCGAGATCATCGAAGGTCTTGCCCCCGGCGAGCGGGTCGTGGTGTCGGCTCAGTTCCTGATCGATTCCGAAGCAAACCTGCAGGGCGCGATGTTGCGCATGACCCCGCCGGAGGATGTGCGCGAGCCGGACGAAGCCGCCGAACCGCTCGCCATCCAGGGCGCAGGGACGGTCGTTTCGGTCATGCCGGGTCACGGCATGATCCGTCTCGATCACGACCCGATCCCGGCGATCGGGTGGCCGGCCATGAACATGTCGTTCGACGTCGCCGAACCGGTCGAGCTTCAAGCCGTGCGCGAAGGCGACCGTGTCGAGTTCGAGATGGTCGAGACGCCGGAAGGCGCCTGGATGATCACCGATATCGCGCCGGTGGACGGCGAAACCGAGCACGAGGGGCACTAGATGATCGCGTCCGTCATCCGCTGGTCGATCGCCAACCGGCTGATCGTCCTTCTGCTTGCCGCGATCCTCACCGGTTACGGCGCGTATTCGCTCACGCGTACCCCGCTCGATGCGCTACCCGACCTGTCCGACGTTCAGGTGATCGTGAAGACCACCTATCCCGGCCAGGCGCCGCAGGTCGTGGAGGACCAGGTCACCTATCCGCTGACCACCGCCATGCTCGCCGTGCCCGGCGCGGTTACGGTGCGCGGCTATTCCTTCTTCAACGACAGCTATGTCTACGTGATCTTCGAGGACGGGACCGATCTCTACTGGGCCCGCTCGCGCGTGCTGGAATACCTCTCCCAGGTCGCCCCGACATTGCCAGACAGCGCGACGACCGCGCTCGGCCCGGACGCGACGGGGGTGGGCTGGATCTACCAGTACGCCCTCGTCGACCGCACCGGCGGGCATGATCTCGCCGAGCTGCGTTCGATCCAGGATTGGTTCTTGAAATACGAGCTGCAGACGATCGAGGGCGTGTCCGAGGTCGCGGCCATCGGCGGCATGGTGCGCCAGTACCAGGTCGTCGCCGATCCCGAGCGTCTGCGCGCCTATTCCATCCCGCTCTCCCAAGTGCGCACCGCGATCGAGCGCGGCAATCAGGAAAGCGGCGGGCGCGTCATCGAGATGGCCGAAGCCGAGTACATGGTGCGCGCCTCGGGCTACATCACCGGCATCGAGGACCTCGAACAGATCCCGCTCGGCGTCACAGACACCGGCACGCCGATCCTGCTCGGCGATGTCGCCGAGATCCGCACCGGCCCGGAGCTGCGCCGCGGCATCGGCGAGCTCAACGGCGAGGGCGAGGTGGCCGGAGGCGTCGTCATCATGCGCTACGGCGAGAACGCACTCGCCACGATCCGCCGCGTCGAGGAGCGCCTGGCAGAACTGGAAGCCTCGCTGCCCGAAGGCGTCGAGATCGTCACGACCTACAACCGGGCCGACCTGATCGAGCGCGCGGTCAGCTCGCTGGGAAAGAAGCTGGTCCAGGAGTTCATCGTCGTCGCCCTGATCTGCGCGATCTTCCTGTTCCACCTGCGCTCCTCGGTCGTAATCGTTCTAAGCCTGCCGCTCGGCATCCTCGCCGCGGTCGTGATCATGAACGCGCAGGGCATCAATGCGAACATCATGTCGCTCGGGGGCATCGCCATCGCCATCGGCGCGATGGTCGATGCAGCGATCGTGATGATCGAGAACCTGCACAAGCATATCGAGCGCGAACCGCTCACCCGCGAGAACCGATGGCGCATCGTCGCCAAGGCCTCCACCGAGGTCGGGCCGGCGCTCTTCTTCTCTCTGATGATCATCACGGTGAGCTTCCTGCCGGTCTTCGCACTCGAAGCCCAGGAGGGGCGTCTCTTTCGTCCGCTGGCCTTCACCAAAACCTATGCGATGGCCGCCGCCGCCGGACTAGCGATCACCCTGATCCCGGTGCTGATGGGCTACTTCGTCAGGGGCCGGATCACGCCGGAGCGCAAGAACCCGGTCAACCGGCTGCTGATCGCGGCCTATCGGCCGTTCATCGGCCTGGCGCTCGCCCGGCCCTGGCTGATGATCGCGGTGTCCGCGCTCGCCATTGCCAGCGCGGCGGTTCCGCTCTCGCGCATCGGCAGCGAGTTCATGCCCGATCTCGACGAGGGCGATCTGTTGTACATGCCGAGCGCCTATCCCGCCGCCTCGGCGGGCAAGATGGCCGAGCTCCTCCAGCAGACGAACCGGCTCATCATGACGGTGCCCGAAGTGCTCACCGCGCACGGCAAGGCGGGCCGGGCCGAGACCGCGACCGATCCGGCGCCGCTGACCATGATCGAGACCACGATCCAGCTTCGTCCGCGCGAGGAATGGCGCCCGGGCATGACCATCGAGGATATCCGCGCCGAGCTCGACGCGGTGGTGGAGGTGCCAAGCCTCAGCGATGTCTGGATCATGCCGATCCGCAACCGGATCGACATGCTGGCAACCGGCATCAAGACCCCGGTCGGCATCAAGGTCGCCGGCCCCGATCTCGCCGTGATCGCCGAGATCGGCCAACGAATCGAGGACGCCATCGAAACCGTGCCAGGTACCAACTCGGTCTATGCCGAACGCGTCACCGGCGGGCGGTTCGTTGATATCGACGTGAACCGCGCCGAGGCCGCGCGCTTCGGGCTCAACATCGCCGACGTGCACGATGTTATCCGTACCGCGATCGGCGGCATGACCATCACCGAGAGCGTGGAAGGCCTGCAGCGTTACCCCGTGAACCTGCGCTATCCGCAGGACTATCGCGGCTCGGTTGCCGACCTGCGCGCGCTTCCCATCGTCACGCCCTCGGGCGAGGAGATCCCGCTGGGCCGGGTCGCCGACATCACGATCGATGACGGGCCTGGCGTGATCCGCAGCGAGAATGCCCGGCTCAACGGCTGGATCTATATCGACATCGCCGGTGTCGATATCGGCTCCTACGTGGCGCAGGCCCGCCAGGCCGTGGCCAACCAGGTCGATCTTCCCGCGGGCTATTCGCTGAACTGGTCGGGCCAGTACGAGTACATGCAGCGCGCCCAGGCCAAGCTCGCGCTCGTCGTCCCGGTGACGATCGCGGTGATCCTGCTGCTCCTCTTCCTGAGCTTCCGCCGGATCGTTCCGGTCCTGATGATCATGGGCACGCTGCCGCTCGCGCTCGTGGGCGGGCTCTGGCTGCTCGACCTGCTCGGCTACAATCTGTCGGTCGCGGTCGGGGTCGGCTTCATCGCGCTGGCCGGCGTGGCCGTGGAGATCGGCGTTCTGATGATCGTCTATCTCGAACAGGCGCTCGCGCGCCATCGAGACAGCGCCGCCGAAAAGGACCGGCCCCTGAGCGGGCAGGATATCCGCGAGGCGGTGATCGAGGGTGCGCTCCTTCGCGTGCGCCCGATCATCATGACGGTGGCGACCGTGATCGTCGGCCTCCTGCCGATCATGTTCGGCAGCGGCGCCGGTTCGGAAGTTATGCGCCGCATCGCCGCGCCGATGGTCGGCGGCATGGTCAGCGCGACCGTGCTGACGCTTCTGGTCCTGCCGGCGGCCTTCCTGATCTGGCAGAGGTGGGTTTTGAATGGTGCGCGATTAGCCCAGCCGACCCTGAATCAATCTTGATGTCTATTCGTGAGGTTTGAATCAAACAGGGTGACGCCTGAATCAATCCAATTGGCGCGTCGCTTTATACGTATTTGATTCGCCTCACGAATTTCGTTGGCTCGGAATCAAACCCAATTGCGCTGCACAGGATCGAGCCTGTCCAAATTGGAAGACGGTTGGGAAGAACACCGATTGCCAATCGGTGTTTGATCGCGTAGACCATTTTCAGGAGGCGGTTCATGGCCCGTGGCGAGTTGCAGCTTGGCGATCTGGAGATCGCGACACTGGAGGAAGTCTGGCGCGCCGGCGACGGTGATGCGCGCTCCATCCATGCCAAGATCGGAGCGGGCCGTGGAAACACGCTCCAGACCATCCAGTCCACGCTGGAGCGCTTGCATCGCAAAGGGTTGCTCGCGCGTGAGCGTGTGGGCCATGCCTATGTCTACACGCCGATCGAGAGCCGTGACGCGGTGATGGCGCGCCTGATCGAGGGTTCGCTCAACCGGTTCTCCGACGGGCGAGGCGACGGCCTGCTTGCGGCCTTCGCAGGCTATGCTTCCAAAGCCGATCCGCAGATGCTCGATGCGCTGGAAGCCTTGATCCGCGAGCACAAGAGGCGTGACGGGGAGGGATCGGCGTGACCGGGGACAGCGTCATCGCCCTGGCCGCGGGGCTCGGCGTTTTCGCGGTTTGTGCGAGCCTGCTCGCCGCCTTTTGCGGACGTCTCATGACCGCATTGAACCGTGTCAGGCCCGACCTTCGTGTGCCCGGCATCGTATCGCTGGCGGCAGCGCCGTTCGCGCTGGGACTGCTTGCGGCAATCGGTGCCGGGCTGTTTCCCCATGCATCCCCGCTGGAGCTAGTCGGGCACCATTGTCACGCCGTGGATGGCAATTGCGTCGGGCATTCGACGCCTGCCGCCCCGTTGCCCCTGGCGCTCGCGGTTCTGGGACTGACCGGGGCGCTCGTTATCCGGCTTGCCTGGGCCGTCATGCACCGGCTCGCCGCCATGGCCGCGTTCCGGCGTACGCTGGACCGGCTGACCCTTCGCTCCGACGGCATCCGCATTCTCGACACCGACCTTGCGCTCGCCTTCGTCGCCGGACTGGCGAGGCCCGCGGTCTATCTCAGCCGGGGCCTTCTGAGCCGGCTTGCTCCGGAAGAACGCGCACTCATCAAGGCCCACGAAGCGGCGCACCTGGCGCGCGGCGATCTCCGCGCGCGCTTCGCCTTCACCGTGCTGACTGCAGTCTATCCCCGCTCGGCCTCGCGACGGCTCAACGATGCGTTCATCCTGGCCCAGGAGCAGGCCTGCGATCACGCTACGGCGCGGCACTTTGCACCGGTCGCGATCGCGGAAACCCTCGTCAAGGTGCAGCGCGCGAATGGGGGCCGCGAAAGCGGCTTGTCTGTCGCCGCCTTCGACGACGGGCAGATCGAGCTGCGCGTGCGCGCGCTTCTACAACCCGACTTCGAGCCGGCACGGCTTAGCCTGGCGCGCTATTTCACCATGACCGGGGTACTGCTTGCTGCGATCTTCATCGCGCTGGAGCCCATTCACCATGAAATCGAGACGCTTTTCATAGCGTTTGGAGGCTAGGCCATGACGGTCACGAACCGCACGCTTGCACGTGGAAAACCGATTGCCGCTCGGTGTTTTGCTGCGTTTGCGCTCGTTCTCGCAGCGCCGCTGGGCGCCGGCGCCCAGGTGCTGACAGCCGACGAAGTTGTCCGGCTGGCACTTGGGAATGCCTCCAATGCCACGCTTGCCGAGGCGCCGGTGGAGGCGGCCGAGGGTCGGCTGGTAAGCACGCAGACTTGGCGTAATCCCGTGCTCTCGGTCGAACGCGAAGGCGTGGAGGGTCTCGGCGGCGACGGTTCGGAGACCCTCGTCACGCTCGAACGTGAGTTTGATATCTCCGGGCGCCGCGCCTTGCAGGTGCGTGGTGCGCGCGCCGATCTGCACGCGGCAAGGGGACGCCGGGCGATACAGCGGGCCGAAACCCGTACCGATGCGCTGGCGGCCTTCTATGCTCTGCTTGCCGCACAGCAGGAACAAGCCGCGCTCGAAGAGTTTGGCGCCCAGCTTACCGCGCTCGGCGAGGCCACCCGACAGCGGGTCCAGGCTGGGGACGCCTCGCGTCTGGAACTCGAGCGGGTCCGCCAGGAGACGCTGCTCCTGCCCACACTGGCCGCAGAGGCGAGGCTCGAAGTCGAAAGCGCGGCCGACCGGCTGTTCATCGCCACCGGCGCGAATGTCAGCGGCTATGAACGAATTGCCGGTCAGCTCCTGCCCGCCATCGACCCGCAATCTGCGGCCTCGCCCGTCTCGGCCCGTCTCGCCAGCCTGGAGGCAGAGGCCGATGCGGCCGAGGCGCGCGAACGCGCCGCCTCGCGCCTCGTCCCGGATGTGACCGTCGGCGTCGGCCTGCGTCAGATCGAGGGGCCGATGGAGGAGATCGGGGTTCTCGTGAGTGCGAGCGTGCCGCTGCCGATCTTCGACCGGCACCAGGGCGAGCAGCGCGAGCGTGCGGCGGACACGCGCCTGGCCGAGGCGCGGCTGCGGCTGGAACAGCGCCGGTTCGAAGCGCAGACGGGCATGCTGGCCCGGCGCATGGTGGCCCTGCATCGCACCGCGCTGGAATACGAGGAGGCGGCGCTCGCCTCCGCCCGGGAGCTGCGCCGGATCGCGCTGGTCTCCTACCAGGGCGGTGAGACCAGCGCGCTGGAGGCCATCGACGCCATACGGACCGCCTACGAGGCCGAGCTGCGGCTGATTTCACTGAAACATCGCACGCGCGAGACCGAACTCGCGCTCGAAGAACTCATTGCGGAGACTGACTGATGCGCCGTGACCTCATTCTTGGCGCCCTGACGAGCGCACTTCTGCTGGCCGCCTGCGCAGACGGAGACGATCACGGGCACGGCCCCGGCGGACACGCTCATGACGAGGAGGTCGGCGATCATGGTGCTGGCGGCGATGAGCATGGTCACGAGCACGCCGAAGAGGCCCATGCCGAAGAGGACGGGCATGGTCATGGCGGCGGCATCGTCGTGACCGACTATTCGGAGACTGCCGAGCTGTTCGTCGAATTTCCGCCGCTCGCGGTGGGCCGGGCATCAGAGTTCGCAGCCCATTTCACGCGGCTGGGCGATTTCACGCGCGTGACAGAGGGGCGTGTCACCGTGCGCCTGGCAGGGGGCGGTGCGCCCGAAGAAGTGTTCACCGCCGGCGCATCCCCGACGCCTGGAATCTTCCGTCCGGTCGCGCGCCCGCGCCATGTCGGGACGCGTGATCTCACCGTCATCCTGGAGGCCGGGCGGCTGGTTTCGGTCCATCGCCTCGGCGAGTACACCGTCCATGAAACGGTCGAAGCGGCCGATGCGTCCCTCGCTGACGCGCCGCACGAGGACGGGCTGATCCCGTTCCTGAAGGAACAGCAGTGGCAGGTCGACTTCGCCACCGCGCCGGTCGTCGAGCAGACCCTCTTTCACTCGGTTCAGGCGCCGGCCACGATCAGTCCCGCTCCGGGCGGGGACGCGACGCTGAGCGCGCAGACCGAGGGTGTGGTACTTGCCGGCGAAGCCGGCTTCCCCGGTGTCGGCGACATCGTTGCGCGCGGCGATGTTCTGGTGCGGATCGCGCCCAATCTCGGCGGCGATCAGGATTTCGCCGGTCTCGTTGCCGAACGCGAAGCCGCGCGCGCCGCCTTCAACATGGCCCGCACCGAGTTCGACCGGCTGCGATCGCTGGCCGAGCAGGGCGCGGTGGCGCAGCGCCGTGTCGAGGAAGCCCGGGCTGCGCTTCAGACCGCACGTGCCCGGCTGACTGCCAGCGAGGCCCGGCTCGAAGCGGTCGAGGGCGGGGCGGCCGGTGGAGTCGCGGTGCGCGCGCCTATCAGTGGGCGGATCGCTCAGCTCAACGCCGGGGCCGGTAGCTACGTCCAGAGTGGCGAGACCCTGTTTCGCATCGTCGACACCTCGCGCATGCGCCTGGTCGCGCAGGTCGCCGAGATAGACGCCTCCCAACTCGGTCAGCCCCAGGGGGCCTGGTTCACACTGCTCGGCGGGGATCGCACCTTCGATCTTGCCGACTTCGACGGACGCTTGGTCGCGGCTGGTGCGGCGGTCGATCCGATAAGGCGCACCGCACCGGTCATCTTCCAGTTCGACAACTCGGCCGGGTTTGCCGCCGGAACGCTCGCCACGGCACGCGTGCGCACGAGCAATCGTTTCGACGGCCCGGTAATCCCGGCGAACGCCGTGATCGACGATGCGGGCCAGCCGGTCGTCTTCGTCATGGCGGACGGGGAGAACTGGCGCCGCCAACCAATCCGCATCGCCGTGCGCGACGGACAGTCGATCGGGATCGCCTCCGGGGTCGAGCCCGGCGAGCGTGTCGCCACCGAGGGGGCCTATCTCATCCATCTCGCCGCCAGCGGACCGGCCGAGGCCGGTCACGGCCACGCGCACTGAGGGCGGGACCATGATCCAACAGACCATACGCTTCTCGCTGAAGCATCGCGCCCTCGTGCTGCTCGCTGGCCTCCTCCTGCTCGTGTGGGGCACGTCGGAGGCGTTTCGCATGCCGGTCGACGTGTTTCCCGATCTGACCGCGCCCACCGTTACGGTTGTCGCCGAGGCCCACGGCATGGCTCCCGAAGAGGTCGAGACCCTCATCACACTTCCCATCGAGACCGCACTGAACGGTGCTTCCGGCATACGCCGGGTCCGCTCTTCGACCTCGGTCGGCAGCGCCATCGTATGGGCCGATTTCGAGTGGGGCACCGACATCTATCTTGCCCGCCAGATCGTCGCGGAAAAGCTCCAGCTGGTGCGCGAGGCCATGCCGCCCGACGTTCCGGCCCCGGTTCTGGCGCCGGTTTCCTCGATCATGGGCGAGGTCATGTTCATCGCGCTGGGCTCGGACCGGCACAACGCGATGGAAATCCGGACCGCCGCGGACTGGACGCTGCGCCGGCGGCTCCTGGCCGTACCTGGCGTCGCACAGGTCATCCCCATTGGCGGCGATGTGCGCCAGTACCAGGTTGATGTGCGCCCCGAGCGCCTGGCTGCCTACGGCCTGACGCTGGAGGACGTGATCGACGCGGTATCTCAAACCAATGCCAATTCCTCGGCTGGGTTCGTGACGCAGGGCGGGCAGGAATACCTGATCCGCGGCGTCGGCCGCGTGGAGGCGATCGAGGATATCGGCGCCACCGTTGTCGACCTCGTCGAGGGCGTGCCCGTCCTGGTGCGGGATGTGGCCGAGGTCCAGCTTGGCGCTGCGATAACGCGTGGGCGCGGCTCCCACAATGACGAGCCTTCCGTCGTCATCGGCATCCAGAAGCAGCCCGACACCAATACGCTGACACTGACCCGGGAACTGGACCGGGTGATCGAGGAGGTCGAGGCCGGCTTGCCCCAGGGCATGGTCATAGAGCAGAACATCTTCCGCCAGGCCGACTTCATCTCGATCGCGGTGCGCAACGTGCTCCACGCCCTGCGCGACGGGGCGATCCTCGTCGTCGTGATCGTGTTCGCCTTTCTGATGAGCACGCGGGCCACGGCGATCTCGCTGCTGGCGATACCACTTTCGCTCGTGGTCTCGATCCTGACGCTGAAACTGCTCGGTGCGAGCATCAACACGATGACGCTGGGCGGGATGGCGATTGCGCTCGGAGCGCTGGTGGACGATGCGATCATCGTGGTCGAGAACGTGGTGCGCCGGCTTCGGGGCAATCGGGCACTCGACAATCCGCGCCCCGTGTTGCGCGTCGTGGAGGATGCGACCCGCGAGATCCAGGGGTCCATCGTCTTCGCCACCCTGATCATCATGCTGGTCTTTCTCCCGCTTTTCTTCCTGTCGGGGGTCGAAGGCCGCCTGCTGCAGCCGCTGGGGCTCGCCTATGTGATCGCGCTCGCCGCCTCGCTACTGGTGGCCGTGACCGTTACGCCCGCGCTCGCGGCGATCCTGATGCCGGGATCGAAGACGATCCGGTCGCACCGCGAGCCCTGGCTCGCGCGCACGGTACAGGCGCTGTACCGCCCCGTGCTCGAGCTCACCGTGAACCGTTGGGCCATATTGGGCGGCGCCTCTCTCCTGGCGCTGATCGCCGCTCTGGCGCTCCTGGCGACCGCCGGAAGGGCCTTCCTGCCGGACTTCAACGAGGGCAGCCTGACGGTAAGCGCAGTGACCCTGCCGGGTACCTCGCTGGAGCAGTCCGACGAGCTGGCCGGCATGGTCGAGCGCATCATCCTTGACCAGCCCGAGGCGGTTTCGACCGCCCGGCGCACCGGGCGGGCCGAACTCGACGAGCATGCCCAGGCCGTGAGCGCCTCCGAGATCGATGTCGCCCTGCGCATGCAGGACCGATCCAAGGAGGCCTTTCTCGATGATCTGCGTACCGCACTGACCGCAGTTCCGGGGATGAACATCACCATCGGTCAGCCGATCTCCCACCGCATCGACCACATGCTGTCCGGCACGCGGGCCAATATCGCGGTGAAACTCTTCGGTCCCGACCTTTACGAGCTGCGCCGGCTTGGCGAGCAGGTGCGAGCGCAGATGGAAACGGTAGAGGGCGTGGTCGACCTGTCAGTCGAGCAGCAGGCCGACGTGCCGGTGCTCATGGTCGATTTTCGCCGCGAGGCGATTGCGCGCCATGGACTGCAGGTGCGCGACGTGGCCGAAGCGGTCGAAGCCGCTTTTGCCGGCGCCGAGGTCAGCCAGGTTCTCGAGCAGGGCGCAGCCTTCGATCTCGTCGTACGCTATGCGAGCGAGCACCGGGCCGATCTGGAAGCCGTGCGGGAGACGCGGTTCCTGACCCCTTCCGGTGCGGAAATCCCCTTGAGCGCCCTCGCCGATATCAGACGTGATCGCGGTCCGAACACGATCAGCCGCGAGAACGTGCAGCGCAAGCTCGTGGTCATGGCCAATGTCGCGGGCCGTGATCTTCTCGGCGTCGTGAACGACATCCGCGAGAATGTCTCGGACAATGTCACCCTCCCGCAAGGCTATTACGTGGAGTATGGCGGCCAGTTCGAGAGCGCCAACGAAGCCACTGCGCGCCTCTCCATCCTTTCCTTTGGCGTCGTCCTCGGCGTATTTCTCCTGCTCTACATGGCGTTCAACTCAGCGCGTGATGCCGTGCTGGTCATGGCCAACCTGCCGTTCGCTCTGATCGGCGGCGTCATCGGGGTCTTTGCCGCCGGTGGCATCCTCTCGGTCGCCTCGATCATCGGCTTCATTACCCTGTTCGGCATCGCCACGCGAAACGGCGTGATGATGGTCGCTCACATCCGCCATCTTACCCTGAGCGCAGAAGCGCCAAGCTTCGACGAGGCAGTGCGCCGCGGGGCGATGGAGCGCCTGGTGCCGATCCTGATGACCGCGCTCGCGACCGCGCTCGCGCTCGTGCCGCTCGCTCTGAGCGGCGGCGAGCCAGGCAGCGAGATCCAGGCGCCGATGGCCGTGGTGATCCTTTTCGGCCTTGTTTCCTCGACAGTCCTGAACATGATCGTCCTGCCGGCCCTTTACGCCCGCTTCGGTGCTGTGCGCGAAGCGCGTCCCGAAAACGAACCTCAGAACGAATCTACGTCCGACCTTCAACCCGATCCTTCACGGAGCTGAACCATGCGATTTTCCCTTGTCAGTCTGGCCGCTCTCTGCCTCGGCCTCGGCGCCGTACCGGCCGTTGCGGCACAAGAACACGGCCATGCCCATGACGATCACGCTCATGGCGGCGATCACGGCCATGCTCAAGGCGGGCACGATCATGCCGCGCCCGACGCCCATCCGAGCGGCGTCAATCTCGATGCCGAACCTGTCGGAGCCGTGCACCCCGGGGAACCGGCAGAACTGACCCTGACCGTCACCGGTCCGGACGGAGAGCCGCTCGGCCCCGACGCGCTTGCCGGCGAGGCCGGGCACGGGCTGAACGTTTTCGTGGTCGACGAGGGGCTTGAGGATTTTGAGCATTTCCATCCCGAGCTGGGTGCAGACGGACGGATCTCGATCCGCTTCACGCCCGAGTATGCTCGCATATACCGCGTGTGGGCCGATCTCGCCCTGGCCGACACGATGCCGGCAGCCGGCGGGCATGATGATCATGCCGATGGCGGCCACGCCCACGGCGGGGAATCCCATGCACACGATGTCGGCCATGATCATCCCTATGACGAGAGCCATAATGAGGGAGACGCCGATCACCACAGCGATGACGGCTCGATCCGACTTTCCGACTGGGTTGCGGCCGGCGAGGAGGCCGCGCCCTATCTCGCGCCGGTCAACACCCTGGACGCGCAAGCCGGCGGTCTCGCGTTCTCGCTTGAGCCGCACGGCGAGGTGACGGCCGGAGAGCGCGTGGCGCTGACGCTCACCATCGACGGGCAGGCGGCGGAGCGCGCCCATCTCATCGGTTTTGCCAGCGGCGCGCGATCGATGGTCGAAGCCGCGGCCGAGGCCGGGCGCTTCGAGGTGCGCTTTTCCGAACCCGGCGTTCACCGCCTCTTCGTCCTCGTGCCGGTCGAGGGCGACGAACTGACCGTACCCTTCACCTTGAACGTCGGTGGATAGGCAGCTGGGGGGGGCGACGGCCTATCCCGCCCTCAGGCGATGGTTTCGGCTATCGTCCTCGTTGCAGTGACCGAAATCTACAAGTGCAGCCCCGCCATGGCTGCACTACTTGACTCCCTGCCGCGCACGGGATCGTCCGGCGTCGGCGCGGTGCGCCGGAGCACCTGGCTGCCTATGCCGAGGCAGCCTTCTGGTAATTCCACCGCAGCTACCTCAACCGGAATTTTCCTTCGACCTGTTCAGGGTCTGGATTTCGTCACCAGCTCCTAGGGGGCGAGCGCAGCTTTGTAGTCGTCCTTCTGGATTGGAATGCTGAAAGTTTGATAAGCACCGCGATGTTCAAAACGAGAAACAGGGTCTAACCAGGCTTCGTGCGGCCTATTTAAGCATTTGATTTATCATATAATTTTTTCGATGTTTACCCTTTTTCCCGCACTGCCGGATGACGCTGGAATTACCCAATCCTGTGCTCGAAGCCTATGCGCCGGTAGGACTGCCTCGGAGGCTATTCCAACGTCGAAAACGCCTCGGCCTCTCGATGGGCGAGGCGGGCGATAGATTGGGCGTGACACGAGACGTGATCCGGATGTGGGAGCGCGGAGAACGCGAGCCGAGGGCGCGCTATATCCCGGCGATCATTGATTTTTTCGACGATGACGCCTGGCTTGCGTCCGACACGTTCGCCGATCGGCTGAAGCGCTTCCGGCTGCTTCGCGGATGGTCTCAAAAGCGGTTCGGAACGTGGCTTGGATACTCCGAACGCTCGATCGGACGGTGGGAAGATGGGCAGTTTCCACCGCGAGCCGTCCAGGCGAGAATCGAGGAACGGATCAGGGCTCCCTCTCTCGCTGAGGCGGCTCAGCGCGAGGGTCCGGGAAAAAGGTCAACAATCGGGCGGCGGCCTCAAACAGGGCTTTCGAGTAGTGCTCATTGTCCCAAGGGGCACGCTTCTTCGGACGAAAGGTACTGAGTTCGGGGTAGTAGGCGCAGACGCCGGCCGCGACATCGGCCGAGCTTCCGGTGCCGAAGGCGCAGAAGCGCTGAAGCACTCTCCGACGGCTGATCTTCACGACGCTAAGGCGCTTGGTCCGGGCGTCGCTCTCGATATCGCGTACCAACTGCTTCATCCGTTCCCGCCGGAGCGAGGAAGCATGGTCCACGTCTTCTAGAATGAGAATGGCTGGATCATAGGCGAGGCACAGCGTGGCCGCGCGTTCCCGGCACTTTCGGTACCTGGGGCAGGGGCGGAGTTCAAAGCCGCCCCAGTCGAAGAGCCTGCCGTCACGATCGGCAGCTACAAAGGCCAGGCGCATGGAGCGCGGCTCGATCGAGAGCACGACGCTGTCCTGCTTCGGTGCGGTCATGATGAGGGCTGTTCAAGGCGCTGACAGAGTTTTTCCAGGAATTCGACTTTGACGCTGGTGGAGCGTCCTTCACTGGCGTGGCATCGCTTTAGAAGCCGCTCAGCTTTGCGGTACGTGATGCGGCGGAGGCGGGCGGTCGTATCAGGTAGTAGTTTCGAAGCGGGAATATCAAACACGATTTCGTACGTGAGGAGGATCTCTGAGTTCGGTAGGAAAAGTCCGCGCTCGCAGCGCGACAGCGAGTGAAAATTGCAGCCGAGCAACTCCGCCAGCTCGGCTTGATCGAGCCCGCACCGCTTGCGGCAAGCTCGCAGCCGTATGGTGTTTGCGTTGATCATGGTGATAGGCGCGAGCCGTTAGCAGCATCGCGCGCTATCATTCTTTCACATGCTCAAACCGCGTGAAGGCCTGGGCATTCGCACTGAGTGCGAATAGCGCGCCTCAAAGACCAGGTCGTCTTGGCCGTGATAGGCGTGGCGCGGCCGGAGTTCGTCAACACCAGTGAACGCGACCGTGGCGAAACCAAAAGTGTGAGCCACAGTGCTTTTTGCGCCAGACGGATGGTCGAAGGCTGCTCGTCCCGTCATCGTGCATAATTACGTGCCAACAAGGCCGCGTGTCGGTGAGCAGGTTCATATTTAATACTGCTCCACAGCCGCAGGGACAGATCATCGCTGCCTGCTCCTGATATCCATCTTCTTCAACAATATAGAGGGTGCGTCTGCGAAGACGATTGGGAAGGTATTCCTGAACGATAACCGTTCGGTAAGGTCGGGACCAAGGTCGTGAGAGCCCTGACCAAAGCTTCTCGAAAAATTGTTTGAACCCTCTGATCACCTTCGCCGCTCCGCTTGGCCTGCGCCCCGTTTGGCCCCGCATTTGAAATGGGAGTCCGCTCAACAAGGAGACGGACCCATGAGGAAGAGCAGGTTCACCGCGTTTCGAGTCGGCGCGGAGGATGCCGGCTATCTCGCGGGCGAGTTTGAACCGAAATTTGAGCGGCTCGATCTCATCAACCTGCCCAACTTTCATATCCGTCTGCGCCTCATGATCGATGGCGCGCCGTCTGTGCCCTTCAGCGCTGTCACGGTGACGCCTGGGGAGGTCGAGCGCGCCGTGCGTATCGCCAGATGGCAGGGAGGGGAACGCCCGCCGGACCGGTCCTGAAAAGACCCTGTTCCGTGGCGTCCGCCGGCATCGGTTGGCGATGTCGGCGCCGCGCTACGGAGGAAACCATGGACACAGGCGAACGGGCAGCGCGCATTTCCGTGTCCGGAGCCGCCAACGATGAGCGTGTGTTCGAAGCGCACGCTATCAGGCACAGCAAGCGGAAGCGGCGCGCGAAAGATATCTTCGAAGGGCGTACGCGCGAGATAGGCATCGATCAGCTCGTCCGGATCACGGCTCTTGTAGGCACTCGGCAATACGAACGCTTTTGAGCTGCTCCGGTTGATCGGCTCGATTCCGGAGGCCGTGAGCCAATTCCACTCCAGCGAGCCTCGCAGGCCCTTGAACAGTTCCTGCTCCTCGATCCGGTCGTCGGTGAATACGCCGAGCGTCGCCTCGATAAGAAGCACCGGGTTTTCCATGAGATCGATGAGCCGGGTTTCGAATGAGAGGTCGTGGCTTTCACCGGACGCCGGCCAGTCCGGCACGGCGGCGAGATAGGCGCCGATGAGCTGGGCCAGCGCATTCATGCCGAGATCGAACGGCCGCCCATAGTCTGAAAGGAAGCGCTGCTTGCGAAGGAGTTCCCGGCGAAGCTCGACCCGGCGCTCCATCGAGAGCCGCGATATGCGATGCATATCGCCCCTGGGCAGTGAGAAGAACTCGTCCCGCACAAGATCATAGACCGGCGAGAGGAGCGCATCGATCAGTGCATCTGACGCCTCCAGCTCGGCCCGTTCGAAGATGTCGTGGAACAGGTTGATCAGCGTCCGATTGAAGCCGTCCTCGCTTGCGAACGGTGAGGCTTTGAATTGGCGATAGACCTCGCAGGAGAGCATGCGAAGTTCGGTGATCTCGCGCTGGCGCTCGGATAGGCACCAGTTGGAATACACGCCGCGACCGACGCGCGGGCCGAGATTGACCGGCGCGCCCCGCTTCCATCCTTCCCGCCAGGCCCGCGCCAGCTCATCGAAGAGCGAGCCGTCTGCCATTGAGGCTAGCTGGCGATCTCGAGGATGCGCTCCGACCCGTCAAACGAGGCCGCCGCGTCGAGATAATCGCGCAGGTTATGGCACGCCGTGGTGATCTGGTGTTCGACGGCCAATATCTCGTCGAGTTCCTTGCTCTCGATATGCTGGCCGAGAATGAGGTCGCCAATCGAGAACATACGCTTGGTCATCCGATCCATCGCCAGCGCCGCGAGACCGCCGACACTGCCACCTTGGGCTCGGGCGGCGTTCTCGTTCGCGCGTTCGCTGGAATAGACGATCTGGTTTTTGAGCTTGTACTTCTCGACGAGCGCCATCTCATCGGCGGTCAGCTCTGCCATCATATCGAGCGTGAATGTCGTATTGCCCATCATGCCGGATTTCTGGCTCCGGCGGATTTTCAGCTTCATTCTGGCCTCCCCAGCCTGAGTTCAAGACGCGAGACGATATCCAGAAAATACTATCTAGGCGAGTCATTGTTAACCAACGAGACGAGCCAATCTAACGCTCAAAAAGGAAAGGCGGCTTCGCTTCCGAAGCCGCCGAGAAAGATCAGTACTCGCTTGCGAGCATGAGGGTCAGCACCCGTGTCGTAAGGGACGGATTTGCCGGGTCAGGTGACGCTTTTTCCAGCGTCGTGTCATAGTAGTCGATCTTCCAGAAGAGCCGCTCGCCTTCAAGCTCGAAGCTCCCGAAGTCGTGCTCGCCATGAGGATCGTTATCCTCGGTGAAGCGATCAAACTGGCGCATCTTAACGATCGCCTGATTGATGAATGCGAGGCCGAGCGCCTCAACACCACCCGTCATGAAGATTCGGCCACCTGTGCCAGATTGCCGAAGCGCATCGTTGAGTTGGGCAAGAGCCAGCTCCTCCTCAAGCTTATCCACCACGACCTGACAAACGATAGCGATACGCCGCCGGGCGTGATCGTCATCGATAGCCAGGGCGACTTGATCTACACGCTCTCCCGGCTTGCGCTCTTTGATCCGAATGGGGCGGGCTCCCTCGCGGATCGGCTGATCATCGTCGATCCGGTCGATGTCGAGTATCCGATCGCGCTCAATCTCTTCGCCTTCGATCACGCGCGTCTTGAGGGATACAGCCGGGCTGATCGAGAGCGGGTCCTCAACTCCGTGATCGATCTTTATGAGTATTTCTTTTCCGCGCTCCTGGGCGCCGAGCTGACGCAGAAGCAAGGCGTCGTCTTCCGCTACCTCGCACGTCTCATGGCGATCATTCCCGATGCGACGATCCAAACGCTGCGCCAGCTGATGGAGGACGGGAAGCCCTTTCGACCGTATATGGATCAGCTTGAGGGCTCGGCGAAGCACTTCTTCGAGACCGAATTCTTCTCACCCAGCTTTGCCGCGACGAAGAAGCAAATTCTGCGGCGCCTCTGGGGCGTGCTCGCCAATCCGGTTTTCGAGCGGATGTTTTCTCATCCTGAAAACCGCCTCGATCTCTTCAAGGCGATGAACGAGGGCAAGATCGTTCTCATCAACACCGCCAAGGATCTTCTCAAAGCTGAGGGCTGCTCGATCTTTGGCCGCTTTTTCATCGCAAAGATCGCCCAGGCCGCGCTTGAGCGCGCGACGATCCCCGAGGACAAGCGTCGGCCGACCTTCGTCTACGTCGACGAGGCGCACGAGTATTTCGACGAGACGTTCGAGCACCTGTTCAACCAGGCGCGCAAATACCGCGTCGGGCTCCACATCGCCTGCCAGAACCTCGATCAGATGCCGGCGCGTTTACGAGCGACGGTGATGGCATCCACGGCATTGAAATTTGCTGGCGGGGTGTCCGCAAAGGATGCGCGTGCTCTTGCCGACGACATGAACACGACTGCTGAATTTATCAGCGGGATGCGGAAGCGCCGCGGCCGAAGTGAGATTGCCGCTTCGATCCGCAATCGAACCTCCCGCGCGCTTCGCGTGAATGTCGAGCTGGGCCAGGTCAACGTGATGCCGACGATCGGCGATGGCGCCTACCAAACGCTTATCGAGAAAAACCGGAACCTCTATTCCGCCACGCTCGACGAGGTGGACCGGTTCGTCGCCACATCCGCCCGCTCTGGACGAGGAAGGGCTCCGTCAGATGAAGCGCCTCCTGAGCGGCACCCTGAAAGGTCTGCGTATACCAGAGGCCACCGGGCCGATGTTCCTGACCCTCGGCCGATAAGCGGAGCCAGCACCGTTTCTTTGGCCGCTCCGGCTCAGCGTCATCAGGAGATCGACGCCTATGTTGCCGGGGTAGGGGGAAGGCGGCACAAGCAGCTACAGGAGTTCGTGCGCAAGCTTGCGCAAGAGCGGGGCTATAAGGCGACGGTCGAGCACCGCATTCTTGGGGGAGAAGGCGTTGTAGATGTCGCGCTTGAGGGCGGCACCCGCAGGATCGCGGTGGAGATTTCTGTATCCACCAACACCGCCCACGAGAAAGCTAATATAGAGAAGGCGTTCAAGGCAGGCTTTCACGAGGTACTCGTTATAGTCTCTGATGAAGCGCGTTGGAATTCGTTCAAGGAGCACCTGACGAGCAAGCTAGGCTCTTGCGCTGGCCAAAAGCTATCGGTGATATTGGCAAACCAAATCGAAGACGCACTAGATCAAAGATTGCCAATGGGCCGGTCACCCGAGAGATCGGTTCGGGGATGGAAAGTGACAATACACTCCGGCGCACCGACAGCTGTTGGCTTAAACGATCTAAAGTCCGAACTCATGCGTGCGATCACGAAACCCCCTCCAAAAACTTAGAACCACAAGATGCGACTTAAATTTTTTTGGCCCCGATGCTGGCCGCTGCTGACGCCACTTTCGATGGCGCGACTGAAGTCCGCAGCTTACTTTAGCGCGGATATCCGCAAGATATGGTAGGTGGGCCTAGTAGCATTATCTAATTCTTGATAAAATTTAGAAAGAGTGATTCTCAAGGCGTCTAAGGCTTGACATCTCGGCTCCTTGACTATGCCGAATCGGCATCGTAGGGGAGCCGCAGACAAATGAACGCTAGCAACCCTTGGCCGCATTTGTGCAACCGAGGCGAGTGTATTATACTGCATACGGAGCAGTTTAGGAGGTGCGAATGAGCGATATATCTCGCGAGGAGTTTCGTCGAAACATGCACGATATCGCTGAATTCCTTTATAAGGGGAACTCTACGCCTAGAAAGATTCTTGAAGCTGGGCGCGAAAATGACGCTTTCGATTGGGAGCCCAATCACGAACGTGAAAGCTTCGAACTCCAACGTGGCGAGTTTCTCGATGTGTTCGACGAAGCCGTAGATAGCTTGTCCAAGAAATAACTTAGGGTCGCCTGTATATTCTGCAGGCGACATTTTTGTCATGGCATCTGACGAAATTACTGTTGAGCAAACTCCTCCCCGCTTCTCAGAAGCGGATATAATTTCGCGCTTTGAATTTATAAGTGATCAATGTAACGAATTTGCGAAAGCCTATAATAAAAGGCATGACTCGAATTTGACTTTCGACCCTCTGATTATGTTGAATGTCGTTCATAGTACGCTCGACGATATATGGAGATATAAAGTTTTTCACTTAAAGAATCCAAGTAAAAAATCTAATTGTGTTAAACGTTCAGCTTATTTTACGAAGTGGATTGTGAGGTTTAAGCCTTTATATTTTGCTCATCGCCCGCTATCCAGTAATAATTTTAAGGAGACTTTTAACGCTAAAGATAGTTCTTTGCTTATAAATGAAGCGTTTGCCATTCACTACTCCCTTTCAACTATAAGGGCGGAGGTTGTGAGAGAAGAGCCAGTCGGACGTTTAATGCCAACTGCCATAGCACTGGCCTCCTTTATTTACGATCTTCGCTATAGACTAATGAGCGAGGACGCGTTAATGGCCATTTATCAAATTTATTACGATCAGGCGCGCGGCATAAAGATACTTAAGCAAAATTAGAGCGCTCCGATTTTCTTAGCGATATTTTTTAAGTGACCAGGAAGTGCCCACCAGATTGGTCTGACTCCTAGAGATAAAAGGTCTATGTGGACGAGGCTGTTCTTGTAAGTCAGTTTCCCTCTGGTAATTTCATGCGGCTTCGCCTTCATTAATGCAAACAACTTCGACTTTTGAGACCCTTCCGATTGATCTATTTCTAACAGCGCTCGAACGTTTGTATCGGAGAACGAGAATCCGAAAAATAATCTGCATATCGGTCGGTCATCGGCTGCTGCGTTCGACGTGTGAATAAAATTTCTCCAATTAATGTTAGAGCGATAAATATTATTGTATTCACGCTCAGAAAATGCAATTTTTTGGTCAACAATCATATCTATTGGCATGGACCGTGAAATGTATCCATGTGGATGATATATTTTTAATCCCTCGAAGGTTTGAAATTTATCGTATGATCGTTGAGAGAATATTGATCTCGATTTTATTAAGCGGCCTTGTGCGCGCTTAATGCGTCTTTCCACTAGGTCATCATAATTATATGTCACAATATTGTGGCACCGAATTTTGCTATCGATATTAAGAAAAATTTCAATAAAGTCAGGAGAGGCATTGCGCGATTTCATATTCATTTTCTGATATAAATTTAGTCGTAATTGGTGCAAAAAGAGTATACGGTTTCGATCAAACAGCTCGATAATTCGTAAGTTTCTCTCTAGGGGGCCAGGTAGCGCCGACGAAATTCTAGATTCCGGGTATTTCTGCTCAATCGTAGTGGAGACTGTTCGCGCGAAAAGATTTTCCCAACTCGGTGCCCCGGACGCGATCGATACACCAGCACCTAGGTGGAGCCATAAATCGCTGGAGCGCAGAGATTCTGCGAGATCGTTGATGTTTTGGTCTTGATTTTCGTCATTAATCGAGATTGGAAGGGACACCGGCGTGTTTGGCCGCCCGACAATTATCGAGTAAAAATCGGGATCAAGTCCGCTCGCGGTCATCATGATCTTTTTGTGTTTGTACGATATACTGGATAGTGTTCATTGCCGAGCCGTTGGCGTCAAGGATTTCCTTTCGAGATTCGTCCATCGGTTTGGCCAAGGCATATGCTTCGCGATAAATTTGGTTATCGAAAATATCTCACTCCCGCTGAGCGATCACGGTTTTTGGCTGCTGCAGAAAGACGTGGTGGTGATGTGGGCGCATTCTGTGCGCTTCTCGGCTATACCGGCTGCAGGATCAGCGAGGCGCTCGAATTGACAGGCGCGCAGATAGACTGGGCCGATCAGGCGATCGTGTTCCGGTCGTTGAAGAAGCGTCGAGAGGATCACTATCGCGGAGTGCCGGTGCCGGAGGGATTTCTTGCCAGGCTCGCGAGCCTGGACTGCGCGGCGTCAGCCAGACTACATCGAAGGCTCTGGCCCTGGTCTCGCACTACCGCTTGGACGCGGATTAAGGAGACGATGGTTGAGGCCGAGATCGTCGGTCGGCACGCTTCCCCTAAAGGCCTGCGTCACGGCTTCGGAGTCGCCGCTACGCAACGCGGCGTGCCGCTCAATATCGTGCAGCGTTGGCTTGGCCACGCGAACATCGAAATGACCGCCATCTATGCCGATGCGATCGGCGAGGAGGAGCGCGCCTTAGCGGCGCGTCTCTGGGAGCGTGATGCCGCCTGAGCGCTGAACACTATCCAGTAAAGTGTTCAACTGCCGGGGACAGACCATGCGACATAATCTTATGCGAGCCAGTGCATTAGCGGTTTATCTGGGGATCGGGAGCGTTGCGCTGGGAGGCTGCGTCGCGGCGCTTCCAGTGTTGGCGCTCGCTCCTGGGGTTCTGACAGCGTTCCTCAGCTATAAATTCTATCAAACCACGAGCGGGACGGAGGTCGAAGTCGCGTTCGAGCAGGACACGGTCGCTCATGCGATGGAGGGCGAACTCGACGCTGCTTCGACGGTGGCATACTGGCCAACGTCCAATCGGGCGCTGGTCGTCGCCGCGGAGCGTTCTCAGGCCCAGTTTGGATTTGAACGCGTGCTCGCGCCGGCGTCGACAGCGCAAGAGCTTCGCTCGGCCAACATTCCAACCGACGTCGATAACCTCACTCAGGTTGAGCGCCTTCAGGCGTTCCGGGACGCCTCGTCGCGTCTCGATGCCGATATCATCATCGCGATCTCTGAGGCCGATGAAGGCTTCGAGTCGAGCTTCATGTCGCTGCGCAATCAACTCACCTACGCCTACCAAGTCTATCTCTATGATCGGAGCGTCGATGCCGAGCTTTGGAATACCACGCTCATCGCTTCGCTTCGGATGGGGCGGAGCATGGTCGGGGAGGGCGAGGTCGAGGCGGTCGCAGGGCAAGCCATCGTCGACCGGCTGACGGACTTTGCGCGGGGCGAGTACGCGGTCTCCTATTTGGACGATACGGAAAACACCCGGCTCGTGGAAGCGCACACGGCGCCATTTGCGATCCGGTAGGCGCTCCGGCTCGGTTCTGATCCGCGTCCCGCTCAAATTGTGGTATTGAAATCAGATTGCGCGGGAGGCGGTCATGAAAGGCGCGAAATCGCGGCCGGTAGGCGTATGGATTCGGGTGTCCACTGAGGACCAGGCGCGGGGCCAGAGCCCCGCGACGCACCGGGCGCGTGCCGAGCAATATGCAGAGTTCCGCCAGTGGCACATCGTCGAGGTCTACGACCTCTCTGGGGTCTCGGGCAAAGCGGTCATGGACCATCCGGAGACCAAGCGGATGCTCGGGGACATCAAGAGCGGCCGGATCACCGGCCTCATGTTCTCCAAGCTCGCACGTCTCGCGCGCAATACGCGGGAGCTTCTGGAATTCTCAGAGATCTTCCGCCAGTGCGGCGCGGACCTGATTTCGCTTCAGGAGAACATTGACACGTCGACGCCGGCCGGCCGGCTCTTCTACACGATGATCGCCGCGATGGCGCAGTGGGAACGGGAGGAGATCGCCGATCGCATTCGTGCCTCGGTTATCACGCGCGCAAAGCTCGGCAAGCAGATCGCGGGCAACGCACCCTTTGGGTACATGTGGAAGGATGGAGAAGTGGTCCTCGATCCGGATCAGGCGCCGGTGCGCGCGCTCATCTACGAACTCTTCGCCGAGCACAAGCGCAAAGGCACCGTGGCGCGCATTCTCAATGAGCGGGGCTTCAAGACCTCGACCGGCAAGCAATTTACCCAGCAGGGCATTCAATATCTGCTTCGCGATCCCTCCGCGAAGGGACTCCGTCGGTCGAACTATTCGACCGCTGAGACGCGAGGCGGGTCGGTGTCGCTCAAACCCGAGGAGGAGTGGCAGTGGCACACGTGCGAGCCGATCGTCTCCGTCGAGCTATGGGAGCGCTGCAATGCGATCCTCGACGAGCAGGCGAAGGGGAGGAAGCCCGGTCCGCGCGGTCGCTACCTCTTCGCCGGTAAGGTCAAGTGCGAGGCGGACGGGCAGACGATGTACGTTCTCAATGAGAACCCGAAATTCGTCTGCCGGCAGTGCCGGCGCAAAATCCCTCAGGATGACCTTGAAGCGATCTTCCGCGATCAGCTGAAGGCATTCTTCTTCTCACCCGAGGACGTGGCGGCATATCTGCGCAGCACGTCGAGCGACATTCAAAAGAAGGAAGCGCAGATCAGCGTTCTGGAGCGCGAGCGCGATGCGATCACGACGGATCGCGAGAAGGTGCTCCGAAGCTATCTCGACGATCTCATATCGATGGAGCGCTTCGGCGAACTCGATAAAGCCGCCGAAGCCAGACTCCGCGATATAAATGTGGGCATTGCTTCGCTCGAGGGAGAGATCGCCGCTCTGGAGGTCACGGGGGCCTCAAGCGAGGACGTGATCCAGAGCGCCCAGGACCTCTACAGCCGCTGGGATGACCTCTCCTACGAGCAGAAGCGGTCGGTCATAGAGACCATCGTGGAGGAGATCGTGATCGGCGAACAGGAGATCGCGATCCACCTCCACTACGTTCCTCATCCTTCGCCGCCTTCGGGAGACGACGGGAACGACATGAAGAAGGCATTGAGCTTGTTGCCGTCCGGATCGCGGAAATAGGCGGCGTAGAAGCCGCTGTCGCCGCGCGGGCCGGGGGCGCCCTCGTCGGTGCCGCCGTTTGCAAGGGCGGTGCGGTAGATCTCGTCGACATGGGCCTTGTCGCGCGCGGCGAGGGCAACCATCACGCCATTGCCCACCGTGGCCGGCTGGCCGTCATAGGGTCTGGTCAGGCCGATGCCGGCCCCGCCGCCGGGCCTGCCCCAGGCGATGAAGCCGTCGAACTCCATCATGCGCGGGGTGTCGAGGAGGGCGGCGATCTGGTCGTAGAAGGCCGCGGCGCGCTTGAGATCGTTGGTGCCGAGCGTGACATAGCCGATCATGGCAATATTCTCCCTTTGTTCCGGAGCCGGGACTGTGCGCGAGCGGGCCGGCGCTGGCAAGGGGAATTCGGTGGCCGGCGGGCGCTTTTCCTGCAGGCAAAGGCGAGGGGCGCCGAATTCGGCCGCGCTTCCCGGACGTTAACCCCTGCGGCAAGATTGACGTTGACGTGAACGTCAACTTCGCGCACCGTGCCCGCCATGATCAAGCCCGCCGGACCCGACGCGCTCTTCACGATCCGCGATCTCGCCGAGACGTTCGACGTCACGGCGCGCACGCTGCGCTACTATGAGCAGAAGGGCCTGCTGACCCCGACGCGGCGCGGCGCGACGCGGCTCTACACGGCCGCCGACCGGGCGCGCCTGGCGCTCATCCTCAGGGGCAAGCGGGTCGGCTTCACGCTCGACGAGATCAAGGAGATGCTCGATCTCGAACAGCTCGACCAGCGCGGCACGGCCCATCTGGAGAACTCGCTCGCCCGGTTCCGGGTGCGCATCGCCGACCTGAAGCGTCAGCGCGAGGATATCGAGGACTCCATCGCCGAGCTGGAAGCCGGCTGCGCCTGGATGGAGGACCGCCTCGCCAACCGCGAGCCGCCCGAGGACATCAAGCGGCGCGCGCGGGCCTTCGAGCTCCTCGCCGCCGCGCGCCTCACCCCCTGGACAGGGGCCGCGCCCGAGTAAGATTCACCGAAGCCGAGCCTTGCGGCTCATCGACGACAAGACCGCCGGAGATACACAATGCCGACCTACCGCGCCCCGCTTCGCGACCACCGCTTCGTCCTGAACGAGCTTCTGAACGTCCAGCAATACAACGATATCGAAGGCTTCTCCGAGGCCACGCCCGACATCGTCGACGCCATCCTGGAGGAGGGCGGCAAGTTCTGCGAGAACGTGCTCCACCCCCTGAACCGGAAAGGCGACGAGCAGGGCTGCAAGCTTCGCCAGGACGGCGAGGTCGTCGTGCCCGAGGGCTTCGCCGAGGCCTACACCCAGTTCACCGAAGGCGGCTGGACGGCGATCTCGGCCGATCCCGAGTTCGGCGGGCAGGGCCTGCCGCACTATCTCGGCATCGCCATGAGCGAGATGGTGACCTCCACCAACATGGCCTTCGGCATGTATCCGGGCCTGACCTCCGGGGCGGTGCACGCGCTCGCGGTCGGCGGCAGCCAGGAGCAGAAGGAGCTCTACCTGCCGAGGATGATCTCGGGCGAATGGTCGGGCACGATGAACCTGACCGAGCCCCATTGCGGCACCGATCTCGGCATGCTGCGCACCAAGGCGGTTCCCAATGGCGACGGCTCCTACGCCATCACCGGCCAGAAGATCTGGATCAGCGCCGGCGAGCATCCGATGAGCCGGAACATCGTCCACCTCGTGCTCGCCCGCATCGAGGGCGCGCCGGAGGGCGTGAAGGGCATCTCCCTCTTCGTGGTCCCCAAGTTCCTGCCCGACGAGGCCGGAAATCCCGGCGAGCGCAACGCCGTGAAGTGCGGCGGCCTGGAAGAGAAGATGGGCATTCACGGCAACGCGACCTGCGTCATGAACTATGACGGGGCGAAGGGCTGGCTCGTCGGGGAAGAGAACAAGGGCCTGAAGATCATGTTCATCATGATGAACCAGGCCCGCCTCGGCGTCGGCATGCAGGGCCTGGCGCTCGCCGAGACCGCCTACCAGTACTCGCTCGACTTCGCCAAGGACCGCCTGCAGGGCCGTTCGCTGACGGGGCCGAAGAACCCGGACGGGCCCGCCGATCCGATCATCGTCCACCCCGACGTGCGCCGCATGCTGCTCGACCAGAAATGCTTCGTGGAAGGGGCGCGCGCGCTCACCTTCTGGACCGCGCTGCAGGGCGATCTGGAGGAGAAGCACCCCGACGAGGCGGTGCGCGAGCGGGCCTCGGACTACATGGCCCTGCTCACCCCGATCGTGAAGGCCTACCTCACCGACAAGGGCTATGAGAGCGTGTCGAACGGGCTGCAGGTCCACGGCGGCTCCGGCTTCACCCGCGAATGGGGCATCGAGCAGCTGCTGCGCGATGCGCGCATCACCCTCATCTACGAGGGCACGAACGGCATCCAGGCGCTCGATCTCGTGGGCCGCAAGCTCGCCATGAAGGGCATGCGCCCGATCAACACCTTCTTCGCCGAACTCGACGCCTTCGTGGCCGAGAACCAGGGCGGGGGCGAGCTGGAGCCCTTCGTCAAGGGCCTCGCCGAGACCAAGGCCAAGCTGCAGAAGGCCACCAACTGGCTCGTGGAGAAGGGCCTGGAGAACTTCGACAACGCCGGCGCGGCCTCGACCGAGTACCTGCATCTCTTCGGCCTGACCTGCTTTGCCTACATGTGGGCGAAGATGGCCAAGGTCTCGGTTCAGAAGCTCGGCCAGGACGCCGCCGATCCGATCTACGACGCCAAGCTGAAGATCGGGCGCTATTTCCTGGCGCGCTGGGTGCCCCAGGCCGATGCCCATCTCGCCCGCATCGAGTCCGGCGCCGAGCCGCTCATGGCACTCGCGGCCGAGGCGTTCTGATGATCCGGCCCTCGTGCTTCGAGGCTCCTTCGCGGTGCCTCGGCATGAGGGCCTAGCCACGACGCCCTCCCTCATCCTGAGGTGCGAGCCATGGGCGAGCCTCAGGAGGACGAGGGAGGATCCAGAAAGACGACCGGAGGAGACTTGAGATGAACGCGCAGCAGGTCCTTCAGACCGCCAAGCCCGACTGGCTCGACCAGGAGGACGTCAACATGTTCGACCACGCCGTGCGCGGCTTCCTGACCAAGGAATGCCTGCCCCACGGCGATCGCTGGGAGAAGGAAGGCAAGGTCGATCGCGAGATCTGGACCAAGGGCGGGGAGGCCGGCCTGCTCTGCCCCGCCGCGCCGGAGGAATACGGCGGCGCGGGCGGCGACTGGCGTCACGACTACGTGTTCCACATGGCCGTGTCCGAGCTGGGCGTCGATGGCTGGGGCGCCAGCCTGCACAACTCCATCGTCGGGCCCTATGTCTGGCATTACGGCTCGGAGGAGCAGAAGCAGCGCATCATCCCGAAGATGATCTCGGGTGAATATGTCGGCGCGATCGCCATGACCGAACCGGGCGCGGGCAGCGACCTGCAGGGCGTGAAGACGACCGCCGTCAAGGACGGCAACGGCTATCGCATCAACGGCTCGAAGACCTTCATCACCAATGGCGGCACGGCCAATCTCATCATCGTCGTGGCCAAGACCGACCCGAAGGCCGGCGCGAAGGGCACCTCGCTCTTCCTGGTCGAGACCGACAAGGTCGAGGGCTTCCGCCGCGGCCGCAATCTCGACAAGGTAGGCCTCAAGGCCCAGGACACCGCCGAGCTGTTCTTCGAGGACATGTGGGTGCCCGCCGACGCGCTTCTGGGCCCTGAAGAGGGCAAGGGCTTCATCCAGCTGATGGAGCAGCTGCCCCAGGAGCGCCTGCAGATCGCGGTGCAGGGCGTGGGCATGATGAAGCGGGCGCTGGCCGAGACGATCGAGTACGTCAAGGAGCGCCAGGCCTTCGGCAAGCCTGTCATCGCCTTCCAGAACACGCAGTTCAAGCTGGCCGAGCTGAAGACCAAGGCGACGATCGCCGAGGTGTTCTGCCAGTACTGCTCGGACCTGCTGATCAAGGGCCAGCTCGACGCGGCGACCGCCTCGATGGCGAAATACTGGGTCACCGACATCCAGTGCGAGCTCGTCGACGAGTGCGTGCAGCTGCACGGCGGCTACGGCTTCATGAACGAATACCCGATCGCCCGCATGTGGCGCGACGCCCGCGTCCAGCGCATCTACGGCGGCACCAACGAGATCATGAAGCTGCTGATTTCCAGGACGCTCTAAGAGAATTCCAAAGGGAGGATCCCCTCATGACCGACGCATACATCTACGATTCCGTGCGCACCCCGCGCGGCAAGGGCAAGAAGAATGGCAGCCTGCACGAGATCACCGCGCTGCAGCTCGCCACCCAGCAGCTCCAGGCCATCCGCGACCGCAACGATCTGGACACGAGCGTCGTCGACGACGTGATCCTGGGCTGCGTGTCGCCGGTGGGCGAGCAGGGCGCCAACATCGCCCGCGCCGCGGCGCTGAATGCCGGCTATGCCGAGACCGCGTCCGGTTTCCAGGTCAACCGGTTCTGCGCCTCGGGCCTGGAAGCGACCAACCTCGCGGCGGCGAAAGTGATGTCCGGCGAGGCCGACATGGCGATCGGGGGCGGGGTGGAAGCCATGAGCCGCGTGCCGATGGGCAGCGATGGCGGCGCCATGGTCGTCGACCCGGAAATGGCCTTCGACCACTACTTCGTGCCGCAGGGCATCTCCGCCGATCTCATCGCCAGCAAGTACGGCTACAGCCGCGCCGACGTGGACGCCTACGCGATGGAGTCCCAGAGGCGCGCCAAGAAGGCCTGGGACGAGGGCCGGTTCAGGAAATCGATCGTCCCGGTGAAGAACCAGCTGGGCCTCGTGCAGCTCGACCATGACGAGCACATGCGCCCGGAGACCGACATGCAGTCGCTGGGCAGCCTCAAGCCCAGCTTCAAGGACCTCGCGGCCTTCGTCGGCCTCGACAAGGTGGCGATCCAGAAATACCCCGAGGTGGAACGCATCGAGTTCGTCCACCACGCCGGCAACTCGTCGGGCATCGTGGACGGTGCCGCGGCGATCCTCGTCGGGTCCAGGGAGATGGGCGAGAAGCTGGGCCTGAAGCCGCGCGCGCGCATCCGCGCCATGGCCTCGATCGGGTCGGAGCCCACCATCATGCTGACCGGCCCGGCCCCGTCGGCCAGGAAGGCGCTCGCCAAGGCCGGCATGAGCCCCGATGACATCGATCTCTACGAGATGAACGAGGCCTTCGCGGCCGTCGTCCTGCGCTTCATGGAAGATCTCGGCGTCGATCACTCCAAGACCAACGTCAATGGCGGCGCGATCGCGATGGGCCATCCGCTCGGCGCGACCGGGGCGATGATCCTTGGGACCCTGCTCGACGAGCTGGAACGCACCGGCAAGGGCACGGGCCTGGCCACGCTCTGCGTCGGCGGCGGCATGGGCACCGCGACGATCATCGAACGGCTCTAGAAGGGAAACGCTGTCATCCCGCAAGCGCGAAGCGCCATCCGGGATCTCGCTTCGTCGACGATCGAGCCCTCACGGCTCCGACGCGAGATCCCGGCTCTCCGCTCCGCTCCGGCCGGGATGACAGGTGAGGAGACAAGACATGACCTACACGCACTTCAAATTCGAAACCGATGCCGACGGCATCGCGCTCATCACCTTCGATTCCCCGAACGTCTCGATGAACGTTCTGTCGAACAAGGTGATGGAAGAGCTCGGCCAGATCGTCGAGAAAATCGCCTCCGACGACGCCATCAAGGGCGCGGTGATCACGTCCGGCAAGAAGGCCTTCTGCGCGGGCGCCGATCTCACCGAGCTCGGCGGCGGCATGGCCGACCTGGGAGGCAAGTCGGAAGAGGAGGCCAAGCAGGCCCTGTTCGAGATCGCCTTCCGGCTCAACCGGAAGCTCCGCGAGCTGGAAACCTGCGGCAAGCCGATCGCGGCGGCCATCAACGGCCTGGCGCTCGGCGGCGGGTTCGAGGTCACGCTCGCCTGCCATTACCGCGTCATGGCGAGCGATACCGGTGCCAAGCTCGGCCTGCCGGAAAGCCTCGTCGGCGTCCTGCCGGGCGGTGGCGGCACGCAGCGCCTGCCGCGCCTCGTCGGCGTGATGAATGCCGCGCCGATCATGCTGCAGGGCAAGCAGTTCGATGCCGAGAGCGCCAAGGCCCAGGGCGTCGTCCACGAGATCGCCCCGCTCGATCAGATCGTGGCCAAGGCCAAGGAACTGGTGAAGGCCGACCCGATGGGCGCCAGGCAGCCCTGGGACCAGGACAAGTTCAAGATCCCCGGCGGCGGGCCCTATCACCCCGCCGGCATGCAGGTCTTCGCCGGCGCCTCGCCGATGCTGCTGAAGGAGACCTACGGCAACTATCCGGCCCAGCGCTACATCCTGTCCTGCGTCTATGAGGGCCTGCAGGTGCCGATGGATGCTGCGCTGAGGATCGAGAGCCGGTATTTCACCAAGCTGCTGCTGCGTCCGGAGAGCCGGAACATGATCCGCTCCCTCTTCCTGTCCAAGCAGGCGCTGGAGAAGGGCGCGCGCCGTCCGGCCGGGACCGAGAAGTCCGACATCAGGAAGATCGCCGTCATCGGTGCGGGCTTCATGGGCGCGGGCGTCGCCACCGTGTCGGCCCAGGCCGGCATCGAGGTCGTCCTCATCGACAAGGACCAGGAAGGCGCCGACAAGGGCAAGCAGCACGCGGTCGACTTCTTCCAGAAGGGCGTCAAGCGGGGCAAGATTTCCCCCGAGAAGGCCGACAAGCTCGCCGCGCTGATCACCGCCACGACCGATTACTCGAAGCTCTCCGACGTCGAGCTGGTTGTCGAGGCGGTGTTCGAGGACTCCGATCTGAAGCACAAGATCACCAGGGCCGCCGAGGAACACCTGCCCAAGGACGCGATCTTCGGCTCCAACACGTCCACCATCCCGATCACCTCGCTCGCCAGGGCGTCGGACCGTCCGGAGAACTTCATCGGCATCCACTTCTTCTCGCCGGTGGAGAAGATGAACCTCGTCGAGATCATCGTCGGGGAGAAGACAGGCGACGAGGCCATCTCCAAGGCGATCGACTTCGTGGCGAAGATCAAGAAGACCCCGATCGTGGTGGCCGATACCCGCGGCTTCTACGCCAATCGCTGCGTCATGCGCTATATCGAGCAGGGCATGTACATGCTCACCGAGGGCGTCCTGCCGGCCCTCATCGAGAACGGCGCGAAGATGGCCGGCATGCCGGTCGGTCCGCTCTCGCTGCAGGACGAGGTCGCCATCGATCTCGGCTACAAGGTGCTCCAGCAGACCAAGAAGGATCTCGGCGACAGGTTCGAGACCACCCCGAACGCGGAAGTCATCGAGAAGATGTACGAGCTCGGCCGCTACGGGCGGAAGAACAAGAAGGGCTTCTACGTCTATACCGACGAGGGCAAGCATCTCTGGGAAGAGCTCGACCAGTTCGCCAGGGACGGCGTCCTGCCCGAGGACCGGCAGCCCTCCGTCGCCGAGATCAAGGACCGCATCCTCTACGCCCAGGCGCTCGAGGCGGCCCGCACTATGGAAGAAGGCATCGTGTCCGATCCGCGCGAGGCCGATGTCGGCTCGATCCTGGGCTGGGGCTTCGCACCCTATACCGGGGGCGTATTGTCCTTCATCGACACGGTGGGCACGGCCGACTTCGTCGCCCGCGCCGACGAGCTGAAGGCCAAATACGGCAAACCCTTCGAGGTGCCCCAGCTCCTGCGTGACATGGCGAAGAAGGGCGAGACCTTCTACGCCCGCTTCGGGAGCGAGAAGAAGGCGGCGTAAGCGCCGTTCCGGACTGAAATGGAAAGCCCCGGCGCCGGCGCGCCGGGGTTTTTCTTTCTCATTCTCTCGACCTCGTCTGCCCGGCGAAAGCCGGGACCCAGGGATCGTGGAGCGCCGGCATCGGACGATGGCGCCCGGCCGCTCTGGGGGCCCGATCAGGTCGGGCCGGACGGTGTCGATGACAGGGTCTTCCGAAGGGGGCGATAATCCCCGCCCCTGGGCTGCGGTCCTATACTGCGCCGATGTCCGCGAACCGCTCGCCTTCCCCGCTGCCTGCCATCTTCACGACCGCGCGGGAGGAGGAACGTCATAGTCGTCGTAGTAGGAGTCGATTTCGGAAATTCCTCTCACGACTCTCAGTTCGGCTCGGTGCTGGAGAAGGTCGCCGCGTTGCCGACGGCCGTGGCGCTGCCGGTGACGGCGCCGACATAGCCGCCATAGGTCTGGCTCACCCCGGAATAGACATTGCCCGAATTGGTCTGGCTCATGTTGGCATCCAGGCTCACCGGGCATTCCGAGCAGATATAGGCCGACTGGGCGTTGCCGATGGCCGAGCTGGTCGCGAAGGCCGAGTGGCCCCAGCCGCCCTCCATCACGACGCGCCCGGAGACGTTGCCGGAATTGACCTGGCCCACGCCGGCGTAGGCATCCGCCCCGAAATTGGACAGCAGCACCGAGTTGCCCACCGCATTGGCCGAGCCGACGGCGGCGCCGTTCTCGAACGCGCCGACGCCGAGGCGGGTGATGGCCTCGACCTCGCCGGAATTCAGCTGCTCGCCCTCGATGCGGGCATAGCCCCACTCGTTGCGCACGGTCGCGGTATTGCCCGCGGCCTGGCTGGCACCGGTCACGCCGTAATCGGCATTGGCGATGTCGGCTTCCGCCGTGGCGGAGATCGCCCCGGTGTTCGACTGGGCGAGCTCGACTTCGGTATCGGTCTCGATGCCCCCTGCATTGACGCTGTTGCCCGCGCTGGAGGCCGTGACGAGGCTGGTCTCGATCTCGGCGCTATCGGCTTCGATGACCGCGCGCGTCTGCACCGCCGTGCCCGAGCTCTGCTCGATGCGCAGATCCATGTCGGCATCGTTGCCGGCGACCTCGATCGCGTTGGCCGCGCCCTGGGCGGTCATCACGGCATGGCCGGCATACTCGCCCAGGCGCAGGGCGGACAGCGCGCTGACCGTGCCCGTGCCCGCGCTCTGGCTGGCGTCGAGATCGAGATCGGCACCGGCCGAGACCGTCAGGGCATTGCCCTGCGCGTTGGCGTGGCCGGTCGCGATGCCCCAGACATTGTCCGCCTCGATGATCGATTCGGCCCGCACGTCGCCGGTGAAGACCTGGCCGCTGGTGACCTGGGACCAGTCGAGCACGACGCCGGTCGCCGAGTTCGCCTGCGCGATGGCGAGGCCCGTCGCCGCCTCGGTCGAATCGAGCGCCTGGACGCTCTCGGCCGCGGTCTCGGGCGCGTCGTTCGTCTGGTCGTTACTGATAGGTCCCGCGAAGCTGGGCGCGGATATCAGCGTCGCGGCGCTCGTGCCCGCGATCAACGCTCGAGCGAGCCTGGACATAGGGTGCCTCCATGGGCGCGTAGTTCGTGGCGGTCTGGATGCCGCCGGTGACGTTGGTGGAGCCGCCGATCGGATCGTCGAAGGCGCAGGTGGCTTCCGGCGCGACGCCGTACAGCTGTGCGCTGATCTCCAGCACGGCGCGCTCGATGACGCTCCTGACGGCGAGCTGGATCGGCTCCAGCGAACTGCCCCCCGCCGAGGCGTCGAGCACGACATCGCCGAAGAAGGCGAACACGCCCGCCGAGACTTCCCGGCCGAGGATCTGCTTCTGGTAGGAAATGACGTCGACGACTTCCAGCGTGCGCGAATCGATCAGGCGCAGGTCGAGGCCGACATTCATCACGAACAGCCGGCGCGAGAAGAAGCCGGACGGATCGGAATCCACCGAGTCGCCCGCGAACACGTCCTGGCCGTTGGAGCGGATATTGGCGTTGAGTTCGGTGATGCCGCCGACGAGGTAATAGTCTGACGCCGGCATCGCGCCGGCGTGGATCTGGCGCAGGCCCTGGGCTTCGGCCGCGTCGCCGAGCAGCTGGGAGTTGGCATAGCGCAGCTCCAGCTCGGCGACCGAGGTGTCGTAGCGTTCCACCAGGCGCGCGCCGGCCTTGGCGAAGGCGCTCATCGCCATGAGGGCGGCGCCTTGCGTGACGCGCATGCCGCCTTCCGGCGCGATCTGGCCGGTATAGTCGGCGATGCGTCCCACCGCGATGCGCGGGGCGTAGCCGCGGGCGCGGGCATGGTTCGCCATGCAGACGAGCGCCTCGGAATAGGGCGTCGGGTTCGCGGTCACCGGCGCGTTGCCGGTCGGGGTGGCGTAGAGCCCGTCCGCTCCGGGGTTCGAGGTCGCGCAGGCGGCGACGGACAGGGCCCCGGCCGCGGCGGTGAGGAGGCGCTTGAGGCTAGTCATGATCGCTCTCCGAATCGGTTTCGCCCGCAGCCACGGCGCCGGCCTCGGCCGTGACGTCGCCGTTGTTGATCTGGGTGGAGTTGACGACGACCGTGTTGTAGCGGCCCGAGACCACGACATTGAGCTGGTTGCCGATCGCGGTCGCGTTCGACTGGGCGAAGGGCCCGCCCTGGCCGCCGACCCCGCCGGTCACGCTGCCCATGACCGAACCGACGGCGCTCGCCTGTGCGGAGACGCCGACGCCGGTCTGGATGATGCCGTTGATCACCACACGGTTGCCCTGCGGCCCGCGGGCGCCGTCATAGGGACGGGTCTCGCTTCCGATCGCCGTTCCGTAGGGACGGGAGAACTCCGCCCCGCTGGAGGACTGGGCGAGCGCCGGCGCACCCGCCAGGGCGAGCATCGCGGTGAGGCTGAGGAGGGTAAGGCCCCGCATGGACGTGTCTCCTTTGAAGACGCTTCGCGGGACAGGCTGCAACGCGTATGCCAGAAGCAAACGGGAGGTTAACTGAACGCCCGGCGTTGGCCGTGCGCGCCCGGCGCGCCATGTTAGGCGCTCACGCCGCGCGAAGAGGACGCCCGCCGCAGAGATGGAAAGCCCCGAGCAGCAGACCGGCTACCGCCGCCCGCGCACACCGATCTTCAACGAGCTGCCCGGGCCCGTCGTGGCCCTCGCGGCGGCGATCGTGCTCGCCCATGTCCTCGGCCTCGTCTGGCCGGCCTTCCACGAGCTTCAGTACTGGCTGGGCGCGCTGGTGACGGGGCGGCCGCCCATGGGCTTTCCCGAGCAGCCGCTCGCCGGTCTCCCCTCGCTCGTGCTGCACGTCTTCATCCACGCCGGGTGGATGCACCTGTTGATGAACCTCTTCATCCTGCTGGCCGCGGGCAATGCGGCGGCGCGCCCGTTCGGCCGGACCGGGAGGGGTGCGCTCGGATTCCTCGCCTTCTTCTTCACCTGTGCTGCCGTCGGGGGCGCTTTCCACCTTCTGCTCGCCGGGCAGGGTTTCGGGCTGATGATCGGGGCGTCCACGGGCGTTTCCGGCCTCATCGCCGCGGCCGGCTGGGCGACGGGCGGGCAGGCGGGCATGCTGCGCTTCACCGCGCCCTGGCTTCTGATCAACATCGCGATGGGCGTGTTCGACGCCTTCGTCGGCCTGCCGATCAGCTGGGCCGGCCATATCGGCGGCCTGCTCGCCGGTGCGGCGCTCTACCCGCTTTTCGTCACGGGATTCCGGCGCGGCCGCTAGGCGGGAAAGTTGCGCGCGATGACCGGGCCGAGGCGAGCATCCTCGCCGATGCGCCGCGCGATGCCGGCGAGGCGGACCGTCTCGGTCTCGAACCAGGCGCGGCCCGGGCGCCAGTGCGTCATCACGGCGATGTAGATGTCGATCGCGCTCATCCGCCTGCCCAGGAAGAAGGGCGAGCCCGCCGCGCTGTCGAGCACGGTGTAGAGCCGCTTGGCATAGGCGTCGGTGCGGGCACGGAAGGGCTTGCGCGCCTCTTCGAGGTCCACGAAACGCGCCGGATCGTCGCCATAGGTGTAGGTCGGATAGATGTTGGCCACGATGAAGACGAGCCAGCGCAGGAAGTCCGCCCGCTCCGGCGTGTCCGGCCCGGGAACGAGGCCGTCGCTGTTCACCCGCTCGGCGAGATGCAGGGTGATCGCGGCGCTCTCGGTCATCACACGTGTGCCGATCTGCAGCGCCGGCACCTGGCCGAGCGGATTGACCGCCTCAAGCCGGCGTCGCGCCGCGGCGTCGCGGAACAGGTCGCCGACCGGCTCGAAACGGTAGGGCAGGCCATACCATTCCAGCTGCGCCTCGACGATCGCCGAGCCCCAGCCGCGCTCGCCATAGAGGGTGAGTGTCTCGTCCATTGCCGGATCCGCCTTCAGAACAGCGATTCGTACTGCGCCGCGCCGTCGATCTCGAGGCCCTTGATGACGGCGTTCCCGCCCGGGCCGACCGAGACGATCAGGCGCAGCCGGTCGTCGTTGCGCATCGCCTCGAGCGCGAGCGCGGTCTCCTGGCCGGCATAGTAGCGCTCGATATTGTAGCTCACCGACAGGACCGTGTGCTCGCTGCCCTCGACTCGCTCGGGCACGGTATAGGGCTGCCCGCCGTCCTCGGGAACGACTTCCCGGTCGGTGAACTCGGGCACCTCGTAGGCGCTGTGCACTTTGCCGCGAACCAGCACGGCCGCGCTCTCGGTCAGGGCGGGATGGGCCTCTGACCGGTAGATGGCGGCCGGCTGCCAGCTCCCGTCCGGGCCGGGCTCGACCTTGACGAAGATCGTGTCGCCGGGCTCCCAGTCCTCCGCCGTCGCGTCGAAATCGCGGGTGTCGAGCCGGTGGAGCGGCGTGACGAGCTCGACATAATGGCCGAGCAGGATGTCGCGCGGATCGACCGGCTCCATGGCGAGCACGATCTCGGTGCCCGTGCGCCGCGCCTGGGCATGCATCGCGACGAGGCCGGCGAGGAAGGCGGTCATCAGGGCGGCGACGAGGACGAGGCGGACCGGGCGGGTCATGCGGAGGCTCCTTCATCCCCGCTGCGCACCGCGAGGCGCTTCTGCACGCGGGTGAGGCCGATCGAGAGCGCAAAAAGCAGCAGCCCGCCGACGAGGAAGAAGAGCGCGGTGTCCAGGAGATCGCCGAACAGGCTGCCATAGACATGCAGGGTCTGGGCGATGAACAGGAGAATGCCGAGCCCGCCGACGAAGCGTCTCGCCTCGCGCGCGCCCTGAAGGATGAGGCCGACGCTGACGGCGTAGATCGCCGCGCCCAGCGCGAAGCGCAGGACGAGGATCATCTCCGGCCCGGCCCAGCGGACCAGATAGGGCAGGGCCAGCGCGAGAAGGGCGGCGGCCGCGATCGCCCCGGCCGCTCCGCCCGCCAGCGCGCCGCGCGCACGGCGCAGAAACGCGAAGGCGAGAATCACGCCGGCCGCGATCGCGCCCGGTATCAGGAAGGCCCCGCCCTCGATGCCGAACAGGCGCGCCCAGCGCTCGTCGATCTCGATCCAGGCATAGATCTCGGAACGGTCCTGCGCGTCGCCGAAATCGGCGATCGGGAATTGCAGCGCCCAGCCGGTGAACACGCTGGCGAGCGCTGCCCAGTGGGTGAGCGTCCCGCTGCCGGTGATCTCCCGGTCGCGCGCGAAGGAGGCGGCGAGGGCGATGGCGCCGGCGACGAGGGTGAACAGCACCATCTCCTCGAGCTCGGACAGGGTGTCGCCGCGCCCGGCCTCCCAGATCACGAAGCCGATCCAGACCAGAAGCCCGGCAGAGATGAGATTCCAGCTCGCCAGCGATTTCAGTCGCGTGGCCGCAAGGGCCGTGACCAGCCAGAGGGGCAGATAGCTCCAGATGATGTCGGGCGCGAACGGGTTGAAGCTCTCCAGCCAGACCCAGGAGAACCCGAGCAGGGCGGCGAGAATCAGGACCGGGCGCGAGGGCAGGGCGAGCGCGGTCACGAGGGCGCCGAGCGTCCAGATCAGCACGCCGGTATTGCGGAACGCGCTCATGTTGAAGGTCTGGGCCGTGAGCACGATGCCGACCCCGAACAGGGCCGCCCCGAGCAGGGCGAGGGCGTGGCCGACCGCCTCGTTGCGGCGTGCGAAGGCAAGCGCGGCACCGCCATAGGCAGCCCACAACGCGGCCAGCACCACGGCGAAGCGCAGGACCCGGCTCATGCCGGCCCAGTTGGCCGCGACGAAGCTGATGGCGGCGAGGGCGAGCAGCACCGCGCCGAGAATCGCCGCCGCTCCGGCAGCCGACCAGGCGAGGCGTCCCTGTGACAAATTCTGCAGGATGGTCTCGCGATTCCTCGCCTCGACGAGGCCCTCGGCGATCCAGCGGTCGAGATCCTTCGCGACCCGGCTTCGATAGCTCATGCGGTGTCCCCTTCCGCAATCGGCCCCGCTGCGGATTTGCCGGCATTTGCCGGAAACCCGGGGCTCGGGCATGATGTTACCCCGAAATGAGCCGGAAAGGAGGCCGCCATGAACGCGAGCCGTATTCTTTCGGAAAAGGGCAGCGAGGTCTTCACCATCGCTCCGACCATGACTCTGCTCGATGCCGCGCGCGAGCTCACCGACCGCAAGGTGGGCGCTGTCGTCATCATGGAGGACGGCGGCAAGCCGCAGGGCGTGTTCTCCGAGCGCGACCTCGCCCGCGAGATCGCCGGCGGCGGCGCCTCGGTGCTGACCGAGCCCGTCAGCGGGGTGATGAGCCGCGATCTCGTCACCGCCGGCCGCGACGCCACGGTGGACGAGTTGATGGGGCTGATGACCGATCGCCGCGTGCGCCACATCCTCATCCTGGAGGACGGCCAGCTCGTCGGCGTCGTCTCGATCGGCGACGTGGTCAAGCGCAAGATCGCCGAGGCCGAGCGCGAGGCGGAGAGCCTCAAGCAGTATATCGAGAGCGCCTGACGCGCTTCCGCAGCGTCGGAGTCACCGCGTGAAGACAGGCGATGACGTCATCTCGCCGTCATCTCCGGCTGAAAAATCTGTCATCGGGTCTTGTGCCTAGCCGGGCAGGGGCGTAAACACCGCGACCTCGGCGGCGGGACTGCCCCGGACGGCCTGAAAGAGACGCTCGCGACTGCGAGTTTCCTCTTGAAGGATCGCTCGAAGCAGCCCATACTGCTGAGCCTCCTCCGGCTAGGACGGGAGTAAATCAGCGGCGTACCCCTCGCGCCGGCGAAGAGCTTTTTGCCCTTCGGTATCGCGAGACACGCCACTGACGAACGCTCGAAAAAGCCGGTTGACACGAGGATCGCGGGGAACTAGATACCGCGCCTCTCGCGTCAAGGCGGAAGACATCGGCGGCGTTCACGGGCGCCGGAGAGACGATCTTTGATCCTCGATCCGGACCTGAAACTCGCTGACACACTTCTGCACTGGGGCGATTGACATGGGAGTGCGGGCTCAATAGATACCGCGCCTCTCGCGTCAAGGCGGAAGACATCGGCGGCTTCGACAAGGCGCCGGAAAGAAGAGCGAAAGTCCTTCGATCCGGCCCTGCAAGTCACTGAAAATCTTCTGCAAAAGAATTTGACACGGGGTCGGCGGCCCACTACATACCGCCCTCCTCGACGCCAAACGGTTTCACTGGAAACCTGGCGGCAGCCAAGAGATCGGGCGGAAGTCCGGACCCTCGAGGCGGCTCTTTGACATTGTTGGTTTTGGAAAGAGAAACGCAGGCGGCGGCGTGTTTGCGGATGGGACTGGCCACTGGCCTAGACCATCCCGGAGACGTCGAATGCCAAAGCGTTTCTCATAGTGACGATTGGTCTTTTCGTCGGGTTCGCCTGGCGAGGGGGCAATCTCCGTCACTTT